>JBBIIO010000031.1:0-26780 GCA_037446435.1 Armatimonadota bacterium
GAGGCTCTGGCTCAAGAAGAAGTTCGTGGTGGAGACGCAGTACTGCGTCACGCTGGACCGCATCTTCGCCATCGAGGACGAGAA
The DNA here is from genome assembly GCA_037446435.1 of Armatimonadota bacterium. GTDB lineage: Bacteria > Armatimonadota > Fimbriimonadia > Fimbriimonadales > ATM1 > J051. The sequence goes on from JBBIIO010000031.1 coordinate 85, forward strand.
GGCGCGCGACTGGCTGCTTGATCAGATCATCAATAACGATGCCCAGCGGGAGGAGTGGGTAAGTCTGTTCGAAATCGACAAGGTCAAGAAGGACCTGACGAGTCCGGGCTACACAGTGCCTCTTACTGCCGATTTCCTCAGGACCCAGTCTCGCCTTGTCGTGGACACGGTCCACTTCACGGCGGAGTTCACCTTGCGGCTCCTTGCGACGCGCGATCATCTCGATGACGCCCTGGACGGGACACTCATCTGGTCAGACAACTACCACGGTCTGAACCTGCTACTGGCGAAGCATACGGGTGCGGTGCGATGCATGTATATCGATCCCCCCTTCAATACGGACACGGACGAATTCGCGTACAAGGACAGGTATCGCCATTCGAGCTGGATGGCGATGATGGCTGACCGCCTGACACTCGCAAAGGCCCTTCTATGTGAGGACGGCACGTTCTACGGTCATATCGATTACAACGAGAAAGAGCGGCTCAAGCTCTTGTTGGACGAGCAGCTGGAGTACATCACGGAGATCATCTGGAGGATCGGCTGGATCTCAGGATACAAGTCTGCCGCCAACAAGTTTATTCGCAATCATGACACCATCTACCAGTACGGGAAGACAGACTCCCCACTGTTCATCAAGAGCTACATCCCGTACCCGGAAGGCTACACCCGTCGGGATGGGTCACCGCCTTCGGGGCAAGGCTATCCACTCGAGGACACCTGGAACTGCAATGATCTGGATCAGCTGCATTCCATCCAGATCATGAGCTTCAGCCGGGAGAAGGTGGGGAACCAGGCACTGACGCAGAAGAACGAGAATCTGCTTGCGCGGATGATACGGTCGTCTTCCAACGAGGGCGATCTAATCCTCGACTACTTCCTCGGCTCTGGAACGACAACGGCTGTTGCCCAGAAGCTCCGACGGAGATGGATCGGCATTGAGATGGGCGACTGGCTGCTGGAGTACGCCATACCCAGGATGAAGAGGGTGCTCGCTGGAGATCCCTACGGGGTGTCCTCGGACGTGGACTGGAAAGGCGGGGGGTTCTTCAAGTACGTCCGCCTCGAATCCTACGAGGACACGCTCAACAACCTTGAGCTGAAGCGCACGGGTCCGCAGCAGACCCTGCTTGAACAACATGAAGGTTTCCGCGAGGACTACGTCCTCCGCTACATGCTCGACGTGGAAAGCCGCGGGAGCGCATCGCTCCTAAACATCGACCGCTTCGAGGACCCGTTCAACTACAAGCTCAACATCGCCACCGGGACCGCCGGCGAGGCGAAGCCCACGGTCGTGGACCTCGTCGAGACCTTCAACTACCTGATCGGCCTCCGCGTGAAGACCATCGACCACATCGGGGGCGTGCGCGTCGTCACGGGCACGAACCCGCAAGGCGAACGGGTGCTGATCCTTTGGCGGAAGACCAAGGAGCTGGACAACGACGCCCTCGACGCGTGGTTCCGCAATGAGGGCTACGACACGAAGGACCAGGAATACGACGTGATCTATGTGAACGGCGACAACAACCTCGAGAACCTCAAAACGACCGGCCAGACCTGGAAGGTCCGGCTGATTGAAGAGGAATTCCAGCGACTCATGTTCGACGTGCAGGATGTTTAACCGCAGAGGACGCGGAGGGACGCAGAGAATGGAACTGAATGAGATCAGCGGGCAGATCGTTGACGCCGCCATGAAAGTCCATAGCGCCTTGGGTCCGGGTCTGTTGGAGAACGCCTATGAGGCATGTCTTGAACATGAACTCAACAAGCGTGGCCTGCGGGTAGAACGTCAAGTGGGACTTCCTGTTGTTTATGACGGTGTTCAGATTGATTTGGGGTACCGCTTGGACCTTGTGGTCGAGGGTGCCGTAATTGTGGAATTGAAGTCTGTGGAGAAGGTTGCGCCGATTCATGAAGCCCAACTCCTGTCGTACCTGAAACCCAGCAGCAAAAAACTCGGTCTCCTCATCAACTTCAACGTCCTGCATCTCAAGGACGGCATCAAGCGCATGGCGAACCGCCTATGAAAAGAAGACGCAAGCCTCTGCGCTCGTCTGCTTCCTCTGCGGTAAAACCTCTCCGCTTCGAGCAGCGGCTGGTGCTCCACCAGTGGCTGCTCGGCCTGCTCGGTGTGTCGAGCTTCGAGCGTCTCGCCACCAACCTGAAGGCGCCGGAGCTGGAGGGATTTGATAAAAACAACGTCAGCCGCTTCTACGATGCCGTCTGCTTGCACATCCCCCCGAAGCAGGGGCCAAACCTCCCCAATGACCTGCTACTGGCTTACGACCAGAACATCGTGCGCCATTGGCGGCGGATCACGGAGAAGCGAAACCATGCGGGATCGTTCCTCTATCCGAAGTACTTCCAGTATCTGGCCTTGCTCTTCGCCGAGATCTACCTTGACCGGTACTTCCGGGACCAGGAGAGGCTGCTCGCGCAACTGAACGCCCACGTGGATGCCTTCAATCGGGGCGAGTATCCCGTTCCGGGGTCGCCAGGAGGGCCCGTGCCGGAGGCGAGCCGCATCGAGCCGTACACCAGGCAGGACCTGAACAAGGTGGCCTTCTGGATGGCTACGGGAAGCGGCAAGACGCTTCTGATGCATATTAACATCCTCCAGTATCGGCACTACCTGGACCTGCACGGCAGCAGACAGGTGAACCGGGTCATCCTCCTCACGCCGAATGAAGGCCTCTCGCACCAGCACCGGGACGAGTTTCAGCTCTCGGGAATCGACGCCGAACTCTTCTCCAAGGAGGGGCGGGGCCTCTCCACCGTGGAGATCCTCGACGTCCACAAGCTGCGCGAGGAGATGGGCGAGAAGACCGTGGCCGTGGACGCGTTCGAGGGAAACAACCTGGTCCTCGTGGACGAGGGCCATCGCGGAACCAGCGGCGCGGAGATCGGCGCCTGGATGCAGAAGCGGAACCAGCTCTGCGAGAACGGATTTTCGTTCGAGTACTCGGCGACGTTCGGCCAGGCGATGAAGGCCAGCGGGAACCGCGCACTGGAGCAGGTCTACGCCAAGTGCATCCTGTTCGACTACTCGTACAAGTACTTCTACGGAGACGGCTACGGGAAGGACTACCGCATCCTGAACCTGGCGGACGACTCGGACGAGAACGTGCGCCGGCAGTACCTGACCGCCTGCCTCCTCTCGTTCTATCAGCAGCTGAAGCTCTACCGGGAGCAGACCGGCACGTTCCGGCCCTTCCTGCTAGAGCGCCCACTATGGATCTTCGTGGGCGGCAGCGTCAACGCGGTCCGCACGCAGAACCGGCGGAAGGTCTCCGACGTCGTGGACATCCTTCTGTCGCTGGCCACCTTCGTGCGGGAGCGCGACGAGAGCGTGGCATCCATCAAACGGCTGATGGGTGGGCACTCGGGCCTCCTTGACGCCAAGGGGCGGGAGCTCTTCGAGGGGACGTTCCGGTATCTAAACACCCTCGGCCTCACGCCCGACCAGGTCTTCGACGACATCCTGCGCGTGCTCTTCAATGCCCGCACCACGGCCGCGCTGCACGTCGAGAACCTGAAGGGCACGGACGGCGAGGTCGCGCTCCGACTGGGTGACAACGACGCCTTCGGCGTGATCAACGTTGGCGACGCTTCTGCCCTCTGTAAGCTGTGCGACGAGCAAGGGGAGCTGGTCGTCACGGAGAAGGGGTTCTCGGATTCCCTCTTCGGCGCCCTCAACGACGAGGCGTCCACGATCAACATCCTTATCGGGTCCAAAAAGTTCACCGAGGGCTGGTCGAGCTGGCGGGTCAGCACCATGGGCCTGATGAACATCGGGCGCAACGAGGGGCCGCAGATCATTCAGCTTTTCGGCCGCGGCGTCCGGCTCAAGGGGAAGGACTTCTCGCTGAAGCGCAGTCGGAGGCTGGAGGGACAGGCCGCGCCTAAGAACATCGAGACGCTGGAGACGCTCAACATCTTCGGCATCCGTGCAGACTATATGCGCCAGTTCAAAGAGTACCTCGAGGATGAAGGCCTCCCGGCGAACGAGGACCGGATCGAGTTCGTGCTCCCCGTCATCAAGAACCTGGGGAGCAAGAAGCTCAAGATCGTCCGCCTCAAAGAGGGCGTTGACTTCAAGAAGGATGGGCCGAAGCCCGCCTTGGACGAGCCGCCCGAGTATCTCGTCCGGCATCCTGTCGTGGTCGACTGGTATCCCAAGCTCCAGGCGATGGCCAGCGGTGCCGGCCGGACGAGCGCGCAGGCGGCGGAACGTGATCGCGGTTACTTCGAGGAGCCGCACCTGGCGTTCCTCGACTTCGACGCCATCTACTTCGAGCTTCAGCAGTTCAAGAACGAACGCGCCTGGCACAACATCACCCTTCCGCGCGGCAGCCTCGCGGCTCTCCTAGGGCGGAAGGACTGGTACGTGCTGCTCATTCCCAAGGAGGAGATGCACTTCCGGTCGTTCGAGCAGGTTCTACGCTGGCAGGAGATCGCGGTGGCCCTCCTCAAGAAGTACCTGGACCGCTACTACAAGTTCAGGAAGCAGGAGTTCGAAGGCGATCACCTGGAGTACCGGGAGCTGTCCGAGGACGATCCCAACTTCATCAATGAGTACCGGCTGCTCATCGAGCAGTCGCGCGAGGACATCCTCCAAAAGCTGGATGAGATCAAGGGGCTCATCGAGGCGGGCAAGCTGCGGAACGTGGAGTTCCAATCCCTGCACGCCATTGCCTTCGGGCGCCATCTCTACGAGCCGCTCATCTACGTCGGCAACGACCTCATCGAGGTCAAGCCCGTGGTACTGGAGAATGAAGGCGAGCGCGATTTCGTCCTGGATCTCCAAGCGTTCTGCGAGGCCAAGAAGGAGTTCCTCAAGGGCAAGGAGCTCTACCTGCTTCGCAACATGAGTCGCGGCCGAGGCATCGGCTTCTTCGAGGCGGGCAACTTCTACCCCGACTTCATCCTCTGGCTGCTGGCCGACGATCGGCAATACGTGAGCTTCATCGACCCCAAGGGGTTGCGGAATCTTGAGGGCCCCGAAGACCCGAAGATCCGGTTCCATCTGACGATCAAGGACCTGGAGCGCCAGCTTGGAGACCCGGCGGTCATCCTTAACTCGTTCATCGTCTCCAGAACGCGCGTAGCGGGCGTCGCTTGGTGGGATGATGGCATGACCTTGGAAGAGTTCGAGACGCGAAACGTCTTGTTCCAGCAGGAGGACAAAGGTAACTACATTGGCAAGCTTCTTAGGAAAGTGACGGAAGACAGCGCCCTCTCGGCTACCTGAAGAAAATTGCTACGGTCATCTCCACCCTCTGGGCTGGCGCTTCCTAGCCCCCGCCCAGCAGCTCCTCCGCCTCCAGCGGGCTGATCAGCACTTCGCGGGGGCGGGGGCCGTCGCGCGGGCCGACGACGCCGTGCTCTTCCATCGTATCCAACAGTCTTGAGGCACGTTGGAATCCGATTTTGAAACGCCGCTGCAGCATCGAGGTGCTTGCCTCGCCGCGTTCGGCGACCCAGCGCACGGCTTCGGCGTAGAGCGGGTCGTCGTTGGCGCTGTGTTCTCCGAGGCGCGCTTCCTGTCGCTCTGCGAGGGCTGCCACGGGGTCCATAGAGTAGTGTGGTCTCGCCTGTCTTCGCCAGTGCTCGCACACCTCATGGATCTCGGCTTCCGACACGTAGCACCCCTGGATGCGCTGCGGCTTTGCTGCGCCGATGGGCAGGAAGAGCATGTCGCCCTTGCCGATGAGGTTCTCGGCTCCGCCGCAATCGAGAATCGTCCTCGAGTCCACCTGCGATGAAACCGCAAACGCGACGCGGCTTGACACGTTCGCCTTGATCGTTCCCGTAATCACATCAACCGACGGGCGCTGCGTTGCGATGACGAGATGGATGCCGGTCGCGCGCGCGAGTTGCGCAAGGCGACAGATCGATGCCTCGACATCGTTGGCGGCTTGGATCATGAGGTCGGCGAGTTCGTCAATCACCACAACGACGTACGGCAGCCTCTCCGCAAACGAGACCTTCTGGTTATAGGCGTCAATGTTCCGCGCGCCGACCTCGGAGAGCAGGTCGTAGCGGTCGTCCATCTCCTTCCAAACGAGGCGAAGCGTCGCCGCCATCATCTCCACGTCCTTGACGACGGGGCACATCAGGTGCGGGATGCCGTCGAACAGCGTGAGCTCTACGCGCTTCGGGTCGAGCAGCACCAGCCGCAAGTCCTTCGGTGTGTTCCTCATCAACAAACTGGTGATGAGCGTTGCGAGAGCGATGGACTTGCCGCTGTTCGTCGCGCCGCCGATGAGCAGGTGCGGCATCTGGGTCAGGTCGGCATACACGTTCTGCCCGGCGACGTCCTTGCCGAGGCACACAGCGAGTTTGCTCGCGTGATTGAGGAACTGCTCGTTCTCCGCGACCTCCCTCAACGTCACGAGCGAGCGCACGGCGTTGGGCACCTCGATGCCGATCGCCGCCTTGCCCGGTATCGGCGCCTCGACGCGCACGTGATGCGCGGCGAGGCTCATCGCGATGTTGTCGGCGAGCGACTTGATGCGCGACACGCGAACGCCGGGGCCGAGAACGATTTCGTATCGCGTCAGCGTCGGGCCATGCGCGAACTCCACGACCTCCGCCTCGATGCCGAACTCTTCGAGCGTGCTCTCGAGGATTCCGCGGTTCTTCTGCAGTTCGCTCTGATTGCGTTTCGGGCTACGGTCGAGCGGCTCTGTGAGCAGCGCAAGGGGCGGCAGTTCATAGCCCTCCTTCGGCGTCGGCTCCTCGACCGCAATGGGGGCGGCGGCTTGCGTCTCTTCCGCGCCTTCGAGGGTTGCGCGCTTTCGCGGCCCGCGCCGTTCATCGGGCGCGGTAACAACCATCGGCACAGCGGGCGACTCCTCCGGCTCCTGTTCGCTCTGCTCGGCGGGCATCCTGACTGCGGCGCGGGCGGGCCTGCGCCGCCTGCGGCGCTCGCGCTCTTTGCGCCTCTCGCGGAGGGCTGCGACGTAGTTGGAGACCGACTCTGCGGCGGCGCGGACAGGGGTGTTCACACATAGGATTGCGCCGACCGTTGCAATGGCTCCCAAACCGACGCTCATCGCACTACCTAAAAGCAAACGAAACGCTGCCGCCGTAACCGCGCCGACATAACCACCCGTCTGCGAAGCGACAAACGGGTCGAGGAAGTCCCCCTCAGGCGAGGGCTTGGCGAGGAACCCAAGCGCCGAGAGGTACACCAACGAGAGACCGATCGTAACCTGGTCGGTGCGTATCGGGGTCTTCCCGAAGAGCAGGGCGACGCCTGCGATGGCGGGAAGCAGCGGACAGACCCATGCCCCCGCGCCGAACAGCCCCCGCAACAGCGCAGCAACCGTGCCCCCCAGGACGCCCGTATCGGGCAGCAGCAGGCTGAGCAAGAGGAACAGGGACGCAGCAACGAGCAGCACACCGCCGGCGTCGGTTCGCCAGTGGCTACCTTGCAGACCTTTGCGGCGAGCAGCCCTCATCCTCATCCGTGTGCCGGGCGCACCGCATCATCCTTGACGCGGCTCGACCTACCCTGCAGTATATCCGACCGCTCGAAACCGGGTGGTTGGGTCTACTTGGAGTCGCCGGCTTTGCGGTTCGGGTCGTACCAGCGGCTGGTCGGCTCGGCGGACTGGGTGTTCACGCCCTGAAACTTCTCCCGGTGGGGAGTGGCGGGGATGGCTTTCCCCTGCTGGTTCGCGGCCGGGTCGGTCATGGTGTTCGCCAGGTCGTCAGCCGTAATAGCATTCTTCTCGCCTGTGATACTGTCGGGGGAGAGGGTGCCCGCTTCGTTTTCAGTAGCCTGTTCAGTAGCCTGCTGTTCAGGCTCTTCATGGTCGTGGCCCGGCTGGGACTGGCCAGCGAACGGATCGCTGGCTGTTTGCATAAACAGCACAACGCCGACGAGAAATACCAAGATCGTTCCGAGCAGAATTCCGTTCGATCGCTTCATTGCGTGCTCCTGTGGTTCCACGAAGTTCGCGGAGCCACAATAGCACATACGCCGAATGTCCCGCTCCGCGCTCCCTCTTGTCGCCGTAGATTGCACCCTTGTTGGGGGCGAGAACACCGGGGACTCGACGTACTGGACCGGGCTCGTACGGGCTATGCTGGTAAAAGATCCGGGATTGCGGCTCCTGCTGTTGAGTAACCTGCAGAAGCCCGATTGCCTACCTGAAACGCCGGAGTGGGCGCGATGGGTGCGCCTCGGCGGGCGGCAGAACCGGTACTTTAACCAGGTTCGCATGCCCCTGGCGGCGAGGCGGCTGGGCGCCCGGGCGTTCCACACGCAGTACACGCTCAGCCCGCTCGCGCCCGGCGGCATCACGACCATCCACGACGTGAGCTTCCTCCTCGGGCCCGAATGGTTTCGCCCCCGCGACCGATTTCTGCTGTCGCACCTGGTTCCCGGCTCGGCTCGGCGGGCCAGGAGGGTCATAACCGTGAGCGAGACGAGCAAGCGGGACATCGTGCGGCTGCTCGGCGTGCCGGAAGACAAGGTCGTCGTCACCTGGAACGGGGTGGATGAGCGGTACAAGCCGGTTCCGAGGGAGGACGCGCTCGCCCGATTGGGCAGATACGACGTTGAACCACCCTACGTTCTCACGGTGGGTACGCGCTGGCCGCGGAAGAACATAGCGCTTGCGATCGAAGCCGCCGGGCGCCTGCCTGCCGGGGTGCCTCACCGGCTTGTTGTAACCGGCAAGCCCGGCTGGGGGATGGAGGAGTGGGAGAGCGGTTCGCGCGCGCGGGTGCAGTTCACCGGCTACATTGACGATGAGGACATGCCCGCACTCTACTCGGCTGCCGACCTTTATCTCTGTCCGAGCCACTATGAGGGGTTTGGGTTGCCGGTGGTGGAGGCGATGGCGTGCGGCACGCCCGTACTGTCGTCTGCGGGCGGCGCGCTGCCGGAGGTGATTGGCGACGCGGGTGTGATCGAGGAGCGGCTCGACCCCGCAATTTGGGCGGCTCGCATCGCCTCTCTGCTTCAAGATTCGAGTATGCTCGCGGGCATGCGTGAGCGGGGTTTGCAGCGAGCCAAGCAATTCACATGGGAAGCGGCAGCCGGGCGGACGCTCGAGGTGTACCGCGAGGTGTGCGCCGGTGCTTGACGAACTGCTGCTGGAGGTTCTGGCGTGCCCACGATGTCCCTCCCGCCCGCCCGTGAGGCAGGCGGGCGAGTTTCTGGTATGCACGGAGTGCGGCTACGGCTACCCGGTGCTTGACGGCATCCCGCAGATGCTGCCGGAGTCCGCAATTCCGATGGACGAAACCTCGAAGGAGGAAAGCGAGAGGAACAGTGATGGCTGAGCGAAGAAACGTTTTGGTGCTGCACGGCCCGAACTTGAACCTGTTGGGCTTTCGCGAGGTTGACATCTACGGCGCGTCAACGCTCGCCGCGGTGGACGAGCGAATCACGAAGCGCGCTAAGGAGTTGCAGATTGAGGTTCGCATCTTGCAGTCGAACCACGAGGGCGCACTGATTGATGCGATTCACGAGCATCGCGAGTGGGCGTCGGGCATCGTCATCAACCCCGGCGGTCTGGCGCACACTTCGGTCGCGCTTCGGGATGCGATTGCGGCGGTGAGAATTCCGTGCATCGAGGTGCACATCAGCAACATCTTCACCCGCGAGGAGTTCCGACATACGTCGGTGGTGTCGGGAGCGTGTCAAGGCGTCATTTCGGGGCTGGGCGTCGAAGGCTACGTGCTTGCTCTCGAAGGGGTCAGCACCCTCATCGAGGCGCAGTTGTGAGTTAAAATATGGAACAGAGAATCGAGGTCGTTCGTCGGAAGATGCGGGAGCAAGACGCTCCCGCTCTGCTTGTTACCCAGATTCGCAACGTCGCATACCTGACCGGCTTTAGCGGAAGCAGCGGGTATGTCATCCTCACGGATGCGGGCGGCGTGTTCATCACCGACTCGCGCTATGACGAACAGGCGCTCGAACAGGTCCAGGCGCTGCCCGTAAGCGTGTACGCCAACCCGACAACCTCCGTCCAAGCGATTGCGGCGCAGGTGAGCCGATTGGGCATTACCACATTGGGCTTCGAGGCGGAGCACATGACGTTCGCCACGCACCGCCACCTTTCGGAGGCGATGGAGGGGGTTGCGCTCGTGCCGCTTGAAGGAGTGATCGATCCGTTGCGACGCATCAAGACGCCGGATGAGATTGCGAAGGTTCGCGCAGCGTGCGGTGTCGCGGACGCGTGCTTCGACCATGTCCTTCGCCTGATGCAGCCAGGAGTTACGGAGTACGACATTGCGATGGAGATTGACTTCTACATTCGGCGACAGAAGGCGAAGGTCGCGTTCGAAACCATCGCCGTGAGCGGTGAGCGGACCTCGCGTCCGCACGGCACGCCGAGCGAGCGCAAGCTCGAGAAGGGCGACTTCGTAACGATGGACTTCGGCGCGCAGGTGGATGGGTATTGCAGCGACCTGACCCGCACGGTCGTTATCCTCGAGGCCGACGACCGCCAGCGCGAGGTGTATCACGCGGTTCTGGACGCGCAACTCCGCGCGCTCGACACCATGCGCCCGGGCGTGCCGGCGCGCGACGTTGACGCCGTAGCGAGGGCGGCGCTTGCGGAGAAGGGGCTCGACAAGTACTTTGGCCACGGCTTGGGCCACGGACTGGGCGCCGAAGTGCATGACGTCGGCCGCATGTCCCCCTCGAGCGAGGACACTCTCGAAGAGGGTCAGGTCTGGACGGTGGAGCCGGGCGTCTACATTCCGGGCTTCGGCGGGGTGCGAATTGAGGACGATGTTGTCATTAGGCGGGACGGCTGCGAAATCCTTACGAAAAGCTCGAAGGAGTTGCTTGTCCTCCCGTAACGCCGCGCTGAAGACAGGCACGCCGCCGAAGGAGCGAACCGGACGCTTCGCCGACCACTGGACCGTGTGGGACCTGGCATGGCCGGTCATCGCTCTCAACTCGTTACAAGTTGTCAACAGCCTCTTGGACAGCAAGTTCGTGGGGTCGCTGGGGCCCGCGTCACTGACGGCCTCGGGTGCTGCCATCAATATAACGTTCCTGTTTTTCAGCATCGCGTTCGCGCTTGGAACGGCAGCGACCGCGGTGGTGAGTCGCTTCTACGGCGCGGACGACCCAACGAACATGGCAAAGGCGGCGAGGCAGAGCGTCTCTCTGAGCATCGCGTTGGGGCTAATCTCTTCAGGTGTCGCTGCGCTGCTTGCGCCGTTCGCGGCAAGCATCCTCGTGAAGCCCGGCGGGCTGGCGTATCACGAGATGCTGCGCTACATCCATCCGGTGATCATCGGGATGCCGGCGGTGTTCGTGTTCAGCACGGTTGCGGCATGCCTGCGTGCAGTAGGGGACACGCGAACGCCGATGGTGGTTTCCGGAGTGCAGATTCTTCTGCACATCTTGCTGAACTATCTGCTGATGTTCCCCACGCGGCTTCTGCCCTACTCGCTCAGCCTGTTCGGATGGGACATCGCGGAAGGAACGCTTACGATTCCAGGCGCGGACTTGGGCATCGCGGGCGCGGGCATCGCGTTCTCCATCAGCGCGTACTTCTCCGCGCTCGTGTACCTTCCGGTGGCCAGCCGGACGAGATTGGGCGTGCTGTATCGTATCGAGATGCCGTCGCTCGATTGGGCGCGGCGCATCATCCGCATCGCAGTGCCCGCGTCTATCTCATCGCTCATTCGCGTAACGAGCCTGTTCGCCTTCTCCGCTGCGCTCAAGCACACTCTCGAAGGGGAGACCGCGCTCGGTGCCATGCGCGTGGGGTTCTCGATGGAAGCGATCGCCTTCATGCCCGCTTTCGGCTACATGATGGCGGCGTCTGCGCTCGTCGGCCAGTCGCTCGGCGCAAAGAATCCCGAGCGCGCGGAGCGTCTTGCGTGGTGCGCCACGCATCAAGCGACGCTGTTCACGGTGTTCGTTTCCATTCTGTTTCTCGTGTTTGCGCCGCAACTCTCCGCGTGGTTCGTGGCGGACCCAACGCAGATGGCGCTTGCCACCTCGTTCCTGCGAATCATCGCGATCACCGAGCCGCTGTTCGCGATAGCGGTGGTGTTGACCGGCGCGCATCAGGGCGCCGGCGACTCGATTCGTCCGATGTGGATGGCTCTGATTACCACTTGGTTCTTCCGTGTTCCGGCGGTGTGGCTGTTCGCCGTCGCCCTCGGCTTCGACTCGACCGGCGCGTGGTGGGTGATGTCTGCAACGCAGGCGGTTCACGGAGTCGCCATGATCCTCCTCTTCCGCGCAGGCAGGTGGAAGAGTCAGCAGGTCTGACCAGACAGGGCTATGACCTCCGTCATGGTGCCGTCTGGTTGCGGGCGTCATCATCAAGGCGTGAGTACAACCCATGCGCGCGAATTGTGCATCCTGCCGAACCGCGTCAGTCGCCCCTCTCCCGAGGCGAGAGCGATGGTCAAGATCTATCGCCCTTTCTTTCTGGCGGGTGTGTTCACCGTACTGACCGCAGGCTGCCTGCTCGGTGCGGTTGCGCTTGTGGGCATCGCACTGAACGGCTCCTATACGACGGGCGCATGGATGCCGTACATCCTCGCACATGCTAACTCGCAGTTGTACGGCTGGGTTGGATTCTTCGTGATGGGCTTTGCTTTGCAGCAGCATGCGCCCTCGCAAGCGAGGGCGAGGCTTTTCCACCGCCTGGCGTATGCCTCTCTGATCTTGATGGGCGTGGGGATCGCACTCCGATTCGTCGCCGAGCCGCTCGTGGCGGTGGATCGCTCGATATGGATTCCCGTCGGTGTCGCTTCGTGCCTCGCGCAGGTTGTGGCGGTGTCGCTCTTCATCTTCAACATCGGATACACTAGGCACCGAACCGGCGGCGGCGTCACTTGGCAGACGCTGCTCGTGTTCACTGCGCTCGCGTGGTTCGTGGCTGTCGCGCTCGCCGAGCCGTTTCTCTTTGCAGGCTCCCACGCGGGGGGCAGGCAGGGGATTCTGTTTGTGGCAGAGTGGTTCGCGCCCTATCGTGAGGCTCAATTCTTGGGCTTCGTGACGATGATGATCTTCGGCGTTGCGCTGGTGAAGATGAACTCCTGCTTCGGGGCACGGGAGGCGTCGAAGAGGCTCGGACTCCTCGGCTTTGCGCTGTGGAACGGTGGGCTTCTCCTGCGGATCGGCGGCTGGGTGCACGCCTTCGGCAACGACCTCGATGCCGCTTCGAGGCTTCCGTATCACTTCAGCGGGGTGCTGCTGCTCGCCGGGGCGGTTGCGCTCGTCGCCGCGTCTCGCATGTTCGAGCCGCTGCAGGAGCGCTTTCCATCGCAGAAGTTCATCCGCGCCGCGTTCAGTTGGCTGCTCATCGGCGCGGCGCTCACGGCTCTCGAGCCGCTGCATCTTGCCCTCATCGGCGAGCCGTTCTCGCACGCTTACACGGGTGCGATTCGTCATGCGATTACCGTCGGCTTCATCAGCCAGATGATCATCGGCGTGGGGATGCACGTGGTCGCCCGTATGAACGATGTGCCGCCTTCGCTCGAGCGGCCGCTGTGGGCGACGTTCTGGCTGCTCAACGTCGGCAATGCAGCGCGGGTCGGACTGGAGATAGCGACCGACTACTCGAGCGCTGCGTTCCTGCCAATGGGCGTGACCGGCTTCGTTGAGTTGCTTGGGCTCTCCCTCTGGGCGGCGTACGTCGTTCGCATCATGCTTCGGGGGGCGCCGGTGCCCGCGCGACCTGCACCCATCCATGCCGGATGACGCCAGCCGCTGGGCGGAACAGAATGGCGCTCGTGCCCGAAGCCGACCTCGATTGGCTGGACTATCATCTGCCGGAGGAACTCATCGCCCAGGAGGCTGTGGAGCCGAGGGATCACAGCCGCCTCCTGCACCTCGACCCGGAGGTTGGCGGTATCCGGCACCTGCGCTTCTACGACTTGCCCGGGCTTCTTGCGCCCGGCGACCTCTTGGTGCTCAACGACACGCGGGTTACCGCTCGGCGGCTGCAAGGGGTGAAGGCCGGCGGGGGCGCCCGCGTGGAGGTGCTCCTGCAGAAGCAGGCAGGAGATGACGGGGGCGACCTGTTCCTCGCAGTCTGCAAGCCCGGCAGGCGGCTGAAGCCGGGCGCTCGGCTGCTGCTCGAGGAGCGCTACGAGGCAGAAGTGGTGGCTGTGGAGCCGGACGGTCGGCGGCTCCTGCGGATTCCGGAGCACGTGGGCATCGAGTCCGCCGGCGAGACGCCCCTGCCGCCGTATATCCGTGGGCCGCTCCCTGTGCAGGAGCGGTACCAGACAGTGTTCGCCCGCTCTCCGGGAAGCGCGGCTGCGCCGACGGCCGGGCTTCACTTCACTCCCGAGATGCTCGCAGGCTTGCGAGGTTTTGGCGTCGAGGTGGCGTACGTGACGCTGGATATCGGGCTGGACACGTTCCGCCCGATCAGCGCGGAGCGCCCGGAGGAGCACAAGATGCACGGCGAAAGTTTCACCGTTCCGCCAGAGACAGCCGATGCTGTTGCGGCTGCGACGGGTAGGATAATCGCCGTGGGCACTACGACCACGCGAACCCTGGAGTCGGCCGCCGAAGGGAGGCGCTCGGTGCGGGCAGGCGGTGGAGAGACGCGTCTGTTCATCCGCCCCGGGTATGAGTTCAAGGTCGTGGACGGATTGATTACGAACTTTCACATGCCCAGAACGACGATGCTGTTGCTTGTAGCCGCCCTTGGAGGAATCGAAAACGTGCGGAAGGCTTACACCGAAGCCGTCCAAATGCGGTATCGTTTCCTCAGCCTTGGAGACAGCATGGCGGTGTTGAGGAGGAAAGGCAGATGACCAAGAAGGTGTTGGACCCGGAAGCATACATCGAGAGCGCATTTCTTGACGACGAGTTCGAAGAAGTAGAAGAGCAAGCTCCGGCGCCCGCGCCGAAGGTGGAAGCGAAGGCGGCTGTGAGCGTTGAGACGAGCGCGCAACGAGACGGCGAAGCGAAGCGCACGCCGAACCAAGTCGTCGAAGCCGTTCGCGCTGCCAATGAACTGAAGGCGAAAAGGCCTGCGCCGGCCGCAGCCGCGCCCGCCACAAAGCCGAAGCCCGTGGACGAGGAGCAGGCTCCCGCCAAGAGAGGCAAGAGCCGCAAGGTGGGATTGAACGCGCCGCGCCCTCGCCGGCGAAAGAAGCCTTTGTCCAAGCCCGTCATCACGTCCGACCTCGAGGCAGCGATCAAAGAAGCGCCGAAGAACCTGCAGGTCCTCGCCAGTCTGTTCGACGACAGCGTGACCGAGAAGTACTACACGAAGAAGTTCAAGGAGCCGAGGGAGGAGTTCATCCGGCGACTCATTGACCCGGAGTTGAACCTCGAGGAGGCGGCTCGGCTGCTTGGCGTCTGCCCTGCCACCGTGCGTCGGTACACGAACCGAGGCTGGCTTGACCACCACCGCACGGCGGGGAATCAGCGCCGCTTCCGTTTGTCGGACATCGTGCGCTTCGTAGATCAGTATGGACGCCACCCCGACTAAGCGAAGCCTTCGGGTCGCGATCTTTTCCGACAGTTACGTTCCTATCGTCAACGGCGTATCGATCAGCATCGAGTCGCTTGTTCACGAGTTGCGCGAGCGCGGTCATTCGGTTCACATCTTCACCACGTCGTGTCGCGGTCATCGCGACGAAGACCCGAACGTTCATCGCTTTCTCTCGATACGCTTGCCGTCGGCGCCCGGCTATCCTCTTGCGATACCGCCGTTCTATCCCTGGATTCGGGCGTTTCGAAGCCAGCAGTTCGACATCATCCACACGCACACGCCGTTTACCGTCGGGTTTGTCGGTCTTCGTTGGGCGGAGTCGCATGGGATACCGATCGTCAGCACGTACCACACGCTCTATCAGCGCTACGTCCACTATGTGCCGTTCGTGCCGCGGGCGTACCTGCTCTATCGCATCGCGAAGCACACGAACTACTACTACAACCGCTGCGCGCACGTCATAGCGCCGAGCGAGGCGGCGGAGCGCTCGCTCAGAAGGCACGGCGTCCGCTCTCCGATCTCGATCATCCCAACCGGCACGCCAAAACCCAAAACCTTGTCGCGCGACGAGGCACGAGACCTCTTAGGTATGCGCGATAACGAGAAGGTGTTGCTGTATGTGGGCCGGGTCGCGCCCGAGAAGAACCTGCGGTTGCTGCTCGAAGCGCTCGCGCTCGTGGTGGCGCAGCGTCCGGAGACGCGCCTGTGGCTGGTGGGAGACGGGCCAGCGAGGAAGCAGTTACAGCCCCTTGCTCGAACCCTCGGCGTCGGGGATAAGGTGCGCTTCGTTGGAGCGGTGCCGAGACGCGACGTAGACACCTACTACATCGCCGCGGACCTCTTCGTGTTCAGCAGCATGACCGAAACCCAGGGGCTGGTAATCGGCGAGGCGATGTCCTATGGCCTCCCCGCAGTCGCCGTGGATGCGGGAGGCGCGGGTGAGACCATCCAAGAGGACGTGAACGGTTACAAGGTTGGCAACAGCCCAATCCAGTTTGCGGAGAAGACGCTCGAGGTGCTCAGCAACGCCGCGCTCCTCGGTCGCCTCTCGGAGGGCGCGCGGCGGAGCGTGAAGCGCTGGACGGTGGAGGACTACTGCGACGCGGTGCTGGAGGTCTACTCGAGCGTGCCGGCGCTCTCCGATCCCAATTCTCCCCAGGGAGGGCGAGCAGTCTCCTATCTCGCCGAGCTTGAGCCGACTGAAGGGCGCGGGAGGGTGCGCGAGGAGCGTTGACCCACCCCATCCGCGAGCGGACGGAGAAGTTCGAGCGCGAGTGGCTTGCGCCACACGCGGCGCGCGCGTGCGAAAGCCGCGGTAGACCGACCGCCGAAGAGCAGGATCCGGTTCGCACCGTCTTCCAGCGGGATCGCGACCGCATTCTGCACAGCAAATCGTTCCGGCGGTTAAAGCACAAGACGCAGGTGTTCATCTCGCCGCAAGGCGACCACTACCGCACGCGGCTGACACACACGCTGGAGGTTGCCCAAATCGCGCGCACCGTTGCGAGGGCGCTAAGGCTGAACGAAGACCTCACCGAAGCGATCGCGCTTGGTCACGATGTTGGGCACACGCCTTTTGGTCACGCCGGAGAGTTCGCGCTGGACGAGGCGATTCGTGAGGCTCGCCCGGAGCGCCGGTTCAGGCACTTTGAGCAGAGCGTGCGCGTGCTGACGGTGATTGAGAACGATGGCAGAGGGCTCAACCTTTGCTACGAGACCATTGAAGGAATCGGCGGGCACAGCAAGGGAACGAGCGACCTCGAGGCGGAACTGGAGAAGGACTCAGTCGGAACGCTCGAAGCCGCCGTCGTGCGCATCTCGGATCGAATTGCGTACCTGAACCATGACATGGACGATGCGTTGCGTGCGGGGTGGATAGCCTGGGAGGACGTGCCGAAGGGCATCCGCGCGCTGGGGGACACGCACGGGCGGCGCATCGGCGCGATGGTTAGCGACCTCATCGAGTCGAGCGCTACGGCTCCCGTTCTTCGCCTGAGTAACGGGATGCGTGGGACGCTCGATGAGATGAAGGACTTCCTGTTCGACGCGTTCTACATGGACTATGCGCGCAGGTTTCCCGACGTTGAGAAAGCGAAGTCGCTGGTGCGCGCGCTGCTTCGTCACTACGTGGACAACCCGAGCGAGCTTCCTCCTCCCTACCGAGGGTTCGATGGCGCGGTGGATTATGTTTCGGGGATGACCGATCGCTTCGCCGTGCGTACGTTCGAGGATCTGTTCGTTCCAACAGACTGGGGCGTGAAGGGAGAGGATTAGACGCTCAAAGCAGTTTGCCTCGCAACACCAACGCCGCAACCTCAAAGTAGATGACGATTCCGGTGACGTCTACGAGCGTGGCAACAAACGGCGCCGAAGAAGTCGCAGGGTCTAAACCGAGACGCTTCAAAACTAATGGCAGCGCCGAGCCGGCAAACGTGCCCCATAAGACGACGCCGACAAGCGCCATGAAGATCGTAAGTGCGAGCCAAGGCCAGTGTTCCCCGTAGGGATTCCATATTAGACTCCAAGTAGTGATACGCAGGGCGCCGATCGCTCCGAGAATCGCTCCAAGCATGAGTCCAGCGGCCACCTCGCGCCGGATAACTCTCCACCAATCCGCGAGGGTAAGGTCGCGCACGGCTAGGGCGCGGATGATAAGGGTTGCGGCCTGTGAACCGCTGTTGCCTCCCGAGCTGATGATAAGTGGTACAAACACAGCGAGCACAACTGCACGAGCAATCTCTTCCTCAAAACGTCCCATCGCCGTTGCCGTGAGCATCTCTGAAAGGAAGAGTATCGTCAGCCACCCCGCGCGCTTCCGAATGAGAACCCAGAAGGGTGTCGCCATGTACGGCTCGTCGAGCGCTTCGACGCCGCCTGCCTTCTGGAAGTCCTCCGTTGCTTCCTCTTCGACGACGTCGAGCACGTCGTCAAGCGTCACGATTCCGAGCAGCACGCCTTGCGAGTCCACGACCGGGAGCGCGACCCGCACGTGCTTGCGGAATACGTCCACCGCCTCCTCCTGGTCGAGATCGACGGGCAGCGAAACAACCGGCCGCCCTTGCATGAGATCTTCGATCAACGCCTGAGGATCGGCCGCTACCAGTTCGGCAAGCAGAAGGTCGGCGACGAGGTGCCCGCGAATGTCTACAACGTAGAGGACGTTGGCGGTCTCCGCCTTCACATAATAGTCTCGCACCTGTTGCAGTGCCCGCTGTACTGTCCAATGCGGTCGCACCATGATGTACTCTGGAGTCATCAGGCGACCGACCGAGTTCTCCGGATAGCCGAGGAGCTGCAAGGCGATGCGGCGTTCATCGAGCGATAGCAGATTAATCAGCCGCTGCGTGACCCGTCCGGGCAGGTCTTCAAGAACGCGCGTGCGGTCGTCTGGCGCCATGCTGTTGAAAAGCTCGGCGAGCCGCTCGTCCGTCAAGGACTGAAGAAGACGATCCCGGTGCTCTGGGTGGAGCTCGGAGAAGGCATCGCTCGCCTTTTCCGGGTCAAGGAGTCGGAGAATGAAGATCCCTTTGGCGTCCTCGAGTTGGTTGACGAGCTCGGCGATCTCGCCCGCGGAAAGGGATTGCAGTTCCTCCTTCAGGGCTCGGAGGTTGGTCTTTTGGATGAAGAACTGGAGGTCGTGCTCTTGCAACGCCTCCACCGTCGCCCACTGAAGTTGGGTGGCTTCCGGCTGACTCATCCGCGGCGCATAATATACCCGGGGCGACGAGCAACAGAGCCAACTATCCCGGCGGCCAGCTCATCTGCCTTCCGCCCAGGACGTGGACGTGGAGGTGGTTCACCGTCTGACCGCCCTGCTGGCCGGAGTTGATTACCAAACGGTATCCTGTACGGTCTACGCCTTCCGAGCGCGCGACCTCCTTGCAAGCAAGGAGCAGGCCGCCCAAGTCGTCACCTTCGGTTGCGTCAGGCACCCCAGGAACGTGCTTCTTGGGGATCACCAACACATGGGTCGGCGCTTGAGGGTTGATGTCTCGGAAGGCCAGAACCGAGTCCGTCTCCATCACCTTGTCGCAAGGTATTTCCCCAGCGACAATCTTGCAGAAGATGCAGTCCATCGCTGCGATTATCCCCGTTCCTGCTCGCGGCGAACGGCGCGCGCTTCGTGGAACTCGCGCGCCAGCCGGGCGACCTCCTCGGCGTAGCGGCGCGCGCTGCCGCGATTCCGCTCGACTACGCGCCTGCCCGCGTTGCCCATCTTCGCCCGGAGATCGGCATCTGCGAGCAGCGACTCGACCGCGGAGCGAAGCGACGTCGCGTCCCCGGCTACGACCGCCGCCCCCTCACGAAGCGCCTCGTCGAACGCCGATCGAAAGTTGAACATGTGCTGCCCGCAGACTACGGGCACTCCCGCCGCCATCGGTTGGATCAGGTTCTGGCCTCCGAGCCTCGAGAACCCGCCGCCGACGATTGCAACATCCGCTCCGACGTAGGCGCCCGAGAGTTCGCCGAGAGTGTCGAGAACGACGAACGGCTTCTCAACCTCTCCCAGAGAGCGCCTGCCCACGTCGAAGCCGCGCTCCTTCGCCATCTCGACCACTTCGTTCGCGCGCTCGATGTGTCTGGGCGCGAACAGAATCCGCGCCCCGATTCCGGCGAGGGCTTCGATCACCAGTCGCTCCTCGTCCTCTCCGCGCACGCTTCCGACCACGATGAGCGGCTCGCCGTCTGTCAAGTTCATCAATGAGCGGAACGAGGTTGACCCCTCTTCGCGAAGCGCCTCATCGAACTTGCAGTTGCCCACGACTCGCACGGTGCGCGCACCCAGTGAGCGCAACCGCTCCGCGTCCACCTCGCTTTGCGCCAAACACTCGTCAACTCGCGCCAAGACGGCGCGGTAAAAGAACCGAAGCCATCGCGCCCTTCGGTAACTCCTGTCGGAGACACGCGCATTGAGAAGGCATGTGCGCGCGCCGATGCTCTGCGCCGCCGTAAGGAAGTTCATCCACAGTTCCGTTTCCATCACGGCGACGACCGCCGGCTCGACGCGAAACATTGCGTTCACGCAGAACCGAGGAATGTCCAAAGGGAAGTAGTACACCGCGTGCGCCAACTCTCCAAGCAGTTTCTGCGCAACGCCGTAGCCCGTGCTCGTCGTAACGGTAATCACTACCTCGTGGTCAGGCAGGATCGCGCGCAGCTCGCTGAGAATCGGCTCGGCGGCGCGCACCTCCCCGACGCTCACCGCGTGAAGCCAGATGCGCTTTCGGTCTCGTTTGCGCTCGATGTCGTAGTCCCCTGCGCGCTCACGCCAATTCGGCAACTGCGCTCGCCTCTTTGCGCGCAGCCACATCCAGGGCACCCACAGCGGCGCGAAGAGAACGATGAGAGCGTTGTACAGCAGCCAGATCAGCGGGCGACCTCCTCCTCCGCGCGGCGTTCCACTTCATCGAGGGCCTCCTTCAGCTGACGCGCCAAGCGCTCCATCTCGCCGTCGTCCGCATCCTTAGGAATCCACAGCGGCTTGCCCAACACGATGACCGCCTTGGCGAACGGCAACGGGATCATGTACCGATCCCAGGAGCGGGCAAGCCAGCAAGGCTTTGCCGCCGCGCCTCCAGGGATGATGGCTGCCCCGCTTTGCTTCGCCAGCCAGAGAACCCCTTGCTGCACTTCGCGCGATGGACCTCGTGGGCCGTCCGGCGTGAAGACGAAGGTCTCTCCCTCTCTCAGCAGGCGCGCACATTCAACGGCTGCCCGCGCCCCCCCGCGGCCCGTGCTGCCGCGCACGGTGCGGAATCCAAACCGCCGGAAGATGCGGTTCTGCATCTCGCCGTCGCGGGAGTGGCTGACAAGCGCCCACCACCCCTTGCGACGCCAGCGAAGGGCGGCAAGAAACGACCGCCCGTGCCAGCCCGCCACGATGCGCCCGCCCTCGACCGGCTCCAGGTTCTCCGCCTCGCCGAGCACTCGGATGCGCAGGGTGAACCCGATCAGGCGAGCGACCGAGTAGACGAGCAGAGCCAGGAATCCGGGGCGGACGGCGCGCCACCACGAGCGCATGGGCGAAGTTTAGCAGGAGCGGGTAACTTCACCCTGATGCATCGAGGAGTCGCTGCGTGCCGCTGATCTCGCCCGTTGGCAGGCGCTCGCTTCGCAGCCGCCTCGCGCTGGCGATGGTGTACCTCCTTCTGTGCGCCGGGGGCGTAACGATGGTCTACCCGTTCCTCCTCATGGCTGTGACGGGGGCGAAGGGACCAACCGACCAGTACGACCAGCGCATCGTGCCCGCCTACTGGAGCGACGAGCAGGAACTGTTTCGCAAGTTCGTTGACGACAAGTATGCGGGAAAGATCGAGCAGGCGGCGTGGTTCTACGGCGAAGCGACAGCGCTCACGCTGATGTCCACCGAGCCGGTCGAGAGCCCGCCGCAGGTGAAACCGCTGACCGACGAGGAAGCCGCCCGGTTCGAAGGGTTCTTGATGTCGTTGCCGCTCGACCAGTGGGAAGTCGGCTTCCAGACGGGCGCGGGGCGAATCTCATCGCGCCTACTGCTTCGCTATCAAGAGTTTGTGCGGCAACGATATGGAACTGTGCAAGCCGTAAACGAGGCGTACACCGAACAGAACGCCGTCTTCCAAACCGTCCAGCCGCCCAAGGAGTTGTACCGAACCAAGACGTGGCGCCCGAAAGAGGATAAGAAGTGGAAAGAGTGGCTCGAGTTCAAGGCAACTTTGCCCGCAGAGTTCCGTATCCCGATAACCGTCCGCAATCAGTGGCAAGAGTTTCTCCGCGCGCGTTTCCGGAACCGGATTGACCAGGTGCCGCCCGAGATTCGGGGGAAAGCCGACGAGTTCTCAGCCATTGAGTCGGCTTACAGTCATGCTTTGTACCACAAGTTCCTGAACCAGACTTTGCCGGAGCGCTTTGCGACGGCCTCACCCGACGAGTTGTGGAAAGAGATGACCGGGACTGACAAGCTGCTGCCGGTCGCGGAGTACGACGCATGGTTCGTCTCGAAGAACTCCGCCGCGTTGAAACGGGAATACACCGGCAGGAACTATGCGACGATTCTCGACTACGTCGCCTTGCACGGCAGGGCTGTGTGGAACACGGTTATCTTCTGCTTGCTTGCAGTCGTTACGCAGCTCATCGTGAACCCACTTGCGGCGTGGGCGCTGTCGCGCTACGCATTGCCGGCGACGGGGAAGATACTGTTGTTCCTGCTCGCGACGATGGCATTTCCTGCAGAGGTTACAATGATTCCTTCTTTCCTTCTTCTGAAAGACCTCGGCTTGCTGAACACGTTCGCCGCGCTCGTTCTGCCCACCGCCGCAAGCGGATACAGCATCTATCTGCTGAAGGGCTTCTTCGACAGCCTCCCCAAAGACCTCTTTGAGAACGCGTCGCTGGAGGGCGCCGGCGAGGGCACGCTGCTTTGGCGAATCACGCTTCCGCTCACGAAGCCGGTGCTTGCGGTTATCGCGCTGACCGCGTTCATGGGGGCGTACGGCGCGTTCATCTATGCATTTCTCGTGGCACAAGACGAGCGGATGTGGACGCTGATGGTGTGGATCTACCAGCTCCAGAATCGCGCGCCGATGGCGGTGATGATGGCGGCACTGACTCTCGCTGCGATTCCGACGCTGGTCGTGTTCCTCTTTGCCCAAAGGGTGATCCTGAGAGGCATTATCCTGCCGGGCGAGAAGTAGAACCGTTGAGCGGTACATAATGAAGAGCGGTGCAGGATCTCTCTTGGGTCGCGAAGCTCCTCATCTACAGCGGTCTCGGCATCGCCGGGCTTGGCGTGTTGTTACTGTTGCTATCGCGCATTCCGGGCTTCAGAATCGGTAGGCTGCCTGGCGACATCTACATCCACAACGACGGCTTCACCTTCTACTTCCCTCTCGTAACGATGCTGTTGATCAGCGGGGTGCTCACGCTGCTGCTCTATCTCTTCAACTTATTGAGAAAATGATAAGACTCGTCACCTTCGACGCAGCCGGCACCTTGATCGAGCAGCGCCTGGACCCGGGCGCGCTCGCTGCGCGAATCGTTCGCGAGCACGGCGGAAGCGTTTCCGACCAAGCCGGAAGCCGGGCGTACTTCGAACTGCAGGAGAGATTTCGTGAGGAGCGCGAGATTGCCGAACGCCTGCAAGATCGGTCGCGCATTCGCGCAGTCTGGTTAGCCATGGTTGAGGAGTGGACGAAGGTCGTCGGCGAAGGCGCGCTCCCTGCAGCCGAACTCCTCGACGAGTTCCTCCACCGCTCGTTCTCCGGAGAAGGGCACGCGTTTGCCCTCTTTGAAGATGTGCTACCGACGCTCGACGAATTGGACTCCATGGGAATCGTAGCAGGAGTCATCAGCAACTGGGATCACACGCTGCATTTGACGCTGGAGCGACTCGGCGTCAGCGACCGCTTCGCCTTCGCCATCGCGTCGCTGGAATTCGGTGCAGAGAAGCCCGACCCACGCATCTTCCATCACGCGCTCGAGCGAGGCGGCTTTGCGGCGGGAGATGCCCTGCACGTGGGCGACAGCCTCGAGGATGACTATGAGGGCGCCCTCGGCGCGGGGCTTCATGCTGTGCTATTGGATCGCGCGTCCGTGGCGCCTGGCGATGGCGTCGTCCACTCGCTACGCGACCTCCCGCGATTGATACGAGCCTGGGGTTAGGCTTACGGTTGGGCGCCGGTGGGAATGATGCTCGAAGTCTCGACCATCAGCACGATCGCTCGCTCGGGGGCGCGCGTTCGGTGAACGACGCCGCGCGGCACGACGTACCCATGCCACTTCCGCAGCTCCACCGTTGCGTCTTCGAGGTCCACCAGAAGTGCGCCCTCGACCCCCGGCGTAAGCGATCTGATAAATAACAGCACCATTATCGAATCGAACCGCCCAGTACTGTCCGTCACATGTCGTTATTCTGACGGAGCAGGGCGGGAGTCGTGTCGCCACGCCAAAAGCCCACCGGGCAGGAACCGTTTCGCTTCAAATGGGGTTTAATCTACCGGGAGTCGGTCGGACGGCGGCCCCAGCCTCGGCTGGGGAGGAAAGTCCGGGCTCCGGAGGGCAAGGCGCCGGGGGCAACCCCGGGCGGAGCGATCCGACGGAAAGTGCCACAGAAACCAGACCGCCCGCCCCCGCCACGGCGGAGGCGAGCAAGGGTGAAAAGGTGGGGTAAGAGCCCACCGGCGCGCTCGGCAACGGGCGCGGCCGGGCAAACCCCGCCCGGAGCAAGGCCGAATAGGGGAGCTACGCGGTGGCCCGCCGCGCTCCCGGGTAGGCCGCATAGATAGATCGCCGTACAAAGACAGAACCCGGCTTACAGACCGACTCCCAACTTGGCGCAGCTGCCGCGTGCGACCGTCAACCCCATTCGTTGAGCGTGCGCTTCCTCGCGAACATCCCCTTGAGGCACGACCGATCGCCTCGCGGAACAGGCTCGCGGGGACGCTCGCCCTCCCTCGAGAGGAGGGCTGGGGTGGGGTTCTGTGGAAGCCGGGCGCCCGCGACCCCCTCGAGGGGGAGGGGGATGAAGGAGCGTCTCGGTCCGCCTGTGCCCGTGGCGCGCTACGTCTCCGGTTCGCTCAACCGTGGCTTCCACTCTCCGATGCTTGAGCAGAAGCACTGCCGGCTTGCTTGGCACGCGAGCACCTCTGCCTCATCGCCGTCGGGGCCGATGTCCTTGAACGTCTTTCCGCACCACCACGCGCGAGGCATGGCGGACTCCCATGCCGCGTCCTCTGCGAACGGGTCGTCGTACGTGTCCTGCTTGCAGCGCAGAAACGCGCACGCCGAAACGCGAGGATTCATTTCAATGCCTCCAGCAACGCGATCTTCACCACGTTCCGTGTAAGCGCGACCTTGTAGCGATTCTCGCTCATCGGCTCTGCCATTGCGACGGCGGCGCGACCCGCAGCCTCGGCGACCGACTCGTCCAGGGTTTTCCCCCGCAGCGCCGCCTCCGCCTCTTTGCTGCGCCAAGGAATGGGCGCGACGCCGCCAAGCACGACCCGCGCCTCCTGCACGGTTGAGCCGCTCGTCCGAAGGGCGACGGCGCAACTTGAGAGCGCCCAATCGAACGACTCGCGTTCGCGCGCCTTGTAGTAGTACGACTTCCATCCCGCCATCTCGGCAGGAACCTTGACGCCGGTAACGATCTCTCCCTGCTCGAGCACGGTCTCGCTGTCCATGCGCTGCGCGGGCAAGCGGAAGAACTCCTCCAGCGGCATCTCTCGGTTGTTCGTGGCGATGGTCGCGTTCAGCGCGATGAGCGCGGGGGCGAGGTCACTCGGGTGAACGATGTAGCAAGGTCCTCCGCCCAAGATGGCGTGGTATTCGTTGTCTCCGCCGACGGCGAAGCACTTCGCCCCGCCCTTCTTCAGGCAATGCACCTCGGGGTCGCGAAAGTACCAACAGCGAGGGCGCTGGCACAAGTTGCCGCCCAGCGTTCCAACGTTGCGAATCTGAGGCGAGCCGACCGATTCAGCCGCTTGCGCCAGTACGCGGTACGAACTGCGTATCCGCTCGTGCTGCGCGATCAGAGTGAGCGTCGCCAGCGCTCCGATCTCGAGGCCAGCGGTTGTGCGGATACCACTCAGACCTGAAACGGACTTCAGGTTGACCACAGTTGGCGGTGAAATCAAAGAGTCTTTCAGCAGACACAGCAACTCTACGCCGCCCCCGAGTGCCGCTCCACCCTGCTTGAGGGCTTGGGAAGCTTCGGCGACGCTCTTCGGTTCCAACCATGCGAAGTTGTTCATACCATTCTCCCTTCTTGCGCATCAAAGAAGCGCTTCGGTGTCATCGGAAGGCGCCGAAGTCGCACGCCGGTTGCATCGAAGACGGCGTTTCCGATGGCGGCGGCTGTCGGAATCACCGGGGGCTCACCGACACCCGTTACTTGGTTATGAGTGTCGTATAACACCACATCAATCTCCGGGATCTCGAGCGACCCGGGCACCTTGTACGTCTCCATGTTCGGGTTCAACTGGCGCCCGGTGCCGTTATCCATCTTGCGGTCTTCCAGCAGCGCCATGCCGATGCCCTGAATGACGCCGCCGATGACCTGGCTCTCTGTCGCCAGTTTGTTGAGATAGTAGCCGCAGTCTTGCACGGCAACCACCTTGATCACGCGGATGCCTCCCGTCCACATGTCCACCTCGACTTCGGCGAACTGCACGCCCCCGACTCCGCCTCTTTGAAGCGCTTGGTTCCACTGGCCCGTTACCTCGATGCCGCCGGATGGGAGCTTGGCGCAGATTTCCGCGAAGGAGACGC
>JBBIIO010000032.1:0-26616 GCA_037446435.1 Armatimonadota bacterium
CTTGGTGTAGATCTTCGGGTTGAGCTCCTTCGCCGTCTCAAGCACGCGGAGGCTCCGCTCGTACTTCGCCTGCGGGCGAACGATGGTGTGCAGGCGGGGCACCGTTTCCACGTTATGATTGTAAATCTCCGGCCTTGCGTCGGTAACGATCTGCACGCACCAACGCTTGCCCTTGAAGTCCGGCACCAGCACCTCGACAATCGCCTCGGGCAACTCCTCCCGCAGCGCTTGAATCGTCCGGGCGAACTGCCCCGCCCCCTCGTCGGACAGGTCGTCCCGCGCGACGCTGGTGACGACGATGTGCTTGAGGCCGAGGTCCTTCGCCACGCTCGCCACGTTCTTGGGCTCCTCTTCATCCACCGTCAGCGGCTTACCCACCTTGATGGCGCAAAAGCCGCACGCACGAGTGCAAGTGTCACCAAGAATCATGAACGTTGCTGTCCTCTTCGACCAGCACTCGGGGAGGTTGGGGCAGCGGGCGCTTTCGCACACGGTATGCAGCCGCTTCGAGCGCATCATCCGCTCCACATCCTTGATGGTGTCGGGACGGGGGAGACGGATTTTCAGCCACTCGGGGAGGCGCTGCACCTGTGCCATCGTGCCCATTATAGACGGGCGGGCGGACTGTATAATCCCCGTCCGATGCTTCGCTCACCCCGTTTCCGCCTCTGGCTCCTCGCCATATTGACCGTGGCAGCGGCGTTCTTCTTCTGGGGGCTGCCGGTCGTCTCTCCGCAGCAGCCGATGGCGATCGAGTTCGGTCAAGAGCAGGATTCGGAATGAGGGTTGCACTTTTCGGCTATCCCCAGAGTGGCCGGACGACCCTTCTGCAGGCGCTCGCCGGACAGGAGCGAGTGAGCCAGGTGGTGACCGTCGGGGTACCGGACTTTCGCCTCGACCGCCTGTCCGCCGACGTCGGGGCGAAGAAGCGCACGCCGGTCGGCGTCGAGTTCTCCGACGAGGCGCCCTCAGTCACGCCCGAGGGCGGCAAGGGGTCCACCGTGCCCGACGCCGTGCGTCGCGCCGACGCTGTTGCGATCGTCGTTCGAGAGTTCTCCGACCCCCGCATCCCTTGGCACGCCGAACCGAACGCCGAGCGAGACTATGACGCCATTCAGACGGAGTTTCTGGTACATGACCTCCAACTCATCGAGCGGCGAATGGAGCGCCTTGAACGGGAGCATGCGGCGAGGCAACCGGGCACGCCGGAGTACCTTCAGAAACGGCTTTTCACATCGCTCGTGGACAAGGTCTCTGGTGGTTCGCCGATTCGCGCGCTCGATGTCTCCGATGATGAGCGCGCGGTGCTGAATGACTTCCAGTTCCTCTCCGCCAAGCCGCTAGCTGTGGTGGTCAACTGCGATGAGGGTGATTGGGCAGACCGAGGGTGGGAGGGAGTGCGCGCATT
Organism: Armatimonadota bacterium; assembly: GCA_037446435.1. Lineage (GTDB taxonomy): Bacteria > Armatimonadota > Fimbriimonadia > Fimbriimonadales > ATM1 > J051. The sequence continues at coordinate 1,409 of JBBIIO010000032.1, forward strand.
AGGCATACCCGTCGTGCGCTTGTGCGCCACTGTTGAACGCGACCTCGCTTTGATGGATGAAGCGGAACGGCAGGAGTTCCTGAGCGCCCTCGGCATCGAACGCAGCGCGCGCGACGCGCTGATTCGTGCCGTGTTCGAGATGTTCAACCTCATCACGTTCTTTACCGCCGGTGAGAAGGAAACGAAGGCGTGGCCGCTTCGCGCAGGCTCGACGGCGCTGAAGGCGGCTGAAACCGTCCACTCCGACATCGCGAAGGGGTTCATCCGCGCCGAGGTCATCGCTTGGGAGGACTTCGACCGGCTGGGCAGCCTCGAAGCCTGCAGGCAAGGGGGCAAGATGCGCCTGGAGGGGAAGGAGTACGTGGTTCAGGATGGCGACGTGATCAACGTGCGCCACAAATCCTAACCGTCGAAAAGCGCGCCTCCGGGCGGCTTGACACCCAGAGCCTCATAGCCACGCTGGGTAACGACCCGACCCCTCGGCGTGCGCTGCAAGAGGCCAGCCTGCAGGAGGAAAGGCTCACACACCTCTTCGATGGTGCCGACATCCTCGCCAACGGAGGCGGCAAGCGTGTCCAGGCCCACCGGGCCGCCGCCGAACTTCTCGACGATGGCGAGCAGCACCGCTCGGTCGAGCCGATCCAAGCCTCGACCGTCAATGTCCAACCTCTGGAGCGCGTACGCGGCGACGCGCTCGGTGATGGCGTCTTCGCCGAGGTGCTGGCAGAAGTCGCGCGTGCGGCGAAGCAGGCGGTTCGCGATGCGCGGAGTGCCCCGGCTCCGTTTGGCGATCTCCTCAGCGCCGCGCTGGTCGAGCGGGATTCCGAGGATGCGGGATGAGCGGTGCAAAATGGTAACGAGCGCCTCGGCGTCATAAAACTCAAATGTGTGTATGATGCCGAATCTGTCGCGCAGAGGCCCAGTGAGCAGCCCAGCGCGCGTCGTTGCCCCGACAACTGTGAACGGCGTGAGGGCGAGGCGGATGCTGTGAGCTGCCGGGCCCTTGCCGATGACGATGTCCAATTTGAAATCCTCCATCGCCGGATACAGGATCTCCTCGACGGGTCGGCTTAGGCGATGGATTTCGTCTATGAAGAGGATGGTCCCTGCCTCGAGGTTCGTGAGGATAGCCGCGAGGTCACCCGGCCGCTCGACCGCAGGGCCGCTGGTTACACGAATCGGTGCGCCCATCTCGGCAGCGATGATGTAGGCGAGTGTCGTCTTTCCCAGGCCCGGCGGGCCCTTTAGCAAGACGTGGTCGAGCGCCTCGCCACGCTCGCGAGCAGCCGAAATGAACACAGCGAGGTTCTCGCAGATGTGTTCCTGACCAATAAACTCCTCGAGTCGCTTCGGGCGGAGTGAGCGCTCTACCTCGGCGTCCTCCGACAGCGGGAGCCCGGTAACGAGTCGTTCTGAGTCGCTCATACCTTCGATGCGTGCCTCAACGCAATGGGTATCAGAGCCGTCGTGCTCGACTCGCCCGCCTCGGCGCGAGCGGCGGCGGCAGCGCGCTCAGCATCAGTACGTCGGTGCCCAAGTGCGACCAGCGCTTCCACGACTTCGTCGCCGGGCACGGAGACGGCGGCTCGGTCCAAGATCGTCTGGCGGAACCGCTCAGAGAGCTCGGAGCAGATTCGAACGGCGAGCTTCTTGCCGACGCCCGGCGCGGCGGTGAGCGCTTCGGCGTCCCCGTCCATCACTGCCCGGCTCAAGCGTTCTTGTCCGAGCGCGCTGACCAATCCGAGGGCGGTCCTGGGTCCTAAGCCGCTCACGCCAAGCAGCATATCAAACAGGTGTCGCTCTGACGGGGAGGAGAAGCCATAGAGCGCAATCTCGTTCTCGCGCACGATCTGCCGCGTCAGCAACTCGATCGGCGCGCCGATCGGGGGCGTGTCTCCAACGACGGAGCGCGGAACGCTGACGTAATAGCCGATGCCACCGGCGATGACAACGACCGAATCCGTTCCGACCTCTGCCAGTTCTCCTCGAATACGAACGATCATCCCTTCTCGTCTCGGGCGACCTCCGGCGGGTTCGTACGCCGAGGGCGTTCGAGCACGAACGTGTCGCCCTCCACCTTGTACCCGAAAGGAAGGTTCGACACAGGGCTGATGGCGAACTGCGCGAATGACGAGAGGTCCGCCGGCATCCCGGCGGCGATAATCCGCACCGTAAGGGCGAGCATCTGGATCCCCTCTTGGCGCAAGGCGACCAGCTTCGGCGCCATCTCGATATCCGGCTTGAAGAAGAGCACGAAGAGTAGCGCAATCGGGTGCTCATCCGCCGATGGCTTTTCGATGCGCTCTCTCTCCCCAGTTTCCGCTCGCTCGAGGAAACTCATCAATGCAGAGACGGCGACCTCAGCTTCTCCCAGTAGCGCCTGTTCGCTGATGCGCTCAACATCGCCGGAGCGCTCGGCAAAGGCGCGCACCTGAGCAGCGAGGTCCTCGGAGAGCGAAGGCCGACCGTCGGCGCTCGTGGCGTACGCTTTGAGGAGAGCGTCCACCGACGTGTCTCCCTTCAACTTTGCGCGCCACTCGAGAATCCGCGCGCGAGTCGCCTCGATGGCGGACTTTGGGTCGGGGGGGGCGGCGGAGATCGTCTCCAGCGTCTTGGTAACCGTTTCCACGAGATCCGCGTCCACCTGGCCGGCGACGGAACGCGCGCCCGCTGCAAGTCGTTCCGGCATCGCGCTTGTGAGAACCCAAACCGTTACGCCGCTGGCACTCCAGTAATCGGCGTAGGCATAGGCGGCGCGGATGGCGCGGGATAGCCGTTCCGGTTCGTCGCGGTCGATCGCGTCCGCCAGTTCGACGGCGAGAAGCCCGCTCACCTGCTCCAGCGTGTCCCGGGTTACCCGTGTCGGCGGCAGGCTGTCCACTTTCGCGTCGGGGAGCGCCAGAAGCGCCTTCAATGCGGCGTCCGCGCTCTGCAGGTACGCCTCGCGCTCGGGCCGGGTGCTCTGCCTCGACAGGGGCAAGGGGCTTCCGACGGTGAGTGCAAGCGCCTGGTGCGCCCTCTCGATCAACTCGGAGGCCGGCGGCGGCGCCACGGGCGGTCGCTTCCCCGCGACGGGCGCCTCTCGGTCGCAACCAAGAATGGTCGCGCCGAGCAGAGCAGCGGCGAGGAAAAGTGCTGGACGGTTCACGGCTTCCAAGAAACTACCCCCTCTCGACCGGTGATTGTGCCCAAACGGGCATCGCCGGGGCCCGGTTTGCCGGAAAGCCGAGTCGGACGAGCCAGGCCGCTCGTCCCAACCGATAGGCGATGGCAGTCGTGACGGTCGGAACGGAGCGGGGAAGCGACCCGGTGTGGGCTCGCGTGACGTTGTTCTTTGCCCTCCTGTTTCTTGCGAGTAACTGGGCAGAGCACCCTGCAAGCCTCGGCGTGGTCGCGGCGGTCGTGCTGGTCGGGTACCTCTCCGACCGGTTAGCGTTGGCGGTGCTTTTCGGCTCCCTGTTGCTGCCGTATGTCGCCGGGCTACCGGTGACGCTCGGCTACGTGCTCCTTGTTGCGATGGCGCCGTACTGCTTCCTGCATCCGTGGAAGGTGTTGACGCGTGCGCCGCGACCGTTCCTCTATCTCTCGCTTTCGATCGCGCTCGGGTCCATCGTCGCTTTCGCGTTTACGAAGGCGATCTTCCTCATCTATCTGTGCGCGAGCGTCGTGCTGGCCTGGGAGGCGTTCGCGTTGGTGCGCCGCTCTGGTCTCGGCGCGGCGGACATCACTCGCGCGGCGCAACTCGGCTTGGGAGCAACGGTTGTGGTACCGCTTCTGTTCAACGCTGCGTTGCCGCTCGTCAGTCCGTTTTGGTTTCCCTCGCACACGCCGTTTCTCATTCTCGGTCGGTTCACGGTTTCGGTGTTCGACGAGTTGCTCGTGTCCGGGTACCTGCTCGCGCTGTTTGCGGCGACACTCTTCTCGCGCGAGGTGCGCGGGTCTCGTGGCTCGCGTTGGGCGGCGTCGCTCTTCCTCTTGCTCCTTGCGCTGGAAATTGGGCTGACCGGATCGCGGGCGGCGCTGCTGGGCCTTGCGTTTCTTCTCGCGCTTCCGTTCTTCCTGCCGAAGGGTAGCCAGCCTTCGATCGCCTCCGCGAGGTATCGCGCGTCTGTCGTGCTGATGGCTGTGCTCGGCGCGGCTGCTCTTGCCGTGGTCGTCGGGTCGCTGCAACTGCCGGCGATCGAGCGCCTCGCTGAGATGAGGACGCTCGCCTCAACCGGGCGGCCGCAAACGGTCGCTTGGGCGCTGCCGTCGCTTGATTCGTTTCCGCTGGTGCCCATCAGCGACAGCGAGTACCTGCGTCGTGGCCCGCCCCTGGTGCCACATTTCGCGCCGGTCGCTGCGGCGTTGTTCTTCGGCATCCCGGTGGCGGCGCTTTTGGTGGCTCTGTTCCTCATCCCTGTGGTGGACCTGCTCCGAGGCGCGCGGCTCTGCCGAGAGTTGGGAATTGGGATGACGCTCGCTGCGCTGCTTGTCATGGTGATGCCGACGCCCGACATAGCCGACCGAGGAACGTTTCTCTTGCTGGGCGCGTGGTTCGCTTTGAGTCGAATCCCGTCCCTCGCGCCGCGCGAGGCGGCGATTCGAGCGTCCCCCGCGTCGGTATAACGGGACTGCTTTCGTGAACGCGTTGCCGACACCCGCTCGCTTTCTCGTATGGCCCGCGGCAGGAGCGCTGCTTGGGCTTGTGGTCGCGCTCGCCTGGCCGAAACAGTACGAAGCAAAGTCCACACTCTTTTTTGCGAAGCCATCCCTGCAGAACCCGTTGAACGCCCTGCCCCTCGCCGGTCTCGCGGGCTCTTTGAGAAGCGCGGGCGCCGGGACGAACGTTCTGGGCGGTCAACTGTTCCTTCCGACCGTAGGCACCGACGCGGCGTCTATCGCGGACATCCTCGCCAGCCGCAGCGCCGCGCTTCACGCCATCGAGCGGCACAAGCCGGCGCTGTTCCGCGACGAACCCGACGATGAGGACATTGAGGAGTTCCTCGAGTCGGTCAAAACCGAGGTGCTGCAAACCGGACAACTCGCTGTCTCCTTCGCCTGGGGCGACCGACAGGCTTCGCAGGCAGTGCTCAGCGATCTCATCGCCTACGCGGACGAACGCTCGAAGGAGTTGGGCAAGCAGTTCGCCGCTCAAACCGTGAAGTTTCTCGAGGAGGAGTTTGAGAGGCAGCGCGGCCGCGTCCGCGCGAAGGCCGAGGAGGTGAAGGCAGCCGTTTCAAGCGACTCGCTCGCCGCTTCCGCCGTCGCCCGGGAGAAGTTCGTTGAGGCGCTTCTTCAATCCAGCGTTGAGTTGGATGGACTGCTCGCCGAGGCGCAAGCCGCAGATGCCGCGCTGAACCAGAAGATTCGGGCCGTCGTGCAAGCGCGCGATGCGGGCGACACGGGCGAGCCGCTCACGGTCGCTCTTGAGAACCTGCACGCGGCGATTCTGGAGCAGCGCACGAAGTTGGAGCAGGCGCGGGCGGCGGTGTCACCCGACTCGCCGGAGATGAAAGCCGTGCGCGCTCAGCTGGACGCCTCGCTGAAGGTTTATACCGAGGAGTTGGATCGCATCGCCGAGGCCGCGAAGGTGGGCGCCCTCAGCCTGACTCTGAGCGACTCGGCGGAGCGCGCCGCAAAGTTTGCCGCCCTGCGCACGGCGCAACGCAATCTCGCTCGCATGCGTGATGACGCGCTCAAGATTGCTAACCTCGCAATCGAGCAGGAGCGACTGCTCAACGAACTCAGGCGAGAGGAAGCGCAACTTGACGCCGCGCTCACCGACCTGACTCAGGCGCGCTTGGCTGAGGACAAGGCGTACGTGCCGTTCGTTGTTCTCGACGAGCCGTATGCCTCCGAAGAGCCGTCGTTCCCGCTTCCCGGAGTGTTCGCCGCCGTTGGGCTGTTCCTCGGGCTCATCGTCTCGGTGTGGAACTACACACGGTCGTTGGAGCGCGAAATCGTACAGGAAGAGGTATAGTACGGCGGTGAACGCCCTGGAGCGAATCGCCGAGGCGACCCGCGGCACCAAGTGGGAGGGCCGCCTCTTCGCCGTAGGCGGCTGCGTGCGCGACTCGTTGATCGGTTTGCCTGAGAGCAGCGACTTCGACATCGTAAGTGAGGAATCCTCACAAGAACTTGCCCTTTTCCTGCACACATCCGGCGTCTCATCCATCAGCCCGGTAACCTATCCGCGCTTCGGCACCGCCCTTGTGCACATTGGCGAGGCGAACGTCGAAATCGCCACGGCGCGCCGAGAATCGTACACGCCAGATAGCCGCAAACCGAAGATCGCGCCTGCGACTCTGCTTGACGACGCCAAGCGGCGAGACTTCACCATCAATACGCTGCTTCGCAATCTGCACACGGGCGAGGTGCTCGATCCGTTGGGCACTGGGCTGCAAGACCTGCAGGGGAGGGTTCTCCGCACGCCCCTCGACCCGGAGGCGACGTTCAGCGATGACCCGCTTCGCATGCTTCGCGCAGTGCGGTTCCGATGGCGCCTCGACCTTGCACCCGCCGAGGGTTTGTACGACGCGATTCGCCGGAGGCGCGAGCGGCTTCGAATCGTCAGCGCTGAGCGGATTCGCAACGAGTTGGTTCTCATGCTCGAGCACTCGACCGCTGCCGACGCACTCGCCGACCTGATGGACCTCGGTTTGCTCGAATTGATTCTCCCCGAACTGAAGGAGGGTGTTGGCGTGGATCAAGGAAATTATCACACTAAACCGGTCTGGGAACATACGCTGGACGTTGTGCGCAACGCAGCGGAGTACGGTGAGCTGCGCATCACGCTCGCGGCGCTGTTCCACGATGTTGCGAAGCCGCGGACGAAGAGCGTTGATGACGAGGGGCGCATCCGGTTCTTCAGCCACGAGCGCTTGGGCGCCGAGATGACCCGCGAGGCGATGTCTCGCCTCCGCTTCAGCCGAGACTTGACGGAGCAGGTTGCGACGCTCGTTCGGAACCACATGCGGCTCGGCTCGATGCCTGTGTTCACGCCGACAGCTGCAAGGAGGCTGGTTCGCGACCTGGGCGAATTGGTGGACCCGCTGATCAAACTGTGTCGCGCAGATGCGGAAGCGATCCGCGCAGGACCTCCGAGGGCGGACTTTGACGCCATCGAACGGCGAGTCGCCGAGGTGCGAGCAACCGCCACGCCAAAACAGCTCAGTTCACCGCTCACAGGCAGCGAGGTGATGGCGCTTCTCCACCTGCAGGAGGGTCCTGAGGTAGGGAAGTGGCTGCGGCGCCTCGATGATGCCGTGCTCGAAGGCGAGGTTCCACCGAACGACAAAGAGGCTGCGCGGCAGTGGCTGCTTCGAGAGACGCGCCGGGCGTGAGGTAAAAGGCGTGGCATGCCACGCCGCTCATCCAAGCCCAAGAAGAGGCTCATTCAAGCCGACGACCTGAAGAGATTCGTGCTCGTCGCTCAACCTCAGGTGTCGCCGTCCGGCGACCGCGTCCTGTTCGCTCGCAAGCATTGCGGCGAGAAGAACAAGATGCTGAGCAACTTATGGCTCGCGGACATCGCCTCAGGGGAGGTGAGGCAGTTCACCTCGGGCGAGCGGGATGGCGCGCCGCTTTGGTCACCCGATGGCTCCCGCATCGCGTTCGTCTCGGGGCGTTCCGAATCCAAGCCACAGGTCTTCCTCATCCCCGCAAGCGGCGGCGAGGCGACCCAACTCACGGACCTTCCTGAAGGCTCGATTCGCGAGATAAAGTGGTCGCCCGATGGCAAGCGGATTGCCGTCGCTTTCCGCCCCACCGCCGAAGAGTGGACAGAAGAGGCGAAGAAGAAGCGCGAAGCTGAAGGACTGAGCGTTCCGCCCAGGGTCATCGAAACGATGTGGTACCGCCTCGACGGTGACGGGTACTTCGAGCAGCAGCGCCACCATCTCTACCTCGTTGATGTGGAGAGCGGCGACCACCGCAAGCTGTTCGACAAGGACGTTACGGGGTTCTTCTCGTTCGATTGGTCTCCCGACGGCAAGAGCCTCGCGGTTGCGGCGAACACCGCCAAGGACGCCCTGCTGAAGCCGTGGAAATCGAGAATCTACTTGGTGGATGCGGAAACGGGCGCAGCGAAACTCGTTCCCGAGCAGGAAGACGGCGACCGCGAGGCGGTCCGCTGGTCGCCGGACGGCAAGTGGATTGCATGGGCGGGGCGCCTCGGCAGAAATGCCCTGTGGGGGTCGAGAAACCAGCGCCTCTTCGTTACCGACGCAAAGAGCGGCAAGACGGTAGACCTGACCGGCAAGGGCGACTACTGCGTTGCCGCCGCCACCCTCAGCGACACTCGCGAGGCGGCGTTCGGCGCGAACTTCCAGTGGTTGCCGAACGGCAAGGCGGTGCTCATTGGCCTCGGCCGGCATGGTGAAACGCACATCGCCCGCGTGACGCTTCGAGGAGAAGTGAAGTTCCTAACATCTGGGCCGTATGAGTATCAACTGGGCAACGTGAGCAAGGACGGCACCCGCGTTGCACTTTCCCGTGGAACGTTTCACGAACTCAACGAAGTGTTCACTGGTGACCTCAAGGGTGAGACGATTTCGGCGAAGCGCCTAACCGGCTTCAACGACAAGTTGCTCGGTGCACTGAGCCTCGCCAAGGTGGAGGCGCACTGGGTCCGCGCTGAGGACGGCACGAAGGTTCACACGTGGGTGATGAAGCCGCCGGGAATGAAGCCAAGGACGAAGGCGCCCGCTGTGCTCGAGATACACGGTGGCCCTCATGCGCAGTACGGCGTCCCGTTCTTTCACGAAATGCAGCTGCTCGCTGCGCAGGGCTATGTTGTGTTCTTCAGCAACCCCCGCGGGAGCAAGGGCTATGGCGAAGCGCACTGCGCCGCCATCGAAGGCGACTGGGGCAACAAAGATTGGATGGACATCCAGGCGGTCATTGCATTCATGAAGTCGCGGCCCTATGTGGACGAGAAGCGGATGGCGGTGATGGGCGGTTCGTACGGCGGATACATGACGAACTGGGTCATTGGGCACACGAAAGAGTTCGCCGTGGCAATAACCGACCGCTGCGTGTCGAACCTGCACAGCATGGCCGGCACCAGCGACTTCCCGCTCGTTCCGGACCACTACTGGGAAGGCAACGCCTGGGATCGGCCGGAGAAACTTTGGGAGCAGAGCCCACTCAAGTACTTTGGCAAGGTCAAGACGCCAACGCTGGTGATTCACAGCGAAGGGGACCTGCGTTGCAACATCGAGCAGGCCGAGCAGGTGTTCTCAGCGCTCCAGGTGCGCGGCATCCCGAGTCGGTTTATTCGGTATCCTTCGACGACCAGCCACGGGTTGAGCCGCTCAGGCCCGCCCGACCTGCGCCTTCATCGGCTTGGGGCCATCCTGGACTGGCTGGAGCAGTATCTGAAGAAACCAAAGCGAGCGAGGTGACGCACGGGCATGATGAAGTTTCGGCGCATCTATTGGGTTACTGAGCAACTGGACGACGCAGGGCGGGGAGAGGTAACGGGTGTCTACACCTCCATCCCCGACCTGGTGGACTACGGCTTATCCATGAAGGAGCATTGCGAAAAGCAAGCGGCGCTGCGGCTCACGCTGTGCGAACTGGACACGGCGAAGCCGCCCCTCATCTGCCTCACGTTGCCCAACTTCGGCAACGTCGAGGAGTTGCTCGACCAGTTCGTAAAGGACGGCGAGATAACCCACGAGGACGTCGTAACACTTGCCGACGCCCTTGAGAAGCAGATTCGGTAGCGAGCGCAAGCCCCGGCGAGCGCTCGCCGGGGCTTGCGTCTGCGTTAGGCTATTGACCGTCCGTCTCGGTGCCGGTTCTCGAGGGCGCGGGAGTGGGGGCGTTGCCGATTCGCTCATCCATCCGTGCCGCTCGGTCTTTGATCATCGCGAGTTGCTGTTCCCAGGTCGCCTTCAGGTAGGGCACGTTGATCTCCACCTTGGCGTCGAGGAGTTTCTTAAGGTACAGGTCGGTTAGGTCGTTGACGTCGCGTGCTTCACGCTCTTCGAGTGCACGACGAACCATCTCTTCTTCCGCCGCCGACAGCTTGCGTACCGTCTTCTCGGTCTTGTCCTCGACAAGCAGTTTGATGTACGATGTCTTGCCGCCCGCGCCTGGGAGTTCGACCCAGGCGGAGACGCGCCCCTTAGGCGTCTTCAGGACGGCTTCCCAGAATGGGTTGGTCGCCTCATCGGGCATAGTTTGTGGCGTCGGTTGCGCGCCTCTGCCTGGCGGAAAGGCGCCGTTCTCTGCGCGGGCGTTCACCGCTGTGCTGTACTTGCCCGCCACGGCGCCGAAAGTGATGCCGGAGGCGAGCTCGCGGTCCACATCGTCGCGAAGGTTGGGGTCATCCAAGACGATCCATCGCAGACGGACTTGGGCAGGCACGGTGAACTCTTCAGGATTGTCGGCGATGTACTGCTTGGCGTCCGCGGGCGTCTTCTTAGGAATGCCCCGAACGAGCAGGTTCCGCTCGGCGAGTCGCACCATCAGTTGCCGTCGGATGTCCTCGAGCGTGAACCCGATTGCCTTCAAGTTCTTCACGTAGTTCGGGTTCAGTTGTTCCATCAGGGCTTGCTCGCGGTCAACGTCCTGCTTCGACGGCAAAACGCCCTCGTCCTTCGCGGTCTGGAGGGTCAGAATCTCGTCAATGATCTTCGTCAGCGCTTGGCCCGAGAGCGGCTCTGCCACCTGCACTTCACCCGTTTGGCCGGGCTGGAGCGGGCTCTGCGGCGGGTTGACGGCGCGGACGGACGAGATGGTCTCAAGTTTCTTGAGGTACTGGCTCTTCGTAACCTTCTCGCCGTTGACGACGGCGATGACGGTGTCGTCTTCGCCTCCCCCGCCACAGCCGACGGACAGAAGCGCAACGCCCCCGAGAAGGAGCGCGATCACAAGCGTGCGAACACGTGGAATTGCAGTCATTTTCAAAGGTTTCCTCCGGTGGTCTCCATTACTGAGCGCATGAGTATACATCCCTGCATACTCCGCGCGCAGGGCGAACGTGGCAAGAGGGAGCAATCTGAGGGCCAATCTCCGGCTACACGCGCAGGTCGAGGCCGTCGTCGCCGTCAGCCTCGTCGAATTGCGATGCTTCGCCCGTCGGCTCGTCGTCGTCGCCGCCGATCTCGATGATGTCCTCGGTCGGGTCGTGGTGCTGGCGTCTTTTCTTCGGCCGATCCCGTTGCGGGCCGGTTGGTTGAACTCGCTGGGAGATTTCAACCGACGGCTGGACGCGGGGCAGCTCGCCGTCCGACATAGGAGTTGATCACTCGCCGCCGGCTCCGAACTCCTCTTCGCTCAGGAACGCTCGGATGCGACCGACCGCCTGGGCGTGCAACTGATAAACGCGGCTCTCGGAGACACCGAGAACCGCGCCGATTTCGCGGAAGGTAAGCCCCTCGAAGTAGTAGAGCGCTATGACCAGCCGCTCACGGTCAGGCAATCTATCCACGCTGACAGCGAGCAAACGCCTCAGCTCGCGCTCCTGCGTCTGGGCGTCCGGGTTGGCATCTTCATCAATGAGGACATCCATGAAGTTGCCGCTCTCGTCGTTGTCGTGTCCGTGGATCATTTCATCGAGCGACAGGACCGAATGGCGCGCGCCGAAGATCTGAAGTTCGTGCAGTTCTTCAACCGAGATTTCGAGCGCTTCGGCGAGCTCCTCCTCAATCGGCGGACGGTTCAACTGGAGTTGCAGGGCGATGTATGCTCTGTCGAGTGCCTTCAACCTCTCGCGGATGGAGCGAGGCACCCAGTCCTCGCTGCGGAGCATCTCAAGCACCGCACCACGGATCAAGGCGATGGCGTACGTTTCAAACTTGACCATCCGGCCGGGGTCGAACTGGTCAACGGCGCGTATGAGACCCATCGTCCCGGCGGAGATGAGGTCAGCCTTTTCCAGACCTTGCGGAACGACACCTACAATTCTGCCGACCGTAATGTTCACCAAGTACGCGTAGTGCTTTACGAGTTCGTCACGATAGTAGGGGTCGCGGTGTTCGAAGTACTTTCGCCACACCTGCTTCAAGCTGTCCTCTGCTAAGTGGTGCATGTGCGCAGATCCTCACTCCTTGAGATTCACGTCCGGTCGAGTCGCCCTGAGTCCTCCGAATTGTATTCGATTCGAGTTGCGAAGAAGACGTACCAGACCTGGGTCGCAAGCAGCCCAACTGCGAAGGCGAGCGCAGCCCGCAGCAGCGAGTCACCCGGGCCGACGCCGCTCAACACGCAGGCAGCCAAGGCGACCAAGGAGCATAGAAGCCCGATCAGCCGGGGCATCTCTTCCCCCATCTACTGAGCATGTTTGCTCACCACCATCATCTCTCGCATCCCACTCGAGGTTTCCGGAAGCCCATTCTGGCGCTTCTTGTGGGCATTGTTGGCGTCTCCGTGGAGATCTTTAGGGCTGAATCGGGACTTTGAGCCCGTCGTACGCAAGGTCAATGCCGCTTGGCAACTCGGCGCAGGTCGCTTCATAGTCGTAGTCGTGCGAGAGGTGGGTGAAGTAGGTCTGGCGCGCACCGAGCGCCGTCGCGACTTCGACCGCCTTCTCCAAGTGAAAATGAGACGGATGAGGGGCGCGCCGAGTCGCATCCATCACCAGCGTCCCAAGCCCCCGCAGGCGCTCCCATGCAGGCACGCCAATCTCGCTCACATCGGTCAGGTACGCGAAGTCTCCCACCCGAAGCGCCAGAACGGGCAGTTTGCCGTGCAACACTTCAAACAGCTCCGCTCGAACGTCGCCGACCTCCACCTTGGCCCCCGCCTCGCGAAGTTCGTAGGACGGAAGGCCGCCGCTTTCTTGCGTGGGCGGCTCGAAGGCGTACTGGAACACTCGGCGAACGTCCTGCAGCGTGCTCGATTGACCGTACAGAGGCATCGGCGCCCCGGTTACCTCGTTGAAGCGGCGGACATCGTCCAACCCCATAATGTGGTCGGCGTGCGAGTGCGTTATCAGAACCGCATCCACACGGCGGAGCCGCTCGCGCACCAACTGAAGCCTCAACTCCGGCGGTGTGTCAACGAGCAGAGTGCCCTCCTCCCCGAGAATCGCCACGCTGCAACGGGTGCGGTGGTTCCGAGGGTCGTTGCTCGTGCAAACCGGGCAATCGCAAGCGACCATCGGCACGCCGTGGCTGGTGCCGCAGCCGAGGATGACCGCCTCCATCAAAGGCGGCCGGCGCGCTTCAGCACTTCGTAGGCGACGAAGGCGGGCGGGGTCTCGGTGTAGGTTCCGATACGGTCAATGACCCTGGATAGCGCCCGTTCGTCGAATTCACTCAACTCGTCGCGCCCGCTAAGGTGTTCATGGCAGATCTCGATACACCGCTCGAGGAACCGTGCTCGATTCTGCGGCATGCCCTTCTGCTGCCGTTCGCCGTATTCACGGCTGATCTGCTCAAAGACGTCCTCCCAAACTGAGTAGGTGGCGACGCGTTTGCCCTCCCTTTCCGCCGCCTCGGTCCGAATCCGCTCAGCCTCGGCGTCCCTCTCCTTGGCTGCGAGCCAGTCGTTGATGGTAATGCCATCGAGAACCCGGACGGTGACCTCCTTGCCCAGCCGCTTGCCCACCTCCTCCTCGATCGCCCTGCGCGTCCCGACGTGGTTCAAGTGTCCCTTCAGGCTGTTGTCCTGGGGGCGGAGGCCGATCACGAAGAAGTCGCCGTCAAGCGTGATGGGAACGGCGCAGTTCAACGCCGTCCAGACGTTCACGCCGGTTACGCGCTGCTTGATGTCGTTGAGAGAGGCGTTCCAGAGGTCGTACACGTCCATGGGCGGCTGACATTATGGCGAACCTGCGGGCGTCGGGGTATGTTGCGCGGCATGAACCCGTACCTTATCTACGCCCTGCAGGGCACGCCGGGGCTGCTGCGCAGAGAGTTCGAACGCCTTAGCGAACGCGCCTGGGACACGCCCACCGCCCCCGACCGCTTCACCCCTCGACAGGTGGTCGCCCACCTCCTGGACTGGGAGCCGCTCTTGAGGGAGCGCATTCGGACTGCGGTCGAGACCCCGGGCGCAACCCTCCAAGTGTGGGACGAGGGAGAGCGCGCAGTCCAACTGCAATACGACACTTGGGACCCCGCCGAAAGCCTCGACCGCTGGATGGAGGAGCGGAAGCTGACCGTCGAATACGTTCACTCAGTACCCCCTGAGGCTTGGGGCAACACGGTGGTTCACCCGGAGCGCGGTGCCACGACCGCCGCAGACCTCGCCAACATGCTCCCCTGCCACGACGTGTATCACATCGAGCAACTCAGCAGCGTCCCTTCTGAATGACGCGCTCCAGAGTTGCTTCGAGGATCGGCTTAGTTTGCGCCAGGACGGAAAAGACAAGAGCCTCGCGGTACACGCGTTGCGCTGGATGATTCACTGAGTTGCCCTGTCCACTGCTCGCAACAACGGCGGCATGCGCGCAACGGGCAGCCAACTCGATCGCCCAGGCACGCGCGTTCAGGCTTCGAGTCGAGTCATCCTTTTCTTCCATCGCGGCATACGCCTCGTCGCGACAGTGGTTCAACTCCTCTTCGAGCACATCGGCAGCCTGCGTGATCGCGTCGATGCGCTTCTTCTGGTAGACGTCTCGCATCACGTCAATGCCCGCGGCGGCACAGCCCAGGGCAAAGGGGGACTGGAGCGCGATGTTCAGCATGTCGTTGTTGTGGATCCAGTTGCCCTCCTTGAGGTAGAGCACATCCGCTTCCGGAACGAAGCACTCGCGCACCTCAACAGAAACCGTCTGGCCAACCTCCATCGAGGCGAGGCGCATCACCGCAGAGAACACGAGCGAATCCGAATCCGCGAGCTGAACTACGCCGAACCAGGTTCGTTGATCCTTGGTGTACGCTGCGACCACGCAGTCCTGAAAGATGCCGTAGCCGGTAACCCACGGCATCTTGCCGTCCAAAACCCAACCACCTTCCACGCGCTTTGCAGAGAGCACGGGCGCGCCCGCCTTTCGCAGTTGCGAGAACGCGATGCCGCTCATCCTTTCGCCCGAGCACCACTTCGGCAGGAAGCGCCGCTTCAGCGCATCGTTCGCGCTTCTGTTCAGGAAGGAGACCGCCGACTGATGTTGCGTTTGAACGAACGCAAGCGCGCCGCTGCACCGGGCGATCGTCTCCTGGAATCGGCGAAAGGCGGCGTCAGGAAACCCCCGACCTCCGAACTCGGGGTCTGCCCGCAGTCCGAGCAGCCCGCGGTTCGCCAATTCGCTCAGCCCCTCCTTCAGCGCCTCCAGGCTAACATCCATCTCTTGCGCCCTCGGGCGCACCCAGTCAAACAGGAACTCTTCGACTTGCTCCAGCACTTCGTTCGGCTGCATGGCTCGCATTGTACGGGATGTGGGAGGGGTGAGGAGGCCGGAGCCTGTGCGCAGAACGAGTACACTGCGAGCATGAGCGCCGCGGTCAGCGTGCCTGCCAACGGTAAGACGGCATTCATCACCGGCATCACAGGTCAAGACGGCTCGTATCTTGCGGAACTGCTCTTGGAGAACGGTTACACGGTTCACGGCTTGATCCGTCGAAGCAGCACGTTCAACACGGGCCGCATAGACGCCATTTATCGTGACCCGCACGAGCACGACGCCAGGCTGTTCCTTCACTACGGCGACCTCAGCGACGGCTCGATGCTCGCCCGGCTTCTGGCGAAGGTCGCACCCGACGAGATCTATCATCTCGGCGCGCAGAGCCACGTCCGCGTCAGCTTCGACATGCCCGAGTACACCGCCGATGTCTCCGGCATCGGCACGCTCCGCATCCTGGAGGCGATTCGAGAGACCGAGATCCCGACGCGCTTCTATCAAGCCGGGAGCAGCGAAATGTTCGGTGTCGCCCCGCCGCCGCAAAGCGAAAAGACGCCGTTTCACCCGCGCAGCCCCTACGCAGCGGCGAAGGTGTTTGCGCATTGGATCTCCGTCAACTATCGCGAGAGTTACAACCTGTACGTCGTGAACGGCATTCTCTTCAACCACGAGTCCCCACGGCGCGGCGAGACGTTTGTAACGAGAAAGATCACGCGTGGCCTCGCAGCCATCCTCGCGGGCAAGCAGGACAAGGTCCACCTCGGCAACCTCGAAGCAAAGCGCGACTGGGGATATGCACCCGACTACGTCCGCGCGATGTGGATGATGATGCAACAGGACGAGCCGGACGACTATGTCGTCGCCACCGGTGAGACGCACTCAGTGTCCGAGTTCCTCGAGCAGGCGTTCTCCTATGTCGGGCTCAACTGGCGCGATTACGTCGAGATTGACCCGCGCTACTTCCGCCCAGCAGAGGTGGACGTGCTCCTCGGCGATGCCACGAAGGCGCGGGAACGCCTCGGATGGGAGCCCAGCGTGCGCTTCGAGGAACTCGTTCGCATCATGGTGGACGCCGACCTGCGCGCCTTCGACGTGAAGCACCCATGTCTCGAATCAGCCGGCACTTAGCAGACAAACGCCTCGTGGTAACGGGCGGAACGGGCTTCCTCGGTAAGCACCTGCAGGAAGCCGCGAGCGCCGAGGGGCTACGCAACACGCGGTTCCTCGGCTCGAAGGATTACGACCTAAGCGACCCGTCGGAAGCGAGAAGGCTCATCCAGGAGGAGCAGCCGGACGTCCTCGTTCACGCCGCGGCAGTGTGCGGCGGCATCGGCGCGAATCGAGCCGAGCCTGGAAGGTTCTTCTACGCGAACGCAGTCATGGGGCTTCACCTCATCGAGGAGGCGCGGCGGGCTGGCGTCCAGAAGTTTGTGCAACTTGGCACGGTCTGTTCCTATCCCAAGCATGCGACGCCACCCTTTCGCGAGGCGGACCTCTGGAACGGCTACCCGGAGGAAACCAACGCGCCTTATGGCCTGGCAAAGAAGATGCTGTTGGTACAGCTCCAGGCATATCGAGAGCAATACGGTTTCCAAGGTGTGTATGTGATTCCAGTGAACCTCTACGGACCATACGACAATTTCGATCTGGAAACGAGCCACGTCATACCAGCGCTGATACGGCGCTTCGACGAGGCGATGCGCCTCGGCTATGACACGGTAACCCTATGGGGCGACGGCACTCCGTCGCGAGAGTTTCTCCACGCCAGGGACGCCGCACGGGGCATCCTGTTGGCTGCAGCGCTGTACGGCGAACCGGAGCCTGTAAACCTCGGAACCGGGCGCGAGATTACCATTCGAGAGTTGGCAGAGATCGTCGCTCGAGAAGTTGGCTATACGGGCGGCATCGCCTGGGATCCTTCCAAGCCGAATGGCCAGCCGCGCAGGCAGTTGGACACGTCGCGCGCGAGGGAGCGGCTCGGCTTCGAGCCGCAGATTTCGCTTGAGGAAGGCATCGGGGAGACCGTAGCCTGGTACCGGTCAGCGCTAGCGCCGACGCTCTAGTTCAAACGACTTTTTCAAACACGCGAGTACTGGCCGGTGCGCCCGCCGTGCCTTCGGTGACGACGACGGCTCGCTCTTCGGGCTGGGCATGGGACGTCGGGCGAATCCGAAGGAGCGCGCACAGCGTCCGCGCGAGAATGCGCAGGTCAGTCCGGAGCGACCAACTCTGAACATATCGGCAATCCGAAGCGATCTTCTCGGGCAGGAGCGTGACGACATAGAAACGGATCGGGTCGTCCTGCCTCGCCAGAATCTCCTCCTCGTTCCGAAGCCAAAGTTGCGTGGGGCCGGTGATGCCCGGTCGCACGCTCAGGATGACGGCGAGGTCTTCGTCGCTGTAGTACGGCAGGAAACTGAAGGACTGCGGGCGCGGGCCCACGAGGCTCATCTCGCCCACAAGCACGTTCCAGAGTTGCGGCAACTCATCCAACTTGGTGCGGCGCAGAAAGGCGCCGACGCGCGTGATGCGCCGGTCGGTGGAGACCGTTACCTCGGGGCCGAGAGTCTCCGCCTCGTTCACCATCGTTCGGAACTTGAGTACGTGGAATGGACGCCGCCCGCGACCCATTCGGCGGTGGCGGAACAGAACCGGCCCGGTCGAATCGAGCCGAATCGCCAACGCGATGAGCAGGAAGAGCGGCATGCACACCGCCAAGCCGATCGCGGCGCCGAGCACGTCGCCCAGGCGCTTCAAGTGTCGATGAAGGGGCTGTACCTGCGTGGGCTGCCGGAAGACGACAGCGCTCCCGCTACGTGCGTTGCCTGCTCCGGTCCGCGTTTCGGAGAGCCTTTGGAGTTCCATCATCTGCTTACGTACAGCCCCGCCGCCCATCCGTGGGCTTCCGGCAATTATACCGGCGGTAAAGATTGGACGTCCGGGCGGCGCAAACTGTTTCGGTCATCACCGCACATAGTGGACGAGTGGGTCGTCCGGGTCGTCTAAGAGGATCACAGCGACCACCGGCAGGGGGCGGGACTTGGCGATCTCACGGGCCTCATCAAAGGTCACCGACCGCAAGACGATGCCGGAGATGGACTCAAGCGCCTCCTGGGCGAATCGGACAGCCGGTTCCTCTCGCGAGAAGCAGGCGAGGCCGTGGACGGCGCCCAGGCAATAGCAGCCGTAGCGGTCGGTCTCCGGGTGGTGGAGCACCAGGACCACCTCCGGAAACGCCCGGTCAAGCCCCAGCGTTGAGCGGGGAAGCGTTCTCTCGCCCACATGGCAATCATCGGTTGGGTAAGGGGAATCCTCAGATTCTTGGCGCAGCAACGGGGCGGAACCCTGTATACTGTTATCGGAGGCACAAACGATGACAGAGCGAGTATTCGTGTTCGACACAACCCTTCGCGACGGAGAGCAGAGCCCCGGCGTGAGCTTGAACGTGAACGAGAAGCTCGAGATTGGCCGCGCGCTTGTCGAGCTCGGCGTTGACATCATCGAAGCAGGCTTCCCCATCTCGTCGCCCGGCGACTTCCAAAGCGTAAGCACGCTGTCGAAGGAGCTTAAAGGGGTGACGATTTGCGGCCTTACGCGGGCGGTTGCAAAAGACATCGAAGTCGCCGCCGAAGCGCTGAAGCCCGCTGAGCGCCCGCGCATCCACACCGGCCTCGGCGTCAGCGACATCCACCTTGAGAAGAAGCTCCGCATGACTCGGGATCAAGCCATCGAGGCGGGCGTCGCAGCCGTGAAACTCGCTAGGCAGTTCACCGACGACGTCGAGTACTACATGGAGGATTCGGGTCGCGCCGAGCCCGAGTTCGTTTATCGCGTGGCGGAGGCGGTGATCGAGGCAGGCGCAACCGTTCTCAACGTGCCCGACACCACCGGCTACAAGTACCCAGACGAATACATGAGCCTGCACAAGGGCATCCTCGACAACGTCCCGAACGCGCACAAGGCGATCCTCTCCTGCCACTGCCACAACGACTTAGGCATGGCGACAGCGAACACGCTCGCGGGCGTCCTCGGTGGCGCGCGCCAGGTGGAAGTTACCATCAACGGCATCGGCGAGCGAGCGGGAAACACTTCACTGGAAGAGGTCGTAACCGCAATCAAGATTCGAGAGGATCTGTTTAACGTTCACACCAACATCAAGCACCAGAAGCTGCTTGCTGTCAGCCGCCTCGTGAGCCAGATCACCGGCATGATGGTGCAGCGCAACAAGGCGGTGGTCGGAGCGAACGCCTACGCCCACAGCAGCGGCATCCACCAGGACGGAGTCCTCAAAGACCGCTCCACCTACGAGATCATTGCGCCCGAGATGGTAGGCGCCGAGCGAAGCGAAATCATCCTCACCGCGCGCTCCGGCCGGCACGGGCTTCGGCACCAGCTCGCCGAGCTGGGCTTTTCGTTTCCCGAAGACCGCTTCGAAAGGATCTACGAGGAGTTCCTTAAGGTGGCGGATTCGAAGAAGCAGGTCAGCCGACAGGATCTTGCAGACCTTGTGAACGCGGTGAAATAGTAGACGAGCCTTCCACCTGCGAGTCTGTCGAGGGCTACAGAGGGCCTGCCTCCTACTGCACGGTTCGGGATTGTTGATTGCCTAACCTGCGCCGTACAGGCGAATTGCCGATAATCACGTACATGAGTCGGAACAGACGACTGCTCCTGCTGGGCGGAGCCATCCTTTGCGCCATCTACGTTCTTGGGATATCGTTTTGGAGCCGGAGTGCCGGAGAGGCATACCGTCAACGGGAGCTGGCTCGTGATGAAGCCTTCCACAAAGTGATTCAGCGCGGTGACCGTGCTACGGTTCAAGCGTTGACTGATCGGATGATACGGGAGTCAGCAGCAGACTTCACCGGTGAGGACGCGATAAAGCTGGGCGGCGTAGGATTGATTGTGTTGGTCATCGCGTATGGGGTAGTGGCACATGCGTATCTTCGTCGCGGTGGTGACGACTCCGCATCATCTACTCGTGCCTAACGAATCGTGTGCCTCAGTCAGCGGCTTCCGCACCAGGCCGCCAAGTACCAGCGCCGAACCGATGATGATGAGGTTCTTCACGATGTACTGCCCCTCCAGGGTTAGGTGCAAAAAGGAAGCGCCATAGCACACTTGTGGCAGCAGCAAGAGGGGCAGAAACGTTCCCGGCATCTGCAAAGCAAGCAGAGCGATGCCGACGCGGGTGAGGACAGGAGTCGCCAAGCAGAACCCGATGGCGGCTTCCCACCAGCCCAGGAATGGCACAAACCAGTGAGGGTCGAACCAATACACCGTCTTTGCCACCAATTCCGTAGCCGGGCTAGAACCGACGATCTTAAGCGCGCCGAACCAAACGAACACGACACCCAACCCGAGCCGCATGGTCGGTACGCCGAGCCGCCACATGGTTTGGGATATCCGCAGGTCCAACTCATCAAAGCGATTTCGATCCACGGCGAACTGTCTACCTAATGGAAGCGGGACGGCGGCACAGCCGCCGTCCCACTAGCCTCGTTGGACTGACCGGGCGTGGTTAGAAGTCCATGTCTTCCATGCCGTGGCCGCCAGCGGCAGGCTCTTTCTTCTTCTCAGGCTTCTCTACGACGAGCGCCTCGGTGGTCAGCACGAGGCCTGCGATCGAAGCCGCGTTCTGAAGAGCCGAGCGGGCGACCTTGGCGGGGTCGACGATGCCGACCTTGGTCATTTCGACCAACTCGCCGGACGTAACATCCAAGCCCCAACCCTTCTTTCCTTCGCGAACCTTCTCGACCATGATGCTGCCTTCAAGGCCCGCGTTCTCGGCGAGCGTACGCAGAGGCTCCTCAAGGGCGCGCCGCACGATGTTCAGGCCGGTCTGCTCGTCGGCATCCGCAACCGCGATGCTGTTCAGCGAGTCCGCCACCTCGAGCAGCGTGACGCCGCCGCCGGGAACGATGCCCTCTTCGATCGCGGCGCGCGTGGCGCTGATCGCGTCCTCGTATCGGTGCTTCTTCTCCTTCAACTCGGTCTCGGTGGAAGCGCCGACTTTGATAACTGCCACGCCGCCCGCCAACTTGGCGAGCCGCTCCTGCAGCTTCTCGCGGTCATACGAGGACTCGGTGGTATCGATCTGCTGCTTGATGACGTTGATGCGGCCCTGGACGTCCGACTTGCTGCCCGAGCCCTGGATGATCGTCGTGTCCTCTTTGGTGATGACGATCTTCTTCGCGCGGCCGAGCATGTCGATCGTTACGTTCTCCAGTTTCGTGCCCAGGTCTTCGCTGATGAACTTGCCGCCGGTCAGGATGGCGATGTCCTCCAGCATGGCCTTACGGCGATCGCCGAAGCCCGGCGCCTTCACCGCTGCGACCTGCAGCACGCCGCGAATCTTGTTCAGCACAAGAGTCGCAAGCGCGTCGCCCTCAACATCCTCGGCGATGACGAGCAGCGGGCGTCGAGCCGCAGCCGCCTTCTCAAGGAACGGCAGGAAATCTTGCGCGCTGCTGATCTTCTTCTCGTGGATGAGGATCATCACGTCCTCAAGGACCGCCTCCATGCGCTCGGGGTCCGTGACGAAGTACGGGCTGATGTAGCCTCGGTCGAATTGCATGCCCTCGACCACCTCGAGGACGGTCTCGCGACCCTTGCTCTCTTCGACCTGGATGACGCCGTCGCGGCCCGCCCGATCAAAGGCGTCGGCGACGTGCTTGCCGATATCAGAGTCGTTGCCGGCGATGGTGGCAACGAACTCGATCTGACTTCGATCCTTCACCTTGATCGCGCGCTTCGCAATCGCCTCAACGGCAACGTCAACCGCCTTGTCGATGCCGCGCTTCAGCGCGATCGGGTTGCCGCCTGCTGCGACGTAACGCAGCCCCTCGTTCACCATGGACTGCGCGAGAATCGTCGCGGTCGTGGTGCCGTCACCGGCGACGTCGTTCGTCTTGCTCGCGACTTCCTTGCAGAGTTGGGCGCCCATGTTCTCATATGGGTCTTCCAACTCGATCTCCTTGGCAACCGTCACGCCATCCTTGGTGATGGTCGGGCTGCCCCACTTCTTGTCGAGGACGACGTTGCGCCCCTTAGGTCCCAAGGTCACCTTTACCGCGTTGGCGACCTTGTTCACGCCGCGCTCGAGAGCGCGTCGCGCGTTCTCATCATACAACAACTGCTTTGCTGCCATCTTACTGTTCCTCCTTTGTGATTAGTTGATGATCGCGTAGATCTGATCCTCGTCGAGGATCGTGTACTCCGTGCCGTCAATCGTGACTTCATTGCCCCCATACTTGGAGAA
Source organism: Armatimonadota bacterium (assembly GCA_037446435.1). Classification (GTDB taxonomy): domain Bacteria; phylum Armatimonadota; class Fimbriimonadia; order Fimbriimonadales; family ATM1; genus J051. The sequence continues at coordinate 23,947 of JBBIIO010000032.1, forward strand.
CAGAACGGTGTCGCCGACGGAAACGGTCATCGGCGCGCGAGAACCGTCTTCCAAAAGACGACCCTCTCCGACAGCCACCACCCGGCCGGTCTGCGGCTTCTTCTTCGCCGTGTCCGGCAGGTAGAGACCGCTCGCGGTCTTGTCCTCCTCGTCGAGGACCTCGATGACGACTTTGTCGTTCAACGGTCGAAGCTTCATCGCTGTTGGTGCTTCTTTGACTTTCATAAGTGAACCTCCTTCCAATGGGATTTCAACAGTTGGGAGCCGCCGCGCGGTTCCCAGCATTCGCATCCCGAGAGTGTTAGCACTCTCGGCAGGCGAGTGCTAATCTACCCGACGCGCCCCCGCCCCTGTCAAGCCCCCGCCAGGGTGTAAACTGCGACCGGTGCATCCGGTCCTCTTCGAAATCTTCGGCTTCCAGATTCGCTCCTGGGGAGTCCTCCTCGTCATTGGGGTACTTGTGGGCATGTTGCTCGCCGCCCGGCGAGCCAGGCGCTTCGGCATCAGCCCGCACGGCACCATGGACATGGCTTGGCTCCTGCTCATCGCCGGGGTGATCGGCGCCCGCCTCGGCTGGGTCGTGCAGGAACTCCCGTACTATCTGGAGCGGCCGGTCGAGATCTTCTACGTCCGCGCAGGGGGGATGACCAGTTACGGCGGTGTCGCAGGCGCAGCAATCGCCCTGGCGTTCTGGTGTCGTCGAGCGGGCGTGCCGTTCCTCGTGGCGCTCGATTGGCTGGCTGCGCCCGCCCTCGCGGTCAATGCCATCGGTAGGGTCGGTTGCTTCCTGAATGGCTGCTGCTACGGCGCCGAGTGTGACCTTGCGTGGGCTGTCGTCGTGCACCCTGAGGGCGAAGGCGAGGCGTACCTTGGGCACCCCGCGCAACTGTACGACACCGCGCTCTCCCTGCTGGGCGCGGCGGCTCTCCTCTGGTATGAGCGACGGTCGCCTACCGCGCTCGCGCGAGGCCGCTTGACGGCGTTGTTCCTCCTCGCCTACAGCGGCTCGCGAGTGGTGTTGGAGGTGTTTCGCGCAGGCGCGTCCTCCGGCTCTAACTTCGGCTGGTCGGTTCCCGATGGGCTGGTTGTCGCAGCTCTGCTCATAGTCGGGGGGCTTGTGATGCTGGCGCGCTCGCGAGGGGCGCCAATAACCCAGGGAACCGAGCCGTGAGCCTATCGCTGCAGTTCCTCGGTGCGGCGCGGACAGTAACCGGCTCAAAGTTCCTGCTCACGCATCGCGGCACGCGCATCCTGGTGGACTGCGGGCTGTTCCAGGGTCCCAGCGAGTTGAAGGAACGAAACTGGGAGCCGTTTCCCGTGTCGCCCTCCGAGGTTGACGCGGTCGTTTTGACTCACGCGCACATTGACCACATCGGGTACCTCCCGCGGCTGTACAAGCAGGGCTTTCGCGGGCCGGTGCACTGCACTCGCGCAACCGCCGACATCGCCCGCCTGAGCCTTCCCGACAGCGGCAGGTTGCAAGAGGAGTTCGCGGCCTACGCCAACCGCAAAGGGTTCTCGAAGCACAAGCCCGCCTTGCCCCTCTACACCGAGAAGGAGGCGAAGCGCGCTTGTCGCCTTCTCGAGCCGCACCGGTTCCACGAGAACGTCGAGGTTGCGAAGGGCTTCGAAGTGCGGTTTCACATGGCGGGGCACATCCTCGGAGCAGCGTTCGTGCGAATGTATCTGCCGAACGGCGAGACGATTCTCTTCGGCGGAGACTTGGGCAGGACGAACGTGCCCATTCTGAAGGACCCAGAGACGATTGAGTTCGCGGACTACCTGCTCGTCGAGAGCACCTACGGCAACCGCTCCCACGCGAAGGACCCGCCCCGCGAACGGTTTTGCGAGGATATTCAGCGCGTCATCGAGACCGGCGGCGTGCTCATCGTGCCTGCGTTCGCCATCGGGCGGACGCAGGAGATGCTCTACTACTTGTGCGAGATGGAGTGCGAGCACGCCCACGAGCCGCTCATCCCGGTCTATCTCGACAGCCCAATGGCGCAAGAGGCGACGCGAATCTACAAGCAGTATCCGCATCTCTACGACGACGAAACGAGCGAGCACCTGAGACGAGGTCAGAACCCGCTCGTCCCGCGCTCACTGCACACCGTCTTGGACGCCGCGCAGTCAAAGAAGCTCAACGACATGCGAGGGCCTGCCGTCATCATCTCGAGTAGCGGCATGGCGAGCGGCGGTCGAGTGATTCACCACCTCTTTCATCGCTTGCCGCACGAGGAGAACACGGTGCTCTTCGTCGGCTTCCAGGCAGAGGGAACCCTCGGGCGCAAGCTGGTCGAGGGTGCTCACTCGGTGCGCATCATGGGGCAGGACGTGCCCGTTCGCGCGCGCGTCTCCTCGGTTCAATCCCTTTCCGCCCACGCCGACGCGGACGGGATCCTCGCGTGGCTTCGCGGGTTCAAGAAACCGCCGAAGCACACCTACATCGTCCATGGCGAGCCGGAGGCGCAAGACGCCTTGCAGCAACGCATTAGGGGCGAGTTGGGTTGGGAAACTACGGTTCCCCGTCTGGGCGACGTAGCCGATCTGGGCCAACCGGCGTAGGAATGACAAGGATGAAGACAGTCGGAACGTTTGCCCTCGCAGCTGTTGTCTTGACGCTCGCGGGATGCGGCGGGGCGAAGAACGAAGAGGCGCAGAAACCGATCG
>JBBIIO010000033.1:0-26130 GCA_037446435.1 Armatimonadota bacterium
CCGCGGGAGGGGCGAAGTCCGCCGTCGGGAAGTAGGCGTTCGCCGTGTCCTCAACCACGTTCGGGAAACTCCACTGGCCGACGGGCGGCATCGCCGGTGGAATCTCGTAGAGATTCGGCGTTCCGCCCACGGTAGTCGGGCCAAGGGGGTACTGGTCAATCACCCGCCGCCCAGCCTGTCATCCCTCCTGGGATTTCATGCTGCGGACGCGAGGGAGCAGGTTCCTCAGCGCCACGCCGCCGCCCCCGTTATTGTAGCACGAAGCGAGGAGGGGCGTCCTGTCCGGCGGTGGGCGGCAGCCGGTCGGGTAAAAGTCGAGCGCGATGGGGTCGCTTGGTATCGCAGTCATGTTCCCCGGACAGGGGAGCCAGCAGCCCGGCATGGGCAAGGCGCTTACGGAGGCGCACGCCTCGGCGAGCGAGGTCTTCGACCGCGTCTCCGATGCGACCGGCAAGGACCTGCGCGCCGTCTGCTGGGAGGCAGACGCCGAAACACTCCGGCAAACGGAGAACGCCCAAGTTGCGCTTTTCACCGCGTCGTTGGCTTCCTATCTTGCCGCCGCGGAGGCAAGCGCCTTCACGCCGCTCGTGGGCGCGGGGCACAGCGTAGGCGAGTACGCGGCGCTCGCTGCCTCCGGGATGCTGGAGGTAGAGGATGCGGCGCGCCTTGTTCAGCGGCGCGGAGACTTGATGGCGCGCGCGGGCAGGCTCGCGCCGGGCACGATGGCGGCTGTCCTGGGTCTCGACGACGAGGCAGTCGAGCGCGTGTGCGCGGAGGTCTCCTCCGACGGCGCGCCGGTGGTGGCAGCTAACTACAACTCGCCTGGCCAGGTGGTCATCTCTGGGGCGGTGGCGGCGGTTGGGAACGCTTGCGAGCGCCTGAAGGAGGCCGGCGCGAAGCGGTGCCTACCGCTCAACGTGAGCGGCGCGTTCCACTCGCCGCTCATGCGGGAAGCCGCCGAGGCGATGGCGGAGGCGCTCCGGCAAGTCGAGTTCAGGCGAGGGGCATTCCCGGTCGTCAGCAACGTGCTCGCGCAGCCTGTTGAGGACCCGGCTGCCTGGCCTGACCTCCTCACCCGCCAACTTACCGAGCCGGTGCGGTGGACGGCCTCCGTGATTGCGATGGAGAAGATGGGCGCGCGGCTGTTCGCCGAGTTCGGCACGGGCGCAGTCCTGTGTGGGCTTGTTCGCCGGGCCGTGGCTGACGCCGAGGCGCTCTCGGTCGACTCGCCGGAGACGCTGCAGGAGCTCAAGGACCGCCTCGCCGGGGTGGGGGCTGGATGAGCCTCGAGGGTCGGGTGGCGATCGTAACGGGCGCGAGCCGAGGAATCGGCCGGGCGATCGCGCTTGAATTGGGACGCGCGGGCGCCTCGGTGGCGTGCCTTTCGTCGAGGCAGGGCGGCTGCTCCCCGCTCGTCGCCGAGATCGGCGAGGATCGAGCGGCAGACTTCGCCTGCGACAACGCCGACGTTTCAGCGATCGAGGCGACTGTTCAGGCGGTCGTCGAGCGATTTGGTGCAGTCCACATCTTGGTGAACAACGCGGGGGTAGCACGGGACGCGCTCCTGCTACGGATGTCGGTGGAGGCTTGGGACGAGGTGATGAACGTGAACCTCCGGGCGGCGTTCGCGTTCACCAAGGCTTGCTCCCGCTCGATGATGAAGGAGCGCTGGGGGCGAATCGTCAACCTCTCCAGCATCGTCGGCCTGCACGGGCAGGCGGGCCAGGCGAACTACGCCGCGAGCAAGGCGGGGTTGATCGGCTTTACGAAGTCGGTGGCGAAGGAACTGGGCAGCAGGGGTATCACCTGCAATGCGGTCGCTCCGGGCTTCATCGAGACGGATATGACGCAGAACCTGCCTGCCGAGATGCGGGAGCACGTTTTGAGCACGGCTCCCCTGGGCAGATTGGGGACACCGGAGGACGTCGCGAGGGTGGTTCGGTTCCTCGCGAGCGACGATTCCGGGTATATAACCGGGCAGACCGTCGTGGTTGACGGCGGTCTGACCCTCTGATCGAGGGTACAATAGGTGAGAAGAATGGACCGAAACGAAATCTTCGAGAAAGTCAAGAAGGCGGTCGTCGAGCAACTGGACGTGAGGGAGGAGGAGATTACCGCGGAGTCCACCTTCGTCCAGGACTTGGGGGCCGACTCGCTGGAAGTGGTCGAGATAGTCATGGCTTTGGAAGAAGCCTTCAACATCGAGATACCGGACGACGAAGTTGACCAGATCAAGACGGTCGGCGACGCCGTCAACTTCATCGAGTCAAAACTCAAAGAGAAAGCCGGCGCCGAGTAGGCTATCCCGAGACCCACACCATGAATCAAGACGAGGTCTTCAAGAAGACTTGCGAGATCATCGCCGAGAACGTTGACGCAAGCGCGGACGCGATCACGCTTGAATCAAGGTTCGACGAGGACTTGCACGCCGACTCGCTCGAGAAGGTCGAGGTCGTCATGGGTCTGGAAGAGGCCTTTCAAATCGAAATCCCGGACGACGAACTGGACAACCTGAAAACCGTCGGCGACCTTGTTCGACTCATTGAGTCGAAGGTGAAGGAGCCGGTCTGACCTCTCATGTGATTGCCAATGCCTGACGCGGGTCCACTTGCACCGGGAGCGGTCGTCATCACGGGGATGGGCGTCGTTTCGCCTGCCGGGAACTCGCTCGACGAGTTCTGGCAGAGCCTCGTGAACGGCAGAAGTTGCGTCGGCCCGATTACCCATCTCGACGCGAGCGACTACTCCTGCCGAATCGCCGCCGAAGTCCGAGACTTCGACCCGGAGCGTTACATGGAGAAGAAGGATGCCCGGCGCCTCTCCCGCTTCCTTCAGTTTGCCACCGCCGCCGCGGACATGGCGATTCAGGACGCCTGCCTCGACTTCGACACGATAGACAGGGAGCGAGTCGGGGTTCTCGTCGGCTCTGGAATCGGAGGTCTCGACATCCTCGGCGAGCAGTACGAGCGGCAGTTGCAGGGAGGGCCAGGACGCGTCTCTCCGTTCCTCGTCCCGTTCATGATTCCCGACATGGCGAGCGGTTGGATCTCCATTCGACACAAGTTGAAGGGACCCAACAGCTGCGTGGTTACCGCTTGCAGCACCGGCGCGAATGCGATCGGGGACGCCGCGCACATCATCGCGCGCGGCGAGGCGGATGTCATGGTCTGCGGCGGGACGGAGGCGCCGATCACGCCGATCGGAGTTGCCGGCTTCTGCGCTGCAAAGGCGCTCAGCACACGAAACGACGACCCCGAGCATGCCAGCCGACCCTTCGACGAAGACCGCGACGGCTTCGTGATGGGTGAGGGAGCAGGCGTGCTGATTCTCGAGAGCCGGGAGCACGCCCTCGCGCGAAACGCACGAATCCTCGCCGAAATCATCGGCTATGCCCAGACGGCTGACGCCTTCCACATCACGCAACCCGACCCCGAGGCCGATGGGGCAAGGCGCTCAATGCTGCTCGCCCTCCAGAGCGCGGGCATCCAGCCCGACGACGTGGACTATGTGAACGCGCACGGCACCAGCACCGCCTACAACGACCGCCTCGAGACCGCAGCAATTCGCAAAGCATTTGGATCGCACGCCGACAACTTGCTCGTCAGCAGCACCAAGTCAATGATTGGGCACACGCTCGGCGCGGCGGGGGCGCTCGAGTCAATCGCGGTCGTCCTGGCTCTCCGCAACGGCGTTGTGCCGCCGACAATCAACTACGAGACGCCCGACCCGGACTGCGACCTCGACTACGTTCCCAATCAGGCGCGCAAGGCCGATGTCAATGTGGCAATCAAGAACTCGTTCGGCTTCGGAGGGCACAATGTCACGCTCGTCTTCAAGAGACATGGCGACTAGCACACACCCGGCCGGCCGGTGGGCGAAGACCTTGTTCTTTGTCGGGTGGGGCCTTGCTGTGTTCAACTTTCTGACGATTCTTTGGGCAATTTGGCTGCCGATTGACCTTGTCTTGCGGCAACGGCAGGCGTCGTTCCTGTGGATGGACTACACGTTCTTCTTCGTTGACGAGCAGACGGCGTACGCGTTCTGGGCCTCGATGTCCATCGCCGCCTTGTTCCTTTTTATGCTGTTCCAGGCGCTCTATCTGCCGCGACTGGCTGCGCGGCTTTCCGTTGACGACCCCGCGAGCGACGCCGCTGAGGCGGCGCTGGCTATCGCCCGGTTCGTCGCCGTCGTCGCGATATTCCTTTGCTTCTTGTCCTTCCTGTTCGACGTCCAACGATACAGCACTTGGCGAACGATTCTGGAGTTCCAGAACTAAGGCGCGCGTGCGGCCGGGTTACAGGTCCGACAAGAGGCTGAGCACTTCCGGCCCGACGCCTTCGAGCCGAGCCGCCAACTCCTTCTCCGCGCCGGGGTCGTAGAGGTTTGTCGCCGTCGGCTCGCCGTACCGAAGCGCCGAGACGAGTGGGCCGCTGCTTGCACGGTCGAGCAGTTCGAACATCGGGTCCTCCCCGCGCGCCCAACGGAGCATCTGGTGGGCGCGGGGGACGCGCTCCTCGTCCGGCAGAGGCTCGGGCCAATCGAGATGAATGGCGGCTCGCGGCAGGAACCGCCCGGATTCTGCCGTCGGTTTCGCCAGGTTGATCACGGTTGCCCCCTCCGCGAGGCTTTCGAAGGACTCCTGCAGGCTGCCGATTGCCCGCCGCATACGCTCCAGTCTCACCAGCTCGACCGCTTCACCGGCGCCTTCTGCGGCGAACCAACCCTTCCGCTCGCGCAACCCTCCACCGATGCACAGGATGACCGTCTCGCCGCCGTCGAGCGCTTCCGCCGGGTCCGGGGTAGCGACCACGCGGAGCAGAGCGTTCGCCTCGGTGACCAGGCGGTGCGCGAGCCGCTCGGCAAGGTCGAGCGCTTCGGCATGCTCGTCCTGCAGCCACACGGCTGACTCTTGCGGCAAGCCTGCCTGCACGAGCGAAGCGAGGACCTCCGGGGCGCACCGGAGGCTGCCCGCGCCCAGCACGACGATCCTCGACGGAGCGGTCATCGGTTCGAGTGTACTGAATCTGAGGCGGGACGGCACTATCAGCGTCGCGTGGAGAGCCTGATTCAGCACCGCTTGCCGAACGACTTCGACCAGGGTGACGGCAAGCACAACCTCACCTGGACGGGGAACGACAACCTCATCGGCAAGCAGATTGCGCTCAACGATGCGATGAATAGCATGTATCGCGTGAACGGCAACGCGGTCGTCGAGGTGGACCGAACCCTCGGAGATACTCGGCTCATCGTCAGCGTGGTGGACTTCGAGAAGCCGGCGAGCGGCAGGACTCTGCCGAAGGCGATGGTTGTGTCGTACTTCGATGCCGCAACCGGCGCGCTCAAGCGCACTGAGACGCTGCTCGACGACCATCGCGAGCAGGATGGCGTGCTCGTCCCGTCGTCCAGGCGCGTGTATATCAGCGAGGGCGGCGCGCTCCGGACGTTCGAGATCGCGCTCGCGACGTTCGCCTCGATCGCGAGTAACCTCACAGAGCGGCGCCGGGAACTTCCGGCGCCACTCCTTGTTAACACCGCGTTATCGAAGGTCGGGTTGCCATCGGCTATACTGGCAGCGGAATGGGCACCGCCTACACGCCGGGACTGACGGTAAGCGCCGACCACGTTGTCAAGAAGACTCGACGATTGCCACTGAAGGGCGAGGTTCTGGTAACCGAAGGGCAAATCGTCGAGCCGCAAACGGTCATCGCTCGCACCGAACTACCCGGCATCCTGCAGTCCATCAAAGTCTCAGAGAAGCTTGGCGTCGAGGCGAAGGAAGTTAAAGACCTCCTCAAGGTCTCCATCGGCGACAGCGTCGAGGTGGGTCAGTTGCTCGCAGAATCCAAGGGCCTGTTCGGGCTGTTCAAGGGCCAGGTTCTGAGCGAATTTGAGGGCAAGGTCGAGGACGTCTCGGACGTTACCGGGAATGTGCTCGTCCGCGAGCCTCCTGTTCCAATTGAGATTGCGGCGTACCTTCGGGGGCGAGTCGCCGAGATCATCCCCGAAGAGGGAGCCATTGTCGAAGCGCGTGGCGCGGTTGTTCAGGGCATCTTCGGCGTCGGGGGCGAGCGCGTCGGTGCGCTGCGCACCGCCGTCGAGTCGCCGGACGACGTTCTGGACGCGGGCGCTATCCGCGAGGACGACGTAGGAAAGGTGCTCGTCGGTGGCTCTCAAGTCACCCTCGATGCGATTCGCAAGGCGGAGAAAGTGGGCGTCCTCGGGTTGGTCGCCGGGGCGGTGAGGGACCTTGACCTGACTGAGTACCTCAGTTACGACATTGGGGTTGCCATCACGGGCAACGAGCCGATTACGCTGACCATCATCGCAACCGAAGGGTTCGGTCGCCTTCGCATGGCGGACCGCACGTTCGAGTTGCTGCGCTCGCTGGAAGAAAAGGAGGCGAGCGTGAACGGCGCGACGCAAATCCGCGCCGGCGTCATTCGACCCGAGATCATCGTTCCATCCGACGTGCCTCCAACGGAGGCAGCGGCGGCCGCGGAGGGCGGCGGGACACTCGAGGCCGGCACCCCGGTTCGCATCATCCGCGAGCCATGGTTCGGCAAGCTGGCAACGGTGAGCGCACTACCGCCAGAGTTGCAAGGCGTCGAGTCGGGAGCCGAAGTTCGCGTGCTTCGAGCCGTGCTTGACGAAACCGGCGAAGAGGTTACGGTACCGAGGGCGAATGTTGAGATCATCGCAAAATGACAATCCTCGTCGTTGACGACGAACCGATCCTCCGCGAGATGGTAACTCGTCGCCTGGTGCGAGACGGCTACAAGGTGATGACCGCGGAGTCCGCCGAGCAGGCATGGCTTAGGTTTCGCAAGCAACAGCCCGACCTCATCATCCTGGATGTGATGCTGCCTGGGCGAACGGGCTTCGACCTCTCAAAGACGATTCGTCAGCACAGTCAGGTGCCGATTCTGTTCTTGAGCGCGCGCACCGGAGAAGAGGATCGCCTACGCGGATTCAACGTCGGCGGCGACGACTACCTCACCAAACCGTTCAACCTTGCGGAACTTTCGGCGCGCGTTGCGGCGATTCTCCGCCGCTCATACCCAAGCGAACAGCCCACCGAGGTAGCGGCTGGAAACATTCGCATCAACGCGGACCGGTGCGAGGCGTTCTTGGGCGACGCGAAACTGGACCTCACGCCTCGCGAGTTCGCGTTGCTCCACTTCCTCGTCACGCACCCGGGCAAGGTGTTCCGCCGCGAGACGCTCATCGAGCGCGTCTGGGGCCCCAACGCGTTCGTCACACCTCGGACCGTTGACGTGCATGTTCGGTGGCTAAGAGAGAAGATCGAGGCCGACCCCGCCCACCCCGAGCATATCCTCACAGCGCGCGGCTTCGGCTACCGCTTCGAGCCATAGGCGTCGAGCCGCCTGACGCGATCGCCACCCCCAGGAAGAGGGTCGCCGCGCCGACCTGCCCAAACAGGCGCCGCGTGCCGACAATCCAGGCAGGCATCATGTGGGAATTCGGCGTTCGAATCCTCGCCGCAGGCGGGGTTATCGCTCTCGCGGGTTGGACGGGCCTGCCCCCGTTCGAAGTCGCTTGGAAGGTCGGCGCGCTGATGGCGTTGCTCGCCTTCCTAACACACCATTTGGATCGCACCGGACGGATGAACCCGGGTGTGGGCGGGCTGATCGCAGGCGCAGACGCATTCGCCGTCGCCTGTGGACTCTCGGCGGCGGGGTCGATCGAGGCAGGTGGGGCGCTGGCGCTGATTCCGATCGTCTACGCCATCGCCAAACGCGGGAGTTATCCCGCGGCGACCGGCGCGTTCGGCGCAGGCGGACTTCTCTTGGGCGCAGCCCTGGGAGCGGCGGGCGCGCTGACGCCTGTCGTGTACCTGCACGTTGCGGCGGCGCTGCTTGTCGCTATCGTGGCGAACCAGCCGCGCATCACCGAACGCCCGAAGAGCGTCTCTGAGTTGCTCGCCGAGACGGACGGCATCGCAACCACCGGAGCGCAACCCACCATCGAGCTGAGGGCGAAGGCGCGAAGGCTACAGCGGATGCTCGGCTATGTCGAGAAGGCAGCGCGCGTGGATAAGCTGGTGGCAAGAACGATGGTCCCGAAGCAGGGCCTTCCGTCGCTCGCATCGCTCGTTGACGGCATCGCCGAAACGACGGAAGCCGACGGCGTACTTCTGCACACGTTCAACGCATCCGGCGACCGACTCGTGCTGAGCGGTTGCGCGGGAGCCGGATCCAGTTCCTCGTTGGACCACACGGTGCAGGTATCGAGAACCGAAGCGGCGCATACGATCAAGGCGCGGCTTCGAGATGCGCTGACTGGCGATGCTCTCCTACCGGGCGGCATGCGGGCGCGGCACTCCGTCCTGCACAGCCGAGGCGAGGTCGTCGGAGTAGTAACCCTCGTCGCCCGCCGCGAAGAGGACCTTGACCCGATGCAGGAACGCGTTGAGGAGGCTGCGGAAGCGCTCGGAGGGGCCGCCCAAACCATCGCGAGAATCGAACGCCTCGAGCGGCGAATGCGCGAAGCGGAGTTGCTGTACGAAATCCATTGCCGCCTCGACGGAGCGACAACCCTCAACGACCTCTGCCAGCGCACGGCGGGCGCGCTCAAAGAGACGCTCGGTTGCGACGATGCGAACATCCTGCTGCTCGGAGACGGCGCCGAGGAGCAGCCCACGATTGGCGGTCGGGCGGGACGGGCTTTGCCGATTCTCGAGAACCTTCGCTTTGAGGGAGGCATCGGCGAGTGGATTGCGAGTGGGTCGCCCCCCATCGCCGTGTACGACACTACGACGTCGGCGCTGATTGACCCGGGGGTCGCTTCCCGGCTTCGCCTTGGGGCGTACATCCTGGTGGCCTTCGGCGACCCGACGCGCCCGGTTGGCGTTGTCGTCGCCTCAAGTCGCACCGCGGGGGCGTTTCACTCAAACGACAGCCGCGTAGTGCTTGCGGTTGCGGCGGAGTTGTCCCGCGTCGCTGAGCGGCTCATGCTGCCGGAGCATGAGGGGGCAAGCACAGGCCTTCTCACCCACGCGGAGTTCCGCGGGGCAGTCGTCGGTGCGGTCCGCACGGGCGGGTGCCTGCTGCACGTCGAGCCGCTGCACCTCCGGCGTGTCGAGGAGGAAGCCGGCGCCGGGGCAGCCGAGCAGGTCGTACGGCGGCTGGGGGTCGTGCTGAGGCGCCATGCCCCCGTAGATGCTCGGATTCTGCGGCACGACTCCAGCACGTACGTCGTTCTGTTGGCTGGGGCGAGCCGGGAAGCGGCTGAGCGTGTGGCAAGCCATCTCTCAGCTGTCGCGGCGATGGAGTCGGTGGATGTCGACTCAAACGAGGAGCCGGTGCCGCTTGCCGTGCGGGTGCGCGCCGCCGATCTGGACGAGCGCATCGAGCAGAACCGAATTTCCGGTACCATTACGGGTTGACGTCCGTCCCCATGGGCGTCCAAACTGTCTGAAGCAATTCGCCGGACGAAGCGACACGCGACACAAATGCCCGCAAGCGGGGGGCGGCGGGCGTTGGCGGCGCTACGTGCGACGGATCGCCCTACACTCAGACACTCGGAGGAGGATGATGACCGACCGCACACATACAGGCATCGAAGAAGGGTGGCGGCGAATCATGGAGATCTTGGGCGACGTCGCAGCCCAGGACAGACTGGACGAAGGCTTGCGCCATCTGAGCCTCGCGCTCAGCCACAACCCAAGCGACCCGTGGTTGCGCCTCGCGCGCGGCGTGTTGTACACCTGCGCCGGACACTTCGCGAGGGCGGACGACGACTACGCGCACGTTGAAGCGTCGGCGAAGACGCCGCGCCTCGAAGCGTTCGCCCGCTCGTTGCGCAACGAGTTGGAAGATTGGCAACTCGCCATCATCACGTCGCTGCTTCGGGAGGATCGCGCGTTCCTCCACGAGTACCGCGCGGACGCGGACGCTGCTCTTGCGAAGCGAGGGTTTCAACTGTCGGCGCCAGGCAGGCAGATGGTGCTGTACATCGAGCGCTCACTGCCCCGCGGCTTCATGCCCGCGGGCCTGTGTTAGGGGTCTGCGCGGCTCGTCTCGCCGCGCAGACGCAGGGCGTTCGCCGTTACCAACAGGCTGACGCCCATGTCTCCGGCGACGGCGACCCAGAAGGAGAGCGGCCAGATGACTCCCGCCGCAACAAGCAGAACCTTCGTGAACAGGCTGAAGACGATGTTCTGAATCACCACGCGGCGCAAGGCGCGACTCAGGCGCACAAGCGACGAGAGCGCACCGAGGTCGTCGTTCAGCACCACCACGTCGGCGCACTCGAGCGCGGCGTCTGTGCCTGCGGCGCCCATGGCGATGCCGACATCGGCTTCGAGCAGGGCGGCGACGTCATTCACGCCGTCACCCGCCATGGCGACCGGGCCGGTCTCCTTCAGCTCCTTGACCGCTTCCGCCTTCTCGACGGGTGAAACGGCGGCGCGGAACTCTTGGACACCGAGCGAATCAGCGAACCGCCTCACGTTCTCCTGCTGGTCGCCGGACAGCAGCAGGACCCTGCCCTCCGCCTGTAGAGCCTTTAGCACTTCTCGTGCCTCCGCCTTCACCTGTTCCCCGAGGCGGAAGGTAGCGATAGAGCCGTCCTCGTCGGTTAGGTACACGGTTCTGGCGTCGCTTTCGCCGGGTTGCGCGGCCTCCGTGAAGGCGGCGCTGCCAAGGCGGTACTGCCGACCGTGGATGTTCCCCTCAATTCCCGCGCCAGGTACCTCACGCGTTTCGTTGGCGGTCGCCCGGCTCTTCGCTTCGCGTGCGATGGCGCGCGCGACCGGATGGTTGCTCGCGGCGGCTAGCGCGCCTGCAATCTCAAGAGCGGTCTCGCGGGATGCACCGCGCTGCAACACGATCTCTTCCACAACCAGGCGAGAGTACGTGAGCGTGCCGGTCTTGTCGAACACCCACGTCTTGACTCGCTCGAGCGCCTCGAGCACACCACCCCCCTTCACGAGCGCCCCAACCTTGCTGGCGGTGCCGATTGCCGTGGTAACCGCGACCGGTATCGAGATGACCAGAGCACACGGGCATGCCACCATGAGCAGCCAGAACGCGCGGTGCAGGGCGCCGGTTGGAGTCTCGAGCCGGAAGCCGATAGCGACGAGGGCATACGACAGGGCGAGCAGGATGACGGTCGGCGTATACCACCGGCTCAGCCGCTCGATGACCTGCTCGCGGTGCGCGCGCTTCGTGTCGCCCTCTTCAATAAGTTCAAGCGTTCTTGCGAAAGTTGTATCGTGGTACTTCTTCGTGGCGACCAGCGTGAGCGGCGCATCCGTGGTCGAACTTCCCGCGAGAACCTTGGAGCCCGGGCTAACGGCCTGCGGCTCCGATTCGCCGGTTAGCAGAGAGGCATCCACGTAGCTTGCGCCGTCCTCTACGACGCCGTCTACCGGGACTGCACTGAACGAGCGGACATGCACGAGGTCGCCGGGAGCGATGTCGGCGACTGCAACCTCGACGGTGTCGCCATTGCGAACAACCTGCGCCGACTTTGGAGCGGAAGCGACGAGTTGGCCTATTGCGGCGCGCGTGCGCTGCACGGCTCGGTTCTGCAGGTTGTTGCCCAGGCGATAGAGGATGGTAACCAACGCTGCTTCGCTGAGTTCGCCGATGCCGGTCGCGCCGATGACGGCGATGGTCATCAAGGCGTTGGTCGTGAAGTCGAAGCGGACGAGCGACGAGAGCCCCGACCGGAGCATTCTCGCCCCGCTGGCGAGCATGGCGAGAGCGAACAGCACGATGCCTGCGGTCGTCTCGGCGCCGACAAGGCCGGCGACCAGGTACAGCGCGACCGCGCCTCCGAGGGCGATCCAATCTCGGTTGCCCTCGGGTCGCTCGATGTCGTGCAACCTTCTGGCGCTGTAGCCGATGCGCCGCACCTCTGACGCGATGTCGTCGGTGCTCGTCGAGTTGGCGTGGTATTCGACGCTCATGCGCGCGGCGGCGAAGTCAACCGAGCACGAGAAGACGCCGTCGAGAGACGCCACGCGCGCGCGGATGTCTTCGGCGCACTGCGGGCAGTCCATTCCGCCGATGCGAAACGTTTCGTGGCTGAAGCCCGAAGCGACCTCGCGGATGATGCGCTTTGTGGATTCGAGGACGGCCTCGACGTTCGCCTCGGGGCTTACGTCCAGGATGACCTGTCCCTTTTTGGGGGCGACTTCGACTCGCGACACGCCCGCGAGGATGCTGATGCGCTCGGTGAGCCTCTCGAAACACGCCTCGCAGGAGGCGGACTCGCGGGGCAGCCCCTGCAAGGAGACCGTTACAGTCACTTCGCGAGAACCGACAGCCATTATCCGCTCGCGCCGCAAAGGCGCTGGTACCAGTCAATCACCTTGCGAATGTAGTTCTGCGTCTCACGATACGGTGGAACTCCGCCATGCCTTTTGACCGCTCCCGAGCCGGCGTTGTATGCGGCGAGGGCGAGGACGAGGTCGCCGTACTTCTGCCCGTTCGGGCCGGTGGCGGCGTACTTGTCCAGGTGACCTCGCACGAGTCGCACCGTGCCGTACAGGTTCTCGTAGGTGTCGTACGCGTTGCGCACACCCAGGCCCCGCGCCGTTCCGGGCATTAGTTGCCCGAGGCCCATCGCGCCTTTGGGGCTGGTGGCGCTTGGGTTGAACCCGCTCTCGACCAGCACCATCGCCGTAATCAGCCTCGCGTCAACTCCGTATTGCAGGCTGAAGCCGATGATTCCGTGAGCGATTTGATCTGCCTGTTGCTTGGTGAGGCGCGGGTTGTAGCCGCGGATGAAGTTGCTGTAGATCGGGAGCGCTTCGTGCGGCTCGAGGTTCCACTCGCGGCCGGTTCTGGCGGAGGGGCCGCGGGTAACTGTGTTCTGCTGCCTTGCCTTGGCGGCTTGCTGTTTCTTTCGCTGCTCCTCTTCCCAGGAGAGAATGGCGGCTTCTTCCACGGCGGCAACCATCTTCGCCTTGAGTGCACTGAAGGAGGTCTCGCGCGTTGCCGTAACGATGAGCCGGGCGGTGGTGTTCGGAACACGAAGCCACGCGGACGGCAGGTCCGACTCGACGGAGAGTGTTTGGCTGCCGGGGACTTCGAGGAGCAGAATCGTTCTACCGTCCACGCCGAGCACCCCCTTGACGACGGCGCGAACCTCGAGGGTTCCGCTCCCGACGAGGGTTTGGAGCGCCTCGGTGCCTGCCGCGCTGGTGATTCCAAACTTCGAGCGCACTTTGAGGTAGTCCGTCAGGGCGTCCGCGTTCGCGCTGCTCACGGACGCGGCGGCGACGGCTGTCAGGACCCAGATGCGGCTGCTTCTCATGCTTTTGTTCCGGCAAGCCGGGGATGGCGGAGAGACCGGGATTCGAACCCGGGAAGCGCCTTTTAAGCACTTACTCCCTTAGCAGGGGAGCGCTTTCGACCACTCAGCCATCTCTCCGCTGAGCCTCGGCAAGTATACCAAGATTATCGGCGCGGGAGCGTCCTGACCGGCGAAACTCCTCAAAGAATTGCGGGAATGGCCGAAACTCGGAACCCTGGGCGCAGCTTGGGTGTTGAACTCTCTGGAAGGTACACTCTTTGCTCGGATGCTCTTTAAACGTCGCGACAGGCGCGAGGAGTTCGAGCGAGCAATCAAGGGTGTCTTTCCAGCAGTCTATAGCGCAGCGGTGCGCCTTGCCCGCAACGAGGAAAACGCCAAAGATTTGACGCAGGAAACCTTGATCAAAGCCTACCAAGCGTACGACCGTTTTGACGGTCGTAACCTGAAGGCTTGGCTGTTGCGCATCCTGACGAACACGTTCATCAACCGTCTTCGACAGGAAGGTCGCACCCCGGACATTGCGAGCATCGAGGACAGCGTTGAGGCGCAGCAAGCGCCCTCGCAGGAGCCCCTGCCGCTCGATAGAGTCCTCGCACAGACCCTCGATCACGACATCGAGAAGGCACTCGCCTCGCTACCGGAGGAGTACCGCGTAGCCGTCGTGCTGTCCGACATTGAAGGACTTTCCTACCAAGAGATCGCGGAAGCGCTCGACGTGCCCGTCGGCACGGTTCGCTCCCGCCTCGCGAGGGGAAGGTCGCTTCTGCGAACTCAATTGCTCGAGTACGCCAAGGAGCGCGGAATCGTATGAAGAACGACCCATTAGGCGGAGATCACGCCGAGTTCGAAGTCCTGCAAGTCCACGCCTATGTGGACGACGAACTGGATAGCGCCGAAGTCAGCGTCTGGAAGGCTCGGCTCGAGTCGAGCAACGGCCTGCAGGCGCACTGCGCCGAACTGCTGGCGATGAAGAGCCGCCTGCGCGCCCTCGCTGAGGAGGCGCGCCGCTCCGAGGCTGTGGATGAAGTCTTCTCCGAGTGCATGCGCGCTGTTCGTCATGACGACACGGCGCGACGCACCGACCAGTTCGTCGGAAAGTTTCGCTACGCGTTGGCTGCAGGGGTCGCTTGCCTCGTCGTCGGCGCGGCGGTGTTCAACTGGAGCGGTCCTCCGGACGTACGCGGCGCTTCCTTCGCCGACACCCTTAGCGCTTCCGCCAGCGGTGGCGCCGATGTGCCCTCCCTCGAGGCAGCGTGGGGCTGGCTTCGTCGGGCGTTCCGAGCCGACGTCGCCCCTCCGCCGCTGAAACTCGTCGACCTCCGACCCGTAAGGGTGGAGGTTCTTCGTTCCGAGATTCAGTGCGGTCGCCTGCTGCTGGAGGACCGAAGGGGTGAGCGGTACGTCTTCGTGTTTGCCGAAGGCGTGATGCCCTACGACGGCGAGCCAATTCGAGGCATGCCCGGCTTCCGCTGCGTGCGATACGGCGCCCTGAACGTGATTTGCTGGACGGATGGTCAATATACATACGGTCTCGCCGGCCCCCGCGAGCCGGCAGACCTCGCCGCTATGGTCGAATAAGTCTCTCCTCTACACCAGCCCAGCCCAGCAAGGCGCCGAATCCACGACGATGCGGCGCCTCCGTTTTTCCTTGGTGGTGGTCGGTAAACTTGGGGCGATGGGAGCCATACAAGACCTTCGAAACCTTCAGCGCGAGATCACCCACCTGCATGATGCGATGGCTGTGCTCGGCTGGGACCAACAGACTTACATGCCGCCGGGCGCCGCCGAGAACCGCGCCGAACAGTTGGCGACGCTGAGCGCCATGGCGCACAGCAAGTTCACGTCGGACGCGTTCCGCTCGGCGCTGGAGCGCGCGGAGAAGGAGTCTGCGTCGCTCGACTACGACAGTGACGACGCTGCGCTGGTGCGCGTTACGCGTCGCGACTTCGACAAGGCAACCAAACTGCCCGAGGAGTTCGTCGCGGAGGAGTCACGCGTAACGACCCTGGCACATGAAGTTTGGGTGCGCGCGAGAAAGGCGAACGACTTCGCGGCGTTCCTCCCCTCGCTTCAAAAAATCGTTGACCTGTGCCTGAAGAAGGCGGACCTGCTCGGCTACAAAGAGCACCCCTATGACGCGTTGCTCGACAACTACGAGCCGGGGATGGGGACCGCGGAGGTGAAGCGCATCTTCGGCGAACTCCGCGGGCCGCTGGTCTCGCTGCTTCGAGAGATTCAGGGAAGCGGCAACGACGAGGAGAGCATCATGAAGCGCAGCTACCCCGTCGAGAAGCAGAAGCAGGTTACGAACGACGTCGTTCAGCGCATCGGCTTCTCCTTCGACACCGGGCGCCAAGACATCGCGGCTCATCCGTTTTGCACAAGCTTCGGCTACAGCGACGTGAGGTTGACGACGCGCTTCGATGAGCACTACCTTCCTGGCAGCCTGTACGCCTCGATGCACGAAGCGGGGCACGGGATGTATGAGCAAGGCTCGCCGCCCGAGCTCGAGGGCACCCTGCTCCGCGGCGGCGCGTCGCTCGGCATACATGAAAGCCAGTCGCGGCTTTGGGAGAACCAAGTGGGTCGCAGCCGCGCCTTCACCGCGTACTACCTGCCCTACCTGAAGAAGCTGTTCCCCGAATCGCTCGGCGACGTTGACGAAGAGCGCTTCTATCGAGCGGCGAACCGCGTCGAGGCGTCGCTCATCCGCGTTGAAGCGGACGAGGTGACCTACGGGCTCCACATCATGCTTCGATTCGAAATCGAGACGGCGATGCTTGAGCGAAGGGTGAACCTGAGCGAACTGCCCGACATTTGGAAGGAGAAGATGCAGGACTACCTCGGGATAACGCCGCCGAACGATAGCGACGGCGTGCTGCAGGACGTCCACTGGTCGAGCGGCATCATCGGTTACTTCCCAACCTACTTGCTGGGCACGCTGGCCGCCGCGCAGATTTGGAGCGCGCTCTCAAACGACCTCGGCGATGTTGACGATTTGATCCGCAAGGGTGAGTTCCAGCCGATTCTCGGTTGGCTCCGCGAGCGAATCCATCGCCACGGCCGGAAGTACCTGCCCAACGAACTTCTGAAACGAGCCACCGGGAGCGACCTCGACCCGAATCCGATGATGACCTACCTGCGCAGCAAGTTCAGCGAAATCTATGGGCTCGGAGCGAAGGTGTGAGCGATACCGAGAGGATTCTCGAGGAGTTCGAGCGGGCCGCCGAACAGATGCAAGAGGCTGCCGCGCTGCTCAAGGTTCGCCTGCCGGCGTTGAAGAAAGCGATGCGCGCTGCCGACGCCGCGGTCGAGGAGACCGACGCACTGCGCCGCTCGCACACCGAGGCGCTGGAGCGCATTGACCAGTTCGCCTCTGCGCTTTCGGAGATCGAGGGGGCAATCAAGAGGAGCATGGACTCGGCTCAAAGGGCGCTTCATGATCACGGCACCCCTGTGGACGAACGGGCGAGGTTGCTCGATTTTGCGCGCGCGGTGTTCGAGCCGCTCGCCACGTCGGGCTTCGAAGTCATCATCCCAGCCTTAGGCGAGGCGATTGACGACGAGCGTCACACCGTAAAGGGCAGCGCGAAGAGCGAACTGGACGGAACCAAAGTCGCAGACATCATCTCTTGGGGGCATCGCTTCCCGAGCGGCGACCAGCGAACGGCGGAGGTGCTCGTCGGCGACGGCTCCCTCGTCGAACGGGAGGAGCAGGAAGTGACGGAACCGCCCTCTGCGCCGAGCGCCAAGGCGGGAATCTCGATGGTCGTCCCTGAGGAGGCCGAGAAGAAGACGTCGAAGGCACGCAAGGCGACCAGCGGCAGCGCGGGGCTGTTCGAGCGCTTGGAAGAAGCCGCGCGCAAGAACCGAGGCGAAGACGAATAGATGGGCCGCCGAGTTTCGTGGGCTGCCGAAGCCCACGCCGCGCTGCGCAAAGACCGCTTGCTCGGCAAACATGTGCGCCGCATCGGCGAGGTGACCATCACCTTGCCGCGAGACCCGTTTGCTGCACTCGTGCGGAGCGTCGTGAGCCAGCAGTTGTCGGGCAGGGCGGCGAGCGCAATCTATGAGCGGCTGGTCACGACGCTCGGCTCGGGCGGCGTCGCGCCGGATTCTGTGTTGAGCGCGAGCGATAGGGCGCTACGCTCCGCGGGCCTCTCCGCGGCGAAGGCGCGGACGCTTCGCTGCTTGGCGAGCGCGGCGAAAGACGGCCTCGACTTTCTGCGCCTCCGCCGGGATGAAGACGAGCGGATTGTCGAGGCGCTGACGGAGATTCCCGGCATCGGCAGGTGGACCGCCGAGATGTTTCTCATCTTTGCGCTCGGTCGCCAAGATGTGATGTCGGGCGGGGACCTCGGCCTGCGCAAGGGGCTGGCGGCGGTGTACGGCTTCGAGGAACTGCCGAAGCCGAGGGAGTGCGAGCCGCTTTTCGAGCCGTGGCGCCCCTATCGCAGCGCGGCGTGCTGGTACCTGTGGCGGGTGTAACCGAGGTCAGTCCGTGTACGCCAAGCGCTTTTCGACGCGCTGATACCACCCGTCCGGCTCCGGCTCGTA
This sequence comes from Armatimonadota bacterium, assembly GCA_037446435.1. GTDB lineage: Bacteria > Armatimonadota > Fimbriimonadia > Fimbriimonadales > ATM1 > J051. The sequence goes on from JBBIIO010000033.1 coordinate 17,845, forward strand.
GATGGCGCAATGGTCCATCTCGCCGCCGTAGACGTGCAGGGTTACGGACGTGTCTTTGTCGCTAGCGTTGCCGAGGATGTGATACTCGAATGGCGGGATGAGGCAGCCGGAGTCTCCGATGCCGGCTCGAAGCTCCTCGACCTTCTCGAAGCGGTACCGGTCGCCTTGTTGCTCTTGAAGGTCGTACCGCTCGACGTTCATCGAGCCGATGGCGACGCCCTCGACGCACCAGATGCCGGCGTGGTCGTGCAACGGCGTGCGTTGCCCCGGCCCCCACGCCATGAGAACGGCGGTGAACCTGCCCTGAGGGCAGCGATACAGAAGCCGCCGGGCGTAGTGGTCCGGAATCGGGCGGATGAGCCGGTCTGGGAATTGCACCTCGCCCGAGCGGAACAGTTCGGTCAATGTGACGCGAACCGCTTCAGTCAGGTCGTGAATGTCCTCTTTCTCGGCGGCGTCGCACAGGCGCTCGATCAGTGCGCGACAGCCGGGGAACTCCTCAGTGGTCAGACCGTCAGGCATGGCAATAGGGTACCCCGGAAAGAGGAAAAAGGGGGGCCGGGAGCGTCCTTGCTCCGTCCTCCGTTACCACCTGTTCCTTGGTGACGGCCGCCCGATAGTATAGACGAACGAAAACCCGAAATGCAACGCCTTCGCGGGTTTTTTCTCACCCTCCGCGGAGGTCAGAGCGAGGCTGGGGCGAGATCTCGCGCACCTGCGGACGGCCGCTTGGTGTGGGTCGGGCTCAAGAGATAGACGGCGCCGGTGGAGTGACACCACGCCCCGGCGCGGCGGTTCAGGAAGATCTGATAGACGATAGAGCCGTCCGAACATCTCGCCCAACCGTTAACGCCGTCACCTGTGGCGACGAGCACGTAGGCAGAGGATGGGATGCGCACGTCGTCAACCAGGGGGAATACCCTCTCCGCCTCGCCCATGGCAGTGTCCTCATCCATCAAGGCATAACCCCGCAGGTGGACCGTGAGGAAGCCTCGGTTCTGCAACACGACGAACTCCCGATTCGGGTCGAGATTCGGCTCCACGGCGACGATGCGTAGCATGTTCCTCATAGGAAGGGACGGCTCTGGAGGCGAAACCGATTCCCTGACTGCGTTCATAATGTCGGAGCTGATGGTTCGCGTCGTCGCATACATCCGACCGTACAAGCTCGAGGAGGTGAAGACCGCCATCGTCGCGGAAGGGGTGACGGGCATGACGGTCTCAGAGGCTCGGGGCACCGGGAGCGGTTCTGAGGCAAGCGACTGGTTTCGCGGTCGTGAGCATGTTGTCTCGCTCCCCGCGCGCATCAAGATCGAGGTGGTCATTCCGGCGGAGATGCAGGAGCGAATTGTGGAGGCGATTGTGCAGAGCGCCCGGACGGGCCGGGAGGGGGACGGCAAGGTCTTTGTGCTGCCGGAGCTGGACGCCGTGCGGATTCGTACCGGGGAACGGGGCGAGGCGGCGCTGTGAGGTGAACCCCAGGCGCCCCCCGAGGCGTCTCGATTAGGGGATAATGCGCCCCGAAGAGAGAATCATCATGACGATCGTGGCTTTTTTGGCAAGCGGTTTAGCGCTCGTGGCGCAGTCTGGGAGCATTCAAGTGAACTCGTCCGTAAAGTCGGGGGACGTTTTGAGCGGCGTGGTGGAGCTGCGCGTTACGGTGCAGTCCCCCAGTCCGGTTACGCAGGTCGAGTTCTACGTTGACGGGAAGTTGCGTGCGACCGACACGAGCACGCCCTACACGTACCTCCTCGACACCATTGTCGAGAACGAGGGGGCGATGGAGATCGAGGTCGGCGTCTACACCGCTTCCGGTGACAGCCGCAAGGTTGTGTTGAACGTTACGATTGACAACGGGGTTTCCAAGGGGGTCGAGTTCCACCTGCAGAGTGCGACCGAGTTCCTCCAAGTCTCCAAGTGGGACGAGGCGATCCAGGCTGCTCGCATTGCGCTGAAGGCGGATGAAAACAGCAACAAAGCGAAGATTCTGATGGCTCGCGCGTACCTCGGAAAGAACATGCTGGATCGGGCGCAGCAGTGGGCTGAAGACGCCATTCTCACCGAGGAGACGGTCGAGGGGGCGGAGTTGCTCGCCGGCATCCATGTTCAGCGAGCGTTCCGCATCATCAGCACGTCCGGCGACAAGGGCGATGCGCTCAAGGCGATCACCGAGGCGCTCAAGGCAGCGGTCCAGCAGAAGCGCCTCTCCCTTCAACTGCAGATCAAGGCGCTGGGCGAAGTTACCGACGCCAACCGCCTAAGGCATGCCGACCTGCTGATCGCCAACCATGAGTACTCAGCAGCGCGCCGCATCTTAGGCGAGAAGTGGAACGAGTACGAGCCGGACACCTCAGTCGGCAACCGACTCATCTACGCGATGATGCGCTCTGGGATGATGAGCGAAGCCTACGCTACGGCTGAGGTGATTCTGAAGGAGGGCGTGCCGGACGCGGCGACCTACGCCTTGCGTGCAGCGGGCTTTGCGTACTACCGGAAGTGGCAGGACGCCCAGGAGGCGCTCCGCGAGGGCACGTTCAGCGACCCGAACTCGCCAACGCTGATGACCGCGGCTGCCTACGTGGCGACCATGAGGGGCGAGAGGGCGGCTATGATGAGCCAGGTCAACCAGATGCTTGAGCAGCACGTGAACGCAGGCCAAGCGTACTACTACCTCTACGCGATGCAATACATGGTCGGGCAGTACGAGGAGTCCAGAGACAACTTCAGGCGCGCCGCGCTACTCGAGCCGCTTCTGTTCGACGCCTATGTCGAGCGCGGCTATCAAGCGCTGACCAACGCGCGAAACCTGCCGGCGGGGCTCTCCTCCGATAGAGATCTGATCCTGGACCAGGCGCTAAGTTTCTTCGAAGTTGCGCTCGCGGCAAAACCCGACTCTGCAGAGGCGCTTAACGGCATCGCCGTCGCGAATCTATACAAGAACAACGTGGACGCTGCGGTGCGAATGGCTCAAGCCGCGACAAACGCCGCCCCGCAACAGCCGTGGGCGTGGTTCACGTATGCCGCCGCGCTCGGCGCCGCTCGAAAACCGACTGAGGCAACGCAGGCGGTGGACAGGGCGGGCGCCCTCGACGAAATCGTGCTCAAGGGCAGAAGCGTTCCGACGATTGACCAAGCGTGGGACTACACCTGGCGATACGGTCGCCAGCCGGTGCTCATCCCGCCTCGGTCGTAGCGGTCGGTACTGCCGTTCCGCGGCGACGCAGGTGCCCCGCGATGAGCGCGATGTCCGTCGGGCGCACCCCCGGCACGCGCGCAGCCTGGGCGAGCGTCCGTGGCTTCACTTGCGAAAGTTTCTCGCGCGTCTCGTGGCTGATGCCCCTCACCTGTTCATAGTCGAAGCCCGACGGAACGGCGAGCGCTTCGAGGCGACGGCGCTGTTCGACCTGTGCCTCCTGCCTTGAAAGGTAGCCCGAGTACTTCGCCTCTACCTCGATCTGCCGGGCAGCTTCCCGGCGCAAGGGGCTGGCTCCCCAGTCGGGAAGTTCGAACCCGAGGGCGCGGGCGACGGTGGCGACGTGCTCGAGCCGCGCACCTGGCCGCTGCAACAAGTCGCGGAGCGGAATGCGATTGCGCAGCGCCGGCAGCCCGGCTTCGCGAAGCACGTCATTCGCCGAGGAACCGATGCTGACGGAATCCAAGATGGCGGAGAGGCTCTTCTGGAAGCGCCTCTTCTCCTGAAAACGATCCCACCGCTCTTCCGAAACCAGCCCAACCTCGCGCCCAACCGGGGTTAGGCGCTGGTCCGCGTTGTCGTTCCGGAGCATGAGGCGATATTCGCTACGGGCGGTCAGCATGCGGTATGGGTCGTCAACGCCCTTGGTCACCAGGTCGTCAATTAGGACGCCGATAAACGAGTTGTCTCGCCGCAGGACGACATCCGGCTCGCCCATCGCCCGGCGGGCGGCGTTGATGCCGGCGACGATGCCCTGAGCCGCAGCCTCTTCATAGCCGCTGGTTCCATTCACCTGCCCCGCAAGGAACAGACTGCGGCAGCGCTTGCTCTCGAGCGTGGCATAGAGTTGCAGCGGGTCAGCCATGTCGTACTCGACCGCGTAGCCGGGGCGCAGCATCTCGACCTCTTCAAGGCCCGGGATGTGTTGGAGGAACTCGAGTTGCACCTCCGCGGGCAATGAGGTGCTGACGCCCTGCACGTACACCGACTCCCCGTCCCACTGTTCCACTTCGAGGAACACCGTGTGCCGATCACGGTCCGGGAAGCGCACGATCTTGTCCTCGATGCTCGGGCAGTAGCGCGGGCCGACGCCCTCGATCTGCTTGCCATAGACGGCGCTCAGGTGCAGGTTGCGCCGGATGACCTCGTGCGTCTTCGGCGTCGTGTGCGTCTCATAGCAATCGAGCATCTCGCCCGCCGGCGAAACGCGGTCGTGCAGGAAACTGAAGGGCGGCGCGTCCTGCTCGCACGGCTGCACGGAGACGCGTGACATGTCAATGCTGCCGAGGCGAATTCGCGGCGTGGTCCCCGTCTTGAACCTGCGAATGCGGACGCCTACGCCGCGCAGGAAGGCGCTGAGGCCAGTGGTGGCAGGCTCGCCGTGGCGCGCAGCAGGCTCCGCTGACGCACCCTGATGGCAGACGCCGTTCAGGAACGTGCCCGTAGTCATGACGACCGCCTTGGCGGCGATCTGCGTCGTTGCTCCGCCCTGGTCGGCGAGGATGACGCCTACCGCCTCGCCATTTTCCACGATCACCGCCTCAACGGTTCCCTCGATGAGACTCAGTCGCGGCTCGGCTTCGAGGGTTTCGTGCATTAAGCTCGGATAGAGCGACTTGCACGCGTGCGCGCGGAGCGTTTGAATCGCAGGCCCTTTGCCGGTTCCGACGACGCGGATGTGCGTCAGCGCGTGGTCGGTCGTTGCGCCCATCTGCCCGCCCAGCGCGTCCACTTCCCGCACCAGGTGGCCCTTCGCGAGGCCGCCGATGCTGCAGTTGCAGGGCATGTGGCCAATTCGATCGAGGCGGAGAGTGATGCACGCGCTTTCTGCGCCCATCCTGGCGGACGCGAGCGCCGCCTCGATGCCCGCGTGACCCGCTCCTATGATAATGACGTCAAATCGGCGCACGACTCAGGCAGTTTACCGCGCGCGTCGCTTCGGTAGAATTCGCGCTCGTGGACTATCGTCGGTCTTACATTCGCGACCTTCTCAACGCTCAGCCCGGCACTGCGGCGGAAGCTTTCGGATGGGTGAAGACGCGGCGAGACAGCAAGGGCATCCACTTTGTCCAACTCAGCGACGGAAGTTGCTTCCGGGACCTGCAAGTGGTCATCGAGGAAGGAGCGCTACCCGAAGAGACAGTTAGGCAGATCACTACGGGAGCGTGCGTGCGCATCGCAGGCGACATCGTGGAGTCGCCCGCGCCTGGGCAACCGATCGAGCTGAAGGCGCGCGAGGCGGAGATCTACGGCCCGGCTGACCCGGAGACGTATCCGATTCAGAAGAAGGGCGCATCGTTCGAGTTCCTGCGCGAAGTTTCGCACTTGCGCGTGAGGACGAACACGTTCGGCGCCGTGTTTCGCGTTCGTAATCGCCTCAGTTGGGCGACGCACAGGTTCTTCCAAGAGCACGGCTTTCTCTATGTGCACACTCCGATTATCTCGGCGAGCGACTGTGAAGGCGCGGGGCAGTTGTTCACGGTCACCACGCTCGACATGGAGAACCCGCCGCGCACGCCCGACGGGAAGGTGGACTTCGGAGAGGACTTCTTCGCGCGCCAGGCATACCTCACGGTCTCCGGGCAACTCAACATCGAGTGCTTCGCCCAGTCGTTTACGAACGTCTACACTTTCGGCCCGACTTTTCGAGCTGAGAACAGCAACACGCCGAGGCACCTTGCAGAGTTCTGGATGATCGAGCCGGAGCAAGCTTTCTGCGACATCGAAGGCAACATGAACTTGGCTGAGGAGTTCCTCAAGTTCTTGATCCAGGATTTGCTCGATAACTGCGGAGATGACCTCGAGTTCTTTCAGAAGCGAATCGAGCCCACGGTCATCGAGACACTCGAATCGGTCGCGGACGCGTCGTTCGAGCGGCTGACGTACACGGAGGCGATTCGCGTTCTGGAGAAGAGCGGCGAGTCGTTCGAGTTCCCGGTCTACTGGGGCGCGGACCTGCAAAGCGAGCACGAGCGGTACTTGACCGAGAAGGCGTTCAAGAAGCCGGTCATCTTGACGGACTATCCGAAGGAGATCAAGGCGTTCTACATGAAGCAGAACGATGACGGAAAGACGGTGCGTGCGATGGACGTGCTTACGCCGAGGATCGGCGAGATCATCGGTGGCTCGCAGAGGGAGGAGAGATACGACGTTTTGGTCGAACGGATGACTGAAGCAGGGCTGGATTTGGAGCCGTATCAGTGGTATTTGGACCTGCGTCGCTACGGCGCCGCTCCGCACTCGGGCTTCGGCTTGGGCTTGGAGCGGATGATCCTCTACGTAACGGGAATGAAGAACATCCGGGACGTCATCCCGTTCCCACGGACGCCCGGAAACGCGGACTTTTAGGAACCGAATCGCTCGCGCCATTCCTGGAGGGCGAATCGCGCCGTGGAACTGAGTTCGTCGTCTCGATAAGCAACCTTTTCCAAAAACCGAACGACCAACTTGGCAGGCTGAGCTGCCAGAGAATGCAAGGCGGTACGCTTGACCGTGTCCTCTTCGGCGCCGTCTTCAACGATCGCAATCAGCGCCCGCGCGATGCTCTCTTCCGCTACCCTGCCGACGTGCATGAGCAGCTGTCCTCGGACCTCGGGGTTAACCGAGCGATCCGCAAGGAGCGTTGCCAGCGGTTCTACCGGGCCTGGCGACTCGAATCCTCGAAGCGCCAGTCCTGCACGGAACACCGCTACTGGGCGGTATTCATAAGGAAACTTGCGCGCATATGCGGCGCGCTGCAGGAAGGATACGAGCCAGTTCCATGCCTCGAGAGAACTTAGAATCGGGAGCGCGTCGAGGGCATCGAGGTCGCTCCCCGACTCGATCAACGCGACTATCGCCCGCAGGGCGCGAGGATCGCCTGTCCGAGCCAACGTTTGAGCCGCAGGCTCGACGTGGATCTCCATGACGTAGTTCGGCTTCAACTCGGCTGAGCGGGCTTGACGGATCAACTCATCCCGGAGAGGCATGAGTGTGAGCAAGTCTTCGGCTTGCTGCATGAGGCGAGGCGGCCACCAGTTTTGAGCCTCGTCCCACAGCAAGAACCAACTCCGCACCGCGAGCACGGCGGTCTCCCGGACGGACGTGGGCCCGTGAACGATGGCGGTGCGCACGCTCCGAATCGCCCGTTCGACAAGATCCAAGTCGTTCACCGCCCGTTGCCGCGCGCAGCCGGCGATGCGCAGCATTGCGAAGCGCCGCACTCTGGCGTCCGGGTCCTCAGCCAATTCGACCCAGAGGTCGAGATCCGAACCTGTCCACCGCTGCGCCATCTCGGCGGCCCGAGCACGAACGCCGGGATCGTCGTGGAAGTACATACGTTCTCGGTATGCGCGCGGCGCCCAGCCAAGAATTCGGATTGCCGCGTCGCGAACTTCCGAGGACGGGTCTCGAAGTTTCGCGTAGACGAACTCCAGGTCGTTCGACAGAGTCCACAACGAGGCTGTCCTAACCCCCGAACTCTGATGCGATTTCGCCAACTCGCGTCGCAGGGGGTTGGAGCTCGGGAAGCGTCCGAGTATGGTGACCGCGCCAGGGGATCCTCGCAGCGCGTTTTCTTCAAGAATTGGCAATGCGTCCTCGCCGGCGCGCAGGGCAGCGTCCCTCGCGAGGTACGAAGTCACAGGGTCGTCCGCAAGCGCCAGCAACGGTCGCAGGAAACGCCTTTCGTTCGCATGAAAGAGTGTCACCGCGGCTGCGTGACGCTTGGTCTCGTTCCCGCTCGACAGGTCTGCGAGCAGCTGCTTCTCGCCTGGCGATCCCGACAACAGGAGGGTAGCGGCGCGCATCAGTGCGTTGTCGTCGATCAACCAGCGGTCCGGGCCGGCGGAGCCACGCGCTATTACAGCGCAGAGCGCAACGAAGACCGGAACCCACTTCCTGGGCACAGCAAATAATGTACCCGCGGACGGGGCTCACAAGTGAGCAAAGCCAGACCTGCCGTCCTCATCCAGCGCCGGCGACCTGCCCGTAGCTCGGCGGGAGGTTTGGTCGCTGTTGATACTGCAACATATGCTGGGTTTGTCGTTCGTGCCGTACAAACCTCCCGAAGTCGGGTACATTAGTACCGTGCAGCGGCGCTGAGTCCGTGCCTC
>JBBIIO010000034.1:0-25283 GCA_037446435.1 Armatimonadota bacterium
CTCCGTCGCAACTCGCGGCGGGGGGAATACGGCTCGCGGGACGCTCGCCCTCCCTCTCCATATCCCTCCACAGCTTGCTGTGGAGGGTTCGCTCCGCACGCGGGCTAAGCGCCGGTGAGCAGGGGGCACTTCAGTCCTCAGAACAGCCGGCCGTCGCCGCCCTGCCCCATCCGGGCGAGGCGCATGTCCACCACGCAGGGCGCGAGGAACGGCACGCCCTCTTCCCGCAGCAGACGCTCTTGCTCTGCCGCCAGTTCCGGGGAGCGCTTGTTCGTCACCAGTTGGCCGCCTTGCGCGACGACTCTCCACCACGGCACATCCGGCGGCGCCTGCGCCATCCACCGACCGACGAGGTAGCCGGTTGCGGGTTGCCGCAACATCCGACCGACGTCGCCGTACGACGCTACTCGGCCCGAGGGGATCTCGCGCACGACGCGCCAGAGGTCATCGAGGGTTTCCATGCGAGCGCAGTTTATCGTTCCCCCGCGAGGTCGAGTGCCATATAGACGCGGTCGGGTGCGGCGCAGCCCTCCCAATCCAGAGCGGTCGTCTCCACGAAGCCGAGCGCCCGATACAGTTCTCGCGCCGCTGCCATCTGCGGCAAAATGTCCAATACAACGCGCTGCACGTCTCGTCGCACGGCATGCCGCAGCACCGCGCGGCAAAGTCCGCGCGCGATGCCGAACCGGCGGTACCTGTCCTGCACGTACAGCCGCTCAAGGCGCGCGGTCTCGAGGTCGAGGAACCGCAGCCCGACGCATCCGATTCCCGCGCCCTCGTGGTAGGCGACCCACGCGTTGTTCGGCTGATTCAGATACACCTCGATGGATCGCTCGACCGGCTCCTCTTGGCAGACGCCTTCCGGCAGCGTGGCGATGTATTCCAGCAGGAGCGCCCGCAAGGCGACGAGGTCGGGCTCCAGCGCCGCCCTGCGAATCGAGTATCGGAATCCTGGTACCTTCCTCGACATGGACTGGCTCGATGTTCCCATCCGCGTCCGCTACGGTGAGACGGACCAGATGGGCCACGCCTATTATGCCAACTACCTCTACTGGTTTGAGGTAGCTCGCGGCGATTGGTGTCGCTCCCGGGGCTTTACGTACAAGAGCCTCGAGGAGCGCGGTTACTTCTTACCCGTTGTCGAGGTCTGGTTGCGCTATCGCGGCGAGGTTCGGTACGACGATGAGATTCTCGTCCGCATCCGCCTCGCCGAGGTGCGGCGAGCCTCCCTCAAGTTTGAATACAAGGTGCTCAACACCACGACCGGCTCAGAGACGACCGAAGGCTACACCTGGCACGTGCTGATGGGAGAATCGCGGCGCGCGCTGAGCATCCCGGCCGAAGTCCGTGCGCTGCTCGGCGCAAACGACACCCTTCGACCGGATAATGGAGAATGGTGGAGATGATGGGATTCGAAACCACGACCTCTGCAGTGCGATTGCAGCGCTCTGCCAGCTGAGCTACATCCCCACTGGCGCCTAAGGATACCTCGTGGGCGTCCGCTGACACTCCTCACGGCTCTATCGAAAGCTTCAAGAACCTATCCGCTTGCTGCGAAAGGACGAGCCGTCGCGCTCGACGAGCGTGGCTTCCACTACCGGATCGTGCTCGAACAAGAGCAGCCAGCCATGGTCGGCGGCTTCGCCAAGGATGCGTTCCTTCTCTTCTATGGTTCGGAGAGGCTCGACGTCGTACGCCATCACCCATGGCACCGGCACGTGCGCCGCCGTGGGAACGAGGTCGGCTGGGAACAGAAGTGTTGATTGGGCATCGGAAACTTTCACAAGCTGCATGGCACGTGTGTGCCCGTTCACGACGATCAATTCGATGCCGTCGGCAAACTCTCCCCCACCATCGAGCAAATTGAGCCGCGCGGTGCGGCTTGTGGCAAGCGGTTCGAAGTTCTCTTTGAGGAACGACGCGCGCTCGCGAGCGTTCGGCTGCATCGCCCACTCCCAGTGCTCACGCTGGACGTGGTAGGTGGCGTTGGGGAAGGTTGCGACGATGGGCTGCCCGTCGCGGCGAGTCGCTCCCCCGCAGTGGTCGAAGTGCAGATGGGTCAGGATGACGTCGGTTACCTCTTCCGGCGCATAGCCCGCCTTCGCGAGCGACCCTTCGAGCGTCGAATGCTCGTGGTCAATCCCAAAGATGTCCGCAAACTTCGCCTCGTGCTTGTCCCCGATTCCGGTGTCGATCAGGATGACCTTGCCGTTGCCGACGAGGAGCAGGCACCGCATCGCGAGCGTGATGCGGTTCCGCTCGTCGGCGGGGATGCGCTTTTCCCAGAGGGGCTTGGGGACAACGCCGAACATCGCTCCGCCGTCCAGCCTGAACCTGCCCGTTTCAATGGAGAAGAGCGAGTACGGGCCTATGCGTCTCATCGGTCGGCGGCGTCGAAAACTGGTGGAGATAACGGGATTCGAACCCGTGACCTCTTCAATGCCATTGAAGCGCTCTGCCAACTGAGCTATATCCCCACGGGGGAGCCGAGTATACCTCGTCCGGCGCGGGCATCATCGGTCGCGGCGAGGCGTAACCACGCGCGCCCTCGCCCGAAGCGCAATCTCCTCGGGGAGCGTCTCGAAAGGCACCTCTACGCCGTTCCTTTCCCAGCCGAGCGGGATGCGCGTTCCGAGCACCGACAGCCACGCGTATGGCCGAACGGTAACCCGCCCCTGCCGCAACCGGAAGAGGAACGAGTCGCCTCGCTTCAGCTCGAGGCTCTCCACGTCGGTGTACAGAACGCTGCGCGTGCCCGAGGACGCGACGACCTCGAACCTGTCCTCATACAGCAGATACTCCCTCGCGCGGATCGCCCTGCCTTGGAGCTCCGCCATCTTCGTCTTGCCGAGGTTGAGCGCCTTCTGGAAGGCGTCGAGGATGGCGTCCTTCGCCCCGGCAGGCGGCTCGAAGGGCAGGTCGCCCGGCTTGGCGATTCGGCGAGAACCGATCTCGATCCACCGGATCGCGTCTGCGGGGCGATAGCGCGCGACGAGCATCTTGATAAACAGGCTACGCCCGCTCGCCGCCAGGCGTTGCGGGAACGGCTATAACCACCGTAATGAGCGAGGTCGAGCGACCACCGACAGACGAGGTGCTTGCCGATGGAAAGCGCGAACCCGAGTTGGACACGCGGATGTTCTTCGGCTGCGCTCTCTTCACGCTCGCGTGCGTGCTACAGTTGTTCGCGGTCGTGATTCCGTTCCTGCTGCGCGACCCGCTGATGACGATGGACGCGGTCGGCGGCGCGGCGAGCGTGGCGTTCGGCGCGGGATTGACGCTCGGCGCGCTGATGGTGCTGCTGGGCGGGTTCATCGGTCTGCTCGGAAGCATCGCCGGCACGCTCCCGCCGTGCGTGTATCTGTTGTTGCGGTTGCGCGAGGCGGCGCTCGGATTGCCCCAGGGGGAGCGCATCGTGCAGGCCGAGTACACCGAGGCGTTCGCGTGGCTCCTCCCGCTCCTGTACTGCGTCGGCGCGGCACTCCTGTGGTCGCTCCTGTTCGCCGTGCGCGAGCGGCTCACCGCAAGGCGGCGATGACGACTCGCTCCACCCCCGCGTAGTCGAGCCGAATGCGAACGTCAAAGCGCCCCTCCAGCATCGCCGACACCGCCGCCGCTTGGCCGATGCCGACCTCGAGCGCCAGCGTGCCCTTTGGTTCCAGAACCCTTGCGGCATCGGTTGCGAGGCGGCGCACGAACGCAAGCCCGCCCTCCTCCGCGAACACCGCGACCGCAGGCTCCCAACGTCGCACCGAGTCCTCCAGGCGCTCGTCGCCATGAGCGACATACGGCGGGTTGCACGCGATGAGGTGAAACGACCGCTCTCGGAACGCCGCGAGCGCGTCAGCCTGGGCGAGAGAGACGCTTGCGCCCAGGCGGCGCGCGTTCTCGCGCGCTACGCGAAGAGCGGGATTCGAGACGTCGCTCAGCACCCATCGAGTGTCACGCCTCTCCAGCGCTGCCGATACTCCGACGCATCCGCTGCCCGCGCCCAAGTCGAGGCAAATCGCACCCACTGGCGCGGCGGAGATTGCTTCCTCAAGGAGAACCTCGGTCTCGGGGCGTGGGATGAGCACGTCTCGCGTAACGAAGAACTCCCTCCCGGCGAACTCCTTGCGCCCCAAGACGTAGGCGAGCGGCTCGCCGTGCAACCGCCGTTGCAGAATGGCGTCGGCTTCAGGTGGCGCGAGCGAGTCGGGGTGGGCAATCAGCGCTGCTATCGGCACAGACAAGGCATGCGCCAGAAGAGCGCGCGCTTCAACAAGAGGCGACTCGATGCCCTGCTCGGCGAGCGTTGCCGAAGCGCGCGCGATCCACTCGTCGGCGTTCATTTGGCGAACTTCGCGAGCCGGTCCGCCATCGCGCGAATCAGTTCTGCGCGAACGCGGATCCCCTCGTCGCTATGCTCGACCGCCAACACCCTTCCATAGTCGTAGCACTCCTGCACGAGGTTGCTCTCCGCGTAGGGGATGAGCATCTCGACCGGCACCAGAAGGCTGCGGATGACCTCGATGACCTTGTCGTACAGTTCATCGATGCCTTGCTTCTTGAGCGCCGATATGAGCACCGTGTGCGGCATCTCCTCCGCAAGGCGCCGAACGGCGTCATCGTCGAACGGCCGATCCATCTTGTTGAAGGCGGTGATGGTCGGCTTGTCTCCAGCTTCGAGCCGCTCGAGCGTCTCGATGACGGCGTCGTGCTGCAACTCCCAGTTCGGGTGCGAGGCGTCAACTACGTGAATGAGGAAGTCGGCGCCAGTAACCTCCTCGAGCGTCGCATGAAAGGCGGCGACGAGGTGCGTCGGCAACTTACGCACGAAGCCGACCGTGTCGGTGAGGAACACGCTGTATCCGTCCGGCAGGTCTACCTTTCGCGTCGTCGGGTCGAGCGTTGCGAACAGCATCGGGTCGGCGAACACCTCGCTTCCGGTGAGTACGTTCATCAGCGTGCTCTTGCCGGCGCTCGTGTATCCGACGATGCATGCGAAGGGGAACGGGAAGCGACGGCGCCCTGCCCTTTGTCGCTGTCGCGCCTGCTCGATCTCGTCGAGTTCTTGCTTCAGGGAGAGCAGGCGGCGCTTGATGTGCCTTCGGTCGGCTTCCAGCTTGGTTTCGCCGGGGCCCCGCAGACCGATGCCACCTTTCTGGCGCTCGAACTGCGTGTAGGCGGCGGTGATTCGCGGCAGGATGTAGTTCAGTTGCGCAAGCTCAACCTGTACCTTGCCCTCTTTGGTATGCGCTCGCTGCGCGAAGATGTCGAGGATGAGTTGCGTGCGGTCAATCACGCGCCGCTTCAGAGTCTCTTCCAGGTTGCGCAACTGTACGCCGGAGAGTTCGCAGTCAAAGACCACGAGGTCGGCTTGCGCGTCGTGCACGGCGGTGAACAGCTCCTCGAGCTTGCCCTTGCCCACATAGGAGTGCTTCGACGGCTTCTCGACGCGCTGATGGAGCGCGCCGATCACCTCGAGCCCCGCCGCGACCGCGAGCGAGGTCAACTCCGCCTCGGCGTACTCATCTTCCACTGGGTCGGTGTGCACGAGCATGAGGAGCGCTCGCTGCTTGGGCGGCTTGGTGCTCTGTGGCTCCTTAGGCAAGCCGTCTCCTCGTGGCGCTCATAACCGAATGTGGAACAGCTTGAAGCCGGCGTTCAGGAAGAAGCCGTTGAAATCGAGACCTGAGAAGTCGCTGAACACATCGTAGCGCGCCTCGATGTAGAACTGCTTGTTGAACGACACGCCAACCGCGGCATTGGCGTTGAAGCCGATCTTCTCGTCGTCCACTGCGACCGACGGCACGCGAACGTCGCCGAAGTAGGGTCCTACGCGCACCGCAACATACGGGATGGTGTCGCTCTCGCCGTCCGTGAATCCACGGGTCAAGCCAAACGTGACCGGGATGAGCGTGGCGCGGTTCGGTCCTTCGCTTCGGTGAAGGAAGCCGATGTCGAACGTGAACTTCCAGCGGCTGTCCTCCTGGAAACTGAGCGGCGAGAGGCCGAAGCGCAGCCAGGTGCTGCCGAAGGCAAGTTGAGTGTTGCGGTCGGTCGGGAAGAACACGCCGAAGTCCACGCCAACCGGGATCGTTCGCCGCTCGCGATCCTGCTCGCCCGCCCCTTGGGCGGTCGCGGTGCCTACCGCCAAGCAGGCGCAGACCGTGGCAGCCGTAATTCGTCGTACCAGATTCCCCCTTTTCATGCTGTCCTCAAAAGATGGTGGGAGGATACCCATTCGGGGGCATTCAGGTATACCGAGGGCCGCTCGATGCCCACGGTTCGCGTACAGGTGACGGTTTCCGAGGAAGGCTCCCTGCCGGAGTACGCCACAGCCGGCAGCGCCGGAATGGACCTTCAAGCATGCGAGGAGGTCGTGCTCCAGCCCGGGGAGGTTCGCGCCGTCGGTACCGGCTTGCGCATTGCCCTGCCCGAGGGCTACGAGGCGCAGGTGCGCCCGCGCTCCGGGCTCGCGCTCAAGCACGGCATCTCGATCCCCAACGCCCCCGGCACGATAGACGCCGACTACCGCGGCGAGGTGCGGGTGATTCTCATCAACCTGGGCAGCGAGCCGTTCCCCATCCGGCGCGGAGATCGAATCGCACAACTGGTCGTCGCGCCAGTTGTCCGCGTCGAGTGGGAGTGCGTTGGCGACCTGCCCGAGACGGCGAGGGGCGTCGGCGGGTTCGGCAGCACCGGAGTCCGAGATGAAGTTGTGCGATAAGTGCTACGCGCTCCTCGAAGAGGACGCCCTCTTCTGCACCGAGTGCGGCGCATCTGTAACCGAGGGGGTGGAGGGCAGCGACGCTATCGTCTATCCCGACATCGCGCGCGCGAACCTGGCGCGCATGAGGGGCAACGAGCCAGAGGCGGAGCGCATCTGCCTCGCCATCCTCAAGCGCTATCCGAACAACGTGAGCGCCCACATCCTCTTGGGCGATATCTACTGGGACTCGGGGCGGCTCGATGAGGCGATGCAGTGGTACGACCTGGCCACTTCGCTCGCGCCGGAGAACGCCATTCTGAAACGCAAACTGGAGCGCACGCGCAACGCGATGCATCGGCAAGGTGAAACAAACGCCGCCGCTCGCCTTGAGGTTCCTGAGGGCCGCCCCCCGCTCTGGACCGGCGTCGCGCTGGTGGTACTGCTCGTTGCCTTCGGCGGGCTAACCTTTTGGTACGGCAAGATGCGAGCGGAGGCGGGGTTGCGCGACTCGATGGTCAACACCGACCCGATAGACATCAACGGCATCGTGCCGCCGAAGTCCACCATCCCCGAAGGGGACACCGCGCCGCCCGAGCAGGACGCTCCCCCCATTGAGCAGCCGCCGACAGGCTCGCAGGCGTCGCCGAATGCCCCGGCGATGACACCCGATGAGCAGGCGCTTCTGCAAGCCGTGAAGCGCATGGTCGGGAACGCCGAAGGCCAAGCGCTGTCGCTTGTTTGGAGTTCGCCGGTCGTCGTGGTAAACGGCGCGATCGCGGAGGGATGGACCGAGGACGATGTCGCGCTCTTCATGGCGCTTGCCGCGAAGGCGGTGCTGGATGCGGCGGCGGACGTGAGCGTGGTCGAGGTCCGGCTCTTTGGAGCATCCGGCTTGTCGAACGCTGCGCGCATTCCGCGTGAGCGGATGGCGGCGGCGGTCGGCGAGGTGGGTACGGTCGCCTGGGCGCAATCCGTGCTCGGCAGCGGCGGCACGGGTTAGAATCCTCCCCCTCCCCGCTGTGCGGGGAGGGCAGGGGAGGGGCCGCCCGCTCGCGGGGAGGGCGCCCTCCTGCGCCGTTTGCCATAATCCGAGACATGACGCGAGCCATCTCCACTCCCCTCGGCGAGCGCGAGTTCACGCCCCTAAAGGAAGCCGGGCGTTCGCTCGATTCGATACCTTATTCGATCAAAGTTCTCCTGGAGTCCGCGCTCCGCCATCTCGACGGCAAGGTTGTTACGGAAGAGCATATCGAGGCGCTGGCGACGTACGACGCAACGAGCGTTCCCGCCGTCGAGATCCCGTTTACGCCGGGGCGCGTGATCCTGCAAGACTTTACCGGGGTGCCGGCTGTTGTTGACCTCGCCGCGATGCGGGATGCCATCGAGCACCTGGGCGGCGACCCGGCGCGGGTGAATCCGCTGGTGCCCTGCGACCTGGTGATCGACCACTCCGTGCAGGTTGACGCGTTCAACAGCGGGATGGCGCTGCAGATCAACGCCGACTTGGAGTTCCAGCGAAACCGCGAGCGGTACGAGTTCCTGAAGTGGGGGCAGCAGGCGTTCGACAACTTCCGCGTCGTACCACCCGCGACGGGAATCGTCCATCAGGTCAACCTGGAGTACCTCGCGAAGGTTGTGTGGGACGATGGGTCGCGCCTCTATCCCGACTCACTCGTGGGCACGGACTCTCACACGACGATGATCAACGGGCTGGGCGTTCTGGGTTGGGGAGTCGGCGGCATTGAAGCCGAGGCGTGCATGCTGGGGCAGCCGATCTACATGCTCATCCCAGAGGTGGTCGGTTTTCGGCTTACCGGCTCACTTCGCGAAGGGGCAACCGCCACCGACCTAGTGCTGACGGTAACGCAGATGCTTCGCGCGCACGGCGTAGTCAACAAGTTCGTCGAGTTCTTCGGCCCCGGTCTTGCTTCGATGGCTGTCGCCGACCGCGCAACGATTGCAAACATGGCGCCCGAGTACGGCGCTACGGTCGGCTACTTCCCGGTGGATGAGCGCACGCTCGAGTACCTCTGGCTGACCGGGCGGGACGAGAGGCACATCGAGATGGTGAAACAGTACTGCGTCGAACAGGGATTGTGGCGAGACGAGGGTCATCCGATTCGTTATTCCGCAGTTCTGGAGTTGAACCTGGAGGACGTCGAACCTTCACTCGCCGGGCCTCGCAGGCCGCAAGACCGCATCGCGCTCTCGGAAATGAAGGAGCAGTGGCTGCGCGACCTCGTCACCACCTTCGACCGCCCGATGCACAACGGCAACCGAAGCGTCGAGCGGTGGGCTGCAGAGGGCGGCGCGCCACAACCGGCAACCGCCCTGGCAGAGCCCCACGTAGGTCAGGGCGTCGCCGTGAAGGGGCACGATTATAAACTGTACGATGGTGACGTCGTTATCGCGGCCATTACAAGTTGCACCAACACGAGCAACCCTTCCGTCATGGTCGCCGCAGGCTTGGTCGCGCGCAAGGCGCACGAGCGTGGCCTGACCCGCAAGCCCTGGGTGAAGACGTCGCTCGCGCCTGGCTCGAAGGTCGTTACGGAGTACCTAACCAAGTCCGGCCTGATGAGCGACCTCGAAGCGCTCGGCTTCTATGTGGTTGGCTACGGCTGTACCACATGCATCGGCAACAGCGGCCCGCTGCCCGAGGAGATAGCGGACGCCGTGAGAGAAGGGGATCTGGTTGTGGCGAGCGTGCTAAGCGGCAACCGCAACTTCGAGGGCCGCATCAACCCGCTGGTTCGAGCGAACTATCTTGCCAGCCCGCCTCTCGTGGTCGCGTACGCCATCGCCGGCACGGTGGAGATTGACCTTCTCAACGAGCCGATCGGCAAGGACGCTCGCGGAGACGACGTGTACCTCAAGGACATCTGGCCCTCCCTTGAAGAGATTCAAGAGGTTATGCTTGCCAACGTGACGCGAGAGGACTTCATCCAGCAGTACGCCCACGTGTTCGAGGGCGCTGAGCAGTGGCAGAAGATCGAGGCTGCGACCGGGAAGCTGTATCAGTGGAAGGAGGAGAGCACGTACATTCAGGACCCGCCGTTCTTCCAAGGTATGACGCCGGATGTCGAGCCGATTCAGCCCATCCTGGGTGCGCGGTGCTTGGTAATGGTGGGCGACTCCGTAACCACCGACCACATCAGCCCCGCGGGCGCAATCTCGCCCGATTCACCAGCCGGCAAGTACCTCATCGAGAACGGCGTCAAGCCGAAGGACTTCAACAGTTACGGCTCGCGGCGCGGGAACGACCGCGTCATGACCCGCGGCACGTTTGCCAACGTCCGCGTCCGGAACCAGCTCGCCCCGGATACCGAAGGCGGATGGACGACCGACTTCACCGACGGACAGGTCAAGAGCATCTACGAGGCGTCTCTTTCCTACAAGGATCGCGGAATCCCCCTCGTCGTGCTCGCCGGCAAGGACTACGGCATGGGCTCATCGCGGGACTGGGCGGCGAAGGGAACCTTCCTACTCGGCATCCGCGCGGTCATCGCCGAGTCTTTCGAACGCATCCATCGCTCGAACCTCGTCGGCATGGGCGTGCTGCCGCTGACGTTCGCCGACGGCGAAAGCGCAGAGTCGCTCGGCCTCGCCGGGCATGAGACTTTCGACATCTTCGTGGACGACTCCATCCAGCCGAGGCAGCAAATCGAGGTCGTGGCGAAGGACGAGCAGGGCAACGCCAAACGGTTCCGCTGCATCGCACGACTGGATACCGACGTCGAGGTCGAATACTATCGCAACGGCGGAATCCTGCACACCGTCCTCAGAAAGATGGCTTGACGACAAGGAGTGTTAAGCCCCCTCCCAGCCTCCCCCGCAAGCGGGGGGCAGAACCAACCCTCCGCCCTCGAAGCGTGAGTCAGAATCACGGGTGACAGCATGGAGGGACGGCAATCCGAGGTTCGCGCTGCACTCGAAAGGCTCGCTCAACAGCGAGGCTTCACCCACAGACACGCGCAAGAGCACGCCGCTCTCCTCATCTGCGATTGCATCGAGTCGAAAGAGAGCGCGATGATCGAAGCGCCGACCGGCTCGGGCAAGAGCCTTGCCGCGCTCATCCCCGCCCTGGTGGAAGCAAGGCAGGGCAAGCGCGTCGTCATTGCCACGTACACAAACCTCCTTGCAGAACAGTACTGGCGACAAGACCTCCCGACCGCGCTGGAACTGTTCGAATGGACGGATGAGCGGCCGCAGCCGCGAACGGCGTTTCTGGTGGGCCGCTCCCGCTACGCCTGCCGGCAGCGGATGCGAGAACACGGCTCCGTGCCGGTCGTGAAGAGGTTCGCTGAGCGCGCAACCATGGGTTTGGATTCCCAGTTCTACGCAACGGCTCGCGGGGGACGAGAGCGTGCCGCCTGGCAAGACATCGCCGTGCCGCCGGCATGCCAGGGCAGGGAGTGCCCCGACTATCGGCGGTGCTTCTTCTTCGAAGCGCGGTCGGCAGCGCGCGCGGCTCAACTCGTCATCACCAATCACAGCGTCTTCGTCAGCGACCTCCTGGTTCGCAACGCGACGAAGGGAGACGCAGACCTCCTTGGCGATTACGACTACGCCATCCTCGACGAAGCGCACGACTTCCCGTCCGCGGCAGCGTCGGCGATGAACTTCGACCTGAGCGCGGCGACCATCGAGGCGGTCGCGGGCGTCGTGGAGAGCGCGATGCGCGCGCCCGAGATGAGCACCGAGGCGACCGCACCCTTTGTATCGAAGGCGAGGCGCGCGCTTCAGCAGGCGAAGGAACGCGCCGCCGCTTCGCTCGCTCGCTTCGGAGACGCCGCTCGCCCGGGCATCCTGAAGGTCGCGCCCGAGTCGCTCCTGACGGACGACAAGGTGGGACGAAACTATGTCAGCGACCTGGAGCCGCACCTGCATGATGTCGTGGACGAAGTGCAGCGCGGATTCGGAGCCGTGCGCGACGCCCTCGCCGAAGCGCAGAGCGTCGAGCAGGATGACGGCGGCGGAGAGGACGAGGCGATCGTCAGCCTCGTGCAATACTTGGATGATTTCATCAGCAGTTGTCTCTTGCTCGCTGCGCCGGATGAGGTTTCGCTCACGGCGGTTACCTTTGGCCGAGACCGTGTTCAGCCGCTGATGCTCAGCCGTCGCGTTGTCGACATCGGCGCGCGCCTGGCGAGGCTGATGGAAGCCGGCCCGCCGTGCACGATGATGTCGGCGACGATGACCGTGGACGGCTCGTTCGAGTTCCTCTCTTCCGAAACCGGATTGAAGCCGCAATACGAGGAGTTGCTTCCGCCGGCCTTCGACACCAAGAGCGCAGCCGCGCTGTTCGTTCCGCCACCCGACCGCATCCCCGACCCGACCGCCACACGCGACATGGACACAGCCCAGGTGTACTATTCGGCTGTCGCCGAAGTTGTCGGCGAAGTGCTGGGCGCCGTCGGTGGGCGCTCGCTGGTGTTGTTCCACAGCAGAAGAGAGATGGAGGAGGTGTACCGACGAGTAGCCGACGCCACGGCGTTGCCGACGCTCATCCAGCGCTCGTCGGGCGCGCGGAGCGTGGGCGACAGGTTCCGCGAGGACGTGCCATCGAGTCTGTTTGCCGTCCGCTCGTTTTGGACAGGATTCGACGCGCCCGGCGAGACGCTGTCGTGCGTCATCATCGTGCGGATTCCGTTCGAGGTTCCGGTCGAGCCGGAGCAACTTGTGCGGCACGCATGGTATCGCTCTCGCGGCTTAGACCCGTTCCGCGAGTACACGCTGCCGCTGGCGAAGATGATGGTGCGCCAGGGGGCGGGGAGGCTCCTTCGCAACGACAGCGACCGAGGCGTCATCTGCCTGCTCGACCCCCGTGTCCACACTCGCGGCTACGGCGAGGAGGTGCTTGCGAATCTGCCGCCGATGCGCCGCTTTGAGAACATCGAGGAGGCGGGTGCGCAGGTGGGCATTGTCGCCTCTGCCGACAGCCTACAAGGCGGATAGAAGGGCAGACCTCGGACGGTGCTAAGACGCCCGCTCGCGCAACTCGCCTCGGATGAGCGCGAGGTTGTGCTTCGCCTTCTCGTGGTCCGGCTTCAAGGAGAGCGCTGTCTCGAGCGCGAGCACCGCTGCGTCCGGCCGGCCAAGGTAGTACATCGCGTTCCCCAGCGTGAACCACGCATCGGGGTTCGTGGAGTCGAGCGTTAGACCCTTTCGATACGCCAACGCTGCCTCTGCCCAACGCTCGCAGCGTGAGAGTAGGTCGCCTACGTGCCAGTACGCATTCGCGTTCTCCGGGTCGAGTGCGCAAGCGTCTTCCAGACATTGCAGCGCGAGTTGATACTGGCCGGTGTGCATCAGCGCCCGCCCCGCCCGAAGGAGAACGTCCGCTTCGGCGTCGAAGTGATGGGCAAAGAAGGAGCAGGCTGCGACGACCGACGGCCAGTCTTCTGCGCGCTCCGCGCGCGCGAGCCACCGCTCCCACAACGCCCGCGAGTCCGGATGCGCGCGCGCAGCCTCTTCGCACGCTCGCACGGCAGCAAATGGGTCGCGCATCTCCTCCGCGCATGAGACCGCAAGGTCTACGGCGATGGCGGCGTGCTCTTCATCCGCGTTGAGCGCCGCTTGCGAGGCGTCAAACGCCTCCTCGACCCTGCCCTGGCGCTTCAGCTCCAGCGCCAGCCCTAGGTGCGCGGGGCAGAAGTTGGGAACGGTTGCGACAACCTCGCGATATGCTTGCTCGGCTTCCTGCGTTTCTCCAAGGGCAGCATGCACCTGCGCGCGCAGGAAACGAAGCTTGTATTGAAGGATGCTGCGGTCGCCCGTTTCGCGCGGGTCGAGATGCATCTTCTCCGCGCGTTGGACGGCTTCGAGCGCCTCTTCGTTCCGGTTGAGCTGCTTGAGTGCAAACGCGCGCGCATACTGGACGAGAGGACCGGGGAAGCCCTGCTCGACGGCTCGGTCGCAAACGCCAATCGCCTCCTCAAAGCGGCCCAAGGCGAAGAGACAGAACGCCCAACTCTGGAACGCAAACTGCCCATGGTGCGCGCCTGGCTGCATGCTCTCCGCTGCCTTCTCAAACCAGGGCAGCGCATCTTCGTACTTCCCGGCCGTGTAATACGCGTTCGCGAGGTTGAACTGCTGGAAGTCGTCGTCCGGGGCCTCTTTGAGCGCCATGTGCAGCAGGGAGATAGTGCGCTCATGCTTGCGCTTCTCAGCGACTTCGCTCTCCTGATAGCCGTAGTGGAGGATCCGCGCATCGAGCATCGCAATCGGAAGACCTAATCGCTGAATCGAAGGCGCGATCTGCTCATGGATTCTGCCCTCAAACGCGACGCCGGGCAACCTCTGAAACAGGCGGCAAGGGGTGTGAACGATCTGGTCTTGCGCCTCGTCCTTGTTCAGGAAGTTGACGATGGGAATCGTGTAGCCGCCGAAGTGCGGCCTGGCGATGGCGCTCAGAAACGCGCCATAGGACGTTGGGTCGAGCCGCTCGTCCGCGTCAATCCAAAGACACCAGGTTGAGGTCGCCAAAGAGAGTGCGTGGTTGCGTGCTGCTGAAAAGTCGTCGCACCACTCAAACGTTCCGATGCGCGCCCCGAGCCTTTGGGCTATCGAGACCGTGCCGTCCGTCGAGCCGGTGTCTACCACCACGATTTCATCGCACACAGGCTGCACCGATTCGATGCATGCGGCGATGTGCTTCGCTTCATTTCGAACGATGAGCACCGCCGAGAGACTCGGCTTGGGCATCGCTCCGAGGGAGATGCCCGCCGCTTTCGCAAGGCGCCGAACCTCGCGCGCGCCGTCCTCTCCGCCGAGGTCCTTCCGCTTCAGACGCTGTGCGATCACCTTCCTCGCGTTGAAGTGCGCCGCGAGCACGCGCAACACTTCCGCGAACCGAGTCGCGCCTTCCGCCCTGCGCAGCAGCGACACGGCGTCGGTCTCCCGTGCGTTGTAGCATCGAGCCAGCGCGCACTCCGCGGCAACCTCCGGGTCATCGGTGTGGGCAAGCGCTTCTTCGAGCAGGTCGGCTGCGGCATCCCACCGCCCCTGCGCCTGCAAGGCGCGGGCCTCGGCGAGTGTCTGCTGCGGGTTCATGGTCAGGCGGCTTGGTTCTGCCCCTGAAGGCTCTGCTGCTGCTCTCGCTGCAGGCGGAGGTATCGGCGAGCGCCGGCGATGGAGTACATCTCGTCGCGCAGTAGCCGCTTGATGGTGAAGATAGCCCGAATGTCTTCAGGTCGGTATCGCCGCTGACCACCGCGGGTGCGGAGAGGCGTCAGGAACTCGGGGAACTCAGTCTCCCAATACCTGAGGGTGTGGATCTCGATACCCGTAATTGCGCTAGCGACACGAATGCTCACCGCCGCGCCTTGTCCGTGAATCTTCTCGTTTGCACTCATGTACAACCGCTCCGGCTGCGCACTCGCAGCCAGTAGCATTATCGGGTTCTCCCGCCGTTTCTACAGGCCGAGGAGGAAGGCGCGCCTCAGAGTCCGGCGCGTAGTACCGGAAGCGAAACTCCTCGGCTGCGGTCGGCTCGAAGTTGGAGCGCTTGACGTAGGCTCCGGTCTGTCCCCACTGCCAGCCCCACTTGGGTTCGATGCCGACCACATGGAAGACGGTTTTGGTGTCGTACCTGAAGGCGTAGTCCGCTCGCTCCACGCGCCCCGCCCAGGAAGCGCCGCCCGCAGTACGCCAGGCGATGAAGCGATGCAGGTCGTCCTTACCGGGCTGCACGGAGAACTGCACACGCAGGACGTGCGTTGCTTTCGCGCGGAACGTGACGGTCGCCACGAACGGCTTCTCATAGGTTGTGGCAAGTTCATTGATCTGCGCGGCTTCAGGCGGCTCGGCGAACACAAGCGTCTCCTTGTCCCATGTCGCCGAGAGGCGGGCGAACTGATTCCGAGAGAAGGAACGGTTTGTGTTCTGTGCGAAGAGCGGCAGAACGAGCATCAGGGGAACGTCGGCATCCGTGAGGTTCTTGAACATGTATCGCACTTCTACCCGCACGCCCTCTTGGGTAATAGTGAACGTAACCGCCTCGCTTGTGAGGCGAACGGCCTCGGTGGGCGGCTTGACGTACACGGTGCCGCCATACGCGTCCGCCGCCGCGAGTGTGGAGAGATGCGCCATCGCGATAAGAGTCAACATAGTGTGTTGATTCTACCTTGAACCCCGCCGGGCGGCGGCAGAGCACATTCACCTTTCGGCGCTCCGCCCCCCACTTCGAGGCGATTCCAGTTATACTAAGTCCATGGTTCTGGTGACCTTGGCGATCCTGGCACTCGCCCCGACGGTTTCCCACCAGGCGAACGCGGTGAGGGTCGAGTATCCGGACGGCGTCATTGTCGAGCATCGGACCCAGGAGACCGTCCCCGAGACCGGGGCGGCAGCCGTGCCGAGGGACCGGCTGCCCGAGGCGCTCCGCCGGCAACTCGACGAGCTCCGCGCCTACTTCGGCGGCGGCCCACCGATGCGCGCCTCCGGGCGATAACCTGCCCGAATCCAAGCCCCTCCGGGCGGAGTGACCGGCCTTGCACCGACGCCGCGGGCGGGGTATACTCCCGGCATCCCCCCTCGTGGCGAAGCCCGCCTCGGGGCGTGAAAGCAGCAGACGATGGCAAGAAAACGAGTCCCAACGGCGCCTGGCGGCGGGTCCGTGCCCGTTCCCGACATGAGTCGGGGATTCAAGGCGTTCATCGAAGGCGTGATTCGCGAGATGCGGCGCGTCGTCTGGCCGACGCTACCGGACACTGCCCGGCTCACGGTGACGGTGCTCATCGTTTGCGTCGTGTTCGTCGTCTACCTGTGGGCAGCGGGCATCGTCGTCGACACGCTGCTTCGCGCCGCGGAAGGGCAGCGAATCGACCTCTTCGGATAGCGCAGCGATGATAACTTCCTGGTACGCGGTGCACACCCTCACACAGCACGAGCAAAAGGTCGCCGACATGCTGAAGCGGCAGGCGATGCACGCGGGCCTTTGGGACAAGGAGATCTTCGAAGTGCTCATCCCCATGGAGGAAGTGGCGCAAACACGAGACGGCAAGCGACGCAAAGTTTCCAAGAAGGTTTTCCCCGGCTACGTGCTCGTTCGGATGATCCTAACGGAGGACTCGCAAAACCTCGTTAAGCGGGTGAGCGGCGTTACCGGCTTCGTCAGCAGCGGCAGTCGCCCAGCGCCGATTGACGACAGCGAAGTGCAGAACATCTTGCGCCGCCTGGACGAGAGCCGAGAGCGCCCGCGCGTCGTGTGGAAGGTAGGCGACACGGTGCGCATCATGGAAGGACCGTTCGCCGACTTCACCGGTAAGGTGGAAGAGGTGGACGGGGAGAAGGGCAAACTGAAGGTGCTCATCCCGGTGTTCGGCCGGGAGACGCCGCTGGAATTGGAATTCGATAAAGTGGAGAAAGCGTAAATGGCAAAGAAGATTCTTTCGATCATCAAGTTGAACATCCCCGCCGGGAAGGCGACCCCCGCGCCCCCGATCGGCCCAGCGCTCGGCCAGGCAGGCATCAACATGATGGAGTTCATCAAGAAGTTCAACGAAGTCACGATGGACAAGATGGGCAGCACCCTGCCCGTGGCGATTACCGTCTTCGAGGATCGCTCCTACGACTTCGTCGTAAAGCAGCCGCTCGCGAGCGACCTCATCAGGCAAGCCGCTGGAATCGAAAAGGGCAGCGGCAACCAACTAAAGGAGAAGGTCGGCAAGCTGACCAAAGAGCAACTTCGCAAGATCGCCGAAGTGAAGATGCCCGATTTGAACACCAACGACGTCGAGCAGGCGATGAAAGTCCTCGCAGGCACGGCGCGCAACATGGGGGTCGAGATCGTAGACTGAACTCGCTCCCCGTGGGAGAGCGCTCGCGCTCGTAAGACAACCACAGGAGAACACCATGCCACGAACCCAGGACAAGAAACAACAGCACTCGAATCGGTACCAAGACTTGCGCGCGAGGGGCGACCGCCTAACGCTGCACGAGCCGGCGGAGGCGATTCGCGTCGCTAAAGAATCCGCAACCGCAAAGTTCGACGAGACCGTCGAAATCTCCGTCCGACTCGGCATTGACCCGCGACAGAGCGACCAAAACGTGCGCGGAACCACAACCCTGCCGCACGGAACCGGCAAGACCCGAAAGATCGCCGTGCTTGCCCGCGGATCAGGAGCCGACGACGCGCGAGCAGCCGGAGCCGACGAGGTGGGAGATGACGACCTCGTTGAGAAGATAGCCGGCGGCTACAAGGAGTTCGACGTCCTCATCGCCTCGCAAGAGATGGCGCCCGCCCTGGCGAAAATCGGCCGCGTGCTCGGACCTAAGACCCCGAACAAGAAGGCAGGAACGCTGACTGACGACATCCGAGGCGCGGTGGAGTCCATCAAGAAGGCGACCCTGGTGCAGTACCGCAACGACAAGGCGGGAATCATCCATATGCCGATCGGCAAGGCGTCCTTCACCGAAGAGCAACTGATGGAGAACTTCGCCGCCGCGATGAACGCCATCATGAAGGCGAAGCCGCCGACGGCAAAAGGGCGGTACCTCGTCGGCATCACCGTGAGCAGCACGATGGGGCCCGGATTCCGCGTAGACCCCAACCTCGCGGCGAAACTGTAGCCCTTTCGAGAGTTGCCTCTCCCCACGAGCGTCCCCGTCCGTGGGGAGAGCGCTACGCCGCAGAGCCGGCGCCGGCGAGTTCCTGCTTCAGCATCGCCCTCGCGCGGAACAGCCAACTCTTCACCGTACCCTCGGGGGCGTCCAGCGAACGGGCGATCTCCTCAACGTCCATCTGGGCGAAGTGCCGAAGGAGAATCGCCTTCTTGTAGTTCCCGGGCAGCCGCTCGACCGCGGCGCGGACACGGGCTGCCAACTGCGCCTTGCTCGCCTCGCCCTCGGGGTCCGAGTCGCTCTCCAGGTGATAGGCGTGCGTCTCCAGCGGCTCGCAAGCACGCTTGCGGGCGCGCGCGATATCAATGCACACGTTCGTGCAGATGCGGTACAGCCACGGGCGAAAGTCCCGCTCGAGGTCAAACTCCGCCAGCGAGCGACCCGCCTTGACGAACGTCACCTGCACCGCGTCGGCTGCGTCGTCCTGGTTCCCCAGGAGCCGAACCGCGTGGGCAAGAACGCCCTTGTAGTGGCGGCGGACGACCTCGTCAAACGAGGCGCGGCAGCCCTCCTGGGCGCACTTCAACAGTGCCTGCTCTCGATTCAACAGAACTTTCACTTTCTTCCTCCTGTCCGCGCCACGCGGCGCGACACCTTCCATACTGGGCGATGCGGATGAGCGGTGTCAATCCCAACCTTTACGATTTGGGACTAAGGGCCTAAGGAATCCTGAGTTGCCGGTGCCAAATCCCTCAAGAATCCTCAGCTGCAAGCCAGAAACCTTCAATCCGACCCACGTCCACCAGGGGCTGCGCGGAAGCGACGATGGAACCTTTTGGGTGCAGTATACGTCTGTCTACTATAGACGGTCATGGGTGACACGACGCTTGCTGGACAACGACCATCTCGACCCTGGCGCTTGCGGTGCCGGAGGAGATGCGGGGAGCCACCCCACGCGCGAGGAGACGCCTCCGCGCGGCGATCACCCGCGCCTTCGCACGCATGGCGGTGGAGGAGGCCGAGCCGGACGTCTTCCGCGTCGCGCTCCGTCGTGCCGTCCCGATCGAAAGGGCGGACACCCTCTTGGCTGCCGCTGGCTCCCGCCTCGAGAAGGTCCTCGGCGCCGACGCCGCCAACGCGGTCGGTCTCGGAACGAGCGCGCCCCTCGCGAAGGCCGCCCTCCTGCTTCCCAAGGGTAGGCGCGCCGTGCTGCCCGGGGTCGAGCCGGCGGCTGAGGCGCTCGCAGGCGTTCGCCTCGCAGCCCTGCCCTGCCTTCAACCGAGAGACACCACGCGCCTGAACCTGCTGGGCGTATTCACAACCGCCGACTTTGCGCGCGCCGGAGAGCGCCTGCTCCAGCAGGCGCTCGGCACAAGCAAGGGCACATGGTGGTTCCGTGCGTTGCGCGGGGCGGACGTGCCGCCCGAGCCACCCTCGGTCGCGACGGTCTCTCGCGTGATGGACGCCTCCCGCCGCACGCGTGACTCGGCGCTTGACACCCTGACGCGCCTGGTGCGGCGCGGAGTGGCGCGCCTGATGAAGAACGGCCTAACCGCCCGAACTGCGACGCTGGTCGCATGGTCGCCCAAGAATCGATGGACGCACTCGCTCCCCATCGAGCGCCTGGACGCCGACGAGATCTTGAACGGCGCCCGAGAGGCGTGGAGCGAGATGAACGTGGAGCGACCCGAGCGCGTCAGCGTGCGGTTCCAAGGCATCCGACCGACCGAGCAGCGGACGCTGATGCTGTTCGACGACGACCCCGGCGTCATCGAAGTGTCGGGCTCGCTCGAGGAGCCCGCGGACGGCGCAGCCTAACCCTGCTCTTCGCCAAGCGACGCGAGGAATTCGGCGAGTTTCCGCTCGTGCCCAGCCGAGATCGGCACGTAGTACGGCAAAGTGAGGCCGTGACCCTCCGGTATGTACCGTTGCTCGACCCACCCGCCGTGATCATGCGGATAGAGGTACTCCTCTTTGTCCTGCAGTTCGCCTTCATGCCGCTTTGTGTTCGCGTCGCGCAGGTAGTCGGGCACGCGGGGAGGCGGCACACGCTCCAAATCGGCGAGCGCGCGCTCGATTCCGACGTAGGCGGAGTTCGACTTCGGGCATGCGCACAGGAAGACCGTAACCTGGGCAAGCGGTATCCGCGCCTCCGGCATGCCGATGCGCTCCACGGCTTGGAAGGCTGCGGTGGCGAGCACCAGTCCGAGCGGCGCGGCGTTCCCGATGTCCTCCGCCGCGAGGATGACCAGCCGACGGGCGATGAAGCGCGGGTCTTCACCCGCTCGAATCATGCGGGCAAGGTAGTGCAGCGCCGCGTCCACATCGCTACCCCTGACCGACTTGATGAACGCAGAGATGACGTCGTAGTGCTGGTCTCCCTTCTGGTCGTATTTCAAAAGCGGACGCTGCATCGCTGCGGCGATGTGGTCAGCCTCGATGCTCGTCTCTGGCGCAGCGATCTGCGCCGCCAACTCGACACCATTGAGGGCGACGCGAGCATCCCCATTCGCCCACCGAGCCAGCTGGTCGGCAGCCGCGTCGGTTAGAGAGACCTGCAAAGCGTCCTCTCCTCGGCGGATGATCGCCCGCATCTCCTCCGGTTGCAGCGGCTTCAGCGCGAGCATGCGGCAGCGCGAGAGCAACGGGTTCGCGAGGCTGAACGTCGGGTTCTCGGTCGTCGCCCCTATGAGCGTCAGCGTGCCGTTCTCCACGTGCTTCAACAAGGCGTCCTGCTGCGTTCGCGTGAAGTGGTGAATCTCGTCGAGAAAGAGCACGGTCTTCCGCGCGCGGTTCCTCGCTTCTGCAGCAATCTTGCGAATCTGGGCGACACCACAAGTTACGGCGCTCTCTTCGACGAAGTGCGCATCCATCGAGTGGGCGATCAGGCGTGCGAGCGTAGTCTTCCCGCACCCGGCGGGTCCCCAAAGGACGACCGAGCCGAGCCGCCCGGCATCCAAGGCTTTGCGAATCGGCGAGTCCTCCGCAAGGAGGTGCGCCTGACCAACATACTCCTCGAGGCTGCGCGGTCGAAGCCGAGCAGCGAGGGGCATCGCTTCCGTGTCCGGCGCCTCCGGTTCAAAGAGAGACATCTATGGTGTCAGAATACCGGAGCACACCCAGCCTCAACTGGGTACAAGGAGCGCCCTTTGCGTACGGTTCAGAAGCGGCTGATTGGAACGATTGTGTTGGCGGTGGTACTCGCCGCGTTGGCTGTGTTCTTCGTCTGGTGGAAGAACAAGCCGCCCGGATACCTCGAACCTCTCATCCCCCGGGTGGACAGCTCCGGATACATAGTCGCCCTCAAGGACAGCGGCGACCGGCAGCAACTCGTCGCCATCGCGCCGGACGGCTCTCAGCGCTCGCCTGGCGGTGAGGAAAACGACGTCGAATGCGCATGGGACGCGAAGGGCGAGCGCGCCGTTTTCATCAGCAACCGAAGCCCCGATGGGTCTTTTCAGGTCTTCAACTGGGTTCCCGACAGGGAGAACGACCCCTACCGGATCAGCGAGGGCGCGCCGGCGAGGGGGCTGTATGTTCACCCCAGCGGGAGGTTTGTGCTCGTCGCGTCGCGCGGGGACATCGTTGCCTTCAGTTATCCTCGCGGCCTACCTCGACGCATCATGCCGCCGAGCGTGGAGCCATTCGTGGGCGGCTTGGAAGAGGTCGGTCTGCCCGGGGCGCAGCAAGACTATGAGGATGTCGCCCAAGCCATCTCGAGCATCTGGAGGCAAGTCAAGGAGTCAGTAGACGGCGAGGCGTTCGAGCGGGGCCTCTTGGATGCCTCCGGGAGGTACTTCGCCGGAGTCCTGACCACAGGCCGCGGCAAGGCGGTCGTTCTGCAAGACCTGGAGCCGGAAGAGCCGCACCAGGTTGGAGCGCGCGTGCCCTTCGCGGCAGAGACGCTGGAGATTGCCATGCATCCCAGCGCGCCCCGCGTGCTGGTCTCTCTGCGACGGTTCCAGTACCCCTCGCTCGCCTCGATTCCCCGCGAGATGCTCAATCCCGACGGGACCGCCCGCAAGCCGTTCGAGAACGCTATGTTGTTGCTCGACTTCGAGGGCGGCATGGTTCCGGTGGCGCTGTCGGTAGACGACTCGCAGCAGTTTCTGTCCCCGACGCTCTCGCCGGACGGCGGCGAAGTTGCGTTCGTGCTGACCGAGCGCGAAGGCGACGGCTATGCCACCCGCGGCCTGTTCGTCGCCCCGGTGCACGAGGGCGGCGTTTCCCAGGCGCGCATGCTGGTCGAAGGCGACGCCCGCCAGCCGTCCTGGCTACCGGACGGCAGCGGCCTGCTTCTCATTCGAGGCGGGGACATCTATCGGGTGAATGTGGACGGAACCGGGCTGAAGGCGATAACCACGGACGGCGGCCCGTACTCCTCCCCGCAAATGAACCCGCGCTGAGGGGCGGACGTCGGGTGGTGGAGATGATGGGATTCGAACCCACGACCTCTGCAGTGCGATTGCAGCGCTCTGCCAGCTGAGCTACATCCCCAAGCGCTGCTGAGAATACCCGGCGCGGAGGAAGGCTTGAGGCGGGGCAGCCCAGAACGGAGGCGGAGACGACCGCCAACCCTCCTCGCCACGGACCGAGCGGGTCAGTCCGAGCGAGGCGGAAGGTTGATCCGCCGCTGGGGGCAAGCCCCCCTCGACTTTGGCGCGAAATCCGACTGTAGCGATTGAGTCGCCCCAACCACTGCGGCTTCGTTTCGGCGCCCCTTCCGTGAATCTCCTGTCCCGGGTGTCGCTCCGTTGGCTGGTTGCCCAGCCGCTGGAGAGAAGCCCATGGTCAAGAGACCGTCGGCAATCGCCTCCGTGCCTACTGTATCCGATTCGCCGCCTCGATGCAACCCTTTTGTGCCCCTCGCGCCCCAAAATGCGGGAGTGCACAGGTTATGCACAAGAAATCCACATTCGGGCGCCGAGCCCTCGGCCCCGCGCATCCACGGCGCGGGAGGGTGGGTAGAATTCTACTGGCTATGACTTTCTCGGGACGAAGTACTGCGTTGTTTCTCGTAGGCACGGCGGCGGCTGCCGTGCTGGCTGTTGCCGGGTTGGCGCCCATCGGTCGCCAGGAACGGGCGACGGTTCGCGTCTACCTCAGCACCGACTGCCCCGTGGCGGCGAAGTACACGCCTCGCATTCAGGCGCTCGTCCGCGAATTCGAGCCGAAGGGCGTTCGGTTCGAGGCTCTGTTCCCCAACGCCCTCGAGACCGCCGAAGGCATCGCCCGCTACGCGAAGGAGCGGAGCTACCACTTCAACGTTTCACTCGATGCCGGGGCGAAGCAGGCGAAGGCTGACGGGATCACGATGATTCCGACCGTCGTCATCCTGGACCAGCAAGGGCGCATGGTGTATCGCGGGCCGATCGACGACAACAAGACCGATGAGAACGTGACCGAACAGTACGCTCGCGACGTGCTCCGCAAACTGCTTGAGGAGAAGGATGCGGTGTTCACCGAAGTGCCCGTCGAACTGGGCTGCATGCTGATGCCCGGGGACGAGGCGGCGCGCTCCGCGCCCATCACGTATGCCGAGCATGTCGCCCCGATACTCTACAAGCACTGCACGCCCTGCCATCGTCCCGGAGAGGTCGCACCTTTTTCGCTCACGTCGTACGACGAAGCGAAGAAGTGGGCGCCGATGATCGCCTGGGCAACGGAGACAAACCGAATGCCGCCGTGGAAGGCGACCGCTGGCTACAACTCGTTTCACGACGAGAATCGCCTGAGCGACGACCAGGTTCGAACGCTGAAAGAGTGGTCGGCGTCGGGCGCGCCGAGGGGCGACGCCAAGAAGGAGCCTGCGCCGCCGAAGTTCCCCGAGGGCTGGCTGCTCGGCAAGCCGAACGTCATCCTGAAGGCGGACAAGCCGTTCAAGCTCGACGCTGAGGGTCGCGACGTGTATCGCAACTTCGTCTTCAAGACCGACTTCAAGGAGACCAAGTGGGTGCGCGCCATTGACGTGCGACCAGGCAACCGCAAGGTCGTGCACCACGTGATTGCGTTTCTCGATGAGCAGGGACGCGCGCTCCCCCTCGAAGAGAAGGAGAACGACGGCCAGCCGGGCTACACTACGTTCGGCGGAGTCGGCTTCGCGCCGAGCGGGTCGCTTGGCGGATGGGCGCCCGGCTTGCGGCCGCGCCTCTCGCCCGAAGGAACAGCGTTCGAACTGAAGGCCGGCACTACAGTGGTGCTCCAGGTGCACTATCACAAGAGCGGTAAGCCGGAGGAGGATCAGACGGAACTCGCGCTGTACTTCGCCGATGAGCCGCCACAGCGCGCGCTCCGCCTCGCTTGGATTGCCAACCCGCTGTTCCGCATACCGCCCGGCGAGAAGGACCATCTGGTTACCTCTCGCTTCCCCGTGCCGGCTGACGTTACTGCTTACGCTGCCATGCCGCACATGCACCTGCTCGGCAAGGAAATGAAGGCGTGGGTTGAGAAGCCGGACGGCTCCACAATTCCCCTTGTGTGGGTGAAGGACTGGGAGTTCAACTGGCAGTTCATCTACGCGTTCAAAGAGCCGCTGAAGATCCCGCGCGGCAGCACAATCCGCGTCGAGGCGAGATACGACAACAGCGCGGACAACCCGAACAACCCAAACAACCCGCCGAAGCCGGTTACCTGGGGCGAGCAGACGACGGACGAGATGATGCTGCTCATCATTCCGTTCACGATTGACAACGAGCGACTGCCGACGCGCTGAGCCGCTGCGCTCGGGGGAGTGACGGCACGCCAGTCGCCTGCCTCGCGCTGATGCCGCGCTCACAGGCTGGCGCAGTACGTCCAGGATGAGGTTCTCTCCCGCCATGTGGCCGTTATACAGGCGGCAACCAAGGGTAAACTCGCTGCATGAGCTCGCGGGGTGGCACGCCGAAGCCGAGCGGCGAGACGCCGCGCACCAGCGGCTGGGGCGAGGAGCCGCTGCCGCCCTGGGACACTCTCTTCGCGTACGACCGCTGGGCGAACGAGCGCTGGATAGCGTTTGCTCGCGGTCGGAACTGGCATGGGGGCGATG
>JBBIIO010000035.1:0-22774 GCA_037446435.1 Armatimonadota bacterium
GCGTCGGCTGGTGCGCGCGTGCGGGAGACGTCGAGGACGTCGCCCGCTCCATCCGAGAGGCGCTCTCCGCGCCCGACGCGGACCTCCTCGCCCGCGGCTCCCGCGCCCGAGCGCTCTACGAACGCCACTACTCCCTCGAGGTCGGCAGCGCCCGATTCGCCGACCTGGTGGAGAGCCTGCTGTAGGTTCCCTACCGCAAGAAGTTACGAATCCCCAGCAGGCCCAGGGTCAGGCTGATGACGGTCTGGATGTCAATTCGCGGGGTTTCGCCGACCATCACCACGTCTCCGGGAAGGACTTCGGGGTTGAACTGGGCCTCGGCGTTCTTCAGGTAGCGCGAGAAGTCCACCGGCAGGCGGACGACCTCGCCGTTCGGCTGCACGCGGACGATGGAGACGCGGGTAGCGGGGCCGCGGCGCGTGAGCCCGCCGGCGAGGGCGAGCGCGTCGGATATGCGAGGCTGCATGTCGTCAGGCAGCATGTGCAGTCCGGGCGAGTTGACCTCGCCGAGCACCACGACGCGCCGCGCGTTCGGTCGCACGTAGATGATGTCGCCCTCCTGTACCTGAAAGCGCTTGTCGTCGGGCGAGGAGCTGGTTGCCGAGATGTCGAGCGGTCGCGCCTGTTCGCCGCGAAGCACTTCGACGATCTTGAGCGTGGCAGTAGGGTCCGCGCCGGCGGCGGCGGCGATCGCCTGCAGCACGTTGCTCCCGGTGGGCACGTTGTACTGTCCCGGGCGCCCGACTGCGCCGAAGACCCACACTCGGTCCGTCTCTTCCGGGGCGATGGCGACGTAGTCTCCGTCTTGGAGTTCGATGTCCCTGGCAACGCCGGCGCGCACGTCGCGCAGAGTCGCTCGTAGCAGCGTCTGTCCCGACCGCTGGAGCGTAACCTCGACGCGCTCCTCGGCGTGGAGGTCGTCAAGGCTAACCTGCGGCACGCTGACGTTGGCTACGAGTTGTCGGAGTGTGGTTCCCTGCTCGACCGCCACTTCGCCGGGCACTCGGGTGGTGCCGGATGCCCACACTCGCATCTGTCGCTTCGTCTGGATGCTGATGACGTCGCCGGGCTGCAGGACTTCGTCGCCGAGCGTGTTGTCCGCCGCTTGCACCTCATAAAGGTCGAACTCGAGGCGCGGTTTTCCCTGTCGGAAGAGGGCGGCTCGGAGCAGCTCGGGTCTCCGCGTAGTTTCGCCGCCGAGGGCGAGCGCCTGGCGAAGGGTGGTGCCGGGAATCAGCTCGAACTGCCCGCCGCGGCTCACCTCGCCGATGATGCTAAACGTGTCGCGGCGCACCGACTCGAGCACCACGAACGCCTCGGCGAGGCGGAAGCGTTCTCGCAGGCGAGCGGAGAGTTCGCTCTCAACCTCTTCGACCGTCCTCCCCACCGCGGCGACCGCACCCACATAGGGCAGCACCAAGTCGCCGGTAGGCGGCACCTCGAGGCGCATGTCGAGGTTGTCGCCGACGATGATCGAGTTCGGCTCGTTGAGCGTTCCCGCCCGCAGCAAGTACCTCACGCGGACGACATCCCCCGGCTTCAGGCGATAGCCGGGCGACTCGTTCTGAGCGACGGCAACACACAGCGACAACGCAATCAACAGAACCAGGAAGCGCTTGATGGAGTTCATCTTCAATCTACAAGACGTTTCGAAGCCGCCCTCGTCTTCAGGTAACCTTTCGGCATGGCGTCCTCCCTGCAGCGCGCGCTGGTGACGGGCGGTGCCGGCTTCATCGGCTCGCACCTCGTCGAGGGGCTTCTGGAGCGGGGGATCCGCGTTACGGTTCTGGATAATCTCTCGACTGGACGGCTCGAAAACCTGCCGAAGGGCTCCGTACGATTCATCGAGGGCTCGATCCTCGACGAAGCCGTGCTGACCGATGCCGTGGAGGGCGCGAGCGTCGTGTTCCACCTCGCAGCAAGCGTAAGCGTCCCCGCCTCCGTTGAGAACCCCCTTGAGAGCCTGCGGGTGAACGCCTACGGCACGGCGGTGACGCTCGAGGCGGCGCGGAAAGCGGGCGTGCGACGGTTCGTTTACAGTTCCTCCAGCGCCGTTTACGGCGAGCGCGCGGCGATGCCGAAGCGCGAGGACCACCTGCCGGATCCGATCTCGCCGTACGCAGCCGGAAAACTCGCGGGCGAGGAGTTCGTCCGAGCGTACGCGGCGTGCTTTGGGATGGAGTGCGTGTCGCTGCGCTACTTCAACGTGTTCGGACCTCGACAGCGGGCGGATTCGCCGTACGCTGCCGTGATTCCGATCTTTCTCTCTCGAATCCGAGAGGGCAAGCCGCTGCAGGTCTTCGGCGACGGCGAACAGACTCGCGATTTCACGTTTGTAACCGATGTCGTGCGGGCGAACCTCTGCTGCCTTGACGCGGAGCGCGTAAACGGGGGAGCGTACAACATCGCGTGCGGCGAACAGGTGTCGCTCAATCAACTCATCGAGGAGATGAGGCGCATCGTGGGGCAAGAGGTGCCGGTCGAGTACCTGCCGCCGCGCGCGGGGGACGTGAAGCACTCCGTGGCCGACATCTCGCTTGCGGCGAAGGACCTCAGCTACGAACCTGCCGTCTCGTGGCGAGAGGGGCTGCGCCGGATGTTCGAGGGAGGCCAATAAGCGATGGGCGTTACTCGATGCCGTAGAGCGCCAGCGAGTCGCGCGCCGCACGCTCGATAGAGAGGTCAATCACCGGCTCGACCGGCTTCAGCGATTGCGTTCGTTGAATCACCGCTTGCGCCCAATCGGCGACTTGCAGCGGCACGGTCGCCTCGCCCGAGAACAGCCCGCTCAGGTCTACGCGATCCGAGGCGACGAACGGCAATCCGACCGCCGCCGCCTCGAGGAGCACCCTCGGCGCACCCTCGCTCAGCGACGGCAGAAGCAGCAGGTGAGCCTCCCTCATCCACTGCGCCACGTCGGATTGCACGCCGCGCGCGCGCACGAACTCGGCAAGCCCAAGGCGGGATACCTCTCGCTCCACGCGCGGGCGGAGCGGTCCGTCGCCAACGAGGTCGAGCAAGCAGTCGAAACCCTCGTCGCGCAACCGCCGAGCGACCTGCACGGCGAAGAGATGGTTCTTGACCGGGTCGAAGCGCGCAACCATCAACAGGCGCCAAGGCGGGCCGTCGGGCGCACGTTCACGCCTCGGCCAATCGTCGAGGCGGATGCCCGGCGGAATCAGCGTACAGTGCCGCGGGTCGCCCCTCATCAGCCTTTGCGAAGTCGCCTTCGATACGGCGGCGAAGGCGTCGCCCTGCCGCAACGTGAGGGCGTGCGACGCGCTTTCATACCACCTTTTGTGCCACGGGAAGCGAACCAGCGTGTGCTCGTGGGCGATCAATCTCGCCTTGCTGAACCGCCGCAACAGGCGAAACGGGTCTCCGGAGAACACTCCGAGGTGGCTGTGCACTGCGGCGACACCGTCCGCCGCGCTCCGAAGCACATCCTGCAACTGCGCTCGGTTCCTCAGGTGGCATTGGAAGACCGGGACACCTTGCTCGACGAACGTTTGCTCGAGCGCGCCGCTTCCGCGAGCGAGCATAGCCGCCACGCGGGACTCGACCCCGAGGGCGCGTAAGGCGGGAACGAGGTCGAGAACAAACCGCTCCACGCCCCCATGCTGGAACACCCAGATCAGGTGAAGGACTTCGGGCCGCTTCAAAAGCGGATTGCACTCCCGAGGACGGCGTTGCGATTCCGCAATCGCCCGGCGAACAGGTGCCAATGTCGATCCAGTTCGACGCCCACGCCCACGTTGAAGCCGAAGCCGTCGTGCTCTACAACGACCGACACTCCGCGGTACGCCTCGCCTGATAGGGATGCGAAGCCGCGCTTGAAGCGGAGGGTTCCCCATCCGGCGGTTAGGAACGCGTCGCCGAGGGTGGTGGTTGCGGCGGCGAACACCGTACGAGTGTCCTCCGAGTCGAACGCCGCGCCCGCGCCGAACGGGTCGAGGGAGCCGACGGAGATCTTGACGTTAGATTGTTGTGGGGTGGGGATGCTTACCTGGATGGTAATGACGTGCTCTCCGACGGCGCTGAGCCACCTGAGACCCACGGAGAAGCGGACGTTCGCCCACTCTAAACCGCGGGTGAGCCACAGGTCGCCGTTCACTTGGTTGTCTCCGCGCTCGCCGGACGGGAGGCGAAAGGTTCTGTCCTCGCTGACGGAGCCGAGGCCGGCGATCATCTCGCCCTCCTTGAGGGTAATTCCGAGGGGCGTGCTGAGCGTTATCGCCCCTCCCCGCGAGGGCGTGCCGCTCCAGTCAATCGAGAAGAACCCGCCCGGCAAGCCGAGCGCGCCTCGGAAGTGCGGGTAGTCGCTGGGGCGGGGGAAGATGACCTGCGCTTTGGCGTTGATGGCGAGGGCGGCTGCTATTGCGGTTGCGAGGCAGGGTAGTGTGGTTCGTTTCCGGTTTTCCATTTAATG
Organism: Armatimonadota bacterium; assembly: GCA_037446435.1. GTDB lineage: Bacteria > Armatimonadota > Fimbriimonadia > Fimbriimonadales > ATM1 > J051. Next base: position 4,430 of record JBBIIO010000035.1, read on the forward strand.
CTGCATCCGAGGCTGGGCTTCTGGTCGGGATGGGGAAGTTCTCCGTTCAGCACGGCATCGAGCGCTTTGCGCAGATCGCGCCCGGTGACGGGGACGCCGTTGGTGGGTCGGCTGTCGTCCAGTTGCCCGCGGTAGACAAGGCGGTGCTGTTCGTCGAAGAGGAAGAAGTCGGGTGTGCAGGCGGCACGATAGGCGCGGGCGACGGATTGTTCTTCGTCGTGGAGGTAGGGGAACGCCCAGCCCCATTCTTCGGCTCGTTCCGCCATGCGTTCGGGGGCGTCGTCGGGGTAGGTTTCTGCATCGTTGGAGCAGATTGCTACGATATGGATACCCTTGGGGGCGTACTCATCGCCGATTCGGGCAAGCTCCTCGCGGACGTGAACGACGAACGGGCAGTGGTTGCAGACGAACATGACGAGCAGCGGCTTGCCGCCGAACATCTCGCGCGTAACGGTCTCGCCCGTTCGAACGTCCCGCAAGGCGAACGCGGGCGCGGTGGTTCCGAGCGGCAGCATGGTTGAAGGTGTGGGCGCCATGCCGCTATGCTACAGCCATCCGCCACGCCCGCGCAAGGGGTTGCTTAGAAAAACACGCTCCACGCGACGCGATCCGTCCTCGCCACCCAGGCGGGGAAGGTGATGGCGTTGTCGTACCACCCGATTCTCACCTGCATACTGCGCGTGCCGGGCTGTACGAACCGCACCGCGTTCGACGTGATGCTCACGGTTACTGTTGTGTCCGTGGGCGAGGCGACTCTGCGGGAGACCTCCTCCCAGCGGCTCGCCTGGTAGTTCCACATCTCGACGACCTGGATCGCCTCCGCGGTCGCAGATGCCTCGATGCTCAGGTCGATGCGCGGCGGGTTGCGGAACGGCGATGTTGACTGCACGGTCAACTCGGCGAGCGGTCTTGCAGCCTCGGTCGGCCTAAGCGCTTCGATCGTCACGTAGCGGTTGTCGCTGTTGAGCAGGTCGTTGAGGTTCCCGCCCGCGTGCGCGCCGCCCGTAACTTGAAAGGCAAGCGGCGCGACTGGGTTGCCCGCGTCGCTGAAACTGACCTCGACGACCATCCTGCCGTTCTCCACGCCGATGACCCTGGCGCCGAGGCCCGTGTAGTTGTCGAGCCACGTCTGCCCGGTCTTCAGCGCGGCGTCGAGGAAGTCGTTGTCGGCGTAGGAGAAGTCTACGAGGTACGTGCGCGTGCTACCGTTGTTCCAGTGGAAGTGCCCAAGCACGCCGTTGTAGTTCGTCCCGCTACGCCAGTTGATGCCTTGGTCGTAACCGATGGGCTGACGCCATTCGAGGTAGAGGTACTCATCGCGCCCCGTGTTCGGCGCGCGACCTCGATACAGAGCGAGCACCTTGGGCTCAGCGGTGTTGGTGATGAACGGCGAAAGCGTGTACGTGCCCGCCTGGCGTACGTCAACGACGTGCGGTTGATCCCACCATTGCAAGTTGATCTTGTGTCGGGCGTTGTAGCAGCCGGTATTCCAGTTGCCAAGGGTGTCGAACCGGTCGCCGTACTCGCTCACCGTTCCGTCGGCGCCGTTGTTATCGAAGCGACCCAGCGCCTCCCCGGTGAAACGGATCGAACTCGCGTGGTGCTGCCCGAGGTTATGCCCGCCCTCGTGGGTTGTGATCTGAATGGCGGTGCTTGTGTTCGTGTTGTAGTATTCCGAGCGACACCAAGACGTGCTGGCCGTGAAAGGCCCGTCTTGGGTGTTGAACGTCTGCATCCCCAGTGTTCCCAATCCGCCCCAACTGCATCCGCCGCCACCCGGCACAAGGATGAAGAGGCGGTTGTATTGCGGGAAGTACACGTCGGGGTCGGCAGCGATGATTGCCAGCCGCCGCCATTCATTCGGATCGCAGGTACGGTTCATCGGCAACGTGTACCAGCCATAGACGTCGCCGGTAATCCACATCTTGCCGTACGATGCTTCGCGCCACCAGCGGTCGGCGGAGTCGCTTTGGGAGAACATGCGCTGGGTAACGCCCGAGATTGTGGCGTTCTGCGTCGTGTCGTTCTGGAAGTTGATGAGCAGCACACAGACCCGTTGCTCGCCTGTCGTTGGGTTCCCGCCCATCATCCGCATGGATTCTGACACCACCCAGTTGACCTCAAAGCGCTCGAGGCCCACCCAGTTGCCGAGGAGGGTTACCTCAGTGCTTAAGGCGGGCTTGCGCGCCCAGGGCATGAACACGAGCTCAACGGAACGGTTGTCCGGGAAGAGCAGCGTGTCTATCTCTTGCCACGAGCCGGTTTCAGGCGTGCAAGCGACCATGGTCATGTACTGGCCGGAAATCACATCGGCGCTGCCCAACGCTTGCGCCGTCGCCCTCCAGGGCATCAGCACCGTTAATCCGAAGACCACGAGGATGGCTACACGTTCTCTCATCTCATTCCCCCTATCGAGGTTCAGACGGGCGCGGCGTCCCGCTTCGTTCGCCGAGGTGGTCTCGCGCGAGGCGGCATGGTGCGGCTACTCGGGTAAACAGGCGGCGATGGCCAGACTCGTCGTTCCTGAGGCGGAGGCGCTGCTCGACCAAGAGATCCGGGTGCTCGACAAGGGGTTCGTGCGGTTGGTGGACTACCTGGGCGGCGACGCCCGAATCGTGCAGTCCGCCCGGGTCAGCTACGGGGCAGGAACGAAAACCGTCCGAGAGGACCGCGGGCTGATCCACTACCTGATGCGCAACGAGCACACCAGCCCGTTCGAGCAGGTTATTCTGACGTTCCATTGCAAGATGCCGATCTTCGTCGCCAGGCAGTGGGTGCGACACCGCACCGCGCGATTGAACGAAATCAGCGGGCGCTACAGCGTCATGCAGGATGAGTTCTACCTTCCCGAGCCTGAGCAGATGCGCCTACAGAGCCAGGCGAACAAGCAGGGGCGCTCGGAGGACCCGATACCGCCCGAAGTCGCCGCCGAGATGATCGCGCGCCTTGCCGAAGACCAGAGAGCGCTCTACAAGCGATATGAAGAGATCCTCGAGCAAGGCGTGGCTCGCGAGTTGGCGCGCATCAACTTGCCCCTTTCCCTCTACACGGAATGGTACTGGCAAATGGATTTGCACAATTTGTTCCACTTCCTCCGCCTGCGAATGGATGAGCACGCACAGTACGAGATTCGCAAATACGCCGAGGCGATGGCGACGTGCGCGAAGGCGGTCGCTCCGATGGCGTACGAGGCTTTCGAGGAGCACATCCTCAAGTCCGTCCGCTTCTCGCATTCGGAGTGCAGGGCGTTGGCGGCAATGCTCGACGGCGAGGAGTTCGAGATGGAGGAGCGGCCGCGCCGCACCTTCGAGAGCAAACTGAAGCGAATCCGAGAGGCGGGCGACTAACCCGCCATCAACGCGCCGACGATTTCCGGTTCGTAAGCCCTTTGGAGCAACCCGCGGCGCTCGCACATCGCCCCGAAACGCCGAAGCGCCTCGAGGTGCTCGTCCTCGAGCGTGTACTCCATCACCTCGGCGAGGTAGTGGCGACACGTTGCCAGGCTCCACCCGCGCGCGTCCGCCTCCCGCTCCGCGATTCCCTCGATCGAGGCGACGCCTTCTGCGCGGGCTTGAGCCAGCCGCACGGCGAGCCGGTCATCCAGTCCCTCTCCCCCAACCCAAAGCGCCCAGACGAACGGTAGCCCCGTCATCTCCTCCCACGCCTTGCCGAGGTCGAGCACGAACAGTTCATCCGAGGGGGTGGCGCTCATGCCTGGGTCGCCGATGAGGAGCGCCGCGTCGGCTGAGGAGAGCATCGCGTCGAGGTCTGGCTCCGCAGCGAAGGTCGTCGGCCTGCACTCGAAGCGCTCGGCAAGGACGAGTCGGCAGAGCGCGGTCGACGTAAGGGAGCTTGCGTCCAGCGCAAGCCTGCGAATGCCGTCGAACGGCACTTGCGAGAAGAGCCGAACGCTCTCGACGCGCCCGCGAGAACTAATCGAAACGCCGGCGGCGACGCGCGCGTGGAGAGACTGCAGCGCAAAGATGCTGCTCACCATGGCTGCATGCGCCGCGCCCGACTCGATGAGGCCGGGAAGGGACGAGGGCGGCTCGTAAAGGATGCTGAACTCCGGGTCGCCTTCCAGCGACGCGATCAGCGGTCGCGCGTTCAGGTACGGCACGCATCCGAGCCGGTATTCCGCCATTGGCGCGATTCTACTCCCTCAGCCGCGAGCGAAACGTCAGCCTCAGGATCAGCAGGTCCCACAGCATCTTCAGGCCGTCGCGGAGCAGGCGCACCTTCGAGCCTTCTTGGTGCCGCCAGCGCACGGGCACCTCGGCGATTTCATGGCCGAACGCTCGGGCGAGCATGAGCGACTCGAAGTCGTAGCCGTAGCCATCCAGCCGACACCGGGAGAACACCTGCTCAGCGACGTCGCCTCGGAACAACTTGAATCCGCACTGCGTGTCGCGGATTCCGCGCACGCCGAGGAGCTGCACCGCTTTGTTGAACGCCCGCCCCGCCCATTCGCGATAAAAGGGTTGCCTCACCTCGAGCCGGCTGCGATCCAGTGCGCGGCTGCCGACCGCAACCGACGCGTGCGAGGCAAACAGCTTCTCGACCTCTTCGATAGGCGTCGCCAGGTCGGCGTCGCACAGAAGTCGCCACTCGGCATCGAGAGCGAGCATTCCGACCCGGACGGCGTGCCCCTTGCCTCGGTTGGGCTGATAAGCGATGACCTCAAACCGGTTGTCGCCGTCGGCGAACTCACGCGCGATGCGCTCGGTTGCGTCCGTGCTCCCGTCGGAAACGATCACGACCCGCCACGTCCAGGAACTCTGCTCGAGGTACTCCCTGATGCGCCGGAGCGTCGCCCCGAGGCGGGGCTCTTCGTTGTAGGCGGGCACGACCACGCCGAGGTAGGGAGGCACGGCGGCAGTTTATCACCCTGCAGGAATGTCGCCCGTGGCGGGTAAAAGAATTAGGGAGCCGAGGGAAAGGAGATGTGGCACAACCTGGAACCGATTGAGAAACTCGCCGTCAGCGCGCTGGCAGCCACGGTGGTCGGCGGCGCCGCTTGGCTGGGCTACAGCAACCTGCGGGCGAACGCAGGCCCCGCCTACACGTTCACCGAAGAGGACGCGCGGGCTGGGCGCTTCCCGATTCACGTCGCCGGGGCGGTGGCGAAGCCGACGGTCATCACGGCGGACGAGCGCATGATCGTTCTCGACGCCATCAAGTTGGCAGGCGGGGCAACCCGAGACGCCGACCTGTCACTTTTGAACCTTGCCGCGCCGCTGGTGCCGAACACTCAACTGTACGTGCCGATGCAGGGCGAGTCGGTTCCGCCCGGGCCCTATGGACGGGACGCGGTGACGAGCGGCACTGCGCCGGGCGGCAACATGGCATACCCAACGCCCAAGGGCGGCGGGCTTGTCAACATCAACACCGCCACACAAGAGGAGTTGGAAACCCTTCCCGGAATCGGGCCGGTTACGGCGCTGCGGATCATCGAGTATCGCAATCGGGTGGGCACGTTCCGGTCGGTCGAGGAACTCGAGAACGTGAAGGGCATCGGGCCGAAGAAACTGGAGCAACTCCGTCCCTACGTGACCATCCGTTGAGGGGCGAGAGGTAGGCTCGGCGGCATGACGCGACTCATCGGAGCGCATATGCCCACATCGAAGGGCCTCGGCGCGGCGGTTCGACACGCGAAGGAGATCGGCGCAACCGCAATCCAGGTCTTCACCAGCAGCCCGCAGCAGTGGCGGGCGAAGAAGATAACGGTGGAGATGATCGAGGACTTCCTCTCTGCACGCGAGGAGACCGGCATTGACTGGACGATCTCTCACGACTCCTACCTCATCAACCTCGCGGCGCCCGACGAAGCGATGCGCAAGAAGAGCGTCGAAGCGCTGATTGACGAGATGCAGCGCTGCGCGCAACTCAGGATTCCGTACGCCGTCTCCCACATGGGATCGCACAAAGGGGAGGGCGAGGAGGAGGGCCTCAAGCGGCTTGCAATCAGCGCCAAGGAGGTGCTCGCCGGCGCGCCACCCTCCGTGTCCCTGGCGATGGAGACAACCGCAGGCACCGGTTCGAGCCTGGGATACCGCTTGGAGCACCTGCAGGAAGTGATTGATCGATGCAAAGCACCCAAGCGCCTCGTTGTGTGCATGGACACGTGCCACGTGTTCTCGGCGGGGTACGACATTCGAAGCGAAGAGGGCTATGAGCGGTTGATCGAGGAATTCGACACCCGCATCGGTCTGACCCGCCTCGTTTGCATCCACACGAACGACTCGCTGAAACCGTTTGGGGAGAGGAAGGATCGCCACGCGCACATCGGCGAGGGCGAAATCGGCGCGGAAGCCTTCGAGCGCATCGTGAACGACCCGCGCATCGCTCACGCCCCGCTCATCCTCGAGACGCCCAACGCCGAGAAGATGCACGCGGTAAACTTAGAGCGTCTTCGAAGTATGGTGAAGACCGGCCGAAGCCATGGCAGAAAACCCCCAACCAGGAAGCGACAGCGCTGACGAGGAAAGCGACCAGCCCCTTCGCATCGAGGGACTCCTGCACTACTCCGTGCAGATGTTCGCGCAGTTCGCGTGGCAGAAGATGGGCTTTCTGCCCGACCCCGCAACAGGCAAGCCGGACGAGGACCTGGCTCAGGCACGCGTCGCGATCGACGTCCTCAGTCGCCTGGTCGAACACCTCGAGCCGCTTCTAAGCGAAGGGGAGCGGCGTGAGGTCCAGAGCCTGTTGAGCGACCTGCGCATCAACTTCGCGCGAAAGAGCGCGGCTGCCCCGCGAGAGGATTAGGCTTCCTGAATCCTTGCGAAAGCCTCGTGATCGGTCAAGCCGTGAACGACCACGCGCTTCGTCCGCCCCTTCCCTCCGGCGACGATCTCGACGGCGGAGCGAGCGACGCCGAGCGTCTTTGCGAGCAACGCCACCACCGCTTCGTTGGCTTGGCTCTCCGCGGGCGGCTCCGGGACGGCGACGCACACGAGGGTACCACGCCGCACTACCGAGCGGCGAGATGCGCGCGGCGTAACGCGCACTTCCAGCGTAGCCTGTCTCCTGCTCACCCGGCGGCGCGCCGCTTCTGCTCCTCGAGGCGTGCGTAAAAGGCATCGAGGTAGGAGCGCAGTTGCACGATGAACGCGTCGCGCTCGGCGCGGAGGCGCTCGATGTCGCCCTGGATCTGGATTCGTTGCGCCTCGACCTGCTGAAGCGCGGCCTGTGCCCGCTCGCGCCCTGCCTGTTGAATCTCCTCTCCGGCGCGTTGCGCGGCGATCAAGGTTTCGTTGATCAGGGTCTCCCTTTGCCGAAGTTCATCGCGCTCTCGCGTGACTGCCTCGAGCGTCTCGCGGACGGAGCGGAGTTCGCGCGTTAGCGACTCGATTTCAGCGGAAACCTTCTCGAGGAACGCCCGTACCTCGGCTGGCGCGTAGCCTCGAAACGAGGTCGTAAACTCCTTGGTTTCCACCTCAAGCGGAGTGATCCGATGCTGTTCCATGTCTTCTGCCCTCCTTGGCATTTCAGCGTCGCCCACGATCCGGCGACCTATCCTTTGATGCGTGCTTCGAGTTGAGCGATTTTGTTCCGAACGACGTTGCTCGACGGGTCGTCCGGGAAGCGCTCCAATCGAAGGTGATGAACGCGGAGCGCCTCTTTCAGCAAGCCCATCTCTTCATACGCTCGCCCGAGGGCGACAAACGTCTGCAAGAAGCGGCTCTCTCCGACGACCGGCTCCAGCACCGCCGGGATTCGCTCATACAGTTTGACGGTTGGGTTGACGTAGTAGTTCGCCTCAATCTGGGCGGCATACGGGTTGGCGGCGTGCGCGCGTCGGAACGAAATCGCGGTCGACAGAGCCTCGCCATCCAATCCCACGTTGCCCAGCATGAACACAAGGTCGCTGGTGGTCTGGACATCGTGCGGGTCCTGAGCAACCAGGACGCGCAAGATTCCGACGCAGGCTTGGTACTCCCCATCGTGAAAGTGCTGATCCAGTCGCGCTCGGAGTTGCGCCTCGTAGGCATCGTACATTCGCTGCACCCTTCCTTGCCCCGGCTCGTTCTGGGCTATGCCGCTGACGAACAGCAGTAGGAGAACAGCGACGAAGTTTCGCTTCACTCCGCAAGCGCCTCGTCAAGCACGCGGTTCACCAACTCGGGGTTCGCGCGCCCTTTCGTTTTCTGCATGACCTGACCAACCAGGAATCCTTTCACGTTCGTCTTGCCCTCCTTATACCTTGCGACGGCGTCCGGGTTCGCGCCGAGGACCTCAACGATGAGCGCTCGGACGGCGCCCTCGTCGGTAATCTGCCGAAGCCCCTCCTGTTCGACAATCTGGCCCGGCAGCCGCCCGTCTTGGAACGCCGCTTCCAGGACGTCCTTCGCCTGCCGCCCGTTCACGGTGCCCGCCTCGAGGAGCGCGATGAGGTCGCGGATGTGGGAAGGCGTAACCTTCGTGATCGCGAGCGTCTGCCCTGAGTCGTTCAGCAGTCGCGCGAAGTCGCCGTTCATCCAGTTGCATGCCTGCTTGGGATTCGATCCGAGGCTTACAGCCTCGTCGAAGAACGCCGCCCAAGCCGGGTCTTGGATGAGAACGCCGGCATCGTACGCATCGAGGCCCAATTGCTGCATGTACCTTGCCCGCTTCGTTAGAGGCAGCTCAGGCAGCGCAGCCCTTTCGCGCTCGATGGTCTCTTCGTCGAACACCATCGGCGGCAGGTCGGGGTCGGTGAAGTAGCGGTAGTCTGCCTCGCCCTCCTTTCTCCGCATGGGGTAGCTGCTCTGAGTCTCTTCGTTCCAGCCTCGCGTCTCCTGGTGCAGTGTCTCGCCGACCTCCAACGCCTTCGCCATGCGTCTGACTTCGTACTCGATGCCCGTTGCGAGCGCCTTGAAGGATGACAGGTTTTTCAGCTCCGTCTTGGTACCCAGCGTGTCGGAGCCTTCCGGGGCGACGGAGACGTTCGGCTCGCATCGGAAGCTGCCCTGCTCCATCTTGCCGTCGCACACATCGAGGTACAGAAGAAGCAAGCGCAGTTGCTGCACGTACTCGCGGGCGGTTTCGGCATCGTGGACGTCGGGAGGGTGGTCGGTAACGATCTCCATCAGCGGCACGCCTGCACGATTGAAATCCACCCCCGCGCCGCCGCCCGGAAGGTGGAGCAGCTTGCCGGTGTCCTCTTCCAGGTGGACGCGCCGAATGCGAACGCGGACGTCCGCCTCCCCGCCCGTGCTGGGGTCGGGGATGTCCAGGTGCCCGTGATGGCCGATCGGGTTCGTCTTTTCGTATTGGCTGACTTGATATCCCTTGGGCAGGTCGGGATAAAAGTAGTTCTTCCGGTGAAACAGCGAGCGAGGGGCGATGGAGCAGTTGAGCGCGAGCGCCGCCCGCAGCACGAGTTGAATCGCACGCTGGTTCGGCACCGGCAGGCTGCCCGGCAAGCCGAGGCACACCGGGCAGACGCGGGTGTTCGCCTCGCCGCCGAAGCGGTTCGGGCAGCCGCAGAACATCTTCGTCTCGGTGAGCAGTTCGGCGTGGACCTCGATGCCGATACTGGGGATGAGGCGCATCGCGGGGATTTTACACGTGAACGGACGCCGGGCCTTCATCTGCCCACGTGGAGGGCACACGCCCCCGCTCAAGCGAGGCGCAAAAAGAGCGGGAGCCCGGGCGACCGGGCTCCCCGTTCGGAGGTTTCGGATGATGCCATGCTCGTGAGAGGCAATGCACGGAGTAGAAGGGCAAAGGGCGTGCCAAAGCCCACCCTACGGTATACTTTCTCCGAAAAGCCGGTACCGTTACCGGCACACTGAGTCCATGAGCCGTGCACCCTTCTCAACCATCGAGGAAGCCATAGAGGACGTCCGCAACGGGCGGATGGTCATCGTCGTGGACGACCCGGACCGCGAGAACGAAGGCGACCTCGTCATGGCTGCCGAACTGGTTACTCCCGAGGCGATGAACTTCATGCTCACTCGCGGGCGCGGCATCCCCTGCGTGCCCACGACGGAGCAGCGGCTCAACGAATTGGGAATCCCGATGATGGTGAAGGAGAACACCAGCCGCCTCGGGACCGCCATGGGCGAAACCGTAGACGCGAGAGAAGGAACGACCACCGGCGTCTCAGCGTTCGACCGCTCGGTTACGGTTCGCCTCTTCGCAGACGACGACGCGCGGCGCGAGGACTTCGCGCGCCCAGGCCACGTCATCCCTCTGCGCGCCGAGGCAGGGGGCGTCCTCAAGCGCGCCGGCCACACCGAGGCAACCGTTGACCTGTGCGTACTCGCCGGACTGAAGCCTGTCGGCGTGCTGTGCGAAATCCTTGACGATGACGGCTCGATGGCGCGCCTTCCGGCTCTCGAACGGCTCGCGAGCGAGCACGACCTGAAGATCATCACCATCGCCGACCTCATCGCCTACCGCAGGCGAACCGAAAGGCTCATCAAAAGGGTCGCCGGCCCGATCGCCTTCCCAACCCGACACGGAGTTTTCGAGCTGACCGCGTACGAGAGCCAAGTGGACGGTACGCCGTACCTCGCTCTCACTATGGGCGACATCGCCAACGGCGAGCCGGTGCTGGTGCGGGTGCATTCCAGTTGCGTAACCGGGGACATCCTCGATTCGCTTCGATGTGACTGCGGGGACCAACTCGAACTCGCACTCAGCGCAATCGCCGAAGAACAACGAGGCTGTGTCCTCTACATCCCGCACGAGGGACGCGGCATCGGGCTCCTCAACAAACTCAAAGCCTACGAGCTGCAGGACCAGGGCCTTGACACCGTCGAGGCTAATCGAGCCCTCGGCTTCAAGCCCGACCTGCGGGACTACGGAATCGGGGCGCAGGTGCTCGTTGACCTCGGCATCCAGCAGATGCGACTGATGACCAACAACCCCAGCAAAGTAGCCGGCATCCAGGGCTACGGCTTGGAGATCGTCGAGCACGTGCCGCTGCTCGCACCTTCGCTGCCCGAACGCACCCGCTACCTTGACGCCAAGCGTGACAAACTTGGACACCTCATCCCTCCAGCAGCGCCCGGCGACAGCGGTCGCGACGCCAACGGAGACCCCCGCGACAGCCAAGAGCATGTGTCCGAAAGTTGAGGCCGTTTTGAGGGCGGAGGGGCTGCGCATCCCCATCGTCGCAGCGCGCTGGAACGAATTCATCACCGAGCGGCTCGCCGAGGGAGCACAGCGCGCCCTCCGTATGCACGGACTCGATGACCCGGAGGTGTTCTGGGTCTCCGGAACCTGGGAGGTACCCGTGCTCGCGCACTCCCTCATCGAAGACGGCGTCGACGCCGTCGTCTGCGTCGGGTGCATCCTGCAAGGACAGACCATCCACGCACAACAACTGTCCAACTCCGTCGCCGCAGCCCTGTCCGACCTCGCCCTCCGCACAGGCGTTCCCGTAACCTGGGGCATCCTCACCTGCGCCACGCAAGACGCAGCGCTCGAGCGTGCAGGCATGAAACACGGAAACAAGGGCGAACAGGCAGCGCTCGCCGCCCTCGAAGCCGTATGTCAAAAGGAGAAGAGGAACCGACGTGTTTAACCGCCTGCTCATCTACGCTTCGATGTTCGTCGTCTGCTTCGCCGGCGTTTTCGCCGCCCTCTGGGTGCACGACCGCATCGCAAAACCCGTCACCTCACTCGAGCAACTCGCCAACTACCAGCCCATCCGATACGAGAAGGACCCGGGGCAAGTCGCCTTCTCCGAAGCCGTCCAGAAGCTCCGACCCGCCGTCGTCAGCGTCTTCCAAATGCGAAGGGACTTCTTCAGCGGCAACCAGGTGCAAGCAGGACTCGGCTCCGGTGTCATCATCTCAGCCGACGGCTACGTGGTTACCAACAACCACGTCATCGAAGGAGCAGACGCAGTCGTCGTCAAACTCCAAGACGGATCTACACACGACGCCCAAGTCGTAGGAGCAGACAGACCCTCAGACCTCGCACTCCTGAAAATCAACGCGACCAACCTCCCCTTCGCCGAACTCGGAGACAGCGACGACCTCGTGCAAGGTGAGTGGGTCTTCGCCATCGGAGCACCACTCGGAATCGAAAACACCCTCAGCGTTGGTGTCGTCAGCGCGCTCAACCGAGACCTCCCAGCAGACGGCGAGAACTACCCACTCGTCGGCGCCATCCAGACCGACGCCGCCATCAACCAAGGAAACAGCGGAGGCCCACTCGCTAACGTCCACGGGCAGGTCGTAGGAATCAACACGGCAATCCTCTCACCCACAGGAGCAAGCATAGGACTCGGCTTCGCCATCCCAGCAAAACAAGTCCTCAAGTTCGTCCAGGAAATCCGACAACACGGCAGAATGAGGCACGCCACACTCGCCATCCGCGCAGAGTGGCACCCCGCACCAAGAAGGGACCCCTACCTCCGAGAACTCGTCGGCTCCATCGAACTCCCAGAGCAGGGACTCGTCGTCCTCGCCGTCAAACCAGGAGGCCCCGCCGACAACGCAGGACTTCAGGAACTCGACATCATCACACAAATCAACAACCAGCCCCTCAGAAACCGCAGCGACTTCCTCCTCTTCATGATGAAAGCCGACGTCGGGCAGAACGTCCACATCACCTTCTGGAGAGAAGGCAAGCAGATGACCACACAAGCCACACTCCAAGACACCACACAATGAACCACAACCTGCCCACAGATCCCAACTCCATGCCCGACAACCGAGAGGAACTCCAACTCCTTCTCCACGCCCTCCCACCAGTCATCCGACAGAGGCTCGACCACGTGCCGGACCTCGACGACCTCATCGAAGTCGTTCTCGACTTCGGAAGACCAGCCGAGATTCGACTCAAAAACCGCTTCGAGCGATTCTATGACTACATCGTCAGCGAAGACGACATCCGATACGTTAGCGAGCGAATCAGCGACTTCGGAAAGGACAACCGCGCGGGCATTGAGCGCACCCTTCACCGAATCAGCGCCATCCGAAATCGGCAGGGGCGCATCATCGGTCTCACTTGCCGCGTGGGAAGAGCGATCGTCGGCACGATTGACATCATCGAGGACATCGTCGAGAGCGGCAAGTCCATCCTGCTCCTCGGCAAACCCGGCATCGGCAAGACGACCAAGTTGCGCGAAATGGCGCGCCTCCTCGCCGACAGGATGATCAAGCGCGTCGTCATCGTGGACACCTCCAACGAAATCGCCGGCGACGGAGACATCCCACACCCAGCCATCGGCTCCGCGCGAAGGATGCAGGTCGTTGATCCAAGCCTCCAGCACCAGATCATGATCGAAGCCGTCGAGAATCACATGCCCGAGGTCGTCGTCATTGATGAAATCGGAACGGAAGCCGAAGCCTACGCGGCACGAACCATCGCCGAAAGAGGCGTGCAACTCATCGGAACCGCCCATGGTCAGACGCTTGAGAACCTCATGCTCAACCCAACCCTCGCCGACCTCATCGGAGGCATCCAGGCAGTTACCCTCTCCGATGAGGAAGCACGCAGGCGAGGAACACAGAAGACCGTCCTCGAGCGCAAGGCGCCACCAACGTTCGATGTCGTCATCGAAATCCTCGACTACGACCGCCTCGCGGTTCATCACGACGTTCAGAGGACGGTGGACTCGATCCTGCGAGGCGTCGCCCCCAGGCCCGAGATCCGCATCCGAGGAACCGATGGACACCTTGAGGTCCTAACACCCGAGCCCTCGGTGCCTGAGCCGACGCCTGGAGTACGCCTCGAGGACGCCGCCGGCGCGGCGCCGCACAGCCCGAGGCTCGGCGCGCACGCGCCGGGCGCCAGAAGCGTCATCCGAGTGTTCCCGTACGGCATCGCTCGAACCCGCCTTGAGCGCGTCATCCGCGACAAGCGCCTCCCCATCGCCGTAACACAAGACGCGGAGGCGGCGGACGTGATTCTCGCCATCCGCAGCGCCGTGCAGCGAAAGCCGGACCGCTTCAAGGAGCGCCTCGGAAAGAAGATTCCGGTCGTCGTCGTGCGGAGCAACACGCTTGCGCAGATCGGCGCGGCGGTCGAAGAGATCGTTTCCGGCAACGGTCGCGGCGAATCTGAAGACGCCGTCGCAGCGGCGACCCAGGAGGTGCTCCAAGCGGTGCGAGCCGTGAAGTCCCGCCGAAAGGCGTACGACCTCTCGCCCCAGCCCCCGACGATTCGCCGAATGCAGCACCGCGCAATCGAAGAACACAACCTCCGGAGCGAGAGCATCGGCAAAGAGCCGAACCGATTCGTCAGAATCTTGCCGGCTTAAACCATGACCAGAGGGCGATTCATCACGATTGAGGGGCCGGACGGCTCCGGCAAGAGCACCTTGGCGGAGGCGCTCACCGAGAGGCTGTCGGCAGTCGGCGTCCCAACCCTTCTCACACGCGAGCCGGGAGGCAGCGACATCGGCGTCTCCGTCCGAGACATCCTGCTCCACGGAGAGGAACTCGACGCCTGGACAGAGACCTTCCTCTTCCTCGCCGACCGCCGGCGGCACTGCCTAACAACCATCCGTCCCGCTCTCCAAATCGGCACTTGGGTCGTCTGCGATCGCTTCACCGACTCCACCCTCGCCTACCAGGGCTACGCCGCAGGCGCAGACCTCGACACCCTCCGCAACCTCAACCGCATCGCAAGCGACAACCTCACCCCCGACCTCACACTCCTCCTGGACCTCCCGCCAGAAACCGCCCTCGCCAGACTCAACAACCACAACCGACTCGACAAGAAACCACTCGACTTCCACCGACGCGTCCGAGATGGATTCCTAACCGAAGCCGCACGAGAACCACACCGCTGGCGCACCATCGACGCCACCCTCCCACCCGGCCGCGTCCTCGAAGACGCCGTCCGCAAAACCGCCATGGTGATCGGCGTGGAGGCTATACTCGCCGCGGGAGGAGACCAGCCGTGAAGCTCGTCATCGCTGTCATCCACAACCGAGACAAAAACAAAGTCGTAGACGACCTCGTGCGCGACGGCTTCAAATTCACCATCATCGGCTCAACCGGTGGGTTCCTCCGAGAAGGCAACACAACCTTCCTCATCGGCGTGCAAGAGGAGGAGAAGGACGCGCTCCTCTCCCTCATCCAGCGCAACTGCCAGGTGCGCGAGCAGGTGGTCAACGTGCTGCCGCCCGACGCCTCCCACGTAGGAACCTTCGTCCCCAACCCCGTCAAGGTGCCCGTCGGCGGCGCCATCATGTTCGTGCTGGATGTCGAGCAGTTCGCCCGCTTCTGAGCTTGTGCCGGAGGGCACGGTTGCGCGAGCGCGACGCATCGCGCAGCGTGACACGAGTGCAGCAGTCCTCATCATGGGCGAGAAGGGCGCGGGTCAGGAGTTGGTCGCCCTCGAGGTCGCCCGCGCCCTGCTCTGCCCAACCGCACATGAGGGACAGGCCTGCGGGGACTGCGCGGTCTGCCGTGCCCTCGAGCGCAACGCATGCCCCGACCTACTCATCGTCAAGCCTCGCTCAGCAGGCGACCAGATCGTGATGGGGCAGATTGTGCCCACCAAAGAGCCGGAATCGAGTAGCGACGAGGGGCGCGTGCCTTGCGTGCGAGAGTTCCTGCAACACCGGCCGCTGGTGGCACGGCGCAAGGTGGTCATCGTAGGACGGGCACACAGACTCAACCCGGCTGCCTCGAACGCCCTTCTTCGGCTGATGGAGGAGACCCCCGAGCATGCGCGGCTCATCCTTTGGACGGATGCGGCCGCGCGATTGCTGCCGACCGTGCGATCCCGCTGTCTGCTCGTGCCGTGCGAGTTGCCACCTGCGGACGAGGGCACAGACCCGTTCCTGTGGCGACTGGCGGGCGGCGCGCCTCAGGTTACGGCGGCGCTCAGCCGCGCCCCGGAGTTTGTGAGCGCCATGCGCGGGTTCCTCGAGTGGCTGCCCTCTGCGCGAAGAGAGCACGCCTTGAAGGCGAGCGACGACTTCCATTCCATGGCGGACGCTCTGGTTGAGGCGGGCCTGGCGCGAGAGACCCCCGCACGGAGCAGGCACGCGGCGCTGTTACAATTGCTGGGAAACGCGCTCTGCACAGAGTTGGAGGGCGGCAACCTGTGCTGGCGTGGGCTGCTGGAGGACGCCCTCGAGGGGCACCGACTCGTGCAGGGGATGGTGCGGTTCGACTTCGTCTGCGATAGAATGTTCACGCGCAACCTCCCCCTTCGCGGAGGCTAATCCCTGGAAAGGGAACTTGGAGGCGGGGCGGTCGCGTAGGACAAAGGCGAGAGGAGAACCGTTGGAATCGAAAACGATCGAACGCGGAGCCATGGTTGCCGGTGCACGCCGGGAGTTGTTTGAATCACTCCTGGAGCAAACGCACCAGCAACTGTTCCACCTTGCCCTCCGTTTGACCGGCCGGCGCGCCGACGCGGAGGACCTGGTGCAAGAGAGCTTCGTGCGAGCGTACCGGTTCTTCCACCGCTTTGATGAGTCGCTTCCGTTCTCAAGTTGGCTGTATCGCATCATGACGAACGCGTACATTGATGAGATGCGGCGGCGCGGGAGGCTGAAGACCAGCAGCCTGGACGAGCCTCATCCCGAAACGGGTGCCGGTTGGGATGTGCGTGACGACAGCCCGTCGCCCGAAGCGGTCGTGTTAAGCCACGAGATGGACGCCGACATCCAAGAGGCATTGAACTGCATGACGCCCGAGTTCCGCGTCGCGGTCCTGCTCGCGGACATGCAGGGCCTGTCGTATGAAGAGATATCGGAAGTGATGAACACCTCAGTTGGAACCGTGCGCTCTCGCATCCATCGCGGCAGGAAGCAACTGAAGAAGTACCTCTCGGCTGTCAATCCTGAGAAATACGACCGGATGTTGGAATCATGAACTGCGCATCGGTACGAAATCTTCTGTCTGCCTACCTCGACTCGGAGCTGGCCGGGTCGGAGATGCAGCAGGTGCGCGCACACCTTGAGCAGTGCCCAACGTGCCGCGCCGAGTGCGACGACCTGCGCGAGGTCAAGTCCCTCCTTCGAGGTCTTCCGCCCTGCTGCGCCCCGAACGGCATGGAGGAGCGGCTGAAGGCCGCCTTGCGGCAAGCCGAGCGTCCGCTGCCGTTGCGAGTGGAACCCAGCGTGGCGGCCGGGCTCACCCTCGCCGCTGCCGCCGCGATCGCAGGCTTCTTCGTGTTCACCCTGATCAAGCCGCCGACGGAGCCCACGA
The DNA here is from genome assembly GCA_037446435.1 of Armatimonadota bacterium. Classification (GTDB taxonomy): domain Bacteria; phylum Armatimonadota; class Fimbriimonadia; order Fimbriimonadales; family ATM1; genus J051. The sequence goes on from JBBIIO010000035.1 coordinate 21,544, forward strand.
TGGCAGGCGAGTATCCACCCGCCATGCATCGCCAGATTGACGGCACGCGCGACTTCGAGCGGGCACGCTCACCCTTCTCCGGCCACACGATTCCCGTATCCCTCGACGACGGACACTCGGGAAGGTGATGCGGCTCACGCTCGGCCTCGTCTTGGTCCTCTGCTCATCGGCGCTGGCGGAACAGCCAACCCGGTCGGCGGAAGAGTACGTGCGGCTCGCCATGGTTCGAGACCAGTTCGTCACGTACACCTGCGTCCGAACCCTGCACAGATGGAGCGACGACGACTGTGTCCGCGTAAGGCGGGACCAAGCGTCCAGCGGCGCGAACAAGATTACCGTTCTCTCCCCGCTCTCCAAGCAAGGGCACACAATCGTGGATGACGGACGCCAGTGGACGAGTTACGACCCCGACCGCGAACTGGTCGTGGTGCAGGACTCGCCCGTCGCGCGCGTGTCGAAAGCCGAGATCGAGAAGCGCTTCGAGATCCTGAGGAAGAACTACACGCTCACCAAAGAGGGCGTGGACCGCGTCGCTGGGCGCGTTGCGGTTCGCATCGCGCTTCAGCCCAAGGCGGACGAGTTGGTTTTCTCTCGGCGATATTGGATTGACGTCGAGAAGTTCGTCCTGCTCCGGGTAGAGTGGTCCGACCCCTCCGGCAAATCACAAGTCGTCAGCGACACGCTGACCATCGGTTTCCCCGACCGCATCCCGGATGAGACCTTCAAGCCGAAGTTCCTCGGGCGCCCGGAGACGGTGCGCGTGCAGGCTCCGACGCGGGTGGACACCATCGCCGTGCTCTCGCGAGAGGTCGGCTTCCAGGTCGTTACGCCTGAGCGGATGCCCGCCGGGCTGACGTTCACCGGCGCCGACGTCATCAAGGGTCGCCGAGTAACGATGGCTGCCCTTCGATACACGGATGGCGCGACGAACGTAACCATCTACCAAGCCAGCGCGGAGAAGGACGCGCCGTGGCGCGTTCCTCCGGGAGGAAAGAGCCTGAAGGTCGGTTCCGTGTACATCTCGGTGGACGGGGACATCCCCGATGCGGCAAGAGACGCCATCTTCGAAGCCATAGCCTCTGCTGCGAAGGAGGGCGAGGAGGTGATCCTGCTTCACAAGTGGGGCGACGGCGAAGAACGGAGCCGAGACGCCGAGCGACGCGAGAAGCGGGACTGTGACGACCGCGAGCGCGACGGATGCCCGCCGCAACCGCGCTCCGAGTCGCAGATC
>JBBIIO010000036.1:0-22263 GCA_037446435.1 Armatimonadota bacterium
GCGTCGGCTATCCTATGCCGTGCACTCCGAGCGCGAGGAACTGTTGCGGCGGGTGGCGCTTGTCGCGCCGGGGAACGAGGCGTTGCTCGTGGCATTCAAGAAGGTACCGCGCGAGGAGTTCGTTCCGCCCGAGTGGAGAGACAGGGCTTGGTCGGATCAGGCGCTGCCTTTGGCGGAGGGCTCGACCATCTCCCAGCCCACGATGATTGCGATCATGCTGGACACTCTCGATGTTGCGCCCGGCATGAGGGTGCTCGAGGTCGGTTCCGGCTCTGGTTATGTGCTTGCGTTGCTCGAGGAGATGGGGGTCGAGGCGGTTGGCGTCGAGATCATCCCGCACGTGGCGAATCGCTCTCGCTTGACTCTTCAACGTTTAGGATACAAGGCAGATGTTATCGAGGGTAACGCCGCGCTCATGGAGTGGCCCGAGAAGTTCGATCGCGTGCTCTTCAGCGCTGCGGTTGAGGAGGTGCCGGAGTGGGCGTTCGATGCGCTGAACGAGGGCGGCTTCGTTCTCGCGCCCGTTGGGGATCGAAGCTCGCAGGAACTCATCCGCGCGTATCGCGACCGAACCGAGCGCACGCGGCAGTACTGTCGCTTCGTGACGTTCCAGCCTTAGCGCATCTCGGCGTAGCGCTGGCGCATGAACTCGTAGGCCGTGTCGTTGAAGAAGACGTGCACGACATAGTAGGCGAGTTTCTGGTCGTCGGTCGGGTTCTCGACGAATTCGCGCAGCTGCTCGTCGTAGACCTTGTCAACGACGCCGACCGCGGCCTTGATCTGCCCCTCGTTGAGAATCTCCTTGATGGACGACATGAGCAGGATGGTGTTCTTGGCGCGGATGTTGAGTCGCTCTTTCTCCCAAGAGGCGAACATGTCGTTCACCTTGTTGAGGAACTCCTGGCTGGGCACCTTGCCCAGTTTCACGGCTTCCTCACGTACCTTGTCGGCTTCTGTTTTGAGCGCCTTGAGCGCGTCGGCTTCCTTCTTTTGCTGTTGTTTCGCCTCGGCGCGGGCGCGCTCGAGCAGCGTCAGAAGGCGATTCGTTTGGTCCTTCGTCAGAAGGAGCGGCAGAATCTGGTTGGAGATATCAATCTCCGTCAAGGTCTGCAAAATCGGGTCTACGCCGTAGGGGTCGGTCTTGGGCGGCGTTTGGGTGGCCGTCGGTAATGCGGCTAGCCCAACGGTCAACAACGCGATGAGGGGCAACTTCATTCCTGTTCTCCTTCCTGGCGATTATGGTCGCTCCGAGGATTCGACGCCGGAGCCGCACCCGACGTTACCTGCATCCCGGCGCGCCAGAGCAAGCCGGCGCCGAACATCTGCAGCCCGACGAAGAGCGCCCCCGCCACGAGAAACACCGCGAACGCAGCGACGCCGAGCGACTCTCCGTCGGGGGTGAGCGCGCTCGCAGCCATCCATCCCCCGATGAGCGCCGCTCCCGACAGCAGCAGCGCCCCCGCACTCAGCAGGAACCGCGGCATCGCCGAGAGAGCATCGAAGCGCTGCGCCAAAGCGAGCACCCGCCGCCACGACGCCCATCCCCAGGCGAGCCACATCGCAAACAACGCAACGGCGGCAACGATCGTGCTCATCGGTGTAAGATGCGGGGCATTATGGAGTACCGACCGTTTGGCAGAACCGGAATGATGGTTTCGCCCCTTTGCATGGGCACGATGACGTTCGGCTGGCACCCCGACGACTGGGGCAGCGACACCGAGACCGGCTACAAAATCGGCAAGCGCGCGCTGGATCTCGGCATGAACTTCTTCGACACGGCGAATGTGTACGCCCGCGGCGTCTGCGAGCAGGTTACTGGCAGAGTGATCAAGGGCGTGCGCGACAAAGTTGTCCTTGCGACGAAGTTTCACGGCCGCATGGATGACGACGACCCTAACGCATGGGGGAACAGTCGGCGGCACATCATCATGCAATGCGAGGCTTCGCTCAAGCGACTGAAGACGGACTGGATAGACCTCTACCAGGTGCATCGCCCGCAGCCTTCCATCCCGATTGACGAGACGTTGCGCGCGTTGGACGATCTCATTCGCTCGGGCAAGGTGCGCTACATCGGCACGAGCACCTACGCGGCGTGGCAGGTGTGTGAGGCGCACTACGTGGCTCGCGAGCTCGGGCTGAACCGATTCGTCAGCGAGCAACCGCCGTACAACCTGCTCGACCGTCGAATCGAGCGAGAGTTGCTGCCCTTCTGCAGAACGTACAACTACGCGGTGATTCCGTGGTCGCCTCTCGCGGGCGGAATCCTGAGCGGAAAGTACCTCGGCAAGCCGCGCGAGGGAAGGTATGTAACGAGCGACCCGATGAACCGGTGGAACAAGGCGACCGAGCGCGTGGTGCGCAAACTGAAGAAGGTTGCGGATGACCTCGGCTGCAGCCTGACGACTCTCGCGATCGGCTGGGTTCTGAACCAGCCGGGTGTAACCTCTGCAATCATCGGCGCGCGAAAGATGACGCAATTCAAGGACCTCGTCGCAGCGGCAGAGTTGGAATTGGACGCCGCCGTCCTCAAGCGCATTGACGAGGCGATCGCGCCGGGCACCAACGTGGGAGAGTACTACAACGCCGACTTCGGCCCGAACGCCGTTCCGATCTAACTTTCGGAGCGAAGGAACGACTCGACGGCGCGGCCGACCGCCCCGAGCGAGGCAGCGCTGCACTTGTCGGGCGTGTCCTCGACCGTGTGCCACCACGCGTGGCCTGGCCCGTAGTCGAAGTCAATGAGGTTAATCGTCGGGATGCCGGCGCGGTTCAATGGCTCATGGTCGTCGGCGATGACCAGGCCGGGTCGGTTGGGGAAGTGCTTCGACAGGCCGATCTCGCGAGCATGATTGTAGAAGCGATCCATCAGCGCTCGCGCGTAGTAGTCGCTGTTCTGCTCGCGCGGGATGACAAGGTCGCGGTCGCCTACCATGTCGAGCAGAATGCCGTACGAAATCTTTCGATCCGCGTCGGTCAAGTTGCGGGCGAAGTGCTCCGCGCCCAGGAACATCTCGTCGAGGCCCGGCCCGAGGTCCTCACCGTCCGTAAAAAGGAACACAACGTTGACTGGCGGCTCCTTTTCCTTGAACGCGCGCATCAGTTCGAGCAGCGCGGCGACTCCGCTTGCGCCATCGTTCGCGCCAACGATCGGCTTCGCTCGGTTCTGAGATTCGGGGTCTTGATCGGCATACGGTCGCGTGTCCCAGTGCGCCAGAAGCAGCACCGTCTTGGTCGCGCCGAAGTCCATTCGCGCCACGACGTTCCACATCGTTACGTTCTCTCCGGTTCGACTCCAGCGGTGGCGGAACTCCTGCGTCTCCACTTTGTCGGTGTACTTCTTCGCCTCAGCGACCAGCCAGTCGCGCATCTTCACATGGCCGGGAGAACCGGGGAAGCGGGGCCCGATGTCGCACTGCGTTTTGAGGAGCGAGTACGCCTTCGCCCCGTCGAAGAGCGTCTCCGGGTTTCGGGCGGGCGTCGCCATTCCGCCTTGATGGTTGAGCGCGGAAGAGGTCGCCGACTCGCCGCAACCGTTTGCCAACGCCAGAACAGCGCAAGCGATCAGGGCTTGACGATGTAGCGGGATTCTCGCACCTCCCCGGTCTTGCCCTTGAGGGCGGCTTCGATGGTCGTGTCGAGAGAGCGAACAATGCGCGACGAATTCCAGATGCGGAAGTACCCAAGCGCCCCGCGAGCGAGCGACTCCGGCATCGCAATCTCGTACGTGGCGTTCGCATCAAGTTTCTTTCCGTCCACAACGACATCAAGGACGCGAGACTCCGCGGGCTTGCTCGCTGAAAACGTAACGACGAGGCCGGAAAGCTGTAGGAAACTGCGGCTTGATGACGGGTACGTGGACAGCGAACGCTCGAGCGCCTGCCGAACTTCGGCGCCAGTCAGTCGCACGACCACGATCTCGTCGGTTGGATATTGGAAGATGCCTGCGAGGTCGCCGCTTAGCGCGCCGTCCTTCAGAAGGCCCGCCGCGATGAAGGCGCCGTCGGCGCCTGCGGCATCGCGAATCGCGTCCGCGGCGGCCTGCGCCACCGGGTGTGAGTCGGAGCCGACGTCCTGTGCGAAGGCGAGGGCTGCCAAGCAGCCCACACAGAGCATCGCCAAGAGCGTCTTCAGCTTTGTCATTTGCGGCTTCCAGTCAATTAGACCGCCGAGGGGGCGGATCGTTTCAGGCGGGGCTGAGGGCGACCAGCACTCCGGTCGCCCTCAAGTCTACCCGCTTTGCCGCGCTTACTGCGCGCGGCGGATTCGAACCGCGTCCAGGCCCGCCTCAGTTACCGAGTCATTCGGATTGTCGGAGACCGACAGCCGGATGCGCATGTTCGCAGTTGGCGCGACGTACTTGCTGGCGATGAACTTCAGGTCCGTCCATGCGCCGGTTTGTCCGCCGCGGATCGTGCGAACGGTCGTCCACGTGCTGCCGCCGTCGTTTGAGATCTGGATCAGCAGGTCGTCAACCGTGCCGTTGTACGATACCATCCAGTACTTCAACTCGATGATCCCATTCGTACCGGCCATGCTGAACGCAGGGCTCGTGACGATGGTCGGGCCGCCGTCCAGGTCGTTGTCGCCGCTTGGCAACCCCGTCACGTAGCACATGCCGGAGCCGTCGCCGTCGTTCGGCGGGTCGCCGCGGCTGCCGTTTCCACCAGGAACACCACGCTCCCAGGGGCCTGCGGTCACATTCTGGTTCGTGACCGTCCATCCCTGGTTCGTCTGGAAGTTATCCTGGAAGATGGTAACAACCTCGTTCGCGACCAGGCTCTCGTGAGGCGTGCTTGGGTCAACGTCCGTTACCGTCTGGTTGTTCGTCGTTCGAGCCGACAGATACCACTCGACGAGCGTTCCGACCGGCTGTGCCGGAAGGATTGCGTGCTCCGGAACCAGTTCGACGCTCGGGTCTAACGATGTCGTCACCAGCGGACGCTCCTGCCACGAGCCGCCGTTGATGCGGAAGTGCACCTTGCCCGTGCCGAAGTCGTATTGCGCGCCGAGGTTCTCGATGCGCACACCGAACACGATTTCCCGATTCGCGGGCATCACGCTGAGGTCAGGGGGTGCCGTGAAGAACCGCAGCAGGCGCAGCGGTGGAGCCGGCAGGTTGTGCGCCGTGAACCCGGTGTTGATCTCGTTGTAATGCGGCGTGCCGTTCGTGATGTCCCCGTCGTCGTCGTCAAGGGTGAGAACGACGATGGTGAGACCCGGATCAATCCGCGGGCTCAGCAAGATCTGGTTCAGATAGAGGAACCGCGCATGGTCAAGCCCAGCCTGGTTCCCCATCGTCCGCTGCAACTCACGCTTCGCGTCCCAGAACGCACCGGCGAGCACGAGACCGCACTGGTGGGAGCCACCGGAGCACGGATATTGGACGTTCGGCTCGTCTACGTTGCGCACAAAGGAATCGGGCGTGCCGCGGAAGCCCCGCCCGACGATGTGGTCGTCGGTAAGCAAGGTTGCCGTGGCGTCAGCCGTGCCTTCGTGATAGTCGCCCGTGGGGCTGTTGTGACCCATATCAACGATGAAGTGCCCGTACTCGTGATACACAACCGTCGTGTATGCGAGGTTCGGACAGCCACCGCCCGAACGAAAGAAGTTGATCGTGCTGTTGCTGTAGAACGCGTTGCACGTCCCGCTGACGTTGACGCGCGTCGGAATAGAGATGTCAATGCCGGGATACGCCGAGTTGATGGATTTCGCGAAGTTGTGAACGATCTCCGTGTGGACGAAGGCGTTCACCTGCGAGGTGACGAACTCGGTTGGCGTCGGGTTGAACAGCATGTTCGCAGGGCCCGGCGGGGTTACGTTCATCGAAATGACGTGGTTGCCTGTCCCCCCCTGATCCTGCACCGTTGACCAACGTCCCACCAGCGCGCCTTCGACCGTAACCTGGCCGGAGCCGCCATGGGGAATCGTGAAATCGCCGTTCGAGTTTGCAAACACACTGTTGCCGCCAACGATGCGCGCGCGGGCGAACGGATAGTCGAACTGCTGGGGCGGGTTCCACGTGGTGTCCGGGTTCAGCCCCGGCGTCATCCACGCTCGGAAGTGGCCGTTGACATCTACGTAGTAGATCTCGTCCCGCTTCTCAAGGAGCCGACCGTTGACCGCGTCAACGTAGAACATCCACGCCTCCGGGTCGGAGAGGTCGCCCTTATCGGCGAACAGCATGTACGCATAGCGCCCCTCCTCGCCATTGCCCCAAACTACGAACTCCGGCGACGAGATGAACTGCGCATGCGGCATCCACGAACGAACGCGTTGCGCAGCCTGCGTCGGGCTGAGTATGTTTGCCGGTGGTGGAGCGCTGGGCGTCGGCTTGATGGCCGAGTTGGCAAGTACCACTTGCTGCACCAGACCCGGCCGCACAAGAACGGTTAGGCCGGCCTGGTCAACACGGACGCCATGGGCGTACTGCTGGAACCAGACGGCTTCGAACTTGCCGTTTCCAATGTTGGTCGAACGAGAGAGGCTAAGGTCGCCCGGCTGCACGCCGAACGCCGCCGCGTACTCGTTCACAAACCGCTGTGCGGTGTCCGAGGTGTCGAAACCGCCGATGGGAAGGTTTCCGTAAACCATCCCAACGCGTCCGCCGGACCACCACACCTCAGCCTTCGGGTTGGCTGCTTTCATTCGCTGCACCGCCGCGCGCATATCCTCAGGCTGCTGAGGGCCGAGCACTTGCGCCGCGGCGAACGAAGCAAAAGATGCGATGATAACTGTGCTCAGTAGAGCCTTTACGATTCTCATGTTCTTCCTCCTAATGTCACGCTATTAGAAATGTCCGTGCCTTTCTGCTTCAGGACGCTCGGGACACCGACGGGTCTCGAAGGTACGCTTCGATGAACTCCTCGATTTCCCCATCCAATACTCGAAGGACGTTCGGAGTTTCGTGGTTCGTTCGCAAATCCTTTACCATCTGGTACGGCTGCATCACGTACGAGCGAATCTGTTTCCCCCAGTCCGCGGAAGTCAACTCGCCCCGAATCTCGCTCAGCCGCTCCGCCCGCTGCTCCCTCTGGTACTGGCCAAGCCGTGAGGCGAGAATCGCCATCGCGTTCGCCTTGTTCTGGTGCTGGCTTCGCTCGTTCTGGCAACTCGCGGAGATCCCGGTAGGAACATGAATGATCCGAACTGCCGACTCCGTCTTGTTCACGTGTTGCCCGCCGGCGCCGCTCGAACGGTAGGTTTCTATCCGCAATTCGTCCGGGTTTAAGTCCACATCCTGCTCCTCCATCTTCGGAAGAACCTGCACCATCGCAAAACTCGTGTGGCGCCGATTCCCCGCGTCGAACGGGCTGATCCGAACGAGCCGGTGGACGCCATGCTCGGAGCGGAGCATGCCATAGGCGAACGGCCCAGACACCGCTATCGTGGCGCTTCGCACGCCCGCAACTTCGCCGGGCGTTTCCGAGAGAAGCTCCGTCTGGAAGCCGTTCCGCTCCGCCCATCGAAGGTACATGCGCAGCAACATCTGCGCCCAATCACACGCCTCCGTGCCGCCCGCGCCGGCGGAAATCTCCACAATCGCCTCGCGCTCGTCGTACTCGCCCGAGAAGAGCGTCTGGACCTCGAGATGCCGAAGGAGCGGCTCGAAGGTCTCCATCTGCTCCTCCAATTCTCGCTCGTACTGCGCGTCAGCCTCCGACTGCAGGATCTCGGCGAGCGCCTCAAGATCCACCAAGCGGCGCTCGAGGTCCCGAATCTCCTCGAGTCGAGAGCGAAGCCCCGCCAGGCGACGCATGAGGGCTTGCGCCTCGTCGGGGGAGGACCAGAAGTCGGACTGCTCGGTGCGGCGCTCGAGGTCCGCTACCTCTGCTTGGATTCGCTCCGGGTCAAAGATGCCCCCTTATCGCCTCAACCCGCTTGCGCGCGGCGGCGAGCCTGTCCAGGGTCTCGGGGGTGATCACGGAGGAAAGTGTACCCAAGTAGAGGGGGGCGGCCTAGACCGTCCCCCACGTTCACGCGGAGGCTTTGCTCCGCTGCTCTCCTTTCCACACCAAGCCTACGCTCGGCATCCAATAGTGTACACGATATCGCGCCATTCCGAACACCTTTCCGCAATGTCCGGTAAAAGTGCCTGGTTTCCCTGCCGCCGTGTCAGAACCGCTTGCCCGCGCGCCGATAATCCCATGTGGAAGCCAAAGGCAATGCTTGGGCTGCTTGCATACGGGATCATCGCGCTCGTCGTCGCGGTCGTTTTCGTTGGCGGAGCGGCGCTCGTCACGAAGGTCGGCGCACTTGGAGAGCGCTCGAACGGTCGGCGCGTGCTCATCGCGTGGGCGTTCTGTTTCATTGCCCCGTACATCTGGGTTGAAGCCAACACAAAGATGCTCGCCGCCGACCTCGAACCGGTCGTTGACGAGGCTGTCGCAGAAGAGGAAGTTGAGCCTGATGTCGTTTCGACTAAGGTGCAGTACGCCATCGGCGGGAAGGCTCGGCTCATCGTCATCGCGCGCACGCCGGAGGAGGAGTGGGGTTCCTATCGCAACATCTACGGCATCACCGCGACGTTCAACGGCGAGAACTGGCAATTGGTCTCCGTAACACCCATCAACACCGAAGAGGGCGACTCGGCGGGCTTCACCTTCCCGCCCTATTGGTAGCCGGGTTCATCGCGGATACGCCGCGCTAATGCCCCCGTCCACCGTCATCGAACAACCGGTCGTCTTTCCGCTCCTCGGGCCCGCGAGGAACACGATCGCCTCCGCCACGTCTTCCGGCAGAACGTTCACCCGCAGGGCGTTTCGCTGTCGATAGAACTCCTCTAATTCCTCCGGTGTGATGGCGTAACTCTTCGCACGCTCCTCTCTCCAGGCCGAATCCCAGATGGCTGATCCTTCGAGCACCGCGTCCGGTAGAACACAGTTGGCCCGAACCCCGATCGCACCTCCCTCTTCCGCCATGCACCGAGTGAAGTGCTGAGCGGCCGCCTTGGCGGCGCTGTACGCCGACGCGTTGCGCCCAGCAACGAGGGCGTTCTTGCTGGTGACCGCAACCAACGACCCGCCCACCCCCTGCGCCCTCCATACCTTGAATGCAGCCCGGGTGGGCAGAAAGCAGCCCAAGGTTAACACGTCGAAGTTTCGCGTCCAATCCTCTACGGATACCTCCTCAATCGGCGCGGACGTCGCAATTCCCGCGCTGCAAACAAGGACGTCCAGCCCACCCCACTGCTCAACACACCGGGCGACCATTTGCTCGACGGACGCCTCATTGGTTACGTCGCAGCGAATGCCGATTGCTCTGCCATCTCCCAGGTCGCCTGCCACCCCGACCGCCGCTGATTCGTCCAGGTCCGCGACCACTACGTGCGCGCCGCGCGCGTGCAGTGCGCGACAGGTGGCGCGGCCAATGCCGCTGCCTCCACCGGTCACGCAGGCGATCCAGCCATCCAATTCCCGCGGAGATGGTCGCAGTGTCAGCTTATAAAGTTCTAACGGCCAGTACTCTATGCCGAACGCCTCCCCCTCCGTGAGGCTTTCAAACCCGCCGATCACCTCAGCGCCTTCGATGACTTCGATTGCACGGTGGTACAGTTGGCGACTCACGTCGGCTTGCGCTGAATCGCTCCCCGCGGTAACGATGCCGTAGCCGGGAACAAGCACAACGCGAGGAATCGGGTCAAACATCTCCTCGCCGGAGTGGGCATGGCGACGAAAGTACGCCTCGTACTCCGTACGATATCGTGATACGCCTTCGCGCACCGCGGAAGGCGCGTCCCTCTCGCCGCGAAGATCGAGCCACAGCGGTACGCGTCGCGTGTGCACCAAGTGGTCGGGACAAGCAGCCCCAATTGCGCTGAGGCGCTTAGCGTCGGGCGTGTCCACCATCTCCCGCGCCCGCGGCGATCGGTCGGTCTGAAGCACATATCGTCGGTTCGCGCACAGTGCGCCGCGCAGGGCAGGCAGCCACTCTTTCGCGGGCAAGTCGAGGTCTGCCCCGCCCCCCGCCCACACCCGCTTGTTCGCCTCTCGCACCGCGCCCTCCGCCTCCTCGATGATCGCGACCGTCCGCTCGTAGCACTCCTTCGACGTTGCGCCCCAGGTCACCAAGCCGTGCTTGCCCATCACGACGCACTCGGCGTCACGGTTCTCCTGAAGACGCATAGCGATCCGCTTGCTCAACTCGAAGCCCGGCCGGACGTAGTCAACCCACACCATCCGCTCGCCGAAGACCTCCCGGGCGGCAGCCTCCCCCCGCGCTGTGCACGCCAGGGCAAGGATGGCGTCTGGGTGCGTGTGGTCAACCTCCGGGTGAGGGCAAAAGGCGTGCAGCAGCGTCTCGATGGACTGCCTCGGCCGCCCCGGTTCGAAGGCACACCGATCGAGGTAGGCAACCATCTGCTCGTCGCTCAACTCCTCCCGGTCGAGCAGCGGCATCACCTCGTCCAGCTTTAGACCTGCGAAGGCCCGCTCCGAGCAATCCGCCATGTCCGAGCCGCTGCCCTTGACCCAGAGCACGCGCACCTCCCTCCCGAGGTGGTCCCGCTCCATGCTCTTCGAGGAGGTGTTGCCGCCGTAGATGTTGCAGACCGAGCGGTCGGCGGCGAGCAGTCTGGACCGGTAGGCGAGCAGCGGAAGGGCCCCAGTCAACTCGGCCGCCTCCCGGTCGTTCCAGCGAGGTCGGGTCATGGGCGGATTATGGGGCGGCGGCGCGCATCGGCTTCGGCCGCTAAGGGGCGCGGGGGTGCAATAATCGGGGAGATGCAGACTGCACCGCCGCGCCCGCGCGCACCCAGGCGCATCGTCGCCCTGGTGCTGTCGGCGCTGCTCCTGGGCGCGTGCTCGCAGACCTCCGCGCCGGACATCTACGGCCTCTGGCGAACCCAGACCGACGACCGCCGGGTCGTGCTGCTCGAGCTTCGCTCGGACGGCACCTACACGCGCACGGCCACGCTCGAGGGAATCACCTTTGCATCAAAGGGACTCTGGACCATCGAGGAGGGGAGGAAACTCAGGTTCGACGAGCAGGTCGAAACCGTCGAGCGCCACACTACCGAGGCGCCTGCCGTTGTGGAGGTCCCGTTCGAATTGCAGTCCGGAATGCTTGTGCTGAAACCGGGCACTCCCTTCGAAGAGCGGTACGTTCTGGTTCAATAGCGCTGCTCTACTCTTCCTTCTCGACCTCGGTCTTCACGCCGATGCTGGAGATGATCCCGGCGACGCGCTCGCACTCCGTTCGGTCGGCGCGGTGGACGATGCACGAGCCGAAGCGGTCAATCTCCCAGGTCTCGATCTCCGCTTCCTCTCGGGCGCAGCCAGTCGCGATGATGAGAATCTCGATGACCTCGCCGAACGTGTTGTAGTCGTTGTTGAAGGCGACAACCTGCCAGCCTCCGCCGCCGGTGCTCGTGTCGTTGCTGCGGGGCTTTGTTCGCTCTTTAGGCGGGGCGACTACTGCCACTCGGGGCGCACCTCCGTTTGCACGCCGATGGTAGAGAGGATCGAGGCGACGGCGCAGCAGTTCTCCTGACTCGAGAAGTAGACCTCCGATCTGCCGAGATGCTCAGCCTCCCATGCCTCGATGTAGGCTTCCTCCGCGCTGCAACTCGTGGCAAAGCAGATCATGCGCGAGAGTTCGTCCATCGAAACGCTGGGCTCTCGCAACACGACGGTCACGTACCGACCTCGATAGCCGGGCGCAGCTCGGATCACATGGGGCTCAGGATTCAGCGCCATTCCTCCTTAAGGATATCGCAAACAGCGCCAAAACGCCAACCCCACACAGCAAAACCCCGAGGCGAAACGCAAAAGGACGGTATATTAACCTGCCCTCTGAGCGGTCTTCCCAGCCCGAAGGCAGGCGATTTCGATAGGCAGCGGCGTTCGGGTGCTCTTTTCGCAAGGTCATCTCTGTGGCGGTGGCGGCGAGGACGGGCGAGTTGTCCCCGTCGCCTAACCGGTAGAGGTTCACCCCCGATTCGGAGCGCACCAGCGGCAGCGGGTGCTCGCGGGTCGAGAGCACGTAGTTCACCCCCAGCGCGGCGAGCGCATCAGGGTCGAACGACGGGCGGACGAACTGGATGTTGCCGTTTGCTGCTGGCGCGCTGTCCCGGCCGTTCACCGCGTCCAGAGCATCTTTCGTCGCACGAGGGGTGAGTGAGTCGTACCCGTCCGCGGTGGCGATGCGATATGGCAGCAAGGTGTTCGGCGGCGCAACCCCGCCCGGCGCCGCGCGCAAAAGGCTCCAGCCGTCGTTCACCACCGCAACCCTCTCGCCGCGCAAACTCTCCAGGAGCGGCTGAGGCTGCTTGTAGAGACCCGGCTCGGTGGCAGGGTTGATGCCGTCGTGCGCCAAGAACAGAAGGCCGGCGCTTGCGGCGAACAGCGGCGCCCACAGCGCCACGCCGCGCAAGCGCAACCACAGCGCCGCGCACACGAAAACCGCGCTCAGAGCGAAGGTGCCGGCGAACAGGCGAGTCATTCCGCTGAGGCGCTCGGCGAGCGGAGCGAACTCCTCGACGCTCGGGTGGACCGTCGTCGCCACCCACGCGCCGAAAGCCGCGACGAGCACGCATGCCAGCAGCCAGGGAGACAGCCTCCGACTGTCCGCGTCCTCATCACGAATCGCGCAGCCCGCCGCGGCGCAAAGCCCGATGGTGACGAGGATTGCCGCTCGGCCCGGCGAGCCTGTCGCCGCCCATCCGGGCACCAGGAAGTAGAGCGCCTTCGCGACCAGGGTGCCTAACGCAACGCTGACGCCGAAAGCCACCAGCAGATAGTTGAACCCGAGCCGCCTCCGTCCAGCCAGCGCGCCCAAACCAAACAGCGCGAGCACCGGGATGACCGGCCCGACATAGAACGCCAGTTCAGCGTAGTGACGCCCGGGCTCCTCGAAGGCAAGCCAGTAGGACGTGAACTCCGGCTCCGTCCCCGTTTCGAGGTGCGGCAACCCGAACGCGGAGGGGGCGACCAAAGGGGCGAGGTGTCTCACGCCGAGCGCTTGCAACTTGTAGCCGGTCCATCCCTCTTCGGTGGGCGCGCCCGAGCGGTGACCTGACCTGCCGGCCTCCAGCACCGGGAGGACCTGCGGCGCAGCGAGCAAGAACCCTAAAGCGAGCCCGAGCAGCACCGCGCCCGGCCGGCCCGTACCCCTCTCGAAGAGAATCAACCAACCCAGCAGGAGCACGGCAGCCATCGTGCCAAACGCTGCAATCTGCGCGTGGCCTGCGAGCCACATCAAGCCGAAGACGCTCATGCTCGGGAGAGAGAGCGCTCCGCCCTCCCACACGCGGAGAATCGCCCAGAGACACCACGGTATCCACGCCGCGGTCATCAGGACGCTCGGCAGCTCCATCCAAGCCACCAGGAAGGCGCTCAACTGGAACGACGCTGCGGCGAGCAGCGCGCCGGCGGGCGGGCCTCTCAACCGGCGAACGAACAGGAACATCCCCAAGCCCGCCACAAGCAGGTGGAACCAAGCCGAGAACCGAAGGAGCGCCTCCGCCGAGAAGGAAGTCGCCGCCCACAAGAGGTGCAGCGGATATAGCGGCGCGGATTGCGAGTTTGCGAGGAATGGCGCGCCGAGGAACGTGTACGGATTCCAGAGCGGTACCTCACCCGAGCGCTCAGCCTCGAGCATGTAGTCTCGCCACGGCAGGAACTGCAGCGCGGCGTCCATCTGCAAGATGTCCCATCGGTAGTCCGGTTGTGGGCTGTTCCACGGAGCGAAGCGATGGGCATGGTCTACCGGCGCCGGTGTCTTCCCCTGAAGGATGAACGGATAGGTGGGCAGAAGCGCGACGCACGCGCAAACAGCGAGGGGGAGAGCGATGTCCCTCGCCTTGCTCATTCTCGCCTACCCTCTGCGCTTCCGACGATGGAGCGGAGTTTACTGACAGTACGCAATCTGTTGGCGCGCTTTCTCGTGTTCCGGGTCCATCGCGAGGATCGTTCGGAACTCCTGGCACGCCTCTTCCGCCATGCCGAGCATCATCATCGTCATGGCGTAGTCGTACCTCACGTCCAGGTCCTCGGGGGCATCCTGCACCACTGTGCGCAGTCCTTCGAGGCTGCTCTCGAAGTCCCCTTCAAACTGCGCTATCAAGGCGAGTTGCCACCGAGCCTTCACGTGGCCCGGCGCCATGTCCAGAACCTTGTTCAGGGCCTGCCTTGCAAGGTCGTACTGCCCCTCACACCGATGCTGGAAGCCGATCTCGTACTGCTCTTCCACCGTCATTGCTGAGCCTGATTCCTGACGGATGGTCGCCAAGTGGTATCCTCCAGCGGCTTACCGCCGGGAGAGTATAACACGGAACACCGGACGGCGTGCAACCGCTCCGCCTGGTGCCTTACGTCTCGGCGGTGCCGGGCTTCAACTTGGGCGAGATGACGTCCTCGCCTCCCGCTTGGGGCTGACCTTCGACCTGTTGGTCGGCGTCGGCCTGCGCTTCCGGTTCGTCCGGCTGCGCGGCTCGGTCTGCCACGCCTATGACCGTTAGGAACTCCTGCCGGTCAATCGTCTCCTTCTCGAGTAGCGCCTCGACGACGGCGTCCAGTTTCTCCCTGTTCGTAACTATCATCTCGGTGGCGCGGCGGTAACAGGACTCGACGATGTCCTTCACCTCTTGGTCAATCTGCCGAGCGACCTCTTCGCTGTAGTCCCGGTCCTCCATATAGTCCCTGCCGAGGAACGGGTTCGCGTGCTGCCGCCCCAGCACGAGCGTGCCAAGTTTGTCGCTCATGCCATAGCGGCACACCATGGCGCGGGCGATGCGCGTTACGCGCTCGAGGTCGTTCGTCGCGCCGGTTGTTACCTCGCCGAATACCGTCTCCTCAGCGACGCGTCCGCCGAGCAGCGCGGTGATTTCGTCCATCAACTCAGCTTTGGTGACGAGGTACTTGTCCTGCACCGGCAGTTGCCACGTGCTGCCGAGCGACATGCCTCGCGGCAGGATGGTTACCTTGTGAACGGGGTCGGTGTGCTCCAACAGTTCTCCGACAACGGCGTGTCCCGCTTCGTGGTAGGCGATGGTTTCACGCTCCTTCTTGTCCACGACGCGGCTCCGGCGCTGAGGCCCGGCGATAACGCGGTCCAACGCCTCTTCGATGTCCTCCATTTCGATGCGCGACTTGTTCCGCCTCGCCGCCAGCAAAGCCGCCTCGTTCAGTGTGTTCGCAAGGTCCGCGCCGGTGAATCCAGGCGTTCGCTTCGCGATGACGTCCAGCCCTACGTCGTCAGCCATCGGCTTGCCTCGGGCGTGAATCTTCAGAATCTGCTCGCGGCCCTTCGCATCCGGCGCGTCCACCACGATTTGGCGATCGAATCTGCCCGGCCTGAGCAGCGCGGGGTCGAGCACGTCGGGGCGGTTCGTCGCAGCGATGAGGATGACACCCGTGTTCGGGTCGAATCCGTCCATCTCCACGAGCAGTTGGTTCAGCGTCTGCTCGCGCTCGTCGTGACCTCCGCCCAAGCCGGCGCCCCGCTGACGGCCGACCGCGTCAATCTCATCCACGAAAATGAGGCTCGGGCGGTGCGCCTTCGCGGTCTCGAAAAGGTCTCGCACGCGCGCGGCGCCGACGCCGACGAACATCTCGACGAAGTCCGAGCCGCTGATGTGGAAGAAAGGCACTCCCGCCTCTCCGGCCACTGCGCGCGCCAAATGAGTCTTGCCGCACCCAGGAGGCCCGGTGAGCAACACGCCCTTCGGAATCTTCGCGCCGAGGGCGACATACTTCTTCGTGTTCTTGAGGAAGTCCACGATCTCCTCAAGTTCCTGCTTGGCTTCCTCAACACCGGCGACATCCTCGAACGTTACTTTCGGGATGCTCTCGTTTACGCGGCGCGCGCGGCTACGGCCGAAGTTGATCGCAGGATTACCGCCCGACTGCGCAGGCCGAATCAAGAAGAACCACAAACCGACGATGATCGCAATCGGAAGGAGCAGCGTGAACAGCAGCCCGACCATGCCCTCGCTGATCATCGGCTTGCGAATCTCGATGTTGCTGAAGCCGGTGCCGGTCAGGTCGCGATAGAAGTTGCCGCCCGGGTCGGTCTCCCACTGCCAGGCGGTTGCGATCTTCCGGGAGCCGTCCTTATAGAAAGCGGTGAGGCGATCCCCCTCCCAGACAATCCTCTCCACTCGGCTGGACTTCACGTCCTCAAGGAGCATCGCGGCGGAAACCTCGCGAGGCGCCTCGACGCCCGGAATGAGACCGACGCCGCCCTGGCTGCTCAGGAACCAAACAACCAGCCCGACGAAGACGATGGCAATGATGAGGGTGCGAGTTCTGCTATTCAAGACCGTATATCAGCGGCACCGCGCTACACCTTGCTACGCCCGATCGAGCCGCGCGGTTTCCTCAACGCTCGCGAGTATACCGGAGTGGACGCCCCTTTCGCCCTCTCTCCCGCCTACAAGAGTTCAAGTCGAAGCGAGACGGCCGCTTCGCCCGAGCAGGCCCGGGCACGCTCGGCGACGCCCAAGCCCGGAACCCATACGACGCCCTCCGCGTCCGCCACAACCGGTAGCCGCTTCCGCGCCTCTTGCGGCACGCCCTCCGCCTTCAGCGCAGAAAGAACGCGGCGAGCATGGGAGCCATACGCAATGCGGTCGCCATCTCCGGCAAGCCGCACCGCGAGCGAACAGCCCGAAGGCGCGTTGACCAACTGCTCCAACGCTCGGCGCCCCACGCTCCGAGGCGCTGAGTCGCTCTCTGCGACGATGCGCCAGCCCTCGCCGCACACCGCGCCGGGCACCTCAAGCCGCTGTTCGAACGGCTCTACCCGGCTTGAGCTCTTGACGACGAGGGCGCTCGTCGTCACCTTCGCAAGCACGCCGCCCTCAAGGTTTGCGCCGAGGCGTTCACCGCGCGCAATTGCCGAGGCGAGCGCGTTCGCAATCTCAAACGTCGGAGAACCACCCATCTCGCGGACGGCGAGCATAACCGCGCGACGCCGCAACGCAAGCGGCAACACCGCAAGCCGAGCGCGGCTGTATCGAGCATGGTAGCGAGCGATCCACCTCGCAAGCGGGTGATGCCGCGCTTCGCGAGCAGCAGACAGTTCGAAACTCGCGAGCGAGTCGAGCAACGCGTCCTCCTCTCGAAGAATCTCTGCCGCGCGCGCGGCGCTATCCAGCGCGCCCGTATGCAGGCGCTCGAAGGCGGGCAACAACTCTCGACGCGCGCGCACGCGAGCGTGCGACTCGTCAAGGTTCGATGGATCCTGGATGAACGCAACACCGCGCTCGCGGCAGACCGCCTCCGCCTCCGACTTCCGCGCGAACAGCAGCGGGCGCACGATTGCGCCGCGACGGACCGGGATGCCGCTCAGCCCGCGCAGGCCCGTTCCTCGCGCGAGGTTGAGCAGCATCGTCTCCACGTGGTCATCCAGGGTGTGCGCGGTGGCGATGAGTTGCGCGCCAACCTGTCGCCGCGCTCCTTCGAAGAAAGCGTACCGCGCCAGGCGTCCCGCCTCCTCGATGCCGACGCCCTCCATCTCTGCCAGGGCGCGCACGTCTGCGCTCTCGCACACGAACTCGACGCCGAGCGACGCAGCCAGTTCGCCGCATTGCTTCGCCTCTTCGCCCGATTCAGACCGTAGGTGGTGGTCGAGGTGCGCGGCGACGACCTCGACCGGCTCATCGGCAAGCAGCAGCAGCAGGCACGTCGAGTCCGCGCCGCCCGAAAAACCGAGCAGGATGCGGTCGCCCGGACTGAACAGTCCGTGCAACTGGATGAACTTGCGGAAGCGCTCCTGCAACGTCACCATTCTACGGTATGATTGCCGCCGGACATGGACAAGACCGTACCCTCTGCACTCGAGGCGCTCAAACGCGCGGGCGTACGCGACGGAATGACCGTCATGGCGGGCGGCTTCGGCCTGTGCGGAATCCCAGAGAACCTCATCGCCGCCCTGCGAGACCTGGGCGTCAAGGACCTCACCGTCATCAGCAACAACGCCGGAGTGGACGACTTCGGCCTGGGGCTGCTCCTGCAAACGAAGCAAATCAAGAAGATGATCGCCAGTTACGTAGGGGAGAACGACGTCTTTGAGCAGCAGTTCCTCAGCGGAGAGTTGGAGGTTGTGCTCACGCCCCAGGGAACGCTCGCCGAAAAGATTCGCGCCGGCGGTGCGGGCATCCCCGCCTTCTTCACGCCGACCGGCTACGGCACGCTTGTAGCCGAGGGCAAGGAGACGCGCGAGATCAACGGCAGGTGGTACGTCCTCGAGGAGGCGCTGACCGCCGACCTCAGCCTCGTCAAAGCGGACAAAGCCGACAAAGCCGGCAACCTGATCTATCGAAAGACCGCGCGGAACTTCAACCCGATGATGGCGACTGCCGCCACAGTAACGATTGCCGAAGTGGAGGAGATCGTTGAAATCGGAGAACTCGACCCCGACTTCGTCCACACGCCCGGAATCTACGTGGACATGGTGGTGAAAGGCACCTTTGAGAAGCGAATCGAGCAGCGAACCGTCCGGTCCGGCTGAGCCTGGGCGCCCTCGCATCCTGCTGGGAACCGCGGGGTTCCACTTCGACGACTGGGTTGGGCCGTTCTATCCTCAAAACCTCGCGCCTTCTTCTTGGTTCGAGTTCTATGCTCAAGAGTTTCCTTGCCTCGAACTCAATGCGTCGTTCTACACGTGGATTGCGACGCGCACCATGCAGCGGTTCGCCCAGCGCGCGCCCGAGCGGTTTCGATTCAACGTGAAGGTGCATCGCTCGCTGACGCACGAGATAGCCGATGTGGAGAAGGGGTTCGCGGCGATGGTGGACACCGCCAAGCCGCTGGTTGAGGCGAAGAAGTTCGGCTGCTTCCTCGCGCAGTTTCCGCAGTCGTTCCGTCCGAGCGCGGAGCGGGAGACGTACGTTCAGCGCCTCGCCGAGTCGCTCCAACCGCTGTGCGTCGAGTTCCGCTCGGCAGATTGGCAAACCGAGCGCGTTGCGCGATTGGCCGAAGCGGCAGGCTTCTCGGTCGTCGCGGTTGACGGACCGCGACTCGAAGGGTTGCCCAAGTTGGCGCCGCCACCCGTCTCGACCGTCGGCTATGTGAGGCTTCACGGACGAAACAAGGAGAAGTGGTACAGTCACGAGGAGGCCTGGCAGCGGTATGACTATCTGTATTCGGAAGAGGAACTGAGGGAGGTCGTTCCGGTGGTGCAGGAGGTCGCCGCGCGGGTCGCCTCGGCGGACGACGTTCAGCGGGAGACGTACGTTGTGTTCAACAATCACTACGGGGCGCAGGCGGTTACCAACGCGCGGCAGATGGCAGCCCTCCTCGGCCTGCCCCACTCGCCCGCGCAGGGGCAGTTGTTCTGAGGGGGGCGGTCCGGGGTTTGGAAGGAGTACCAGAGGCTGATTTCCTCAAGGAAGTCGCCGCCGAGCGATGGACGTTCGTGACCTACGACAGGAACGAGCGCACTCGCCGCCATACGGTTCCCCAGCTCAAGGCGCTCGGGGTACGCGAGATACGCCTCGGGCAGTCCTTCGACAATGTCAACGGCTGGGAACGAGCGAAAGTGGTTGGTCAACAAGATTGAAGCCATGGTTGAGCACGCCGCCGCCATGCAGCCCGGCTCCGTAAGCCTATCGAGAAGGCGGGACGGGACGCCGACGCCGCTGTAAGTGTCAAGTGGCACTCTGGCTTGCAGTCTACTTACCCGGGTCGCCCTTTAGGTTCAGCTTCTCCTCGCAGTAGTTGACGAAGTTTACGACCGGCGTGACGCCCTTCATCTTCGCCTCTCCCAACAATCCTCGCAAGGCTTGTTTGACCTGTCTGCGCGTCGCTTCCGGCGGGAGTCCGACCGCCTCGGCAACCAACACCGACGCCAAGTCGCCGTTGTCGAGATACGCGGCGAATGCGCGCGACTGAACGACCAGCGATACGCGATCTGTGAAACCAATTTGACGGAGGAGCGAATCGGGAACGCGCACTCCTAATCGCGCAGCCACGCGCATCGCTGCGTCAACTCCAGCAGGCGTGAGAACGTAGAGGCCGTCGGCAGAACTGCCGGCTAGCCAGCCCTTGTCTGTCCGGCAGCTCCAAGCCCGCTTCTCGACTTTACCGGTATCTGGAAACGGTGTCCCACGGTACGCGAAGTCCTCGGGGAAACGGCGGATGCATTCATCGACCAAGTCGGCGAGCTTGATCCGGCCGTCCTCGGAGCGGAGAAGGGAACAAAGCATGAGGCGGTCATTGTCACTGATTTTTGTTTGGCGCGTCATGCTTGGTATGCCCTGGCGAACTCGTAGATATCTTTTAAGCAGATGCTGCGCCGCCGATCGAACTCTTCCACGGCGCGGGCAAACTCAACAACCCGCGGTAAGTCCTTGTCCCGTAGCACCGCGGCTCGGCACACGGCTTCCGCAATGAGCTCCGCGAGAAGGATCCTCGATTGCGGCGAAGCAAGCCAACGCTTGCCGCTGCCGAGTATTTCCGACACGGTGGGGTAGCCGGTGTATATGACGATCTTGCCAGTTTCCAGGTCATACCTTACGCGCCAAGCCGGCTTTTGTTGAGGGTCGAACTCAATACCGGTGAAAGTCGCTCCACGCGAGGGCCG
The DNA here is from genome assembly GCA_037446435.1 of Armatimonadota bacterium. Taxonomy (GTDB): domain Bacteria; phylum Armatimonadota; class Fimbriimonadia; order Fimbriimonadales; family ATM1; genus J051. The sequence goes on from JBBIIO010000036.1 coordinate 20,524, forward strand.
CGGTGGGTCCTTACCCGCTGGTTTACTCGCTTCTTCGTGGACGAAGATCTCTGCGAACGCCGTCTCCGAACCAAGCACAGCCTGAATGAGGATCCGCTGCCCGTACTCAGCGTTCGGTGCCACCGTAACGGTAAATTGACCGGCAGGTGAGTATGGAGCGACATCAGGCATGATCGCAACTGCGGCAGGGTCAGCAACTGCCCGGTCTCCCGGCGTCACTTTAATACGGACAGTGCCTTGCATACCCCTGGGAACGTAAATGCCAAGCGACCGTTTGCCACCCGGCGGAACGTAAACGACCTGAGGCGCCAAGAAGAACGTCGTGGGAATTGACGTAGATTTGCCGGGGCCTGCATCCGGTCTGTCAAACGGGCCTGCTGGTGATTCCGCGATCATTGGGCTGCGCTGGCCGAACCATGTTAACATCCCCGAGTTCAGAAAGTTCAGCCACTTCCGTTCAAACGGTATCGGCTCCACCGTGTCTCCGGCACTGTCGCGAAGCTTCCTTTCCTTTTGCTCAAACAGGGGCGCCAGCACTCGCTTGATTGCAGGGCTAAGCTCTTCGCGACATGGCTTTCGGTTCCACGGTAGGCCCGACCTGTCATCGCTAAGCAGACTGTATTGGCTGGGGCCCTCACCAAAGGAGAGGCGCCGCGCGATCTCGGGGATCTCGATCGTTCCCCAAAAGTACGGTGCCGCGCTTCTGCTGTCCAGGAAGACCCTGTGATCGATCGGAACTCCGTCTGATGTGATGGTGAAACCGTACAGGCACCAAGGGTCGCCAGCTGCCCCCTCAAGTGGGGCATCGCACTCATAGACCTTGAGGAAGACCTCCCCAAACGTCGGCATGTGAAGGACCTCCTCGAGGACACACTCCCCGGGGAGCTCAATGAGTGCGAGCTGGTTCGGCTCTCCGCTCTGCTCGGTCATCCCAGATCGCGTTGAGACGCGCTTCCAAGACAGCATCACCCGGTGTCGCCGAACAATGTCACGTAGTGCATAGTGACGCGGCAGCCGCTGCGCAATGGTCCGAGGCTCGGGTACGGAAATCTCGTTTGGATGTCCAACATCTGGTTTCGCAGTGACGACCGTGCCGAACCATTGGGTGTTGCCTCGAAGCTCGGAAGTGGAGCTTGGCGAGAAGTCGTCATCGAACTGCGGTTCCCCGTTCTTCCACGCGAGCCTGGTCTCCAATAGTTCCTGCGTTGCGCGGGATCGCGTGATAATCCTGCCTTGGCCTATGGCGAAGATGGTGTCCTTTAAGCCCCTGCCGAACGCGCCCCGAATGCCGTGGAACTGGGAGCGCTCGCTGCTGTCCTCAAACTTTGTGAGGGCAGCCATCAGCTTTTCTCGAGTCATACCTTGGGCCGCGTCGACCACGGCGAGCTCCCGGAGAACACCTCCTGTTCCACGCGATATGTGAATGACGATCCGCCCACCTTCAGTCTTGCCCATCCGCCGGTAAGAGTCGTCGCTGTTGGTCACGAGTTCAACGATCGCATCCAGGACGTCACTAATTGCCGCTCCCTGCTGGCGCTGAAGGTTTCCCAGGTTAGTCGGTATAGGCCGAAACGGCACAGTAATTAGTCTACCCCCTGGTTGTCGCTTCCAGCGCCCGATTCACTTATCACCCTCACCATCGCCTCCCAGCACCGCTCGCACCGCAAGTGCACCGGACAGCACGCACGGGGGAGGGCGACGTAGCCACCCCACCCGTCATACGCCCAGTGCGTCCCGCAC
>JBBIIO010000037.1:0-21921 GCA_037446435.1 Armatimonadota bacterium
CCTTCAGTGAGCAAGCGCGAACGCAGCCGTCACGGATTCGGCGTCTGCGGGGGCTCGGCGGGCCCCCTCGGCAGGGGCGCGTCGGGCCCTGTGTCGTCGGCCGGCAGGGGTTGCGGGGCCTCGCGATCGCCGTGCAAACCAGCGGGCGGCCTGGCTCCTCCGCCTTTGAGCAGCTTGACCAACACGACCAGAACGACTACGCCGGCGATGCCGATCAGGGCATACAGCAGGATAGGAGAGCCACCCTTGTCTCTGCCTTCCAACACCGCTTTCTGCGACTCCTGGAGTCGTGCTTGAAATGCCGGCGTTCCGGGCCGCAGAGCGTCCAATTTTCGACCTTCGGCTCTGGGCTCTCCGGCATCTGCGGCACACGCTGGCAGGATGCTATGGCGAAGGGCGTCGCGAAAGCAACGCCAAACAGCGCTCGTTTGCACATGGCTTCTCTCTCCTCTTGCGCCTTTCGGCGCGGGAAGAGAATACCCCATGCCCGAACTCGGTGGTGCCATGTGGGGGTGCCGCCGCCGGCGCCCGGAAGCCGCCCGGCCGACTAGCTCACGTGCGGCTGGATCAGCCGTACCGCCTCCTCGACGGCGAGGTCGTCAACCGAGTGCAGCCCGTCGAACTCGCGAAGCAGCGCTTGAGTCGCCACGTTTCCGGGTGCTCCGGGTGCGAAAGGGCAGCCGCCTATGCCGCCCGCAGAGGCATCGAATATGCGCACACCCATCTCATACCCCGCGCGGGCGTTCGCAACTGCGCGACCGTATGTGTCGTGGAAGTGGAGGGCGACTTGCGCCCGCCCCGCTCGCGGCAGGGCTGCCTCAAGCAGTGCGCGAACCTCGTCGCTGGTCGCCTTGCCGATGGTGTCGCCGATCGAGACCTCGACAACGCCCAACTCGAGCAGCATCGCCATGACCTCCACGACCTTCGACGGTGCAATTGCCCCTTCGTAGGGGCAGTGGAACGCCGTCGAGATGTATCCGCGAACGGGAACGGGCGACGCCGCAACCACCGGGCGAAAGCGCTCGATGGACTCCGCGATCGTCGCCGCGATGTTCTTCTGGTTGAACGTCTCGCTCGCGGCGGTGAAGACGGCGATCTTGTCAACCCGCGCCGCAAGCGCCCGCTCCAGCCCCTTCTCGTTCGGCACGAGCGCCATGTAGGTCACTCCGGGGGCGCGCTCGATCGCGGCGAACACTTCCGCAGCGTCCGCCAACTGAGGCACCCACTTGGGCGAGACGAACGAACTGACCTCGATCTCGTCCAATCCGCTCCGAGACAGGGCGTTGACGAACGCTACCTTCGCCTCCGTGGGGATAGTCGGCTTGATGCTCTGGAGGCCGTCTCGCGGCCCTACCTCTACGACTCGAACCCGGTCGGCTGCCGTCACGCCGGAAGGATAGCCGATACCGCTTGCGCGGCGGGCGTCGGTTGCGACATAATGGCGCTTCTCACGCGGGCGTAGCTCAGTTGGTCAGAGCGCCGGCCTGTCACGCCGGAGGCCGCGGGTTCAAGTCCCGTCGTCCGCGCCACGTGCCGCGGTAGCTCAGCTGGTAGAGCAACGGACTGAAAATCCGTGGGTCGCCGGTTCGATTCCGGCCTGCGGCACCACCCCTCGATTCAGCCGTTCAGTTTCTCGATGAGGGCGCGCGCGCTCGTGGCGAACGGTCCAGACGGCTGAACCCGCAGGTACTGCTCAAGGCAGGCGACTGCCTGCTCCCGCTCTCCCCTCGCGGCAAGGAGGCTGCCGAGATAGTAGAAGCCCGACGGCGGCATGGTTGGGTCGCTTGACGCTTCCCGGTAGGAGCGAACTGCCTCCTCCACGCGCCCGAGCGCGTACTGGCAGGCGGCGATGTTGGAGAGATACAGCCCCCGCCCGCCTGGGTTGACCTGCGCAGCCCGCTCGTAGTACGAGGTGGCTTCGGCGTACCGGCCCATTCGGAAGAGAATGCTGCCGGCGTTGTTCGGGTAGGCGCCTTCTCGAGGCGAAAGCGTCATCGCCATTCGCGTCGCGAAGAGCGCGTCGTCTAAGCGGCCTGCCCCGACGTGTGCCAGCCCAAGCGACGCCCAAAGCGAGGACTGGGCAGTGTCCGCCCAAAGGCCACGGAGAAACTCCTGTGCGGCGTCGTCATACCGCGCCTGCGAAAGCAGTTCGGTGCCGGTCTGGAAAGCGCTCGCGACAATGGCACTCCGCTCGTCTTGGGTTGGGGATGGGTTCCAGAAGAGCAGCACGTCCGCGTTGCCGTCAAGCGAGACTTCGGGCAGCTCCACCACGTTGCCGCCCTTGCGAAGACGGACGGGGTGGACGCCCTCAGGAAGGCCCGCGAGCGTGAACCGTCCCTCGGCGTCGGTGACGGCGGTGATCGGCGCGGCGCCCACCGGTGAGACTTCGACCGTTACTCCCGGCTCAGGCAGTCCGGACGGTGCGCGGACAACGCCGGTCAGTCCGGCGAGGGCAATGGCGACGGCGGCAGCGATGATTTCCATGTTTGGCCTCTCTCTTCCTCGACCGTAGTTTATCCAAGTTTGCCTCGCCTCGGCACGATGCCCCGGGCTCGCGTGTCAGAATAGGCGCGATGCGAACTCTGAAGTGGTGCCTTCTCCCGGCTTTCGGGCTGGCGATGGCGGGTTGCGAGCCGCCTCGCATATCAAGCGACGAACTGCCGGACAGGATTTACACCCGCGTGGTCTCCCTTAGCCCGAGCACGACCGAACTTCTCGGGCTAATTGATTGCGAGGCGTACTTGCTGGGCAGAACCGCGTTCTGCACGGTGCCGTCGTCCGTGCGGAATGCGACCATCGTCGCGAACCCTGAGCCGGACTTCGAGCGCATTGCCAACCTCCAGCCGGACCTCATCGTTGCGGATTCCTCCGTGATGAACCCGGCTTGGGAGCAGCAGTTGCGTCGGATCGGCGCGGACGTGAAAGTAGTCGAGGTTCATTCCCTCGAGGATTGGAAGGCCGCCGTGCATGACCTCGCCTCGGGATTCCTGCGGCACTACTCCGCCTCGAAGCGCATCAGGGAAGTCGAGGCAGCGGAAGCGACGTGGCTCTCGGACCCGCTTGACCCGAAGCCGAAGGCAATCGTCGTGATGAACGCGCAGCAGCCGTGGGTGGCCGGCCTCGGGACCTTCCAGGCGGACCTGCTGCGGGCGGCGGGCGCTGAGCCGCTCGGGCCCGACTCGCAGCGCTTCGAACAGGTTGCGCCGGAGCAGATCCTTGCTTGGAACCCTCGAATCATCATCGTCGCGGGCGACCCAAACGATTTTACGGGCGCCCCCTGGGATTCCACCGATGCCGGCAAGCGGAACGCGATCGTGGGTATCGACCCGGACGTGCTGCTTCGAGCGGGGGGACGGGTTGACATCGCCCTCGAGGCGCTCGGCACGGAGATTCGAAAGAGGGTTCGCGCAAGCCGATGACCACGCGAGCAAAAGCGGGTTCCTTCTGCCCTTGCCGCCCGTCCCGTAAAGTAGAAGCGGGGAGGAGTTCATGAACGGTCTCATCGGATTGACGCTGTTGTGCGGGCTGCATGCCGCGCCCCTGAATACGCAGGACGAGGAGTGGATAACGCTTGGCGAGCGGACCTTTTTCGGTCAGACTGACCCGGACGCGCGCCAGGTGCCCGAGCGGGTCGTGCCGATTCGGTTCCCGCAGGAGAGCCCTGTCCCCGTCTCGACTTCCCAGCCCTTCGTTGAGTGGAACGGCTGGCGCGTGCTGCTGAACGAGTGGGGCAACCCAGAGCGGCTCGTCCGCGGAGGGGGCGGATGGGATGAGTTCCGCGCTCTCTACAAGGAGGCTCAGCAGCGTATCGCTGAGGGGCGCGCCCGAGTCTGGAAGGTGAAGGCGGTCCTGTTCTTGAGGCTGAACGTTACCTTCACCGATGTGGACGGCGTGGTCAGCTGGCAGCGCACGGTGATGACAGCGCCCGAGACGCAGTTCGCCCTCGAAACCTTCGCTCGATTCGAGGCGGTCGTCGAGGCGTTCACGAAGGGGGCTGTGGACATCCAGATTACGGCGTCCGTCGAAGAGGAGCCGGTGCGCGGAGCCTACAAGGCGGGCGAAGTGTGGGCGCTTGACCCACGCGTCGCCGGCGAGGAGTACCTCCGCGGCAGATTCAACCCCGGAGACTTCGACTCCATCCTCTACATGTACTTGCCGGGCCCGGTGGACTCCTTCAGCTTCGGCGGCACCGCCGGGCGCACCAACAACGCCACCCAGGCGTTCGTCATCGTGTCGAGCGGGCGCGAGGGCGGAGTGCGCATCGGCCACACCGAGGCGATGGTACACGAGTGGTTCCACCAAGTCGAGGACACGTACGGCCGTTGGGGCTACGGCGGCTACACAAACGCCGCGCTCCCGCACCTTCACTCCGCTGAGCAGAACGGATACACGACCGACCAAGCGGGGTACACCGGTTGGTTCGTGTGGCTCCGAGACCTGATGCTCTGGTCTGTCCGGCCCGGCATGTGGTCGAAAATGTCGAACCGCGAAGACCCGGATTTCCAAGCCGTCATCAAGCAGACGAAGCCGTTCTCAGGGGAGCGGTATGCATGGTCATCGGTGAAGGATGACCCGTGGGCGAAGCTGCCGTTTCTCTCACCTGAAGACATTGCGCAACTGGTTGGCGTCGGCGTCACGGTGCAAGCCGGGCAGAGTCAGGTGCTGTTCCTTCCAGAAGGGGACGCCGGCACATCCGTCCTGACCGCCGCTGACCCGGAAGACGCGTCTCTCAACAACCAACTGAACTTCTCGCGTGAGTGCATGGCACGGCTCCGAACACAAGGCAAGGACATTTGCTTCGTCCGCTGGGACATGGCGGACTTCGTGCTCGATTCGCTTGACGCTCAGGTGTTGGGCTACATGAACGTCGAGGACAAGTTCATGGTCGTCTTTGAGGCGCGGCTGCCTGAGACGACCGCCGAACTGAACGCCCTGCGCCTCGGCACCGGAGGCGCGGAGTTCGCTATCGCGACGCCGGGCGACGTGCTGCTCGGCGCCGGGATGAGCGCATCGCCGGTCGGCGCTCCGAGGATGGCTATAACCGACATGTCGGGCAGACCGATCGCCGACTGGGCTGCCGTGACGCGTTCCGTCGGCACTCACGTCTTGCGCGCCCAAGCCGTCGGAGACGATGGCTCTCGCAGCGAGCGGCCGCTTGTGGTGCGGGTGCGCCCGCCCGTCGAGGCGCGCGCGGAGATGGTTGGCGGGCCGCGGGTAACTGGCGGGTGGGCGGAGGTGAGGCTTACGCTCCGCTCCTGGACGGCGAGCGGCTCGGTCGGCGTGCGAACTGCGGCCCCCGCAGGCTGGTCGGTCAGCGCTCCCACGGAAGTATCGCTCCGGCCGAATGAGCGCAAGACGGTTACGGTCAACCTGACGGCTCCCGACGGCGCGCAATCCGGCGCGTATGAGGTCGCCTTCGACCTTGAAACATCAGAGGGCCCAGCGGGGACGGTGCGCCTCGCCTTCCGCCTCGACTCGGCGGATGCCCTCGTGCACGAATCGTACGATTCCGGCGTCGGCTCCGCCGCGGAAGAACGCAGCGACCAGGGCGGCTGGACCGTCGAGTCTGCGCCCGGCGGAGTCTCGGGCAATGCCCTCGCCATCACCGACAGCGGCGGCTCGCACTGGGGGAGGGTAACGCTCTTCGGCAAACGGCTACCCAACGGCCAGCCGGACCCGTCGTTCGGCGGGTACGGCGTGGCGGCGTATCCGTTTCTCGATTTCCACTTCAAGACTGAGGCGACGCGAAACTGTGGTATTTCGGTAACCCTGAACGACGGCACTCGGGCTGTGGTGATGCTCACCGGACCGTACCTTCAGCAGTGGGGGGAGGCAACCGAGCTTCCTCGCGCAAAGTTTGTGCCGAACGGAACGTGGCAGCGAGTGGTTATCAACCTGCACGAGGCGCTGAAGGCGGCGCTCGGTGAGGGACAGCACATCGTTCGCGACATCGCCATCGGGGACACGCGGCAGTTCAGTAGCAACCAGCACCACGACCTCGACAAGATTCAGTACTTCGTGGATGAGTTCCGCATCCTGCGAACGATGCCCTCGGGTGTGCCGACGATCGAAGACCCCGACGATGAATTGAAGCCGGTCGCATCGTTCGTCTCTTCGGAGCCGCGCGCGCGAGCGCGTGCAATCGCCGGGGCAGGGGAGGAGAACGCGGCTGCCGTTGCCGCGCTTCTGTCCGACCCCGCTCCGCTTGTTCGCCTGAACGCCGCGCTTTACTTTACGCGAGTGCAATACGCCCCTGCAGCCGATGCGCTTCGCGGTCAACTGCTGACCGAGCCGGACCAGGATGTCGGAGTTGCGATGGTTCGCGCCCTGTACAACCAGGTCGGTGATGAAGCGCGCGATACGTTCAAGGCGCTCGTGCGACAGAGCCGCTTCTACGAAGACCCCGCCGCCGAAGCGGCGCGAATGCTCGCCCGTTCCCGCGTGGATGAAGTGATTGCAGACATCACGATCCTGTATGCGAAGCGAAGTTGGCTCGTTCGCAGGGAGGCTGTGCGCGCCTTGGCGGAACTTGGAACGGAGAACGCGCAGCGCGCCATGATGATCTTCCTTCAAGAGGTTGACCCCATGGTGCGATTGGAGGTAGCCCGAAACGCGGACGTGAACATTGACCCGATAGACCGGCGAATGGAGTGGGGGAGCGTCAACGACCTGTCCGCAGTCGTGCAGGCATACTGCTACGCTGCCCTCACACGCTCGGACGACCCGGTGATGCGCTCTCGCGGATACGTGGGGCTGAGGAGCGAGATGGCGGAAGTGCGGCGCATCGTCGCTGAAATGATGGGGAACGATTCGCGCGCTGAACACGTCCAGCACTTGGAAGCGCTGCTGTCGGATACGAACCCGTTCGTTCGAGCCGCTGCGCTCAAGAGTCTGTTCAAAATGCCGGGTCAACGCTCGTTCGAGCAGCTGACGGTGCTGATGTCGGAAGAGTATGAAGTTGTGCTTGAGCCGCTGCTCACGTATGCGCGGGACGGCAGAATCACGTTGCCTCGCGCTATGCTCGAGCGCCTGTCGATGCATCGCAACGAGCCGATCAGGCGTATGGCAAAGGAGTTGGTAAACCGATGACGATTGTTCTTGGATCGGATCACGCAGGGTTCGCTTTGCGAAGAATCTTCGCCGCGCACCTTGTTGACCTCGGGCACGCAGTCCGCGAGGTCGGAGCGACGGACGAGTCCGCCTACGACTATCCCGATGCCGCCGCCGAGGTCGCGACGCTCCTGCAACGCGGGGAGGCCGACATGGGCATTCTTGTGTGCGGCACGGGCATCGGCATGGCGATGACCGCGAACAAGTTCAAAGGCATTCGTGCCGCGACCTGCTGGAGCGTAGACGCCGCAAAACTTGCGCGCGAACACAACCACGCCAACATCTTGTGCATCGGAGCGCGGCTCATCGAGCCCGACTTGGCGATGAGGATTCTCGAATCCTTCCTCGAAACGCCGCCGAGCGACGAGGAGCGCCACGCGCGAAGGGTCGGCAAAATTGACGCGCTCGATGGGTGCGAACCCACGAAGGCGCACTGCTGCGGATAGCCGTGAACGAAGACCGAAAGCGTTTCTGGACGGTGTGCTGGCTCGCAGGCAGCCTGGCGATCGGCGTCATCGCGGGCGGCGGCCTGCGCGCGGGCTATGAACGGGGCGACACCTCCGCGTTCCCTGCGGAAATGCGAGGCGCCGTGGCTGAGGCGGGCGACAGGATGCTGCTCGCCGACGGACGGCCCGCACCAGAGTACTTCGAGAACGTGCAACGCATCATCCAGCGCCACTTTGTCGAGCCGGTCGCGGATGAAACCCCGCTCGCCGACGGCGCGGTGAAGGGCATGATCGAGGACCTCAACACTACGGGAACCGACTTCTACAAGCCCGAACTGTGGAGCGCGATGGGAGACTACTACCAAGGCAGGGCGCACGGCATCGGCGCGCTCGTGCAGCTTGTACGGAAGCAGCGGGGCGACGAGACGGTCTATCCTCTCGTGGTGATTGCAGTAGCCGAGGGCAGCCCCGCGGATGAAGCGGGCATCCGCCCAGGAGACTGGATCGAATTCGTCAACGGGCACTGGGTCGGGAGCCGCAGCCTCCGCCCCGAATGGGAAACGCTCCACGAACAGCGCGACAAGGGCGAGATCACTCAAGAGGAGTTCCGCGAACGCTTGGAGGCGCTCTATGAGCGCGTGGACACGATGATTCTTTGGGATAAGGCGATGCATGAACTGCTCGCCGAGGGCCGCGGCACGGTTGAAGTGACGACCTTGCGGGACGGCAAGGAGCGTACGCATCGCCTCGCGCGCCGCGTCATGTCGTTCGAGCCGATTGAGCTCAGCGGCGATACCGTTCGCATCCGAACGTTCCCGAAGGGCGCAGCCGAACGACTGCGATCGCTTCTGGCAGGGAGGGAGAGCGTCACGCTTGATGTTCGCAACAACCCCGGCGGAGCGCAGGAGGACGTTCTGGAAGCCCTGAGCGTGCTCGTTCCGTCGCAAACGCTGTTCGTTCGCCAGCGACCCGGCGAGTCGCCGAAGGCGCTCAAGACGCCCGCCGGAGAGCCGCCGCATCCGAAGCTGACGGTTATCGCAGATGCCACCACATCCCGAGAGGCGGAGATGTTCGTCGCCGCTCTGCGAGCAGCAGGCGCCGACGTGCGCGGCGAGGAGACGCTCGGGCTGGGGATCCAAGTCGCACGGTATGACCTCCCCAGCGGCGCGGGCTATACGGTCACGCGCGGCGTCTACCTGGACCCCGAGAAGAACCCGCTGCTGAGAAACGGATATCTGCTGCGGCCGACGACTGCCTCGCACGCCGAGGAGGAGCAGGAGTGAAGGGGCTGCTCGGTGGACTCGCTTTCCTGGTGCTCGGCTTGGTCGCGGGATTCGGCGCGCGCGACATCGCGAACGGCTCTCTCCCCGACCTGGGCGCGCTGACCTCGACGATCTTTGGCGGGACGCAGCCCGCCGGCGTCAGACCTACCGCCCAGTTCACGGGCGCGCTGAGCCAAATCGAGGCAGCCTACTTCGACGAGGTCTCTCGTGAGAAGTTGACCTACGCCGCCACGCAGGGGATGCTCGACGCCCTGGGTGATCCGCACACTGTGTTTCTGCCACCCGACCTCGCAACTCGCCTCGATGAGCGCACCCAGGGGCGCTTCGTAGGAAGCGGCGGCATCGGTGCCGAGTTGGGCAGCCACGAGTTGGGGGCGCTCATCGCGCGCGTCTTTCGTGGTGGCCCGGCGGATCGCGTGGGCCTGAAGCCCGGTGACGTCATCGTCAAGGTGAACGGCAACGCGGTGGGCGACATCCTCGGGGCGGTTGATCAGATTCGCGGTGAGGAGGGCACATTTGTCACCCTCGACATCCTTCGACCCACCACCGGAGAGACGAAGCGGTATCGCCTGAAGCGCGAGAAGGTCGTCATCCAAGATGTGTACAGCGAGATGCTGGACGGCGGCTTCGGCTATCTGTTGCTGCGGTCGTTCAGCGACACCATCGTGCCGCAATTCGATGAAGAGTTGCGCACCCTCGAACGCCAGGGCCTGCGCGGGCTGATCATCGACGTCCGCGATAACCCCGGCGGCCTTCTGGAGCGGGCGGGCGAATTGGTCGGCAGGTTCCTTTCAGGAAAGTTGGTGGTTACGCTCGAGCAGCGCGGGGGAAGCCGGATGCCGTTCTACGCCCCGAACGGTCTTGCAGAGGGGCGCGCCTACCCCATCGTCGTGCTGGTGAACGAGGGCTCTGCGAGCGCCGCGGAGATCTTCGCCGGCGTGTTGCGAGACCACCATCGCGCGGTGATCGTTGGCGAGGCGACCTACGGCAAGGCGTCGGTGCAGTCCGTCTATCACCTGCCCGATGGCGCGCAACTGAAGGTGACCATCGGTCGCTACTACCTGCCGAGCGGCGAATCCGTTCAGCGCGTGGAGAACGACTGGGGTGACGTGGTCAGTGGGCGCCTTGAACCGGACGTCGGCGTCAAGAATCCGATTGGCGCGGAGCAGGGCAACCTGGAGACGGACGTTCAGCTGCAACGTGCGGTGGCGCTCTTGAAGGAGCGCACCTCCCCCGCAGCTATGCGCTAAGTTGTAGAATGTCAGCCCGATGATCGCGCTGACTCTGCTCGTCGCCCTGTCTCAGCCCGCAACCGTTGAATTGTCCAGGGGCGCCCAGCTCCAGGGGCACGACACGCGCTACTGGGCCTGCGAAGACACAACCCTCGCTCGGCAAACGCCGAACGGCTCCTTCGGCCAGGGCACGCTGTTGACTGCAAGCCCGGAGCATCGCGTCCTTCTCCGCTTTGGAGACCTTGAGCGGGCTCTCGGTCCCTCGCGCCGGGTTACATCCGCAAAGTTGGTGCTGACGGTCGTGACGGTTGAACGCCCGGGACGGCTGACCCTGAAGCGCTTCGGCGCGCCGTGGTTCGAAGGCGCCGGCATGAGCGGAACCGAAGGCGACGGGATGAACACCACTTGGTCGCACCAACTGCACCACCCCGCGATGAAGTTGGGATGGCGCAACGGCGGCGCAGGCCACGACTCCCAGAGAGTCAGCGCGCAGGCGGAGGTCTCTCAAGCGGCGGAGCGCATCGAATTAACCGGCTTGGAAGAGGACGTGCAGCAGATGTACGAGAGGTGGTACGACAACCACGGCTGGGTCATCGAGTTCTCAGGCTCGGCGATGTTTGAAAGCGCGCAGGCTGTCTTGGGAAAGCCGACGCTGGTCGTCACAACCGAGCCGGCAGCCCCGCCGACCGGCCCCGACCTCAGCGTCACGTACATCCAACGCACCCCCGAGTACCTGCGTTACGACCCGACCGGCGACGCCTATGTGCGGGTGAACGTGGACGGGCACGAGTCGGGCGTAATGATGCGCCCGGGCAACGCCGACACGCAGAAATGGCCGAAAGACGGCGAGTTGGTTACCTACACGGCGATGGTGAAGAACGTGGGTGACGCGCCTTCGGACGGCTGCGGCTTCGCTTGGTCGAAGGACTGGCGGCCGGCGGAGAAGGGCGGCATTGCTCGCTCCATCGCACCGGGCGAGACGGTCGAAGTCGTGTTCCAAACGACGTACTCCTCGGTCGAGGGCGATCACCGCTTGCGCCCGGTGCGCCTCGCGCTTGAGCCGGTGGGCGCGGACGCCGTCGCCGCAAACAACGTGCTCGAGATTCAGGCGAACGCGCTCAACCTGGGGATCTGGGTGGACAGGACGTTCTATGAGAGGTTCGCCAAAGAGGTCAACGGCTCCGGAAGCAGGGCGTTCGAGGACTGGATTCAGTGGCAGTTCCGACTGTGGAACGAGGTCTTGATGCGCCACAGCCGCTTCAGTTTCGCGCCCGACGGCTGCCGCGAGTCGGTTCGCGTGCAGCGCATCACAATCGTCCCCGACGGAACCCTGAAAGGCGGAGCGCACGTGCCCGATGACAAGCAAGATATGCGCTACGACGGCGAATGGGGTTTCGATTCCTCCTTCGGAGAGGCTGAGCGATACATGGACGCAGTGCGCGCCAAACTCGACCGCGCCCTGCTGCACGAGATGAGCCACCAGATCGGGCTGATTGACATGTATCAGATGAACGTTGACGCCTCCATGCCCGACGGCAGCGGGGGCAAAGTGCGCCTGAAGGTTGACGGCACGGTGCTGACGCGCGGAATGATTGACCCGCCCGCGCCCCTGATGGGCGGGGGTGACACACGCAACGACAACGGCTTGCACCGAACTGCTCAGATCTTCATCGAAGGCGTGCCCGATGTCGCGCTCAGGCACGCGTTGTTCCAGAGAACCGACCTGTATTCGGCGACCTCCGTCTTCGCCCTCAACGCCAACGTCGGCTATCGGCGCGGCTTCTTCGGCGAGTACATGTACTCAATGCCGAACGTGGTCATCGTGCGCGCGGCTGACAGGAACGGGACTGCCATCCCCTCGGGCACCCTGCGGTTCTATCAGATGAAGAACGGCGTCATACCGGACCAGCCGCCCGCGTTCGAAGTGGAGGTTCGCAATGGCACCGCGTTCCTGCCGAACCGACCGACGGGCATTGACCAGCCGTTCACAACTGTTACCGGTCATACCCTGAAGCCGAATCCGTTCGGGCGACTTGACGTGGTCGGATCCAACGGCGTGTTTCTGGTCGAGGTCAACTACCAGGGACAGAGGGAGTGGGCGTGGCTCAAGGCGTGGCAACTCGTTGACGCCTTCGCCCGCGGGAATCGAGAGGTCGCCATCCTTGAAATGCGGTTCAACGTAACACACAAGCCGTTGAAAGAGGGCGACTGGGCGCTCAACAAGGTCGTGCTCGACTCCGCCGATAGCCGATTGGAGAACCTCAGTCTGCTCGTTGACGGCGACGCGAAGACGTTCTACGAGTCGCAAGCAGAGTGGATTGAGATTGACATCGGTCGAGACCGACCTCTCGGCGAGATTACGCTCGTCACGACGCGAGACGGCAGCGAGTTCTGGTCGCAGTTCGACATCTTGGTGTATAGCACCGGGCAGAGACTGAACGAAGCGCGCGTATACGCGAGAGAACTCGACTGGCGCAGGGCGGTTGCGTTTCATCGGGACGTTGACCCGGCTGACCCCTCGGTGGTGCGCGTGAGGTACCGCGCCATGCCCCAAACGGTGCGGTTCATCCGTCTGGTGAAGAAGGAGGGCGGCAAGGCGCGCCTCGCCGGTATCGAGGTTCGCGAGTCGGAGCCGCCGGACTAACGTGCGCGCCCGGCTCGTTCTTCTTGCCCTCACGGTGGTCGCCGTTTTCTGGGGCTTCTGGGGCTACGGCCTCTTCGACCTCGACGAAGGCATCTACGCCGCGGCACTCACCGAGATGCGGCTTCGCGGCGACTGGCTTGTGCCGACCTACGGGGGCACGCCGTTCTTCGAGAAGCCGATTCTTCAGTACTGGGCTGCGCTCGGGGCGTTGAACGTGGGCATCCCGGGTGAGATGGCGCTGCGCTTGCCATCGGTGCTCGCGTCGCTTGGCACGCTGCTGTTGGTGTACCGCTTCGCGCGAACGCGGTGGGGCGAGACGGCTGCCCTCTCCTCGGCGGGCGCCCTCGCGCTCTCGCCGCTATTCGCCGGAGTCGGACGGATGTTCATGCCCGATGCCGTACTTGTGTTCTTCCTGACCGCCGCGATGCTTGCGTTTTGGGCGTCGGTAGAGGGGCACGCTCGAAGCCGATGGCTCGCGCTCGCTTGCCTGGGCGCGGCGGTGCTGGCGAAGGGCCCGATGCCGGTGGCGGTGTTCCTGCTGGTGCTTGCGTTCGTGTGGCTGCGGCGCCCGAAGGCTCGCGCCCAGATGCGCGGGGGCTGGGTGGTTGGCGGCGCGTTGTTCTTGCTTGTAGTTGCTGCATGGTACGTGCCCGTCGCGATGCGCGAGGGCGGCGCGTTCTTCCAAGAGTTCGTGATTCGGCAGAACCTGGGTCGGCTGGCGGGTGAGGACACCGCACACCTCGGCCCGTTGTACTTCTATCTCCCGGTGCTGCTCGTGGGCTTCGCGCCGTTCAGCCTTGCGCTTCCGCTCGTCTGGAAGGATCGCGAGGGCGACGCTCTCGACGGCTTCCTGTGGGCGTGGGCTTTGGTCGTGTTCGTCCTGTTCAGCGTCGCCGGCTCGAAGCTCCCTCACTACATCCTGCCGATGTTCCCCCCGCTTGCTCTCTTGCTCGGAAGGTGGCAGGCGCGGGTCGGTGCCCGGCTTCCGTATCTCGCCACGGGATGGTTCTTCCTGCTGGGCATCGTGTTGCTCGTCGCCTCGGGTGGGTTAGGCGAGTACCAGCGTCTCGGCTTCGGTCTGGGCGTTGCCTGCTTGCTCGGCGCGGCGATTGGCTTTGCTGCCTACGCGCGCGGCGCTGGATTCTCGATGCAGGCCTGGCTCGCCGCTGCGCCGTTTGTGCTGTTCGCGCTCCATGGGGGGCTGCCGGCGTACTGGGAGGCCACCCACGCCCCGGTGCGGACCCTCGCCGAGCAAGCGCGACGTCATGGCGAGCCGGTGCAGTCGTACCGCATGGGCGGAATGGGAGAGTCGGGCGTCGTGTCTCATCCGAGCTTCCAGTGGTACTTGGGCGGCATGGTGCCTGGGGCGGATTGGCCGGACGAGGCGCTAGCTCGCGAGGGTCTGCTTCTGACCCGTCGGAGCCGCTTGCGCGTGGCGGGGCTTGAGGGCGGCGCCGCCTCCGCGAGCCTGCTGTTTGCGGCCGGCGACTTAGTGCTTTTCAAAGTCGAGCACAGCCAATAGTAGACAGGTGTCTATGAAAACGGCGCTGAAATGCTAAACGTTCGTGTCCCATTGGGCGGGTTTGGAGTATCTTTTTCCCATGTTTCGCCCAAAGATAACGCAAACTATGACCGTCCAGCAGTGAGGAGTGGCGATTGTTCCCAAGGATGGGTGCACCGCCGCGGAGAGGGCAACGCTCTCACCCACATTGGTTGAAGACCGGACGGAATGGATGCCGCTTCCGGTCTTCACGTTCCGAGCACACGGCGAAATGACCGAACAGCAGTCGGGCATGGAAGAGCAGTTCATCTACGCTCCGCTCGTAGGGAAGGAGGAGGCGGTCGTTGACGACAAGGGCCGCCTGCGCCTCAGCGTGAAGAAGGTGGACCGGCTCGGCCAGCCGTTTGTCGCTCACGCCGATGCGATGGGGTGCCTCGTGCTGTACCCGCTCCCGACATGGCGCGCGCGACTCAAGGCTGTTCTGTCGCGCCCCGCGGGAGATTGGCAGAGGGACTTCGCCCTGCACGACCTGTGCGCGATGGCGGAAGACGACATCAAGTGCGACCAGCAAGGGCGGTTCGTCATCCCGCAGCGTTTTCGCGAGAGCCTGAACCTGACCGGGGAGGTTATCGTGGTCGGTTGCGGCGACTGCGTCCAGGTTTGGAAGAAGTCAACCTATGAGGACTTGGCGTCCAAGCGCTTGGCTGCGCTGAAGCGGAAGGACGCGTTCGTATCCGGTGGGGAGGACGCCAGTCGTGAATGAGCCGCGAACACCAGCCCGTCATGCTCGCCGAGGTGCTCGAACTGTTGGTGCCGAGCCCGGGCGCGGTCATCGTAGATGGTACCGTCGGCCATGGGGGTCACGCGAGGGCGCTTCTGGAAGCGACAGGAGGGACGGGGGCGTTGGTAGCGTTTGACTGGGATGCGACGATGCTCCAGCGCGCCGAGGAGCGCCTCACCGACACGCCGGGCGAGAAGCGCTTCGTGCATGCCGACTTTCGCGCCGTTCCCGAATGGGTCGAGGAACACCTGCCGGGCGGCGTAGACGTCGTGCTTCTTGATCTGGGCGTAAACCTCGAGCACTTCGAGGACGCCACGCGAGGCTTCTCCTTCTTGGAGGAAGCGCCGCTGGACATGCGGATGGACCGCACCTCGGGTGAGACCGCCGCCGCGTGGCTCAATCGCGCAAGCGCCGACGAGATTCGTCACGCGCTGCGCGAGTTCGGCGGCGAGCGACACGCAGGCGCCGTTGCAAGGCAGATCATCGAGCGGCGCGCGCAGGGGCGAATGAAGACGACATCCGACTTGGTTGAGGCTGTGCTCGACGCGATACCGCCCCGCCTGCGCGAAAAGCGCATTCACCCGGCAACTCGCACGTTCCAAGCCGTGCGAATCGTGGTCAACCGCGAGCTTGAGGGCTTGGAAGAGGCGTGCGCCGCGATTGCGATGACGGTGAAGCCCGGGGGCCGGATGGCGGTCCTCGCGTACCATTCCGGCGAAGATGGGGCGGTGAAGCGGGCGTTCCGATCGCTGGATCGAGAGCAGTTCACTATACTCACCCGAAAGCCGCTGCGGCCCTCGCCCGCCGAGGTTGCCGCGAATCCAAGTGCGCGGAGCGCAAGGCTACGCGCCATACAACGCAATTCTAAGGAGATATCATCATGAGCGCTCTTTCACATCCAGAACATTCACGAACGATTGCCGTGCGCCGTCGCGTGGCGACGCACAGCGGTCTCGCGACCACCGTTGCGACCTTTCTGACGACCTTTGCCGCTGCGGCGCTGCTGCTGCACGTGGCGGTGGGCGTGATGGGTCACGCCATCGTGGAGCGAACACGACTGAGCGCGCTTGCGCTGGAGGACACGACCAAGCGGGTGCGCGGCACGACGCTCGCGCTGCAACGGAACAGCGAGCGAGCGACCAACCCGTCCTCAATCGCGGCGTGGGCGCGATTGCACGGTTTCCAGTCCTCGTTCCTTGCGTCGAGGCAGGATGCGACAGTCGAATAGCAGCAGCGCGAGGGCCCGGCTGTTCCCGGCGCTGCTGCTGTGCCTTGGGTTCGGCGGGGTTGGGGCGCAACATATGCGGCTCGCCACATGGCAGCGGGGTGAGCACCTCGATGTAGCAGCCGGATACGACCGCCTCACTCATCGCGTAACCATCGAGGCGCGCAGGGGAGACATCCTCGATCGGGGTGAGCGGGTGCTGGCGCGCTCCGAGTCGGGCTGGTGGATGACGCTCACGCCTTCGCTCCTGACCGAAAGCCCAGCGTTTTGGGTCGAAGTCTCCGAGGTAACGGGCATGCCGGCGGAGCAGGGGATCACCCTCGCACGAAGAAGAGGCTCCGGCGTCGAGTGGCAGGAGCCGTTAGACGACAACCAACGAGCGCGCCTCATCGAAGTCGCGCGGCGATACCGCGTAGACGGCGTCGGCTTCCGACCGGCGGGGGTTCGCACCTATCCCGCCGGCTCGGCGCTTGCGCCGCTGCTTGGGTTCCTCGACGGCGGCAAGCCCGCGAGCGGTGTCGAACTTGGGCTTGAGCAGTTTCTGCGAGGTCGCGACGGCGTCGAGGTCGGTTTTGTGGATCGGCGGGGGCGCACCCTCCCGTGGCTCGAAGACCGCGCGCAATCCTCGCCCGCGGAGGACGGCGCAAACGTCGTGCTGACGATTGACCGCGATCTTCAGACTTTCGCAAGCGAGCGCCTCGCCGAGGCTTGCGAGTTCCACGGCGCGTGGCAAGGCATCGTCATCGTCATGGAGACTCGAACGGGCGACGTCCGGGCGATGGCGACTTGGCCGACCTTCGACCCGACGGACCCGGTGCCTGCGCGGCAGCGCGCGCTACGCGGCGAGACCGCCTCGCCTGAAATGAATCCCGCAGTCGCCGTCGTGCTCGAGCCAGGCTCGACGTTCAAGGTGTTTACGATTGCGTTGGGCATGGAGACGGGGGCGCTGACGGAGCAGAGCGTCGTGTCGTGCCGTGGCTCGATGCCGGTCGCCAACCACACGATACATTGTGCCCTTCGCGGCTCGCCTGGTCACGGACAAGTAACCCCAGAGCGCTGCGTCGAGGTGAGTTGCAATGTCGCCGCCGCGACGTGGGGCATGAAGATTGGCCATAAGTCATGGTACGGCTTTATCGAGAGGCTTGGCATCCTCGAGCGGCCGAACGTCTCACTCCCCGGCGAGTTGAAGGGGCGGTTCAATTGGCAGGAGTACAACAAGCAACTTCAAGTAGCGACGGTCGCCTTCGGACAGTCTCTCAACGTCACGCCGCTGATGCTGGCGAGCGCGTTCACGGTCTTTGGGAACGACGGGGTCATGGTGCGCCCTCGGTTGGTAGAGCGCATCGGCGATGCGGAGCAGCCGTTCCCGCCTGCGACTCGCGTCTTTCGCGTTGACACGGCGCGCGCGGTTCTCGGGATGATGAAGCGCGTCGTCGAGGGTGAGCACGGCACGGGAAGGGCGCTGAAGATCGAGGGCGTTGAGATGGCAGGCAAGTCCGGCACAGCGCAAAAACGCGACCCGGAAACCGGCAAGATGAGTCGGTCGCTGTACGTCAGTTCGTTCGTCGGGTATGTTCCGGGCAACTCGCCCGATTACACGGTTCTCGTCATGATAGATTCGCCCACAAAGAACGGGTATTACGGTGCGGCGGTGGCAGGCCCCGTGTTCCGCGCGGTCGCAGAGTATCTGCTCAGAAGCACAAGCAGAGAACAAGGGGGAGAAAGGAGCGGTGCGGTTTAAGGAACTGGCAGCCGTCCTGGTGCCTGACCTCATCGCCGCCGCAGGCGACGCTGATGTGACCGGAGTCAGCATTGACTCGCGAACGCTGAGCCCCGGCGACCTGTTCCTTTGCATGCCGGGCGCAAAGGTAGACAGCCACAACTTCGTTGACGAAGCGTTGTCGAACGGGGCGACCGCAGTCGTGGTTACCCGGCGCGAGGTGTACGACACCTTGCAAGAGCGAGACATCCCTGTCGCCGTTGTCCGCGATGCCGTTGTCGCGTGCTGGAAACTGGCAAGGCAATGCTATGGCAACCCCTCAGCAGGGATGAGCGTTGTCGGGATAACCGGGACGAACGGGAAGACAACGACCGCGTGGCTACTGCTGCAGTTGCTCAACGCGGTCGGGCGCAAAGCGGGCTATGTCGGGACGCTCGGGGCGCAGACCTCCGACGAGCAGTTTGAAACGGACCTGACGACGCCATTCCCGCCCCAGGTGCAGTCGCTTCTTCGGCGCTTTGCCGACGGAGGTGTTGATTCCGTCGCGATGGAGGTGTCGTCTCACGCATTGCAGCAGCGCCGCGTGGATGGAGTCGAGTTCAAAGTGGCGGTGTTCACCAACCTGACCCAAGACCACCTCGACTACCACCGCTCGCTTGACGACTACTTTCAATCGAAGCGGCGACTGTTTGTTGACATGCCCCAGGCCGAGCAGCCGCTGGCTGTGCTGAACGCGGACGACCCGTTCGGACGGCGTCTGATCTCGGAGGTGAAGGACGCAATCTCCTTCGGTACCGGCGAGGACGCGAGGCTTCGCCTCATTCATGGAAGTGCGACCGTAGGCCGCTGCGCGTTTACCGTCGAGCACGAAGGCAAGCGCTACGACGCGGAGGCGCCGCTTGGCGCATCGTTCAACATCGCAAACTGCCTCGCCGCGATCGGTGCGGCGCTGGGGTTGGGCATCTCCGTGGCGGATTCCGTGGCGGCTCTCCGCGGAGTGAAGCCTGCTCCCGGGCGCTTCGAAAGCGTGCCGACCGACGACGAATACCAAGTGCTCGTTGACTATGCCCACACGCCGGACGCCCTCGTCAAGTTGCTCACCGCCGTCAGGGAGCTGGAACCCAAGCGTATCATCACCGTTTTCGGCTGTGGAGGCGACCGCGACCGAACGAAGCGACCACTCATGGGCACCGCCGCTGCCACGCACTCGGACATCGTGTACGTAACCAGCGACAACCCGCGAACCGAGAACCCGGACGCCATCCTGAAAGACATCCTGCCGGGCATCCGCCCCGGAACCGCCGTGCGCGTCCAGGTAGACCGGCGCCAGGCGATTCACGACGCGATCGCAGAGGCTCGGGCCGAGGACGTCGTCGTCATCGCAGGCAAGGGGCACGAGGATTACCAGATTCTCGGCACGACCAAAGTGCATTTCGATGATAGGGAGGTCGCCGCCGAGGCGATTCGAGCGAGGGCAAAGGTATGAAGCTCTCCCCGGAGAGGCTCGCCTCCATACTCGGTGTTCCCGCTCCGGCGAACGCCGAAGAGGTTACGGGGCTTGCGGTAGATAGCCGCGCGGTCAAGCCTGGCGACCTCTTCTGCGCAGTGCGTGGCGCAAACGTTGACGGGCACGACTATGCTGAGGCAGCCATGAAGGCGGGCGCCGCAGGTTGCCTGGTAACGCGCGACGTGGGTGTGCAGCCCGCCTATGTCGTCGCTGATGTTGCGGCAGCGATGGCGAGCATCGCGTCCGCGGTCCGAGACGCGTTCGACGGTACGGTGCTCGCCGTAACCGGCAGCGCGGGGAAGACCTCCACCAAAGAGTATCTCGCCGCCGCGCTCGCCCCGTTCGGAAAGGTGCTGAAGTCGGAAGGAAACCAGAACACGGAGTACGGCTTGCCGATGACGTGGATGCGACTCGACGACGAGCACCGATTTGTCGTTCTCGAGATGGCGATGCGCGGCCTGGGGCAGATTCGACATCTCTGCTCCTTCTCGCGTCCACACCACGGGATTATCACCTCCATCGGAACGGCACACATCGGCGAGCTTGGAGGATCGCAAGAGAACATCCTGCGCGCGAAGCTGGAACTCTTCGAGAGCCTCCCCGAGGACGGCGCTCGCGTCTATCCAGCCGAGGGCGCCTTCGTCGAGCGGCTCGCGGAGGCCGCCGGAGCGAGCGGCGTCTCGTTCGGTGAAGGCGAACAAGCCGACGCCCGCGTCCTCATCGGTGCGATGCATCCGCCGGAGAACCGAACCGATGTGCTCTTCATCGTCGATGGGCAGGAGTTCGCCGCGTCCCTGCCCGGGCTTGGCCGTGGCATGATGCGGAACGCGTGCGCCGCCCTCGCTCTCGCCTCGCGTCTCGGGGTGAGTACGGAGGAGGCAGTCCGAGGCATGGAGATGGCGACTCTGCCCCCGGACCGGCTGACCTACGTGAGTCACCAGACGTTCGGCGTTCTCGTGGATGTGTATAACTCCAGCCCGGAATCCTGCATTGAAAGCCTGCAGACCCTCGCGGAGATCCCCGCTGAGCGGCGAATCGCCGTTCTGGGCGAGATGCAGGAACTCGGCGAGGAATCGGAGGCTGCCCACCGCAGAGTTGGCGCGGTTGTTGCACAGTTGCCGATCGCCTGGCTCGCCGTAGTTGGAAGGGAAGCTCACTGGATTCGCGAGGAGGTGCTGGCACGCGGCTTTGAAGGACGCGTGGACACGTTCACGCATGCTGAGGACGCCGCCAGGGTGTTTCGCTCGATGGGGCCGGGAGATGTCGCTCTGGTCAAAGGTTCCCGCGCCGTTCACATGGAGCGCGCGCTGGAGGAGGCAGGCATAGCATATGCCGTCTGATGTTGCGCTGTCGTTTTGGATCTCGTTCGGGGCGGCAGCCGCCGCGTCGTATCCGATCCTCCTGTTGCTCAGACGCCTGCGGGCAGAGAGCATCATCAGTCGGTACGCTCCGGAGGCGCATCAAAGCAAGCAGGGAACACCGAGCATGGGGGGAATCATCACCCTGTTCGGGTGCTCGGTTGCGTTCATCGTGATGCTGGCACGCGGCACGGCCGACGGCATCGGCGCAGTCGTTTGGCTACTGTTCGCGTTCGCGTTTGTCGGCTTGCTCGATGACTTCGTCGTTCCTCGCCTGACCGGCAAGCGCGGAATCGGCTGGATGCCGAAACTCGCCTTACAATTGATTGCGGTTTCGCCGCTCTTCTTTTCTCTGCCGCTTGCCGACGCGGCGGGTGTTGCGTTCTGGGTGCTCTTCTTTGCGAACGCCGTGAACTTCGCGGATGGGTTGGACGGCTTGGCGGCGTCGCTGTTGCTGCTCACGCTTCCGGTGCTTGCTCTTCTGCTCGGTTGGTCGGCCGAGTCGGCCATTGCGCTTGCGGTTTGCGGAGGGTTGCTGCCGTTTCTGTTTCTCAATGCCCCTCCGGCGCGGCTGTTCATGGGCGATGTGGGCGCCCTGTCGTTCGGTGCGACGTACGGTTATCTCTTCGCTCACGCGGAGTGGCAACGGTCGGTCAGTCCGTGGGCGCTGAGCCTCGTGTTCATCTTGGAGTTGGTTCTGGTGCCGATCCAGATCGTCGCGGTCAAGACGTTCGGTCGGCGCGTGTTCCCGGCGACGCCGATTCATCACGCGTTTGAGGTGCGCGGCTGGCCGGAGAGCCGCGTTGTGTGGACGTTTCTCATCGCGCAAGTTGCCCTGTCGGCGCTCGTGCTCACGGGGGTGCTGTCTTGAGGGACCATCGCGTCTGCGTTGTCGGTTTGGGTCGGGCGGGCATCGGAATGGCGGTCGCGCTGAAGCGAGCAGGGGCGGCGGTGCGCGCCGTGGACGAGAAGTCAGGCGACGCGCCGGAGATGATTCGCGCAGGAGACCGATTGGGTGGTCTCGACATCTCGATTCACACCGACTGGACAGGCTCCCTCAACTACGACACGCTTGACGCGCTGGCGCTCTCCCCCGGCATACCGCGCGACCACC
>JBBIIO010000038.1:0-20989 GCA_037446435.1 Armatimonadota bacterium
CCCCCTCACTCCTTCTTACGTCGGTAGCCCTTCTTTCGTTTCAGTTTACGGATGCACGACTCGGTTTTCTTCTTGCTCATGCCGGTTTTCTTCGCCTGTGCCCGGCAAATTGCCCAGGGATTGTTCTTGCGAGCCACTTTAGTTGCGTCCTCCAAGGTTGAAGATGCTCATGCCGGGGAAGGCAAAAGGCTCCTCGGCAGGCGGCTTTCGCGTCAGGCGGCTCCTCCTCCACAGGCGGATTGGCTGCCCTCTCGGCAAAGCTCTGGCTTGCGCCAGGCGCCCAGCCTCTGAGCCCCCAGGCCACCTCGCCGAGAACGCCTGACTTGATAAGATTGAGCTTCCGCTCCACGAACGCCCCAACCTCTTCCGGCTTGCCCTTGAGCGCAAGGTCTGCGATGAGGACGGCAAGCCTGAGATACTGCCTGCGCAGCGCAGCATCCTCCGTCCACAAGTTTATCCGATAGACGTCTGCCCGCTCCCCCCAACATGCCTTGGCTCACAATCGCGAAGCGGTTGTGAGCCAAGGCATGTTGGGGTTTCAACTGAAGCAGCGGTACGGCAAGGGCGCGGCGTTCGTCGCCGCCGGAGAGTATCACCACCACATCGGCCTCAACGTCTGGGAGAGCGAGGGCGGGTCGCCGCCACCCCCCGGAGCGACAGGACTCTATCACTTCGCCATTCGATACCCCACCAAAGGCGCGCTTGCCGACGCCCTGCGCCGCCTGCAGTCCGCGGGCATACCGCTCGAGGGCGCGGCGGACCACGGCGTAAGCCTCGCGCTCTACCTGCGAGACCCCGACGGCAACGGCGTCGAGTTGTACTGGGATTGCCCACCCGACCAGTGGCCGCGCACCCCCGCCGGCGAGATCGCCATGCGCACCGAGCCGCTCGACTTCGCCGAGTTAGCGTAGCGACGGTCAGGCGCGTTACCCGCGCGGCAGCTCCCGGGCGAAAGTCAGCGCTCCGACCCAAGCCGCGCCCGCAGCCCTCAGCGTGTCCGCGCACTCGCGCAGAGTCGCGCCGGTCGTGACCACGTCGTCAATCAGCAGCACACGAAGCCCCTTCACCGCGGAGGAAGCCTGGAACGCGCCTCGCAGGCTGCACTGCCGCTCCCGACCGCGAAGCCGCGCCTGCTGGCGCGTAAAGCGCACGCGGCGTAACAGCCCGAGCTGCACAACCTCCGGCGGAAGCGCGCGGCAGAGCATCAGCGACTGGTTGAAGCCCCGAACCGACAGCCGGAGCCAATGCATCGGCACCGGCACGGCGGCGTCCACCTCGGTGAAGCACTCGTCGTACAACGCGCGCATCATCTCCGACATCGGGTCGCTGAGCGGAACGAAGCGGCTGAACTTCAGCCTGCGCACGGCGATCCCGCCCGCCCCGTTGTAGCGCGCCACGGAGCGCAGGGCGTTCAGGTAGCCGATCTCGCGGCAGTAGGGGCAGCCCACCGCAGGTCCTGTGCCGCAGCGTGGGCACGCGCCGCCGCACGCCGAGGCCAACTTCGCGCGGCACTCGTCGCAAATGGGCGGCGCCTGCACCTCGTAGCAAATGCCGCACTTAGGGGGTGCGACCAGGTCGAGCAGCCTCGAGCCGAGCGACTGAGAGCTCTTCCTCTGCGCGCCGGACGCCATGGCTCGGCCTCAAAAAAGCCCCTCGAACAGCGCCCGGCTGCGGGCATCGAGCGCGCCGAGGTCGCGAATCTCGTACCGTTGGCCGTCCACGCTGAAGATCTGCCACCGCCCCGGAGCGACCTCGTGGATCGAGTCCCGCACGCCGCGCAGATAGAAGGTCACCTCGCCTCGGTTCGTCATCGCGCGCCATCGCCAGAGCGACGCCTCTTGGGTAAGCCGCTCGATGCGCTGGATCTCCGGCGTGAAGTGCCGCCGGGCGAGCAGAGAGTCAACCGCAGCGCGGCTCTCCTCGTCCAGGAGCGTCGGGTCTCGAACGATGCCGATCTCGGCGCCGTCCGCCGCGATCAGCGTGATGTACCGGTCGGGAATCGTCAGCGGGAAGCACCGGACGACCTCGATGTTCTCGAATCGGCCTTCCTCACCGACTTCGCAGGTCGCCCTGACGGCATCGGGTGACGCCAGGCGGATGCGGACGGTATTTTCCTCCAGGTATCGTAGCCTCACTGTTTCGACCGCCATTCTGTCCGATGATGTTCTTTGTTGTTGCGCTGTCTTGAGAGGGGAAGTTTGACCAGTTTATGCAGTTTCCGGCGACGCTGAACCCTGACCGGCCCACGCCCGCCCTTGTAGGGAACGGGCGGCTCGTGACCTACCTCGGCGCATCCGGCTACCACGACGAGGCGGACGGCACCCCGAGCATGCAGGAGTTCGTTCTGGCGGGCAGACGGGGGCCGGGGCCGACGTTTCCCCTCATCTCCTTCGGTCGCCTGACGCGGACCATCCTCGTTGACGCCGAGGAGGTCGAGCCTGGAGACGCTGACCAGGTTCTTGAGACCGAGACCGCAAGCCTCGCCAGTCGCCTGCTTCGCGACGGCCTGCTCGAATCAACCACGTCGCTCGTGCTGGCGCACCGAAACACCTTCCTGGTCGAGACGCGGCTTACGAACAACTCCGACGCCGAGGTCGGCGTCGTCCTGCGCGTCAGATACGCTCTGGAGGAGCAGCACGGCGTTCGCTTCGCTGTGAACCGGCTGGGTGAGGGGGCAGAAGTGTGCTTCGAGGCGGGCGACAACCTCGGGCTCATCCACCTCACCACCCCGGACGCCGAGTGGCAGAGCGAAGGGGATTCCGCTCTCGCCCTTACCGTCTCGGAGAACCTCCGCCCCGGTCAGACGCTCCGCCTGCGCGTCGCCCTCACCTTCAGCGACCGCTTCGAGTTCGCGGAGCCGTTCGACTGGTCGAAGCGGCAGGCCGCCCTCAGCGAGCACGAGCGCTGGTGGCGTGAGTTTTGGGCGACCAGCGACCTCGTCACCGGCATTGCCGAGGTTGACCAGACGCGCAACATCGCGCTCTACACCATCGCCTGCCAGGCGACTCCGTGGAGCATCCCGCCGGTGCTGTGTCGCGAGCCGTGGCACGGTGGAGGGTTCCACGACGAGCTGTATCCGTTCCTCGCGCTGCTGTCTGCCGGGCACGAGCGCCTTGCGCGGCGAATTCCGTACTTCAGGCTTGCGTGCCTGCCCCGCGCCGTCGAGCGCGGTCGCGGCCTGGGCGCGCTGTACCCGTGGAACTCGACCGAGCAGGGCCTCGAGCGAGACCCGGTGGGGCAGTGGTACACAGAGCGGCACCATCTCGGGGCGATTGCAGCCACGGCGTGGTTCTGCTTCCTCTATTCAAAGAGCCTGGAGGTGCTCGAGGACATCTACCCGCTGCTGCGAGAGTGCGCCCGCGCCGTGGAGGAGTTCGTCCTCACCACCGATGCCCGCGGCAAGTTGGTAACCGCGCCGTGCACAGATTTCGACGAAAGCGCCCCGCCGATTGCTGCCGGCCCATTCACGATGGCTGCGGCGGCCTTTGTGTTATCTCGCGCCGCCGAGGCTGCCGCCCGGCTGCACCGGGACCTCGAGCGTGCGGCGCGATGGGAGGACCAAGCGCGCGAACTGCAGACGAACTTTCCGGTTGATGTGGAGGCGCGGCGCTACGCCATGCCATCCGGCGCGCCCGAGCACATCGCCATCGCCGGGTACGTCGCTCCCTTCTTCGTAGACGACGGTAGCCCCTATGCCCGGAACGCCGTCGCTCGCCTTCATGCCGACCTTCAGACCGAGTTCGGCTGGAAACCCGGACACAGCAGCGTCTTCGACGGAACTTCGTGGATGTGGACCGCCGGGCACCTGGCAATGTGCCACGCGGTGCTGGGCAACGGCCACGAAGCGCTCGAAGCCGTAATGCGCGGTGTATCTTCGACGGGCCGGTTCCTCTCACCGAACGAGCACCTTCGAGCTGACGGCTCGGTCGCCGTTCCGTGGTTCACCACCGGGGTCGGGGCATGGCTCACGGGGCTGCATTGGATGTTCGCACGGTGCGACGACAACGGCGACCACCTTCTGGATGCCGTACCGGAATCGCTGCAGGAGTTCCACTTTCACGGTCTGCGCTTGAGTCGAGGCGTGTCCGCTGCGGCTCGCGTGTCGGGCGGCTGCCTCGAGTACCTCTCGCTGTCAAGCCCCGTCCGCCAAGCGTTCACCTTCGAGATTCCGACCCGCTTCGTCGAGGGCACCTGCCTGCCGAAGATGGGTCGGGTGATTGACCTGGACACGCACTGGCGGGTTCAGGTGGACCTGCTCGAAGGCCCGAACGACCTCGTCACGCCGTCGTAGCCTCTCTGTGAGCCATCATAGCGGCGTGGACCTCTGCATCGTCATTCCCGCGCGCATGGGCGCGACCCGCTTCCCCGGCAAGCCGCTGGCAGACCTGTACGGCAAGCCGATGGTTGAGTGGGTGTACGAGCGGGCAGTCGCGTCGGGAGCCGCCGGCCGCGTGGTCGTAGCGACGCCGGACGACGTAATCGCTGAAGCGACTCGGGGCTTCGGCGGAGAGGCGATCCTAACCTCGCCCGATCATCCAACGGGGACGGACAGAATCGCTGAAGCGGCGGAGAGCCTCGGCGCCGAACTGTACGTGAACGTGCAGGGCGACGAACCGCTCATCGAGCCCGAAACCATCCGAGCCTGTGCGGAAGCTCTTCGCAGTGGAGACGCGCAGGTCGCAAGCGTTTATGATGACCTCGAAGAGGAAGGCGCCGACGACCCTAACGTGGTCAAGGTGGTGCTTGACCGCAAGGGCAACGCGCTCTACTTCTCGCGGTCGCCGATTCCGTATCCGCGAAGCGGAAGCCGAGAATTGCACAAGCACATCGGCATCTACGGCTACTCGCTCGAGGCGCTGCGGGCGTTCGCCTCGTTGCCGCCGGGCGAACTGGAGCAGACCGAGTCGCTCGAACAACTGAGGTTCTTGGAGAACGGCTGGGCGATCCGAATGGCGAAGGGGCGAGGCACTCCGCTTGCCGTTGACACGCCGGAGCAGTTGGAGCACGTAAGAACAATCATGGAGAACGCAATACGATGATATTGACTGTGGCGCTGGTCGTTTCGGTGACGGTGATTCCGCTCCCGCGCACACCGCTGCACGGCTTTGGCATGCGGGGCGACTTGGCGTACCTCGCCAAGCCGGCGGACGGCGGCGGCCTTCAAGTTGAACGCCTGCGCCGCAGTGGAACCACGTGGACACCCGAGTACACGTTCCCGCAAAGGTTCCGTGGCCCGCTTGCCGTGGTCGCCCTATCCGACGGCGTCGCCATCGGAGACTATGAGGGCGGTACGGTCATGCGATACCGCGACGACGGGAGCGTTGTCTGGAAGACTTGGCTTCGGTATCCGAACCGCATCACGCGCGGCCCAGGCGATACGGTTTGGGCGTTCTTCAACAGCGGCGTAATCGTGAGAAAGATTGCAGACAGCAGCGAGTTCGAGCCGTTCCTCGGCAAGTACGGACAGGAACTTGCAATGCCCGAACTCTCCGACGTCGCCCCCAGACCCGACGGCGGCTTCTACGCGCTTGACGTCAACGGTACCCTGCTGTCGGTCGCAAAAGGCGGCGCGGTTACCATACTTGCCGAAGGCTTGTCCGCGCACGGTGTCATCGAAGCCCGCGGCTCGCTATACGTGTTGAATGTCGAAGGCGTGGCAACCCTAATGAAGGTGGCAGGTGGTAAGGCTCAAACCGTTTGGACCGCACCGGCCTCGGATGAGCAGGCGACAAACCTGTTCGCCCTGCCGGACGGTCGCGTCGGCGTCGTGACGGCGTCCGAGCGAGCGGGACGCGTGTATCTGATCACACCCGGAAGGTAATTTGGCGGTCGAGCGTTCCCTTCTTGAGATTCCGACCGGCTGGGAGGAGCCGCAGGACCTCACGCGCCTCATCCAAACGCTCCGCGAAGAGCGTCCCAACGTAGACGCAGCGCAGATCCGCCGAGCCTATCACGTCGCCGAAGTCGCCCACCGCGGCCAACGAAGGCGCTCGGGCGAGCCGTACGTCACGCACCCTCTCGCCGTCGCTCAGATCCTCGCGGAACTTAGAATGGACGAGCCGTCCATCGTTGCCGCCCTGTTGCACGACGTACTTGAGGACACTCCCGTTACCGACGAAGAGATACGCGGGATGTTCGGCGAAGAGGTGCTTGCCCTCGTCGAGGGCGTTACGAAGATGAAGTTCCCGCCCCTTCCCCCAAAGGAAGGCGGAAAGCTTGCCGCTGAGGAACGTGCGCGCTTCGCGGAGACCATGCGCAAGATGCTGCTGGCGATGGCGGCAGACTTTCGCGTCATGGTCATCAAACTTGCCGACCGGTTGCACAACATGCAGACGTTGCAAGCGATGGAAGAGGAGAAGCGCCGCTTCCTATCGCAACAGACGCTCGACATCTATGCCCCTCTCGCATCTCGACTGGGCATATGGCAGATCAAGTGGCAACTTGAGGATCTCGCGTTCAAGCACCTGCATCCCCAGAAGTTCGATGAGATCTCCGACAAGGTAGCGAAGTCGCGCCGGCAGCGAGAGAAGGAGATAGACGAGTGCGTGCGTCTGCTGAAGGAGCGACTCGAGGCGCATGGCATCCACGCCGAAGTGCAGGGTCGCCCAAAGCATTTGTATTCGATTTACGAGAAGATAGAGATTCAGGGCTTCGAGTTCGAGGAGATCTACGACCTCCTCGGCCTGCGCGTCATCGTCGAGGATGAGGCGGAGTGCTACCAAACGCTCGGCATCGTGCACGAACTGTGGAAGCCTATCCCGGGTCTGTTCTACGACTACATTGCCAAGCCGAAGTCGAACGGATACCAATCTTTGCACACGAAGGTCGTCGGCCCGCATGGCGAGCCGCTCGAAGTGCAGATCCGAACCGAAGAGATGCACCAAATGGCGGAGTTCGGCATCGCCTCGCACTGGCAATACAAATCCGGCTCCAAGGACGCGACAAGCATCGAAGACACGGTGCGGTTGAACAAGCTGCGCCAGCAGATCTTCGACTGGTCGCAGGCCACACAAACGGGCAGCGAATTCCTTCGCTCGATCAGCATGGACCTGTTCGGCGAGCAGGTGTTCGCCTTTACGCCGAAGGGCGACGTCATTGACCTACCCGCCGGGGCAACGCCGGTTGACTTCGCCTTCCGTATTCACACGCAGGTCGGGCTGCACTGTGTCGGCGCGAAGGTGAACGGGCGCATCGTCAAACTGGACCACCAACTCGAAAACGGCGACATCGTCGAGGTGCTCACGCGACGCGACTCGCAGCCGAGCGTGGACTGGATTCGCTTCTGCAAGACCGCGACAGCCCGCTCTCGCATCCGCGCCTTCCTTCGACAGCAGAACCGAGAGACGAACGCACAGCGCGGCAAGGATGCGCTGGAGCGGGAGTTGCGACTCATGGGTCTCGACGCGAAAGCGTATCTAACTGAGGAGCGACTCAAGAACGCCGCCCATGCGATGAAGAAGCGGGACGACAAGGACCTTCTCGCTGCAATCGGCGAGGGCATCGTCAGCGTGAAGCGAGCCGTTTCCCGACTCCTCGGCGAGGAGAAGCCTAAGCGGAAGCAGTCGCCCACACCCACCACGACGCACCAGTCGCTGACGGTCGAGAGGGGCGCGGTGGACAACGTGGCATTCCGGCGTTCTAAGTGCTGCCTCCCGGTGCCGGGAGACGAGGTGATGGGATACATCTCGAAGGGGCGCGGCATCATCCTGCATCGGAAACTCTGCCCGAACGTGCAAGCTATCGAGCAAACCGACGCGGAGCGCCTTGTCGCCGTGACGTGGAAGCGCGACGGCTCGCAAGCCTACACCACCGGCTTGCGCATCCAGACCGTGAACCGGCAGGGCCTCTTCGCCGACATCGCCAACATCTTTGGAGAAACAAAGACGAACGTCGCTTCCGCCAATATTCGAACGCTGCCGAACCAAACGGCGCTCCTCGAGATGGAAGTGGACGTCCTCGACCGCCAGCACCTCCAATCCGTCATCAGCCGACTCAGTTCGATGCAAGACGTCATCAGCGTGCAACGCACGTTCACCGGAAAGAAGCGCGCATGAAGGCGGTCGTTCAGCGCGTCGCTTCCGCGGAGGTGCAGGCGAGCGGCGAGACCGTGGCGGCGATTGGACATGGCCTGCTCGCCCTGGTCGGTATCCAGGCTTCGGACACGCCACAAGAGTGCGCGTGGCTGGTGAAGAAGCTGCTCAACTTACGCGTTTTCGACGATGAAGAAGGGAAGCTGAACCGAAGTGTGATGGACGTAGATGGCGAACTGCTGCTGGTCAGCAACTTCACCGTGTGTGGCGACGCTCGCCGCGGTCGCCGACCCGAATTCACCGACGCAGCCGGCTACCAAGAAGGCAAAGCCCTGTTTGAAACGCTGGTGGCTGAAGCCCGGCAGGCGCACTCCCGCACCCAGGCAGGCGCTTACGGCAGCCACACGCGCGTTTCGCTCGTGAACGACGGACCTGTCACTCTCGTCCTCGCCTCTCCGTAAAGTAAAATGCTCGACGATGTCCTCCGACGCCAATCCCGGCACGCACGAAGCCGGCGACCACAGCACGCGGTCGCCCGAGCCGCAAACTGCTGCCGAGAGCGTCGAGATGGGCGACCGCTTTCGTCGCCGGGGCGACCTCGACAGCGCCGTTCGATACTACAAGCGCGCGATTCAGCAGGACGGGGATAACCCGCTACCGCGCATGAGGCTCGCAGAGGCGTACGAGTCAAAGGAACTCAATGCGAAGGCGGCAGAGCAGTATGAGAAACTGCTCAAGAAGAATGACGCCTTCGCCGAGGCACACGTGGGGCTCGCGGATGTCTACCGCCGATTCGGAAAACACAAGGCCGCCATCTTGCGGCTCCGCCGAGCGTGCGACCTCGAACCCGACAACGCCTTCTATTGGTTCCGCCTCGCGGAAGCGTGCGTCAAGGCGGGGCGGAAGAAGGAAGCGGTCGAGCCCGCGGCAAGGGCGGCGCTCACCGATGCCGAAGACCCTTTCTATCACGCCTGGCTCGGAGATCTGCTGCTCTCCCTCGGTCAGCAGTCCGACGCGGTCACCTGCTTCGAAACGGCGGCGCGGCTCGATGAATCCGACGCCGGATTGCATATCAAGCTCGCGGCGGCTCTTTGCGCCCTCGAGCGGTATGAAGACGCGCGCGCTCCTGTCGAGCGCGCGTGTGCCCTTCAACCGCAAAACGTGCTCTACGAGGCGATACGATGCGACGTTCTGGTGATGTGTGGCGGCGAAGCCCCGCCACCGCCCATACTGGACGCGTACGATCAGTGCGAGTTGCGACGGTGGCGCGACCTCGCCGGACTATGAGGTGTGAACTTGGACGAAAAGAGAGTCTTTGACCTGACGATTTCGATTGACCGCGACCTTTGCATCGGCAGTGGAAACTGCGTGAAGGTGGCGTCGGAAGTGTTCGTCCTTGACGAGACCTCCACGTCCACGTTCCGCGACGGAACCCTCTCATGCGACCGCGACCGCCTAATGGACGCGTGCCGCGTGTGCCCGACCAACGCAATTCGTTGCGTTGACGACGACGGCAACGTTCTCGCGCCTGAGCCCCTCGACTAAGAGCAGCGGCGCCTGTTAGAACCGAACGCCAGCGAGAGCGAAGAACCCGTTGTTGTCCACGCCGTCAACGCTCGGGCCGAAGAACCAACCGACCTCGATCGAGAACGGCGTGCCGGCTGCGCCGTCGGTCATCGAGAAGTCGTAGCCGATGCTCGCCGAGCCGCCAAACCCGATTTCGTCGTCGGTTACCCCCACTGCGGGGATGATCTCGGTCCAGAAGAGGCCCGCGGCTATCTTATAGAAGACGGCGGCTCCGGCGCCGCCCCCCTGCGAGAACGCGCCGCGCAAGATCAGGTGCGCGCCGAGTGTTGTGCTGTCAGTCCCGTCGCCGCTGCCGAAGATACCGCGCACGCCGACGCCGTACACTGCAGACTCCGTGCCGCCGAGATAGTAGTCGAGGCCGCCCATGAAGCCCGTCTCGATGCCCGCGTCCTGATGGTCGCCTTGCCAGAACATCGCCCCGGCGGTCGCCTCCCAAGGCTTTTCGACCGGCACTTCCTGCGCCCGCAGGCTCAGGGGCGGATCCAAGAGGCAGGCGGCTGTCCAGCATACAATCCACTTCATTCTCATTCAAGAACCTCCCCGCAGGGTCGGGCCAATATACCTGCGGCGCTGGGGGCGAATGAGGTAAATCCCGTGCGCGATGCTCCGCATAACCGGCACCTTCCTCGACGAGATAACGCACGACATCCCCTCGCAGAACTGGGGCATCGAGGAGTGGCGGCGCGAGTTCGACCTGTACTCGCGAATCGGCATCGACACCGTCATCCTGATTCGCGCAGGCTACAAGAACCGCTGCGTGTTCCCCAGTCGCACCGTGCCGAACCTGCTTCCGGCCTACGACGACCTTGCCGAGACCTTTCTCTCGCTCGCGGACGAGAGAGGGATTGCCTTGTTCTTCGGGCTCTACGACTCCGGCGTCCACTGGCTCCGGTCAAGCTGGTGGAAGGAGGTTGACCTGAACCGAGCGTTCATCGAGGAAGTGGTCGAGCGCTACGGCCATCACCCTTCGTTCCGAGGTTGGTACCTCTGCCACGAGGTCGGCCGAAACGACCTGCACGTCGTCGAATTGATTCGGAACCTCGGCGAGGCGTGCAAAGCGGCGAAGGACCTGCCCACGCTCATCTCGCCCTACCCCCACGGGCCGCGACAGGGCGGGGACGGGCTGACCCTCGACGAAACCTTCGACCACTGGGAGCGCATCTTCACCGACGTGCGCGACGCCCTCGACTTCTGCGCGTTCCAGGACGGTCAGGTGCACTACGAGGACGTGCCGAAACTGATGCAGGGATTGGCGGAACTCGGCAAGCGGCACGGCGTAAAGATGTGGGCGAACGTTGAATCGTTCGCAAGGGATATGCCGATTCGGTTTCCCCCCGCGGACTGGCGCAACCTGCGATGGAAGATGGAGGCGGCGTCACCTCACATGGAGAAGATCATCACGTTTGAGTTTGCGCATTTCCTATCGCCGCACTCCTGCTATCCGGCTGCGCACAACCTCTTCCGCCGTTACGCCGAGCACTTCGGCTTGAGCGAGTAGCGCCCGCTGTTACGACAGAAGCAGAGTTGGCGACTCGAGGTACTTCCGAACCGCGCGAAGGAACTCCGCTCCGACCGCGCCGTCAATGACGCGATGGTCGAAACTTCCGGTCATCTTCATTCGCCATCTGGGAGCGATGAACTCTTCGCCGTCCTCTTCAAACACGACCGGCACGCGCTTTGCCGTCCCCACCGCAACGACCGCGCCGTTTGGCTGATTGATTACGGCAGCGAAGGAGTCCACGTCATACATGCCCATGTTGCTGACGACAAAGGTAGCGCCGGTAAGTTCGTTGGGCGTCAGGCGGTTGTCCCTCGCCTTCTGAACCAACTCCTTCACCTCAAGTGCCAGCGCCCGGAGCGGCTTCGACTCGCAGTTCTTCACGACCGGCAGCGTCAGCCCGTCCTCCACCGCGGTGAGCACGCCGATGTTCACTTCGCCGTACTCATGACGCTTGCCGTTTTGATAACTTGCGTTGATGTGCGGCTGCTCCACCAGCGCCATCGCGCACGCCTTGACGATGAAGTCGTTCAGGCTGAGTTTGTCGTCCGGATTCTCTTCGTTCATCCAAGCGCGCAAACGCTGCAGCTCCTCAACGTCGCAGTCTGCGGTTACGTAGTAGTGAGGAATCGTCTGCTTTGATTCGGCTGTGCGCTCCGCGGTGATGCGCTGCAAGTTGGTCAGAGGCACTTCGCGCGCCTCGGGAGCAACGGGTCGAGCCGCCGGCGCGGGCGCAGGTTTGGCGGTCGCCCTCGCAGGAACGCCCTCAGCCGCGGCAAGCACATCCTTCTCGATAATTCGACCGCCCGGCCCGGAGCCTTTCACCGCCCGCAAGTCAACGCCCTTCTGTCTCGCCAACTTCCGCGCCAGAGGCGATGCGAGGACTCGATCGCCGTCGCTGTCGTCCGCCTCGACCACGGCGGTCGCGGTCTGGGCGCCGTCCGCTTGCTCTTCTCGCTTTCGCGCCGGCCCCCTGGCAGGTGCGGCGCTTGGCGCGGAGCCGCGCGCCTTGCCGGAGCCCCAGCCCTCGGGGACCGACTCGCCCTCGCCCAAGACCAAAGCGATCGGCTCGCCGACGGGCACAGTATCGCCCTCCTGGATCAGGAAGCCGCCCAGCGTGCCCGCGCCCGGACTCTCCATCTCAACGGTCGCCTTGTCCGTCTGGATGCTGGCGATCGGCTCGCCGTCCACGACCTTCTCGCCCTCTTTCTTGAGCCACTCGACGAGCGTGCCCTCCTCCATGGCGTCGCCCATCTTCGGCATCGTGACTTCGACCATCTGCGCGGATGTTACCTTCGCCAGGCGAGCGGAATCTCCACTTCCTCAGCACGGAGGCACTCGCGGTCGGTGCACACCTGGAAGCGCAAAAGGGCGCGCGCCTCGCCCTCCTTGCCTGCGGGGGGCATGCCGGAGAACTTCAGGCTTGCTTGCTGTCCGCCGCTCTCCCCAACGTGACGAACCTCGACCCCCGACAAGCCGTCCACCTCGAGGCTCACGCCCGCTTGGACGTGCCACCCTTCGGGCGCCTCTACGGTGACCGTGTACTCCGCCCTGCCTTCGGTGACCTCAGCCGTCTTCGGCAACAGGATGACCTTCGGGATCGGCGCGGGGCCGGCACTCGCTACGCCGTCCGCCCGGCTCAAGGCGAGGAAGGCGCGCCACAGCGTCGCAGTCGCGCCTGGCGCCTTCACCATCCACCCCGATACCCGCCCGAGGTCTCGGCTCGCGGTCTCCACTTCGTCCAGAGCCAGCGAGCACAGCACAGCGTAGCCGTACGCACTCGGAAGCGCCGAATCGAGTACGGGCACGCTTCTGCCGAGGGGAGCGTTGTGCTCGGCTGCGCTGAGCGTCCAGCCCGCCTCGTCCCGCAGCCGCTGCGAGAGCGTAGCGTACACGTCGCCCGCTGCGTCGGCATACGCCCCGCCGAGGGTCATCAGGGCATGCACGAAGTAGGCGGCATCCAGGAACGGCACGCCGAGCGCTCGATCGCCGGACAGTTGGTGGGGCAGCGGGTCGTGGGAGAGCCAGGCGTCGGCGCAACGTCTCGCGGCGTCACCATGGCCGGCGACAGCCAGCGCTCGAATCGCCAACCCGTTCCACGCGATGAGCCGCTTGTCGTCAAGGGCGGGCCTGGCCCGCGTCTCGCGAACTGCGCGCAGCGCCTCCAGCTCCTTATGGAAGCGCCCACCCAACGGCTCCCGGGCGTGCAGGACGTTCGCGCCGGTGCGGTGCCCGGTCGCTTCCTCTCGAAAGTTGCCCTCATCCGTAAGGCCGTACGCGTTGATGAACGGCTCGGCAGCGTCGCCGAGCGTCTGCCGTACCTCGGCTGTCGTCCAGACGTAGAAGGCACCCTCGCTCCCTTCCGAGTCGGCGTCAATCGCCGAGTAGAGCGTGCCGTCGGGGGCGGTCATCTCTCTGGCAAGGAACTGGGCGGTCTCTTCCGCCACCTCAAGGAAGCCTTGCCGCTCGAAGATGCGTCCCGCGCGCGCGTACGCCTCGAGCAGGAGGGCATTGTCGTAGAGCATCTTCTCGAAGTGGGGAAGGTGCCACTCTCCGTCCGTGGAGTAGCGATGAAAGCCGCCCCCAACATGGTCTCGGATGCCGCCGAGCATCATGCCTTCGAGCGTTCGCTCGACGAACTCTCGCGAGTCTGAGCGGTCGCCGGCATCGCTGCCTTCAAGCCAATCGAGGTGCAGCAGAAGCGTCGAGTGCGGCGGGAACTTCGGGCTGCCGAGGAAGCCGCCCTGCTCTCGGTCGAAGCGGCTGAGCGTCGCCCGAACCGCCTCCTCGGTCCCCTCGGCTGTCAGCGCTGATGGCGGCAGCGTCATCCGGTTTGCCTCTTCGACCGCCCGCGCCAACTCCTTCGCTGCGGCCTCCAGGCTGCCTCGTTCCTGCGTCCACGCCCGGATGACCGAGTGCAGCAGCGTGCGGAAGCCCGGGTAGTCGGCACGGTCCTCCGGGGGGAAGTAGGTGCCAAGGAAGAACGGCTCCCCCGTGGGCGTGAGGAACGCCGAGAGCGGCCAGCCCCCGCCGCCTCGAGTCAGTTGCAGGGCGGTCATGTAAGCCTCGTCCACGTCGGGGCGCTCCTCTCGGTCAACCTTGATGCAGACGAAGTGCTCGTTCAAGAGCGCGGCGACTGCGGGGTCCTCGAACGACTCGTGCTCCATCACATGGCACCAGTGGCACGCGCTGTAGCCGATGCTCAGGAAGATCGGCTTGCCCTCTCCCTGCGCCTGCCGGAATGCCTCGTCGCCCCACGGCTGCCACCACACCGGGTTGTCGGCGTGCTGGCGGAGGTACGGGCTTGCCGCATCGGAAAGGCGGTTTCTGCTCATGGAGGGATGCTACCCACGCAGACTGCGTCCTCCCCGATTGGCGGCAAAACGTGGTGAGCGGTCTTGCTCTACCGCCCGATAAGGTATATTGGAGACAGCATTGCAAGGACGATCAAGCTCAGTAGAGGTGAGAAGCCATTAGAAGAAGGCCCCAGCGCCCGGTACGGCCGGAACCGGGACCGGTAATCAACGAAAAGTGCCTTCGCTTTCCGGACGTGCGTCTGATTGACGCGGATGGGAAGCAAGCCGGCATCGTCCGCACGATGGAGGCTCTTCGCATGGCACGAGAGGCAGGTCTCGACTTGGTCCTTGTGGCCCCGAACGCCTCTCCGCCCGTGTGCCGCATCGTGGACTACGGCAAGCACAAGTACGAACTGGGTAAGAAGCAGAAGGAGAGCCGGGCAAAGCGAAAGGTTCAGGAAGTCAAGGGCATCAAACTGACCCCCAGCACCGCCGGAGCCGACCTCGAGGTGCGCCTGAAGCGGACGCGCAAGTTCCTCGAGGAGGGCCATAAGGTAAAATTCACCGTCCGGTTCCGCTCGCGGGAGCACACGCATCCGGAGATCGCGGAAGCGAAACTGCAGTGGATACTGGACAGGCTGGAAATCCCGATCCAGATCGAGAAACCGGCGGGAATCGAAGGGCGGCAGATGACTCTCGTCATCAGCCCCGGCAAGAAACCGACAACGAAGAAGGAAAAAAGCAATGGCGAAGTTCAAGACGTGCAAGACAGCGGCGAAGCGGTTCAAGATAACGGGTAGCGGAAAGATTCGCCGCCGGAAGGCGTACAACAACCACATGTTCCTGCACAAGAGCGGCTCGCAGAAGCGGCGCCTCGACCAGGAAGCGCCCTTGGCTCCCGGCGAGGAGCGGCGCGTGCGAAAGTTGCTCGGCCTGTAGGACGGCTGCGCCTACCAGTTCGGTGGCGGCGCCATAACCCAAGCGATTCCCGGCCCCTCGTGCACCGCGAGGATGTTCGTCAACCTCCGGCCAGGCGAAATCAGGTAGCTGCCGCGCCAGTACATCCCCGCTGAGGTCCCACCGTCAAGCGCGATGGCGCTTTGGACGTTGTAGGTCTTCATCGCCGCCGCAAGGTCCCGCATGTACACGGACTCGGAGGTCGCCATCAGCACGAGCTTGTTCGCCTCGGTAACCCCGACGCCTACGCGCCTGGCTGCCGACCACAACCTGCTGTCCTTGAACTTCTGCTCTCTCGGGTAGGCGAAGAACTCGCCCGCATTCAAAATGCGCACGCCGCCACGGATGACCAGTCGGTACAGCCCGGGGTCGAGGCGGCTTCCGTGCGGAGGGTCAATCACCGAAGCCCGGTTGAAGAAGTCTATGACCAGGGCGCTGCCGCGGTTCCCCGGCCAGATCTCCCGCCCCTCCGAGACGATCGCTCCAACGGGGCGGCTGGTCTGGATGTCGAAGAACGTGCCGGTGATGGCGGCGCACGGTGCCGTGCGATCGATCATGCTGCGAAACGACTCCGCCCGACCACGGTTGGCGTTCACTAGCGCCGACACCCGCACGTTGTCGGAGTTCAGGTTCACGATGACGACGTGAAACCACCTCCCGTCCACCTTCTTCTTCTCGTAGGCAACTGCACCGAAGGAAGGTGCGTTAGCCGCCACGATCAAGAGACACAAGCCCGCTCTCAAATGTCCCATGGAGCCCCGCATTCTACTACTGAGTGTCGGACGGGTTGGGAGGGCTGAATAGGTCGGGTTAGAGGAGCGGCTCCTCGATGAACTGGATGTCCGGGGCGAACACGCCGCTGCCGCCCTCCACGCCCCGTATCACTACCAGGTAGACCTTGCCACCCTCTACGGCTACGCCCGGCTTGGTGAACAGGGTTCCGCTCATCAGGCCGGCGATGCGTACCTCGAAGTCGTAAGTCCCCGCAGCGAGCAGGAAGGTTTGAGTGTCGGCGAAGGCGAGGTCGGACACCTCGGGAGAGATCTTTCCGCTGCGCAGGAGGTCTATGTTCGGCGACTGGCGACCCGGCGCGCGAACGAAGCCGTGCACGACGATGAGTCGAGCGTTTGCGCCGGACGGGCGGTTCCGATTGACCGTAATGGCGGCGATCCTCGCAAGCGGCTGCTGTGAGCCGGCGTCCGCTGCTCCGATGGCGACCAGGTGGTGACTCTGTCGCTCCCGGGGGATCTCCGCCCACGAGTCGATGATGTTCTGGGTGCCCGCGCGAAAGAGGTCGAAGAGGTAGATCTCCTCCTCCGTGGTGAGGTTGTCGTAGTCGGGCGTAGACCCGCCGTAGCCGAGGCTCACCGCGTACGGCTCTTGGTTGACAAAGACGTCCACGCCCCCGGGAAGGTCAACGACATTGTTCGTAAAGCGTACGAAGAAGTCGGTTGAGATTTCGCCGCCACCTCCGCCGCAACCGATAGCGGCGAGACAGACTCCGGCGGCAGCCAGCCGTGTGAACCCGTGTTTCATCCTTGGTATTGACGCGCGAGTATACCGAT
This sequence comes from Armatimonadota bacterium, assembly GCA_037446435.1. GTDB lineage: Bacteria > Armatimonadota > Fimbriimonadia > Fimbriimonadales > ATM1 > J051. Next base: position 16,934 of record JBBIIO010000038.1, read on the forward strand.
TCGCGCCCTCAGCGGACGAGGTCTATCAGGTACGCCTCAAAAGCGAGGTAGCTCTCGTGCTGCGTCGGCCGGATTTGGTCGGGGGGTAGACGGAACCCGTACGTTCCGCGGTCCCTCAGCTCGATGGCTAAGGCGGGCACTCGGTGCACGCCGTACGCCCAGTCGTTCGAGACGCCGCTGGCGAGATAAAGGGTGGTTGAGGCCTGGCCCTGGCGATAGTCGGTGCCGTAGGCCGACTCCACCTCCTGCTCCATCATCCGCCCGATTCGGTCCAGTTCAACGCGGTCGGGTGGGGAGTTCGTCGTGTAACCCCAGGGCCAAAGGATCAACTGGCCGTAGCTGTGGTAGTCAATGAAGCCGACCAAGTTGGGCAAGGTCGCGACGAAGTCCCGCACCGCACGGGTTTCCGGCTCGCTGAACGCGGAAGGGCCGCGATACGTGTCGGACGACGGGTTGCCGCTGCTTCCGCCCCCACCAAAGCCGACCGAGTAGTTCCGGTTCAGGTCTACCCCATAGGAGCTCCCGTTGTTCCGCCGGTTCTTGCGCCACAGCCGGTTGGTCGTCCACGTGTACTCGTACCCGTCCGGGTTGAGGACCGGGAAGGCGCACACCTCGACCTCATTGATGAGCCAGCGGTGCAGGATGGACGTCTGCGCCAGTTCTCGAAGGTTGTTAAAAAGGTGCATGACCACCGAAGGGCTGATCCACTCTCGGGCGTGAATGCCTGCCTGCAGCACCACACTGCGCGGCGGTATCGGAGTAGATGGCTCTCGCAGGCGGTAGACCCACACGGCTCTGCCTTCCCAGGAGGTGCCGGCGTTCACTCGAGTAACCCACGTTGACGACTCCTGGCGCCACTGCTCATACTGGGCGATGATCGCGTCAAGGGGGAAGTAGGCGCTTCGATAGTCGCCGCTCTGCGCCCACATCGTGGGGCCAGGGGGCGGTAGCGCCTGGACGAAGAAGTACGGCAACCCAAGCTGGTTCAGCTCCTTCTGGTGCTCCGGCCCCGCGATGACGTCGGTGAAGCCGAGGGTCACGTTGTCGGAAAAGAGGGGCAGCGAGCTGTCGGTCAACCTTTGCGCCGCCGCATCGTTAGGAACAAAAACCCGGTATCTTGCCCAGACCGCCTCATCCGCACAGCAAACGAGGGCGAGCGCGACAAGCAGGGAAAGAACTGCCGCAAGTCTCTTCATAAGCGCACCTAACCTTGAAGGACGCCTCGCCACCCCCGCTTGGTTCGCCGCGGCTGCTGCGTCGCGGTCGGAGCACGCCCCTGTTTCGACCCGCTGTGCGGTACACTCGGGCATGGCGGGCAGGACTTTCGCAATGGTCAGCGCCCTCCTTGCTGCTGCGGCCGGCTGTTCAGCCTGTTCACCGGTCATCTGTGGCTCGCGACCGTGCGCGTCGGCTTTGTAGACTTGGGGCTGAGTGTCGCCACGGTTCACACGCGCGTGGATCAGGTGCACATCAGTTTTGGCTAACGGCTCGCCTCGCCGCTCTTAGGCTGGGTCGAGGAAGTACACCGGGATGAGCGGCAGCAGGCTCTTGTCGCCCTCCGGAAGTCGGTCATAGAACTGCTGCCACAGGTCCAAGAACCGATCAAGGTCCACCAACTCCAGATGCACGGAAGAAGATCGAGCGGTCGCTTTTGCGTCAGGCGTGAAGCCGCCACTCGACACGAAAACGCCGACGTCGCTGTCACGCTGCAGCAGGCCCATCAGCTCGCGAACCTCTTGCACGCTCGCCGGTGCTTGGCGGTGCTTGACCTGCACCTTGATTCGAGGGGGAACGGTCCCTAAGGGATCGCGGTAGGCGATGATGTCCAAGCCACCGTCGCGGCCGGGCGGAGCGACGACGGGGGTCGAATAGCCCATGCCGCGCAGCAGGGCGGCGACCAGGTCTTGGAACTGATAAGGAGTCATCTCCGCGACCCTCTCTTTGAGCGTCTGCGCCGCTCGGTCACGAACCTCATCGAGCGTCTCGGAGGGTTCGAGTGCGTCGCTGTCGTCCTCTAGCATCGTCGCGGGTCCACTCGCCTCGGATTGCTCGTTCCGGGCTTTGTCCCACTTTGCGTAGGCCTCGTCGATTGCGCGTATAAGCTCCAACGGCTCGAGCTTTAGCGCCTCCCGACCTTCAGGAGTCAGGTACCAGGTTCCCCTACGCCTTACCAGGTATGCGCCCTTGGTTGCACCAGCGATATAGAAGCTAAGGATGGTTTGCCAACGGATCCCTCCGCTCTCGTAGCGCGCGGCCTCCCACTCATCGAACTGAACCGATTGCGCGATGTGTTCGAGAACCTCGCTACGGCGGGCGCTGCCGCCTCGGTCGTCCAAGAACTTGAACGCCGCGTGAATCACCTTCGCCGCAAGCGCCCTTGGTCGCGATGCGTTCTCCGATGCCTTCCTCATCATGACAGCAGGTTACCCGGCCTCTGCAGGTAGAATAGGGAAGCGATGCCGAAACGGATTCAGGAGATCGTCGCGCACGACAGCATGACCCCCAAGATCGGCGATGTCGAGAAGGCGGGGAGCGTCATCGTCGGCAACCTCAACTACCTGCTCAACCAGGCGAGGGCGAACGCGCTGTGGCCGCTCACGTTCGGGCTGGCCTGCTGCGCCATCGAGATGATGTCCACGGTGGCGTCTCGGTTCGATATCGCGCGGTTCGGCAGCGAGGCGTTCCGCGCAACCCCGCGCCAGGCGGACGTCATGATCGTCGCCGGGCGGGTGAGCAAGAAGATGGCGCCGGTGCTCCGCCAAATCTATGACCAGATGCCGGAGCCGAAGTGGGTCATCAGCATGGGCGCCTGCGCCAGCAGCGGCGGCGTCTACAACAACTACGCGATCGTGCAGGGCGTTGATCAGGTCGTCCCGGTGGACGTCTATGTTCCCGGCTGTCCTCCCTCGCCCGACGCGCTGCTGTACGGACTGCTGAAGTTGCAGGACAAGGTCAAGCGCCTCCGGCACAACAAGCTCATCGAACTCAAACCGCGCGAGCAGGAAAGGGTGAACGTCTGATGATCACCGAAGTCGGCAGGGACGTCATCCGGCCCATCCTCACCGGGATGCTGCTCACCGCGCGAAGACTGAAGCGAGACAAGACGACAGTCTTCTATCCAGAGAAGAAGCGGCAGCCGTTCCCTCGCACACGCTGGCGGCACGTGCTGAAACGGTACGACAACGGCCTGGAAAAGTGCATCGGGTGCTCACTCTGCGCCGGCGCTTGCCCTGCAAAGTGCATCTACGTTGAGGCGGAATACAACACCGACGAGGAACGATACAGCCCAGGCGAGCGCTACGCAAAGCGCTACGAGATCAACATGCTCCGGTGCATCTTCTGCGGCTTCTGCCAAGAGGCGTGCCCCACCGGCGCGATCGTTCTGCGGTCCGACTTCGAGCTGGCGGACTACTCCCGCCCGGACTTCATCTACACCAAGGAGATGCTGCTCGAGCCGATGCCGGAAGGGGCGGAGGCGCCCACCGCCAAGCCGGTCAGCTGACTGGCACCCACGATGCCCTTCCGTGCTAGCCAATCGCCTTCTTGACTAGCGCGGAGATTCTCTTCTCATCGGCAGGGGTCAGCTTGGTCAACGCATAGGCTGTCGGCCAGAAACAACCTTGGTCCAGGTTCGCCTCCTGCGTGAAGCCAATGGTCATGTATCTCTCTTTGAACCTCTCTGCGCCGCGGAAGAACACCACAACCTTGCCGGCCTCATTGGCATAGGCGGGCATTCCGTACCAAGTTCTCGGCATCAAACGTGGCGCGCTGGCTGTGATGATTTGGTGGAGCCGCTCTGCAATCTCTCTGTCGTGCGAGGACATAGAAGCGATGGCCTCAAGTAACGCACGCTCCCCTTCGGCGCGGCTCTTGTGCGCCCGCGCTTCTGCCTTCAGCTCCCTGGCGCGCGCTGCCATCGCAGCGCGTTCCTCACGGGTGAACGACCCCTTGCCCTTTGCACTCACGTTCGTTGACAGTCTACCGACCGCGGATGCGCGATCTGGAAGGGAGTGGGGTCCCCGCGAGCAACTTTCAAAGGAAAGCGCAGGGAGCGCG
>JBBIIO010000039.1:0-20426 GCA_037446435.1 Armatimonadota bacterium
CGAACCGTGCCTTCCAGTACCGAACCGCCCGCGCTGTCATCTCTTCCCAATACCCAGGCTCCCCCCGGCCCACACCGTGTCCACACGAGGAGCATCCGGATCCGGATCCGCCTTCACCACGTCCTCATACGTCCGCTCGAACCAGACCACCGCACGCAGGCGAACGATGAACTCCGGATCGTCCAGCATCCGAAGCACCACGTTCGTCAAGCGCCGTGCACGCGGCAGATGATCCAAGGCTTGGGCGCGGAACGACTTCAGTCGAGCGTTGAGAAGGCGAAGGCACCACTCCTCGTCAGCGGGGCCGATCGGCGCTGAGAACTCCGGATCAGGGTGCGTGCGGTCAACCTCCAGGATCAGGTTCCGCACCGTCTCGATCACTGCAACTCGATCTTCGCGATTCGCAACGCGAAGGATCGAGTTATAGACGCGCAGCCGCCACTCCGGGTCGCTGCCCGCAGCGGCAAGGAGCCGAGGCCTGATGACCTGATCGAAGAACGCGAAGTAACTCGGCCCTTCGCACGGGCCGCGATAGTTCCCGCTGAAGTCCGGCTCCTGCGTACCGGTACCGTGATAGTGGACCGCGATCCGGTACTCGCCGACGAGAATCCCGATCCGCGACGTGTTTTTGGCGTCCCGGGTACCCGAAAGGTTCACCGGGGGTAATGACCTGTTCCCGCCCGCTACTCAGACAGGCCGCGCAGGCGCCGAATCCGCTCCTCGATCGGCGGGTGGGTCGAGAACAGGCTCGCCAACCCCCCAGACAGCGGCTGCGCGATGTACATGTGAGCCGTTGCGGGCTGCGCCGTGCGGGATTGCGTCGCTCGGGTCGCGCGCCCCAGGATCGAGAGGGCGTCGGCAAGCGGAAGCGGGTCTCCCATCAGCCGCGCGCCGGTCGCGTCGGCTGCATACTCGCGCGTCCTGCTCACCGCCATCTGGATCAGAATCGCCGCGAACGGCGCGAGGATCAGGGCGACCAGGAGAGCCAGAGGATTCGGGCCGTCGTCGTCGCGACTCAAGGGAATGAAGTACGCAAAGTACTGCAAGAACATGACCGCTTGGGAGACGGCCGCCACGATGCTCATCGTCAGCACGTCCCGGTTCTTGATGTGCGCCAATTCGTGCGCCAGCACGCCGATGACCTCCCTGTGACTCATCGCTTCCAGCAGCCCTTGCGTGACGCACACGCTGCTCGCCCCCGGGCCTCTACCACACGCGAAGGCGTTCGGTTGAGGGTCGGGGCAAGCGTACAGGGGCGGAGCCGGGATGCCTGCCCGCGCGCTCAGTTCCTCGTTCGCTGAGTGAAGCCAGGGGGCGGCGGAGCGGTCGAGGGGGCGCGCCCTTGCCATCGAGAGAGCAAGCCGCTCGCTCTGCCAGTAGGAGAAGCCGGTCAAGCCCAGAGAGAGCGCCAGCGCGATCAACAGCCCGCTCTGCCCTCCGATGAGGTGCCCGACGAACAGGAACAGCGCGCCGAGCGCCGTCAACAGGATTGCGGTCTTCAGATAGTTGGTCATCTTCCTCTCTGTTCAACGCCGAGGTCGGGGCCAGAAGTTCCGGCGCTACGCTTCGCTCGGCTCGAGGAGGCCGTAGCCGCCGCGCTTGCGATGGTAAAGGACGCAAACGGTGCCGGATTCAGAGTTCTGGAACGCGAAGAAGTCGTGCCCGACCAGTTCCATCTGCAGGATCGCCTCTTCGACGGTCATCGGCTTTGCGCTGAATCGCTTCCTCTCGACGACGGCGTCTTCGATGGCGGGCTGCTCCGCCTCCGGCTCGGCTTCGAGCAAGGCGGGAGGCACTTCCCTGCTACCCCTGCGCCGATGGGAGTCAATCAGTTTGGTCTTCAGGCGTCGGAGGCGCTTCTCGAGCTTGTCGGCGACTCGGTCTATGCACGCGCGCAGCGAGGCGTCCTGTTCCTCACCTCGGATGGTGAACTCGTCGGCGAACACGGTAACTTCGAGGCGGTGCGCGCCCTTCTCGACGGAATGCACCATCTCGACCTTGTTTGCCTTGCTGAAGTAGCGGTCGAGGCGGCCGAGTTTCTTCGCCGCGTATTCTCTGTCCTTATCGGGGACGTTCCCCTCTGCGTTCCGAATCAGAAGTTCCATAGGTTCAGTCGCGCGCGGCGCTCAGTCAGCGCGGGAGCCACCGCTCGAGCGTCGCGATAGCGAACGCCGCGATTCCTTCGCCTCTACCGAGCGCTCCCAACCCCTCATGGGTGGTCGCCTTGACGCTGATTCTACTCGACTCGACTTCGAGAATGCTTGCCATGCTATCCCGCATCGCCCCCACGAAGGGGCCTATCTTCGGCGCCTCGGCGAGCAGCGTTACGTCGAGGTTGGCAACCTGAAACCCCTCTGCGCGGACGAGGTCCAGCGCATGCCGCAAGAACCGGTCGCTGCTCGCGTCCTTCCACGCGGGGTCGGTGTTCGGGAAGTGCGCGCCGATGTCTCCGAGCGAGGCGGCGCCGAGCAAGGCGTCCGTCGCGGCATGGAGCACAACGTCGGCGTCTGAGTGCCCCTCAAGCCCCCGGTCGAACGGCACGACGATGCCGCCGATGACCAGCGGTCGCCCCTGCACGAGGCGGTGGACGTCGTAGCCGAGGCCTGTTCGATTCTCGACTCGCAGCAAGCCCTCGAGGTCGTGAAACGTGGTGATCTTGCGGTTCGTAGCCTCACCCTCTACGGCGCGGACGCTCTCGCCCGACCGCTCGAGCGCGGACGCCTCGTCGGTCGCGTCGGGGTGGGCGCGCATTGCGGCGAGGAGCGCGTCTCGGTTCGCCGCTTGGGGCGTCTGAGCGTGGTAGAGGCCGCTCCTGTCGAGTGTCTCCTTCACCTCATCGGAGGAGCATCGCTTGATCGTGTCTGTGGCGGCGATCACCGGAACTGCCGCGACCGCCTCCGCTGTCGCGTCGAGGACTCGCTGCAGCAGCGAAGACGTCGCGAACGGTCTCGCTGCGTCGTGAACGACCACGGTGCGCGCCCCTTCGGCAGCCTCGATGCCGTTCAGCGAACTGAGCGCCCTCGTCTCGCCACCGAGAACGACTGTTGCGCCTGCGGACTCAGCCTCAGAACGGATCGCCTCTTCTTCGGTGACGACGACGATGTGGCGGACGGTGGGCGAGCGCGCGAGCAGGTCGAACGATCGCCTCCAGACGGGTCTGCCGTCCGGTAGCGGGACGAGAAGCTTGCTCTTCCACGGGAAGGCATCCGGGCAACTTTCGGCGAAGCGGCGCGACTCGCCGGCTGCGAGGAGGATGGCAGCCGTCATTCGCCCTTCTCGCCCACGAGCACCTCTTCGAGTGTTGCGAAGATCATGCGCCCGGCGGCGGATTGGTGGATTTGGGACACTTTGGCGCGCACGTTGGTGCCGACTAGTTCGGCCGCCTGCTCAATGACGATCATGGTGCCGTCTTCGAGGAAACCGACGCCCTGGCCGTGTTGGCTGCCGGTGCGCTCGATTAGAACATCGAGGGTGTCGCCGGGCAGGAACACCGGTCGGAGCGCGAGGGCGAGGTCGTTGACGTTCAGCACCTCGACGCCATGCACTTGAGCCACTTTGTTGAGGTTGAAGTCGTTCGTTACGAGCTTGGCTCCGAGTGCCCGCGCCAGGCCGACCAGCCGCTCGTCCACCGAGCCGTCCTGCTGTGAATAGTGGTCGAAAGTTCCGATTTCGACCTCGTGGTCGGCTCGGAGGATCTTGAGCATGTCGAGGCCCCTTCGTCCGCGCTGGCGCTTGTTGGGGTCTGCGCTGTCGGCGACGAGTTGCAGTTCGGCGATGACGAATTGGGGGATGTAGATTCTGCCATCGAGGAAGCCGGCGCGGACGACATCGCCGATTCGGCCGTCAATGATGACGTTGGTGTCGAAGACCTTGATGTTCCCGCGCGTGCCCGTTCGACTGTTCCAGGGCAGGACCTCTTGCATGCCTCGTAGCATCGCCGTGCTGATCCCGATGAGGAGGAACATGGCGAGAAAGCTCACGCTGAGGTAGACAGGGCCAAACGCAAAGAAGAGCATATGGAACGGTATGCTAACCGCGACGCCGACGAGAACGCCGACCAGAATCGTGACCTTGTCGCCGGGGGTCATCGTTTCCCACCGTGAGAGCACCCGACTCGCCGAGGTGACGAGCCAGAGGGCGATCAACGCCGTAATTACACCTCCGAATATGAACGTCGCCACCCTCGGTACCGGCCCATAGAAGGTGTCTGCCTGTTCGCCCGTAACCTCCAGGTACAGACGGGCCATGCCGTGCGGCAGCAGCGAAGCGGCGACCCATCCGCCTCCCGCGCCGGCCAGGAGAAGCGTCACCACCGGAACAAAGTTGCGTTGCGACATGTCTTTGCGAAGCCTTTCTCCTGGGATTTGGACGGGCGAATCGGTGCATGGTGGCAGTCGTCCATCTCGAAACGCACTCCAGAATCCGCAGACTCGGCCTATATCCTACCTCAGGGGTGCGGCTTGACAGAACGGTGCCGGCGTCGGTACTCTGACGCGCCTTCCCCTGTCCCTCGAACCCCGCATGGCTACCAAGACAGAGAAACTCGTCATCGTTGAGTCTCCGGCAAAGGCCAAGACCATCAGCCGATTCCTCGGCCCCAAATACCGGGTCGAGGCGTCGGTCGGTCACGTGCGCGACCTGCCGGAGAAAGCATCGGAGGTGCCCGCGGAGATCAAGGACAAGCCGTGGGGCAACCTCGCCGTTGATGTGGAGAACGACTTCACGCCCTACTACGTCATCCCCTCCTCGAAGAAGCAGCACGTCGCGCGGCTCCGCAAGGCGTTGAAGGAGTCGGATGAACTGCTCCTCGCGACGGACGAGGATCGCGAAGGCGAGAGCATCAGTTGGCACGTGCTCCAGGTTCTGAACCCGAAGAAGGGCGTGCCGGTGCGGCGAATCGTGTTCCACGAGGTAACGCGAGAGGCGATTCAAGAGGCGTTGCAGAACCCCCGGGGCGTGGATGAGTCGTTGGTGCGGGCGCAGGAGACTCGACGCATCCTCGACCGTCTGTACGGCTACTCGCTCTCGCCGCTCTTGTGGAAAAAGGTGCGACGCAACCTGAGCGCCGGGCGCGTCCAAAGCGTCGCGGTGCGCCTCCTCGTGGAGAGAGAGCAGGAGCGCATGCGCTTCAAGGGCGCTGAGTACTGGGACATCGAGGCGAAACTCGCCACAAACGGCGACTCCTTCGATGCACGCCTCGTGAAGGTGGGCGACCTCAATGTCGCTACGGGCAAGAACTTCGACCCCGACACCGGCGAACTCAAGGGTGCATCGCAGGAGGTGCTATGGTTACGCGAAGCGGAAGCCACCCGCCTCGCCGAAGCATCCGCTGGGGCGAGGCCCTGGACAGTAACCAGCCTCGTCACCAAGCCTGGCACGGAGCCTCCTGCGCCGCCGTTCATCACTTCGACGCTGCAGCAGGAGGCGAACCGGCGCCTGAGGTTCACGGCGCGGCACACGATGAGCATCGCTCAGCAACTTTACGAGGGCGTGGACCTCGATGGCGAGCGCGTGGGCCTCATCACGTACATGAGAACCGACAGCGTTGCCCTTGCGGAGCGGGCGGTCAAGGAGATTCGAAGCGCCATCGAGAAGGAGTTCGGCAAGGAGTACCTGTCCGACAATCCGCGCCGCTACAAAACCAAGACGCGAAACGCTCAGGAGGCTCACGAGGCAATCCGACCGACCGACATGAAGCGGAAACCTGCCGACATCGCACGGTTCCTCAACAAAGACCAGGCTGCGCTGTACGAACTCATCTACAAGCGAGCGCTCGCGTGCCAGATGGCGAACGCGCGGGTCGAACGCACGCGAGTGCGCGTGGAAGTGACGGCGGAAACCGGCGAGCGGCTGCAGTTTGCTGCTTCAGGCAAGACGATCCTGTTCCCCGGGTTCCTGAAGGCATACGGCTACGACGAGGACTCGCCCGGCAAGGGTAAAGAAACGCGCATTCCCAGCCTGGAAGAGGGGCAGGAAGTAGAGCCTCTCCAAGTGAAACCGCTCGAGCACAAAACCGAGCCACCCGCCCGATATACGGAGGCGAGCCTGGTGAAGAAACTGGAGGAGGAGGGCATCGGGCGGCCGAGCACTTACGCCACCATCATCTCGACGCTCCTCGACCGAGACTACGCCTTCAAGCGCGAGAACGAATTGGTGCCGACGTTTACCGCCATGTGCGTCAACGACGTGATGCTGCGCTACTTCCCCACGCTCGTGGACTTGAAGTTCACCGCCCGGATGGAGGACGACCTTGACGACATCGCACGCGGCGACAAGCAAATGGTTGCGGAGTTGAGGGAGTTCTACTACGGCACGGACGCTGAGCCGGGATTGGAGCCTCGGCTGCGAGAGAAGACCCCGCTCGTCGAGCCACCACTGATTCCGATCGGCCCCGACCCGAGCACGGGCGAGGTCATCTACGCACGCGTGGGCAAGTACGGCGAGTACCTCTCTCGTGGCGACGGCGAAGACGCGACGCGCGTAACCATCCCGCCTGCCACCGCGCCCGCCGACCTGACGCCCGACCGCGCCGCCGCCCTGCTCGACGGGAAGGCGGTGCCGATTACGACAGACCCGGACTCTGGCCGCCCGGTGTTCCTCAAGACGGGGCGCTACGGCGCCTACCTCGAGGTTCAAGCGGAGGAGGACGACGAAGGCAAGCCGAAGCGCGCGTCGGTGCCGAAGAACATCAAGCCGGAGAACCTGGACGAGGAGACGGCGCGCAAGCTGCTGTCCCTTCCGCGAGCCGTCGGGGAGCACCCCGAGAGCGGCGAGCCGGTGACGGCGAACTTGGGTCCCTACGGACCTTACGTTCAGCACCAGCGGGAGTTTCGGTCCCTTACGTCTTTCGACGCGCTGTTCACCGTTACCCTCGAGCAGGCGCTCGACCTGCTCTCCCAGCCGAAACAGGCGCGCCGACGGCAAACCGCCGAGGCTCTCAGGGAACTGGGCGAGGCGGAAGGCTGTGCCGGCCCAGTCAAGGTGATGAGCGGGCGATACGGGCCGTACGTAACGGACGGCAAGACCAACGCCACGCTGCCCAAAGAGGTCAGCCTCGAGGAGGTAACCCTCGAGCAGGCGGCGGAGCTCATTCGGAACAAGGCGGCATCCAAGCCCACCCGCCGCCGCAGGCGCGCCTGACGGCGCCGCGCTTGGGTGGGTAGCCTTCGCCTTGAGGTTAGATGAAAATGAGAATCACCAGGATCGTGAGTGTGTTTGTTGGTTTGCTGACTGTCTCCGCGTTTGCGGCAGCCCAGGCTGAGAACCCCGAGTTGCGCAAGCAGGTCGAGGCGGTCTACGCAAAGTGGGACCGTCTGGTCGCCAAGAAGGACGTGGACGGTCTGTCGGCGATGCTTGACGCCTCCTTCGTCGGGGTGGATCTTGACGGTAACCGGGCGACCGCCGCAGAAGCAAGAAAGCACTTCGAGGCGATGCTCGCCCAGATGCACGACATCAAGTCGAAGATCAAGGCTGACCACGTGTACGGCGACAACAACGAGATGGTCGCCTGGGTCACGCTGACAGTGACTTGGAAGCAGAAGGTTGGCGGCAAGATGGAGCAGATGAAGTTCACCGCCAAGTTCGCTGAGACGTTGAAGCGAACGAAGGACGGCTGGAAGTTCACTTACTCCCAGATGCTTCCGAACTAGTGATGAGAGAGTTCATCAAAGTCCTGCTTGTTGGAATTGCCGCGCTCCCCGCGGTGCTCGCGTTCGGCCAGACAGACGTGCCTACCTGAACCGGCTGACCCGGCGAGGGTCAGCTGCTCGGTTCGAGCACGCTCAGCAAGAAGTGGGTCATCGCGTACCGCTACGCGGACTTGGAGCAGAAGCGGCCGCGCTCGCGGCTGACGGTTGACTTCAACGTCAACTCGTCGCTGATGCTGGGGCTGGAGTACAACTCCCAGGTGGGCGAGGTCGCGTTTAGGGGCACGTACGTCGCCGTGCACGAAACCGAGAGCGCGCCGCAGGTGCACTTCGGCACGTCTTCGGATCGCATCGGTACGCCGGAGGGCTACCAGCAGTACTCGGTGACGTTCGCCAAGGCGATTCCGGGCGCGCCGATCTCCCCTTACGTGTCCGTTACCTACTCGGAGTTCGATGAGCAGCTCGTCTTCCCGTTCGGCTTGAACTATCAACTCGACGAGAACTGGAGCCTCCTCGGCATGCACGACGGTCGGAAGTCGCACGTGATGCTCAACTATGGCGCGGAGGAGTACTACGTGCAGCTTGGGTGGATTTGGTTCGAGCGTGCGAGCGTAACGGTCGGCTTCGGGTTTTAGGCGGTCGCCCGGCTGAAGCATAATCGGCGCCAGATGGTTTCCCGCGAGCGGCGCTTAATCGAAGCGGTCTACCACTCGACGCACAAACTTGCCGCGACCACCAGCGTTGAAGAGACGCTTCACGAGGTGCTGCACCTGTGCGTCGAGGCGGTTGACGCTTCCGGCGGCACAATCTACATCCACGACCCTGTGGCGAACCGCTTGCGCTTTCGGCACGTCCTGCCCGAGGGAGTTGCCGAGAAGCTGCCGCTCCGGGACATCCCCGACGACTTCGGTATCGCGGGAGCGGTGTTCCAGAGCCGGAAGGCGATCATCGGGCCTGCGGCATCGTCGGGCGATCGTAGCGCCATCGAAGAGGCGACAGGCTTCGTGGTCGAGGAAGCGCTCACGGCGCCGCTGATGGTCGAGGGTATGGAGCCGCTCGGCGTCGTGCAACTGCTCAACCGAAGGGACGCGGATTTTGACGAGAGCGACCTGCAGGTCATCGAGACCGTGAGCGCGGTCAGCGCCCTGGCATACATCAACTCCCTGCTCGCCGAGCAGGCGAGCCGAATGGCGAGCCTCGAGGCGATGGGCAAGGTGTCGCACGACATCGGCAACCTCGCGGCGAGCCTGCACTCCCACGTGCTGCTGCTGGCGCCCGCTATCGAAAGGATCGCCATAGGAGCGGATACCGCGGCCTACGTCAAAGAGGGGTTCGCGTCGCTTGCCGAGTCCATTGATCGCATCGTGGGCTACAGCCGGCTCATCTCCGACCTCTCAGCGGGTCGCCCGCTTCGACCGGACCTGAAGCCTACGCGCTTCTCGGACACGGTGCGAGAGGCGGTTTCCTACCTCGAACCGGAGGCGAGGCGGCGCGGCGTTACGCTTACCGTGACCGCCGACGTCGAGGAGCCGACGCTGCTCGACTCGCTGTACGTGTTCCGCATCGCGCAGAACCTCGTAGGGAACGCGCTCAAAGCGGTGCACGAGGCAAAGGGGCTTGGCGGGCACGTCACGGTGAGGACATTCACCCGCGACTGCATGCACATCCTCGAGATTCAGGACGACGGGCCCGGGATGCCGGAGGAGGTTAGAGAGCGAATCGTGCGCGGCATGGCGGTTTCCGGCTGGCGAAAGAGCGGCGGCTCCGGCTGGGGCACCAAAATCGTCTCCGAACTGGCTGCCGCCCTTGGTGGGCGCATCGAAGTGGACTCGGAGCTTGGCAAGGGGACGACGTTCCGCGTCATGCTCCCAGTGGTGCCCGTGCCCGCGCAGCAGCAGCAGGAGGCGCGGACGTAGAATGAGGTCGGCGGCTGCATTGCTATGAAGGTGGTTCTGTACTGGACGGGATATGTCGTGTTCTGCCTGCTTGCGCTGGCGGTAGGCACGGTGACCGGCTACATCGGCTCAAATGAGTTGGCTCAAATCCTGCTCCGGGAGGCGCTGACGCCCGGCTCGCAGAACCCGCTCCCCGAGGACGAGTTGTACATCCTGCTTTTGGGCGCCGACGAACAGCGGATGCCCGGCGGCAAGGTCATCGAGGAGGCACGCGGAAGGACGGACACCATACAACTCATCCGCTGCAACTTCGCTAAGAGCACCCTCGGCATGATGCAAATCCCTCGGGACACCGAGGTTGAAATCCCAGGGCACGGCAGGGGGAAGATCAACTCTGTGCATGTCTTCTACGGCCCTGAGGCGACCGCTCGGGTCGTCTCTCAACTGACGGGCATTCGCCCCGACAAGGTGGTCGTCGTCAACTACGACACGATTCGGACCGTTGTGGACCTGTTGGGCGGGGTCGAGATAGACGTCCCCCGCAACATGAAGTACCGCGACAGGCGAGGGGACCTCGAGATCGACCTCGAAAAGGGACGGCAACTGCTCGACGGAGAGCAGGTGGTCGGCTTCCTCCGCTATCGCCACGACAGCGACTTCTTCCGGGGCGAACGCCAGCAACTGTTCCTTGACGCGCTCAGGCGGCGCGTCTCACAAAAGAAACTCACTCTGGGGGACCTCGACCGGCTCTCGCGCCAAGTGACCAAACTCGTTTCGGGCAACGTCAGTCATGAAGAGGTCGTGTATCTCGGGCTTTGGGCGAAGTCGGTTCCGGCGGCGAACGTGAAGAGCGGGCGCCTGCCTGTCCGCGAAGGGCGTTCAACGAACCTCATTCCGATTCCCGAAGAGCTGGACCAGGCGCTCGTGGAGAGCGGCATGAAAGACGCGCCCCCCGCGGCTGCGTCACCCATCGAGTCCGAATCCTCATCATGATGTGGCTCCTCTTCGCTGCCGAGGAAGAGGAGGACCGCGACGTAGAGCGCCGCAAGAACCCGTACCTTTCGCAGAAAGGCTTCCGGTGGATGCTTCTCGGCTTCGCGCTCGCCGTCTTGGGCGCGCTCGCGTACATCAAGCTGGTTTGGCAGCCCGCTCGTTGGCCGCTTCACATCAAGGGCGACCTGCGCGCGATCCACGCCGCCCTGTTCCTGTACGCCGAGCAGAACGACGATGGCCTGCCGATGGGGTACATCACGACAGCGGGAGACGTGCCCCTGGCGGACAGTCAAGGGCGCCCCGCGGTTTGGGCGAGTAACCTGGCGGACTACATCTCCTCGGTGGAGCACTTCACCAGCCCCGCCATCCCGAGGGAGTGGGGCACGCCATTCGCGTATCGCGACCGCCAGACAAACGAGTTGAAAGGGGCGACCCTCTCGTACGGCATCCTGTCTTGGATGACCCTCCCGCCGACCCGGACGTACCTCCTTGAGGACACACAGGTCATGGTCGCCGAGAGCATATCGAGTGGGAAGGGCGGCTCATACAACCCGCTGCCCGTGCCGGGCGGGCTGCCGGACGGGTTCCTGATCGGCTACAACGACAGCAACTTCCAGCCTACAGCCGAATCGAAGTTCGTAACCCGCCTCGCGCTGGTAGGAACCGGAGGGGAGCCGACCTCACTCCAGCCGGTGCACCCCGGCGGCGTGCTCGTCCTGTACCCAGACGGGCGGGTGCAATCCCTCCCGGCTACCGAAACGGAGATCCCAAAGGGTACACTCCGAAGCAGATGGCGGTAGTCCCGGGGACGGACGCGGCTTGGGGGGAAACGATGCTTCGCGCACTGGCTGAGGCATCGGGCAACCACATTCACCTGCCCAGAGACGGCGACCTGGCGAGGTATCGCAGGGAGTGCGCGGCTCAGGGGAGGCGCTTCCCCGATGAAGTCCCCGACGGCGAGGCGGCACTCGAGATCGCGGGCAGAGGCTTCGTCGAAGGGGTTTGCCTCAACGAAGGGCCAGTGACTCGATTCCTCCAAACCGACGAGCCTGTCCTGCTGCCGCCGGGGGGAGAAGTCCGCCTTCGGACTCGGGGCGGCGCTCTTCGATGCCTCGTTCTTCGAAACGAACGCGACGCCCTGCTGCTCTCGAGAGCTCCGAACCGATGCGAGCGTCGCCGACATCCCCGCCACGCGATTACGGGAGTCGCGGTGGTACGCATCGCAGGAACGGAGCGAGAGTGCTCGCTGCGCGACATCAGCGAGGGCGGGCTTTGCGCGGTGTCGGAGCACATCATCGAAGTCGGCGAGCCGATTGCGATGTTCTTCCGCGTTGCGGGGCTACGAGAGTTCGCCTTCGAGGCGGACGGCGTCGTTGCGAACTGCCGCGCCGACGCCTCAGGCAGCGGCTACCAGCTTGGCGTCGCATTCACCGACCTTCCGGACGACCTGCGCTCGGAACTCGCGCGAATGAACGTTCGCAGCAGCGCAAGTTGAGGCTTCCGGCGCGAGGGCTGCTGGCTGCAGGCGCTGCTGCTTGTGCGGTGCTCATTCTTCTGATCGCAGCGACCGGGTTGCTCATCGCGCGCGAGTATGTACCGACGGTCAGCGGAGCCCATCAGAGCGCGAACGGCTTAGGGGGCGTGCTCGCCTACCTGCGCGGCTTCCAGTATTGGGGCGGGAACGTCGCGCTGCTCGTGGCAGGACTCACCGTGTTCGGGATGCTCTGGTACGGCTGGTGGAAGCACGCCCGCGCCGTCTGGCTGCTGACGCTTGGGCTGTTCGTGGCTACGTTCATTGCGCACGTTTCCGGCAAGCCGCTGCCGCTGTCACGCCATGACGCGCGCACGATGGTCGTAGAGGCGAAGACCGCCGGGCTGACTCCGGTGCTCGGCAGCGCCCTCCAGGACCGCTTGCTGACACGCGACCGAGTTGACGACCGGGCGCTCCGAAACTGGTATGCCGCGCACCGCGTCTTCGGCGGCTTGATTGGCACCGTACTGGCTCTGGGTGTGCTCGTCGCCCTCTACCGGAGCGGCTTGCGCATGTCTGCGATGCCGACGGCTGCGCCGGTGGTCGTCGGGTTGGTCGTGGCATTCCTGGGGGCGCCGCCGGGCGATGCTGCACAGCCGGCGGACCTCCAAGGGGGCGCAGTCTCGCCGATGTGGTACGTCATCCCACTGCACGCGCTGCTGCGGTGGAGCCAGTCGATTTCACCCGGTTTGGGATGGGTTGGCGTCTCCGCTGTGCCGCTTGTGGTGGTTGCTCTTCTGTTCGCGTTGCCTTGGCTAAGTCGCTATCGGTGGAGCCTGGCTGCCTCTCGCGGCGTCGCCCTGGTTGGCTCCCTCGCGGTCGTTGCGGCGTACGCTCAGTTCGGCGGCACGATGCAAAGCCCGCTGACACGCGCGGTGCATGAGATGCCCGCGGGCGGCACGGAGGCGCCGGGGGAAGAGGTCAATCGCGCGCTGATCGAACGCGGCGCGAGGGTGTTCGACCGCGAGAACTGCCGCTCGTGTCACGCCCTCGACGGCGAGGGGGCGCGCGGTCCAGGCCCGGCGCTCGATGGAGTGGGGAAGCGACGCCCGCACCGCCGGCAGCTGATGCAGTTCCTTCGCGACCCGGGCTCGCAGGGAGCGACGCTGATGCCGTCCTACGACTCGCTCGCGGAGGAGGAATTGGCGGCGTTGGCGGAGTTTCTTCGGGCGCAGACGGGTTGAGCTGGGCGGCATTTCTCGAGACTCGAAAACGGCGGAATCGTCAGCGGCATTCAGCCCGTCCGTACTATTGCCCACAGACTTGGAGCGCCCGGTTGTCCGACCGCAGGCGGGGCTCCGCTGTGCCAAACTAAGGATCTGAGACGACAATGGCGGTTGACTTCGTACATCTGCACAACCACAGCGAGTACAGTTTGCTCGACGGCGCGCAGCGCATCGAGGCGATGGTGCAGAAGGCGAAGGAAAACGGAATGACCGCCCTCGCGCTAACCGACCACGGCGTCATGTACGGCGCGATGGAGTTCTACTTCGCCTGTCGCAGCCACGGCATCAAGCCAATCCTCGGTATGGAGGCGTACGTTGCGCGGAATGCGTCGCAAATCCAGCGTGGCGACTTGTATCACCTCTTGCTGATTGCGGAAACGCGCGAGGGCTACCAGAACCTGTGTCGCCTCGCCACCGCATCGGCGATGAACCAAGCCATGGGCAGGCCGGTTCTGGACAAGCAGGTTCTCGCCGAGAACGCGCGCGGCCTCATCTCTACCACGACCTGCCTCTCCGGCGAGGTCTGCCGATCCCTCGAGCACGGAGACTATCAGGGCGCACTGAACACGGCAGCCGAGTATCGCGAGATCTTCGGGAGGGACAACTACTTCGTGGAACTGCAGGATCACGGATTGGACTTGCAGAGGCGAGTGAACCAAGACCTCCTGCGAATCGCGGATGAGTTGGGCTTGGCGCTCGTCTGCACAAACGACACCCACTACCTCGACCAGCAAGACGCGCAGGCGCACGATGTGCTGCTTTGCATTCAGACCGGCAAGCGCGTGGCGGATGAAGACCGCCTCAAGTTCGACACTGAAGAGTTCTATCTCAAGACGCCGGACGAGATGGCGGCGCTGTTTGCCGACGTGCCTGAGGCGGTAACGAATACTGCGCACCTCGCCAAGAGGATCGAGTTCGACCTCGACCTCAATTCGGTCGAATTGCCCGACCCAGAGACACCTTACGGAGTTTCGGCAGACGAGTTCCTTCGCCACTTGGCTCACGAGGGACTGAAAGAGCGTCTCGGCAGCCCATCGGATGAGCACGTGCAGCGGCTCGAATACGAACTCGGCGTAATCGCCCAGACTGGATTCGCGAAGTACTTCCTCGTCGTTCGCGAGTTCGCTCAGTTTGCTCGCAAGGAGCGAATTCGATTCGGTCCCCGTGGGTCGGCTGCCGGCTCTCTGGTGAGTTACGCCATAGGGATCACGGACATTGACCCGGTTACGTGGGGGTTGACGTTCGAGCGCTTCCTCAATCCGGAGCGCATCGCGATGCCGGACATTGACATGGATTTTGAGGACACGCGCCGTGACGAAGTGATCCGCTTCGCGAAAGAACGGTTCGGCGAAGACCACGTTGCCCAAATCATCACCTTCGGGACGATGGGCGCGAAGCAATCGTTGCGAGACGCCGCGCGCGCGCTTGGAATGCGGCAGGAAATCGCCGACCGCCTCTGTCGGCTCATCTCACAGATGCCGGGCACGACGATCCAGGCGACGCTTGAAGAGGTCGAGCAGTTTAGAAACGAATACGAGTCAGATGACGAAGCGCGCAAGCTGATTGACACCGCGAAGAGCATCGAAGGAATCTCGAGACACGCCGGCGTCCACGCAGCCGGCATCGTGATCAGCAAGGAACCGATCGCCGAGCTTGTGCCCATCGCACGTGGGACGGACGGACAGCCGCTGACGCAGTATCCGATGGAGATTCTCGAGCAGATCGGACTGCTCAAGATGGACATCCTGGGCCTGGCGAACCTCTCGGTCGTCTCGCAGTGCCTGGAGACCATTGAACGAACCGGTAAGGGTCGTCTCGAAATCGAAAACATCCCGCTCGACGACCGGAAGACATTCGAGATGCTTGCCCGCGGCGAGACTGCGGGCGTATTCCAGCTGGAAAGCCCGGGCATGACGCGTTGCGCGCAGCAACTGAAACCGGACAACCTGAATGAAGTCGCCGCGATGGTAGCGCTGTTCCGCCCGGGCCCGATGGAGCACATCCCGCGCTACATCGAGGGCAAGTTCGGGCGCGTAAAGCCAAAGTACCTCGACCCTCGGATGGAGCCGATCCTCGAGGAGACGTACGGGGTCATCGTCTACCAGGATCAAGTGCTGCAGCTTGTCCGCGCTCTCGCAGGGTTCACCCTCGGAGAGGCCGACGTGCTCCGGAAGGCGATGGGCAAGAAGAAGAAGGAGCTGCTCGAAGAGTCGGAAGCCAAGTTCCTGGCCGGCGCCACCGCGAACGGCATGAGTGAGAAGGACGCGCGAAAAGTGTTCGAACTTCTCCGCCCCTTCGCAGGCTACGCATTCAACAAGGCGCACGCGGTCTGCTACGGCTTGCTCGCCTACCAAACCGCGTACCTGAAGGCGAACTCTCCTGTTGAATATATGGCGGCGATTCTCTCCGCCTACCAGGATCGGTCTGACAAGGTCGTCGGATACATCAACGAGTGCAGGCGTATGGGAATTGAGGTCATGCCGCCGGACATCAACCGCTCTTCCCTTGCGTTCACCGTGGACGAATCAAACGGCAAGCCGTGCATACGGTTCGGGCTCGGCGCCACGAAGGGCTTAGGAGAGGCGGCGATTCACAACATCCTAACGGCGCGGGAAGAAGGTGGCGCGTTCCGGCACCTCTTCGAGTTCGCCGAGCGCGTGCGCGCCTGTGGCGGGTTGAACAAGACCGCGCTCGAGGCGCTCGTGAAGGCGGGGGCGCTCGACACGCTACACGACAGCCGCGCCGCGATGCTCGATAAAGTTGACGGTGCGATCTCACACGCAGAGCGCGTCGAGCAAGACAAAGCCTCCGGCCAGGAATCGCTGTTTGGCGAACCCTCTTCGTCCGGCGCAAGCGAGTATCCAGACATCAAATCCGACCGCGAGTTGACCCGCGCAGAGATCCGCCAGATGGAGCGAGAGGTGTTGGGCTTGTGCCTCAGCGACCACCCGTTGCGAGGGATGGAGGAGGAGGTGCGTCGTCGCGCATCACACCAGGCGATTGCACTCGATGAGGTGCGAGACGACGAGGCGGTTACGCTGGTTGGAGTCATCGCCGGCAGGCGCGACATCACGACCCGCGCCGGCTCGCCGATGGCGATGCTGACGCTTGAGGACCTCAGCGGACAAGCGACGATCGTTGTCTTCGAGAGAGTGCTCAACGAAGCCGGATCGGCACTGTCGGAGGACACCTTCGTCGTCGTCAAGGGGAAGGTGCGCCACCGAGAGAACGGAGGCGAGGCGCGGGCGGAGGTCATTGCACAAGAGATTCAACCTCTCGCGCCGGCTGAGCAGCCGCGCCTCGCCGAGTCGCCGGGGCCTGGCTGCCTTCACATCGCGATTCACCGCGCATCACGGCAGCAACTGGAGCTCGCGCTGGACCTCATCAGCCGCCATCCAGGGCCGTACCCGGTGCACGTCGCGGTGAGCGCGAACGGTTCGCCGCGGCACTTCCGCCTGGAGCAACGCGTCGCGGACGGCGAGTGGCTGCGCGACCTTCGAAGGGCGTTCGACCTCGGCTTCGTTCGGCTGGAGCGGTCGGGTCAGGGCTCCTGGGTAGAATCGGCTTAGGATTCGGCCGCCGCCTCTCCTTAGGCGGCCAGGAGCCGAGAGCGTAAGGAGAGTCCGTTTGAGCACAAGCGAGAAACAGAAGCCTCAATCCCGTTCAGCGTCCCCTTCCAACGACAAACCGCGCAAGGCGGACTTGGCACAATCTGTAGAGGATTTGCGCTGGATGTTCCGCATTCGAGAGTTCGAAGACCAGTCCATGAAGGCGTTCCGCAATGGCCTCGCAGGCGGCTACTTGCACGTGTACACCGGGATGGAGGCGGTCGCAATCGGGTGGCTTGGGGAGAAGCGCTCCGACGACCCCGTCATCGCTGCGTACCGCGACCACGCTTACCCTCTCCTGCTCGGATGCTCGCCCTATGAAGTGATGTGCGAGATCATGGGACGCCGTCCGGGCACCAGCAAGGGCAAGGGCGGCTCGATGCACCTCTACTGCTTGGAGCACGGCTTCTACGGCGGCTGGGGGATCGTCGGCGGCCACGTGGCGATGGGCGCGGGATTGGCGTTCGCCATCAAGTACCGCGAGGAGGATCGGGTCGCGCTGTGTTTCTACGGTGACGGAGCCGCGAACGCGGGCATCGTGTATGAGACGATGAACATGGCGTCCCTTTGGGATCTGCCTGTGGTTTTCATCATTGAGAACAACCAGGTGGCGATGGGCACTCGCCTCGAGTATCACGCCGCCGAGACCGAGTTGCACAAGCGGGCCGTAGGGTTCGGCATGGAGCACGAGCGGATGGACGGCATGGACGCGCTCCAGGTACGCAGCGATGCTCGGCGCATCATTGACTACGTGCGGACCAACCAGCGTCCCTATCTCGTAGAGGTGATGACCTATCGCTTTGCCGGTCACGGCGCCGCCGACCACGACCAGAGCCTTTACCGCACGAAAGAGGAAGTGGAACAAGCGAAGAAGCGCGACCCGATCGAGTTGCTCTCTGACTACCTCATCGAGCACGGAGCCATCACGGAGAAAGAGATCGAAGCGATGCGAAAGGAGGCTGCGGAAGAGATGGCTGAGGTGTATCGCGAGGCAGCCGACGCTCCGAAGCCGGAGCCCGACGACGTTTATGACGATGTGTACAGCGACATGCAGCCGGAGGAAGGACACTAATGGCTGAACTCGCTTATCGCGACGCCCTTCGCCGCGCCCTCATCGAAGAGATGGAGCGGGATGAGAACGTGTTTCTCATCGGCGAGGATATCGGCCGCTACCAGGGCACGTTCCGCGTGACGGCGGGCCTCTATGAGAAGTACGGCGCAAAGCGGGTGGTCGACACTCCGATCACCGAGCCGGGCATCGTGGGAATCTCAACGGGCGCGGCGCTGATGGGCCTCCGCCCGGTGGTGGAGATGATGACAATGTCGTTCAGCATCCTCGCCCTCGACCAGATCATCAACCACACCGCTAAGGTGCGATACATGAGCGGCGGGCAGTACACGGTGCCGATCGTCATCCGCGGCCCGGGCGGGGCGGCGAATCAACTCTCGGCGCAGCACAGCCACAGCATGGAGGGGTGGTTTGCGCACGTACCCGGCCTCAAGGTCGTCGCTCCGAGTACCCCATCGGACGCGTACGGCATGCTGAAGACGGCGATTCGCGACGACAACCCGGTCATCTTCACCGAAAACCCCGGCCTTTACGGCCTCAAAGAGGAAGTGAAGGACGACGAATTCACAGTGCCGTTCGGCGAGGCGGTTGTTCGCCAAGAAGGGACGGACATTTCGCTCATCGGCTATTCGCGAATGGCTCGCGTATGCCAAGAGGCTGCCGAAGTCCTCGAGAAGGAGGACGGCGTAGAGGCGGAGGTTGTTGACGTGCGGTCGCTTCTTCCGCTCGACACGGAAACGCTCTTCACGTCGGTTCGAAAGACCCACCGCGCGGTGGTCGTGTACGAGGATTGGCGCAGCGGCGGGTTCGGCGCCGAGATCTGCCAGAGGATTCAGGAGAGTTGCTTCGACTCTCTGGACGCTCCGATCGGGCGCATCGGCGGGTTGAACGTTCCGATGCCGTACGCGCGGAACCTGGAGTTGCTCTGCATACCGAACGCGGAGGATGTGGTGAAGAAAGCGCGGGAGACATTAGACGGAAACCTCTGACCTTTGCCGGCGAGAAAAGCCTCAAGAGGCGGTAGAGAGATACCGACAATCACCTTGAGTCTCCCGGCGAATCGTCGGGAAAATCCAAAACCTAGGGAGGTTCAATTTGGCTAACTGGAACTACCCGAAGTCGGACAAGGCGTTCGATTCGTGGTTCAATTCGTTCAACTCCACCTTCAACAAGTACTGGAAGTCCTATGGCTGGACTGCCACTCAGAAGAAGTCGTGGAACAACACGTGGAAGAACTGGCACGGCTGGTACAGCAAGTGGTGGAAAGCCCACCAGGCTGAGCAGCAGGCGATGAAGAAGATGCACCACTATCGCCAGATCGCTGAGAAGCGGTTCAACGAGTGGTGGCCGAAGTTCTATCGGAACCCCCACAACGCGGGCCAGTTCTCGAAGTTCGGTGTGCCGAAGTGGAACGGAAGCACGTCGTCCCGTTCTCGCTCGTCCTCTCGCTCGCGCAATCACAGCGGGCGCCGCGCGGCGTAGCGGAATCGAACGCGAAAGAATCGAGCGCCCCCTCGCGCGAGGGGGCGCTCGATCGTTTCCTAGGGACCGCTCGCGCCGTTAGGGCACGACCGTCCACATGACTTGGTCCATGCGTCCTGTCCAGTTGGGCACGCTGACGCTCAGATCAACGAACACAATCCGAGCCTTCACCTCGCGGTTGCCCGGCCGGATAAGCCGACCGACGTTGGATGCGATCGTGACGGTGGTGGATTGGTCGTTGGTCGTCGAGTTGCGCGTGTCAACGGTTTCCCAGTCGTTGCTCTGATAGTTGAACAACTGGAGCACTTGACGCACCGGGTTGTGGGACACGCCGCCGTCGAAGGTCAGCTTCAGCTGCGAGGGGGCGCCCAGCGGTGAATGGCTCACGAACTGCACGCCGACCCACGGGGCGCCGATCTCAGTCGGGCGCCGATTCTCTACGACGATGGCTTCGCTATCGTTGTGGTGGCTTCCGACCAGCCCACCCGTCATGAAGACGCCCTGATCAACCACATAGGCCTTCGGGAAGAAGGTCTGAGGTTCGTTTTGCGCCATCTGTACGGCGTTGAAGGCATCAAGGAAGCCCATGCCGTAGACGTTATCGAAGCCGGCAGCTCCGCGGTCGATGGAGGCGCGCATGGCGATGTCCTTCATCTGCTCAGGCGTTAGGTTCGGATTCGCCTCGATCATCAGGGCAACAGCGCCTGCGACGTGCGGCGTCGCCATCGAGGTGCCACTCATCTGCCTGTAGCCGGAGCAGAATCTGTGTGAGATCGTGTTCACACCTGGCGCCGAGACCGTTGGCTTGATCTTGCCCGGTGGGTAGGGCCAGTCGTTGTAGCCGCTCACCGTCTGCCACGTCACCGGCCCTTGGCTTGAGAATGAGGCGATGTTCATGTTGCAGTCGGTTGCTCCGACGGTGATGATCTCAGGTACGTCGCCGGGTGTGCGAACCGCATCAAACGGGCGGCAGCAC
>JBBIIO010000040.1:0-17581 GCA_037446435.1 Armatimonadota bacterium
CAGCCGGAGGTTTTCGACCTCAATGACCTCAATGGAGGTGGACATTGCTGGACGCTCCACCCGGCCAGTCGTACCCTCCGCGCATGTACCACTCGATCGCCATCTTGCTTCCGTCGGGCGAAGTGCTGGTTGCGGGCGGGCAGCGGGACAACGAGTCAACGTACCCATCCGGCGACATCTACACGCCGCCGTGGATCGCGGGTGGCGCCCTCGACCGCCCTGCCGTCATCAGCGCGCCGAGCCAGGTGCAATACAACACCACGTTTCCCGTTGCGGCGACGGTCGCCTCCGGTCGGACGGTGGTCGAGATGTGCCTAATCAGTCTGGCGTGCGTTACTCACGGTTTCGACCAGAACCAGCGCTACATCCCGCTCGCGTTCTCGCAATCCGGGCTTGGGGGCTACGACGTCGTTGCCCCGCCGAACGCGAACCACGCGCCCCCGGGCTACTACATGCTGTTCGTCACCGACAACACCGGCTCGTATTCCGAGGCCGCCAAAGTACACCTCTCGCCGTAGTCCCCACGCGCGGCGAGACCCGGCAACAATGCTTGGTTTCCCTCCCCGGGGCGGTACACCGGGCCGCGGCGCTGTAACTTGACTTTTCCGTACAGTTTGAGCCATCATAGGCGTAGGAAGAGCAGATGAGCGACGCGCAGATTCTCGAACAGGCCGCTACCCGTGAATATAAGTGGGGCTTTACGACCGACATTGAACAGGACTCGGCTCCCCCCGGGCTGAACGAAGAGACCGTCCGGTTCATCTCCGCCAAGAAGGAGGAGCCGGCGTGGATGCTGGAATGGCGCCTGCGTGCCTACCGCCACTGGCTCGCCATGGCTGAGCCGAAGTGGCCGAACGTCCACTACCCACCGGTGAACTTCCAAGAGATGTCGTACTACTCCGCCCCGAGCAAGGGCACTGGCCCGAAGAGCCTCGATGAGGTGGACCCGAAGCTGCTGGAGACCTATGAGAAACTCGGCATCCCCCTCGAGGAGCAAAAGCTTCTTGCCGGCGTAGCGGTGGACGCGGTGTTCGACAGCGTGTCGGTTGCAACGACGTTCAAGGAGGAGCTGCGCAAGGCGGGCGTCATCTTCTGCTCGATGTCGGAGGCGATCCGCGAGCACCCGGACCTGGTGCGAAAGTACCTCGGCTCGGTGGTGCCGTACTCGGACAACTTCTACGCATCGCTGAACAGCGCCGTGTTTAGCGATGGCTCGTTCGTTTTCGTTCCGAAGGGTGTTCGGTGCCCGATGGAGCTCTCGACCTACTTCCGCATCAACGCGGCAAAGACGGGGCAGTTTGAGCGCACGCTCATCATCGCGGAGGAGGGCGCTTACGTGTCCTATCTCGAGGGTTGCACCGCTCCGATGCGCGACGAGCACCAACTGCACGCTGCGGTTGTGGAGCTGATCGCGCACAAGGACGCTACCATCAAGTACTCGACGGTGCAGAACTGGTATCCGGGCGATGCGGAAGGCAAGGGCGGCGTTTACAACTTCGTTACCAAGCGCGGCAAGTGCCTCGGAGAGAACTCGAAGATCTCGTGGACGCAGGTCGAGACCGGCTCGGCGATCACATGGAAGTATCCGAGCGTCATCCTTTTGGGCGACAACTCGATCGGCGAGTTCTACTCGGTTGCACTCACTTCGGGCAGACAGCAAGCCGACACCGGAACGAAAATGGTCCACATCGGCAAGAACACGAAGAGCACCATCGTGTCGAAGGGCATTTCGGCGATGCAGGGCCAGAACACGTATCGCGGATTGGTGAAGATCAACCGCGGAGCCGAGAACGCACGGAACTACTCGCAGTGCGACTCCATGCTCATCGGTGACAAGTGCGGAGCGCACACGTTCCCGTACCTCGAGTGCAAGAACCCGACCGCGATCGTTGAGCACGAAGCGTCCACAAGTCGCATCGGCGAGGACCAGTTGTTCTACTGCATGCAGCGCGGGATTCCTTTCGAAGACGCCGTCTCGATGATCGTGAACGGCTTCTGCAAGGAAGTGTTTCGCGAGTTGCCGATGGAGTTCGCCGTCGAGGCACAGAAGCTGCTCGCTGTGAGCCTCGAAGGAAGCGTCGGATAAGAGCGATTCAAACAGAAGAAGGAGAAACAACAGACGAATGCTGACAGTCACGAACCTACACGCCGGAGTTGAAGACAAGCCGATTCTCCGCGGCATAGACCTGCAGGTCAACGCGGGCGAAGTGCACGCCATCATGGGCCCGAACGGCTCGGGAAAGAGCACGTTCGCGCAGGTCCTCGCGGGAAAGGAGGACTTTGAAGTAACCGACGGTAGCGTCACGCTCGACGGCGAAGACCTACTCGATTTGGAGCCTGACGAGCGCGCCGCGAAGGGAGTCTTTTTGGCGTTCCAGTATCCGGTTCAGATTCCTGGAGTGTCGAACGCCTACTTCCTGCGCTCTGCGTTGAACGCAATCCGCAAGGCGAGGGGCGAAGCCGAGGTTGACCCGATGCACTTCCTGAAGGCGCTTCGAGAGAAGGCAGCCGTGGTCGGCATGGATGACGCCATGATTCAGCGCGCCGTGAACGAGGGCTTCTCCGGCGGAGAGAAGAAGCGAAACGAGGTGTTCCAGATGATGGTGCTCGAGCCGAGGCTCTGCATCATGGATGAGACCGACTCCGGACTCGACATCGACGCGTTGAAGATCGTGGCAAACGGCGTGAACGCGATGCGCAACCCCGAGCGAGCATTCGTCATCGTCACCCACTACCAGCGGCTGCTCAACTACATCGTGCCGGACTACGTCCACGTGATGGTCGGCGGGCGTCTCGTCGCTTCCGGCGGCCGCGAGCTTGCGCTGGAACTGGAGGAGAAGGGCTACGCCGGATTCGAGAAAGAGGAGGCTTCGGTTTGAGCGCCACCGCTGTGCATGAAGCCCACGGCTTCGACCCGATGCTCGATGCAGCGCCTGGATGGGGCAACGCTGACCTGAAGGCGCTTCGCAAGGCTGCCGCAGAGCGGTTCGCCGAAGTCGGCCTGCCCACGCTGAAGGACGAGGAGTGGAAGTACACGAGCATCAAGCCGATCGCTGCGCGCGCCTATCGCCTTGGCGGTGATCCCGGCACGCCGCAGGCGTTGCCCGAGTTGCCGGGCGTGGCTGCGCGGGTTGTCGTCGTGGACGGCGTGTTCGTGCCGGAACTCTCTTCGCTCGACGCGCTACCCGCCGACGTTGCGGTTCTGCCGCTGCGCGAGGCGTGCGAGCATAACTGGGCGGACGTTGCCGCGCACCTCGGTCGCATCGCAGATTGGGAAGCGCACCCGTTCGCCGCGTTGAACACGGCGCACCTAAATGACGGCGTGGCGCTTAGAATCGGAGGAGGCGTCAGCCTCGACCTGCCGGTTCATGTTGTGTTCGTTTCGACGAAGGGTCGCGTCGCGCACTCTCGACTTCTCCTCATCGCCGGCGAGGAGAGCAACCTCAGCGTCATCGCACACGCGTATGCCGAGGAGGACGCACTGCTGAACCTTGTTGAGGAAGCCTGGGTCGGGGCACACGCCCGCACCAACCTGAGCCGAATTCAAGACGCGGCGGACTCGGGCGCGTTGATCAGCCTTTTCACAGGGCGTGTGCACGCCGAGGCGGAGTGCGAGACGGTTACCCTCACGCTCGGCGGGGGGCTGGTTCGGAACGATTCGGGCCTTGTGCTCGCGGGCGAGAACATCCACGCGACTCTTGATGGGCTTTACTTGGGCGCCCGCAAGCAGCACGTTGATCACCACACGTTCCTCGATCACACGATGCCGAACTGCAACAGCTTCGAGACGTACAAGGGCATCCTTGACGGCGAGGCGACGGGAGTCTTCAACGGTAAGATTTTCGTGCGCCCCGGTGCGCAAAAGACCGACTCGAAGCAGTCGAACATGAACCTCTTGCTCTCCCGCGACGCTACGGTGAACTCAAAGCCGCAACTCGAGATCTTCGCGGACGACGTGAGGTGCACGCACGGCGCGACGATCGGGCAACTGGATCCGAGCCAGATCTTCTACCTTCGAACACGGGGAATCCCCATCGAGAAGGCTCGTCAAATCCTGACATTCGCCTTCGCGAACGACATCATCAGCAAACTTCCACATGAGCCGCTGCGAGAGCGGCTCGAGGAGCAGATCTTTGAACGGTTCGCATCAAGCGGAACGAACGAGTCGTAAGTACGACGTCGAAGAGGTTCGCGCGCAGTTTCCTGCGCTCGCGGGCAAGGTGCGCGGCAAGCCGCTCATCTACCTGGACAACGGGGCGACAACCCAGAAGCCGAAGGCGGTCATCGAAGCGATCGAGCGACTGTATGCGGACGGCTACGGCAATGTCCATCGCGGCCTACACGAATTGAGCGAGCGCACGACGCAAGCGTATGAGCGCGCACGCGTTCGCATCGCCGCGTTCCTCAACGCGAGAGACGCTCGAGAGGTGATCTTCACCCGAGGCGCGACCGAGGCGATCAACCTCGTCGCACGCTCGTTCGTTGCGCCGAGACTCGAGCAGGGCGATGAAGTGCTCATCACCGAGATGGAGCACCACTCGAATATTGTGCCGTGGCAACTCGTGTGCGAAGAGAAGCAAGCGAAGTTGGTCGTCGCGCCTGTAGCCGACGATGGCGAACTGGATATCGCGGTGTTCGAAGCGCTGCTTTCAGACCGTACGCGCTTCGCCGCCTTCACCCATGTGTCGAACGTGCTGGGGACGGTCAATCCGGTCGGCCAGTTGGTTCGGCTGTGCCACCATCGTGGCGTGCCGGTGCTCGTGGACGGCGCGCAAGCCGCGCCCAGGCTGCGTGTGGACGTCCAGGAGTTCGACGCCGACTTCTACGCGCTGTCGGGCCACAAGATGTACGGGCCAACCGGCATCGGCGCGCTGTATGGCAAGAGGGACCTTCTCGCCGAGATGCCGCCGTATCAAGGCGGCGGAGAGATGATCCTCGAGGTGAAGTGGTCGGGCACCACGTTCCAAGAACCGCCGAGCCGCTTCGAGGCAGGAACTCCCAACATCGAGGGTGCCATCGGCCTCGCCGCGGCGGTAGACTTTTTAGAGGAACTGGGAATGGACGCCATTGAGAGCCACGAACGGGCGGTAGCCGCGCGGGGCGTGGAACTGCTCGCCGGCATGCCGCGCGTGCGAATCCTCGGTATGCCGCACGAGCGCGCCGGCGCTATCTCGTTCAGCATCGAGGACGTCCACCCACACGATGTGGCTGCAATCTTGGACGGCGACGGCATAGCGGTGCGCGCAGGTCACCATTGCGCCCAGCCTTTGATGGAGCGGTTCGGTGTTCCCGCAACCGTGCGCGCCAGCGTCGGCATCTACAACACCGAGCGCGAGATGGACGCGCTCGCGCAAGGCTTGCGCAAGGTGCTGGAGGTGTTCCCCTGATGGATGAGGCTCTTCGCGAACTGTATCAGGAGGTCATCCTCGATCACTATCGCCATCCGAGGAACTTCGGCAAGTTGGATGACGAAGCGCGTTCAGTCTTGGGCAACAACCCGCTCTGCGGCGACCGAATCGAGGTGCACGTGCGCGTGCGCGACGGGCGAGTCGAGGCTGTGGGCTTCGAGGGCACCGGTTGCGCCATCTCGACCGCGTCCGCTTCCATGATGACGGAGGCGGTGAAGGGAAAACCGATCGAAGAAGCGCTAGCCATCGCAAAGACGTTTCATGATATGGTAATGGAAGGCGCGCCCGGGGAGGAGTTGGGGACGCTCGCAGTGTTTCACGGTGTTCGCGAGTATCCATCTCGGATCAAGTGCGCGACGCTGGGGTGGCATGCGCTCAGGGCGGCGCTGGAGCAGTCGCAACAGGTCGTTACGACGGAGGCCGACGGATGAGCGAGGAGCGAGACCCCGTGCAGGAGTTCAAATCCCTGCCCCTCAAGAGCAGCATCATCGAGGCGCTCCGAGAGGTTTACGACCCCGAGATACCGGTCAACATCTATGATCTCGGCCTAATCTACGACATATCCATCGAGGGCGAGGGCGACGTGAAGATTACGATGACGCTGACAGCCCCCGGCTGCCCCGTCGCCGGGATCCTTCCTGGTCAGGCCGAGGAGGCAGCCCGTTCGGTAGAAGGCGTAAACAGCGCGGAGGTGGACCTCGTCTGGGATCCGCCGTGGAACCCAGACATGATGTCGGAAGAGGCGAAGCTGGTGCTCGGGTTCTTTTAGGAGTCGCAGTGAAGTTCTCAACCGTTGAAGAGTTTGGGATTCGCTGCCTCGTGCAGATTGCGCGCGAGGGGGAGGGCGGCGCGCTGACGATTCCCGAGATCAGCCACCGCGAGGGGCTCAGCGAGGCCAACGTGGCAAAGGTGCTGCGATTGCTGCGCAAAGAAGGCTTCGTGCTCGCCTCGCGCGGCAAGGTTGGCGGCTACGCGCTTACGCGCCCCGCTGACCAGGTGTTCGTGGGCGAAGTCGTCGCAGCGCTTGGCGGCAAGCTATACGACGACGAGTTTTGCGAACGCCACTCGGGCAGCAGCGACGTTTGCCTGCACGAGGGGGCGTGCGGCATCCAAGCATTGTGGGAAGAGGTTCAAGAGGCGATTGACCGCGTTCTGTATCGCAAGACCATCGCCGAGCTCGTCGGTGAAACGCTCATCCGGCCCGAGGCGATCGTGCGCGGCGCCCGGCGCCGTTAACGCGGTATACTTCGCTGTCCACGGGGGTATAGCTCAGCTGGTAGAGCGCCTGCTTTGCAAGCAGGAGGCCGTCGGTTCGAGTCCGACTACCTCCACCACCCCCAGCGCCACCTCCCGTTGGTTTCAAGTCGCTCCGCTCGGCGGCTCACTTTTTCCGTGAGCCGCAGCCCGCCCGAGGGCAGACAGGCACTCACGCAACTCTGCGTGCACGAACCCGTCCTGCTCTCCGGCGGCTGCCAGCTCATCGAGCAGCGCCTGCTGCAACTGGAGCGCCTCTTCCGTGCGGCCGAGGGAGCGGAGGCAGCGGGCGACGCACCAGCGCGCAATCCGAATCGATTTCGCCTCGCCCTGTTCGCTCCTCAGGTGCAGTGCACGCGTGAACGCGTCGAGCGCCACTTCATAGAGACCCGCGTCGTGAAGCGACCAGCCAAGGTTGTTCAACACGCTTGCGCGCGGGCGATCTGGGTCTGCATCTCAAGCCTGAGTACGCCATCGCTCACTTCATTAAGCGCGGATTGGAGCCGCTGCTCGGTCGCGGCGGGGTCGGCGATGTCCCACAGCGCGTCAATCTCGTCGTGCGTCGGCATGTTTGAGTATACCCACGCCTCCCGCGGCCCTCCACTGCGTATACTCCGCCTATGCCTTGGCTTGCGGCTGTGGCGATGATGGGGGCGGCCGCCCTGGGCGGGGGTGTCGTGGGTGAGCCGGCCTCCGCGCAGGACGTGACCGTGAGGAGCCTGCTCTCCGAGATGGCAGACTTCGGGCGCCTCTCCACGATGCCGCATCCCGCCTACGTCAACAAGCAGGCGAGCAGCTACGACCGAGCCACCAAGTCGCCCACCGAGGAATGGTTCGCCAACCGCGACTTCGGGCAGTTCCTTCGGGTCGAGCGAAAGCCGGGCAGGAATGAGTACGTGCTGGCAGACCTTAAGGGGCCTGGCGCCGTGGTGCGCATCTGGTCGGCAAATCCTCAAGGCACGATTCGCTTCTATTTCGACGACAAGTCTCTGCCGGAACTGGTGGTGCCGATGCGCGACCTGCTCGGCGGCGCGCATCCCGACTTCCCACCCCCGTACAGCGGGGTTCGCGGCGCGGGTGCGAATCTCTACTATCCAATTCCTTATCGGGACCGGTTGGTCATCACGGTGGACGACATTGACGCCAATCCGCGAAGCCTGTACTACCACGTCAACTATCGCGAGTACGCGCCCGGCACTCCGGTGCGAACGTTCTCGCTCGCGCAAGTGAAGGACGCCGCCATGATGGCGGAGCGTGTCTCCTCCGCTCTCACCTCGCCTGCGCCGAGGCGTTCATATCGCGAGCGTGTGCTCTCGCAGCAGCAGGTCATTCAACCCGGCGCGGTAATGGCGATGCGCTTGCCCAGCGGAGCAGGCGAGGTGCGCCAGTTCCGCGTGTGGCTTCAAGGATATGAACCCGACCCGTCGGCGTCGGAGGGCCTCGGTGAGCCGGTTCCACGCGAGCAGACGCTGCGGCAGGTGGTGTTCGATGCGTCGTTCGACGGCAACACGACGATCAGTTGCCCAGTTGGTGACTTCTTCGGCGCTGCGCCCGGGTTCGTACCTTACGAGTGCCTGCCGTTCACCGGTTCGGAGAGCACCGGTTTTATGACAAGCCGCTTCGTAATGCCGCAGCGCGAGGAGGGCGTCCTGTTTTTCACGAACCACAGCGACCGCCCGGTGCTGTGCTCGGTGGAGGTTCTGTGGGTGCCGCAACCCTGGACGGAGCGGACGCTCTACTTCCACGCCAAGTGGAGGCGCGAGACGATGCCCACCAGGCCGATGCGCGACTGGAGAATCCTGTCCACCACCGGGCAGGGAAGATTCGTCGGCGTTTCGCTCTCGCTGATGAACCCGGTCTCGACCTGGTGGGGAGAAGGTGACGAGAAGATCTATCTCGACGGCGAGGCGTTCCCCTCAACGTTCGGCACGGGAACCGAAGACTACTTCGGCTACGCGTGGGGCTCGCCGCAGGTCTTTCGCCATCCGTTCCACAATCAGCCACGATGCGACGGCCCGGGCAACCGAGGGTTCACGTCAGTTAACCGATTCCACATCGTAGACGACCTGCCGTTCCGCCGATCGTTTCGGTTCGACCTCGAAGTTTGGCACTGGCGGGACGTAACGGTGGACTACGCCGCCGTCGCCTATTGGTATGCGGACGGCGCCGCGAAGGACGACTTTCCGCCGATTCGCCCCTTCATGCTGACGTTGCCCGACGTGCCCGAGATTTGGCGGATGCCGGGCGCGATCGAGGGCGAGAGCCTATCCGCGGGAGGCCCGCCCAACGGCGTGCTGGAGGTGCAAGAATTGAGCGATGAATGGTCAAGCGGCCGCCAACTCTGGTGGAGAGATGCCTCGCCGGGCGACCGGCTCGTGCTCAAAGTAACGGCGGAGCCGGGTGAGGCGAACTTGAAGATGGGTTTCACGATTGCGCGAGACTACGGCATTGTGCGCCTAATCTGGAACGGCAAGCCGCTCGGCGAGCCGCTCGACTTCTACTCGGCGAACTTGAGCCGCAGGCAGGTTGACTTCGGGCGCGTGGAGGTGCTGGCTGAAAACACGCTTGAGGTCGTTATCGAGGGAAGCAACCCGGCGGCTGAGCCGAAGCGTCATATGTTCGGATTGGACTACATCCTGCTGGAGCGAAGCGAATGAGGCAACACTTTTCGGGCCCGTCACCCTACGAGGAAACCGTCGGCTTCTCGCGCGCGGTGCGCGTCGGGGACACCGTCTACGTTAGCGGCACGGCGCCGATAGGGGACGACCGGATGACCGTCTCCCCCGGGGACGCATACGGACAGGCGATGCGCTGTTTCGAGATTATTGACAAGGTACTGCGGGACGCGGGCTCAAGCATCCAGGACGTCGTGCGAACGAGGATCTACATCACGTCCCGCGTCCATTGCGGCGCTGTATGTCGCGCGCACTACGACGTGTTCGCTAAAGTGCGCCCTGCTGCGACGATGGTCGTCGTAACAAAACTCCTCGAGGACGACTGGCTCGTGGAGATCGAGGCAGAGGCGATCGTCGGCTCGGGCGCCGAGCGTCAGGACTGACTCTTCTTGCCCTGATCCAGTTGCGTGATGGTGCCGATGAGCGTCTTCTCCACGTCCCCCGTCTTGCCCTGCTGAAGGTCGCGCACGGCTTGCTCAACCTGCGCCGCTTCATCCGCGCGCCCGTCCTGCTGAAGCAGCATCTGCGTCTTCTGCAGCTCTTGAATCGCCATCTGCGCCGTCAGTTCCCCTGCCTTCAGCCCCATCATCGTCTTCTCCACCACGCGGGTGGCGAGCGACACTTCGACCGACTGGGCGACCCTCGGGTTCTGAGGTGCGGAGCATCGCTGCTGGTCGGCGGTGAACTCGATGATGCAGTCGAGGTCCATCGCCTCGCGCTTGCCCGTCAGAGCGTCGTCCCACGAGAGCGTCGTGGCAAGCACGCGGTATTGCCCCAGCGGATGGTTCTGGAATTCCAACTCAACAGCCGCCTGCATGGTGGTGCCGCGCTCAACGTCCGCCAAGCCTAAGGTCGCCTCTTGCTGACCCGGCTGGATGTTGTGTCCGTATGCCTGTCGAATCGTCACCCATCGGGCGGCTTTAAGGCGCAGTTCCACGTTTCGCGCGACGGTGGTCATCAGCTTGTTCATCTCCACGCGAAAGATCTCAGGTATCGCTTCCGACTTGTTGATGAAGTAGTAGTTGCCACCGGCGCGCTTCGCCATCGCCGCAAGCAGCTCCTCGTTGTAGTCGTATCCAAAACCGAGGAACGTGCAAGTTACACCCCGCTGCTTGATGTCTCCAACGTGCGCGACGAGGGATTGGAAGTCCTTTACTCCCGCGGTCGGCTCGCCGTCTGTGAAGACGACGATTCGCTCGACGCGGCTCGGGTCCTGCGTCGCAAGCACCTGCTGCGCGCCGAGGGAAAGGCCATCGTACAGGTTCGTCGTGTTCCCAGGCTCGATGCGCTGGATGTGCTGCTTAACGAGGTCCTTGTTCTGAACACGGGCCGGAGGCATCAGCACCTCCACCGCCTCTTCAAAGGTAACGATGCTCACGATGTCGTCCGGCGCAAGCAGGTCAATCACGTAGGCGCAAGCACGCTTGACGTACTCGAGCGGCTCGCCCTCCATGGAGCCGGAGCGGTCTATCACCATGCATAAGTTCAACGGGGTGCGCGCATCGCCGATGGTTCCCGCCCCGGTTATCTCGAAGAGGAACGCTTCACGGGCAGGGCTGTTCGCAAGCGCGCACTCCCTCCCGGCGACCACCTCAGCGGCAAGCCCCTTGTTGCTGGGTGGGGAAACCATCTGCGTCCGGCTCGAGTCGCCGAGCATCTGCGTCCGGTTCGCGTCCGCGAGCGATTGCGTGCGGTTGGGGTCGAGTGGAGCGCCGGTCGGATCGTTCATCGCTCACTATTATACGGTCTCGCGCGGCGTTACGCCGGGGAAGAGCGCTCAAGGCGGAAGGTTGTCGAGCCGATTCGCACGGTGTCGCCCTCACGGAGCGTCATCTGGGACGCCTTGACGCCGTTCACAAACGTTCCGTTGGTGCTGTTCAAATCCCGAACCTGCACGCCCCCCAGGGTCGCGCGAAATGCCGCGTGCATCCGGCTCGCGGCCGAGTCGCCCGCGAGGTTGATGTCGCTTGCCTCCCTTCCAGCGACAACCTCGCTGTCCATAGGAAGCGAGTACCGCTGACCCGACGCCGGGCCGTCCACAGCCACGAGCGCGAAGAAGGCGGGCGAAGGAGCCACGGCCGGCGTCGGCGCGGAGGCTGACCCCACCCCGGCTCTCTCCTCGAGAGGGGGGGGAGATGGGACAGGTTGCGGTGCAGCCACACTCGCCCGCGGGTTCCGCAACAGGAATCTTAAGTTGTGCGAACCAACGTTGATAACATCTCCGTGCTTGAGTACTGCCTGAGGAACGCGGATGCCGTTCACGCCGATGCCGACCGGCGTACCGCCGTCGAGCAGAACGTACTCGCCTCCACGCCTCTCGATGCACGCATGGAGGGGCGCGACGTTCGGATCGGCAAACAACGGAATGTGCGCCGTCTCGCTTCTGCCGACGAAGGTTCGGTGAGCGTCCACAACCCACTCCTTGCCCTCGTTCCTGCCGACCTCGAGGCGAACCCACGCCTTGCGCGCCATCATCTCGACGATGCCGATGAACAGTCCGACGAAACCGCCGATTGCCGTCATGGCAATCGCGCGAGAGACTAGGCCGACCTCCGTGATTCCGCCCTCCGTGCCCCGAAGTTCGACGATGGCGGTGCTGAACATCGCTCCGATAACGTCGAACAGGCCTCCTCCGATTGCACCGCCGATAGACCCGCCGAGCGCGCCTTGCAACGCACGCGGAAGGGAGCGAGCGGATGCGCCTACCACCAAGCCGATGAGCGCGCCGAAGGGGGCAAACACGAGGGTGCGAGCGATCACCATGTCGGGTCGGATGCCCTGCTGAAGGAACACCCCTTCTCCGAACACGGTGTGGGCGATCGCGCCACCTAAGGATAGACCGAGCATCCCTCCGACTGCGCCGAGCGCGCCTCCAACTAGCGCCCCAATGAGAAGGTGCGCCCTGCTCCCTCGGTACAAGCCTGTGAGCCCTCCGAGCGCGAGCCCGATGACGCCGCCGGTTGCCAACGCGAAGAGCAGTTCCCACCGCCTCCAATCGGGCGAGTGGAACTGCGCAGGCGCGCTGGGTTCGACGAGCGCCCATCCGAGCAACCCTGCTGCTCCGCCCACGATGAACATGAGGAAGATCTTCATGGGGCGCTAACTCTCCACACGTAGTTTGACGAAACCAAGTTGCAGTTTGTCTCCCGGCTGCAGTGTGTGCTTGGCGCTGGGCTCGAGGCGTGCGCCGTTCAGGTAGGTTCCGTTCGTGCTGCCATCGTCACGAATCAAGAGCGCCCCCTCTCGCACGATTAGCGTCGCATGGCGGCGGCTCACGGTCGCGTCGGGGATGGGGAGGTCGCAGGCAGCCTCCCGCCCGACGACGTACTCGCCTTCGGCTGAGAGATCGAAGGTGATGCTGTCTCCAACCAGGCGAAACGCCGCATGAGGGTGCGAGGCGGCGGGCGTTGCGCCGCCCGGCACGACCGGCTCGATGCCCTCTGTAATCGGTTGAGCCGGAGGAGCGGCTGGTCGGCCTGCACTACCGTCCGGCGCGTTCCCCGCATCCGCAGTTGTGGAACCGGGCGCGCCGCTTGGCAGTTTGACTCCGAGGCGCCTCAGGCTCTCGGCGACGCGATCCTCGTGGTGTTTCAAGAGGTGATACAGCCCTGCAAGAACGACTGCGCCGACGATGAGCGCGATGACGATTGGCAGCAACTTGCGACCGCCCGAGGAGGGCTGCTCAGCCGTCGAAGATTCACCGGCATCTGCACCTGCACCCGCCGGCATGTCGTCCGGCGCGCTCGGAAGAGACACCGCGAGCACCGGCTTCGGCTCCGCGCGCTGCAGCGTCAAATCGGATCGCTGCGGCACGGTCTCCTGCTGGGCGCCCTCGCGGACGTAGCGAACGAGAACACTCACTTCGCCCGGGGGAATGCCGAAGAAGGTCGCCGAGCCGTCGGCAAGCAGGCGGGTGAACTCCTTGCCTTGAAGCCGCAAGACGGCCAGCCCGGATGCCGGCTGGCCTTCGTAACTCGCGCGCACGTCCACCTCCGCGATGCGCCAATCCCCTTCCTTGATGCTCCAGGATGCCGTGACGCCGTCCCAAGGGGCGTAGGCCACATTCCGGCGTTCGACATCGAGCACGACGAGCCAGCCTTGCGGCAGCCCGTCCGGAATGCTCAGGGAGAACTCCTTGCCTAAGAACTCAGCCCCGGCGGAGGGAACGGCTTCGGGTAACTCCGGCACTGCCCAGGCGCGAACCTGCGCCTCCCGGTCCAGCACGATCTTCACCTCGGCTGCAGACAGAGAAGTTAGCGGCGCTACGCACAGCAGCAAGAGGCAGGCGGTAGCGGTCGCGCAGGCGGCTCCGTGTCCTCTTGAGGCAAGGGTCGTGGGGTTCATCCGCGGCGAACGGCTGTCCCTAAGAGAGGCTTTGATAGTCCCCTTCGTCCCAAACATCGTCATCCTCCCCGTTGTCCGCGCCTCCCATGATGACCTCGAACAGTCGTTCCCTAAGGCGCGCGAGGGTCGAGGGCAGCGCGTCTGCAACTTCAGAGGCGGTCCAGCCGAGTCCAACGCTCTCCTCCTCATGAATGTCGTCCGCTGCCTGACCGTGCCACAACGCGCCAGCGGTTGCGGCGAGGAACGCGTTCCCGCGAACAGCGAAGAGCGTGCCCACGATGCCGGACAGCACATCGCCGGTACCGCCCGATGCCAAGAGCGGGTTGCCCGTTGGGTTTACCATCACGTCGGAGTCGGGAGCGGCGATAAGGCTGTAGGCTCCCTTCAGCAGGCAGACCGCGTCGTAGCGTGACGCCACTTCGCGCGCCGCGCCAAAGCGATCCTGAGACACCTTGTGGTACTCCACCCCGAGGAGTCTTCCAGCCTCCCCCTCGTGAGGGGTGAGGATCGCCACTCCGGGTGGCGCAGGCTGAACGTCAGGGAGGTGGAACAGCGCGTCCGCGTCAAGAACCCAGTTCTCCATTCCTGTCTTCCCCCTTAGGGAGAGGTGCGGGGTGAGGGTCTGGCCTCCGCCTGACTGCTTGTGGTGCTGCGCCGCCAACTCGAACAGGCGGCTTAGGAACCGCCTCACGCCCTCGCTCCTGCCGAGGCCCGGGCCAATGACGACCACATCCGCCTCAGCGGCACGTTCAGCCACGAGGTCGGCGGCGCCTTCGCTGACCATGCCGTCCTCGTCGGGCAAGGGAAGCAGCGGGCACTCGGGCAACTGCGCTCGAACGCCGGCGAGGCCCTCGGACGTCGAGGCTGCGATGACGAGCCCTGCTCCTGCTCGCAATGCCCCCCGGCAGGTGAGCGCCAGAGCGCCCGGGTAGTTCCTCGAGCCCGCCACGACCAGCACCACGCCGGAGGTTCGCTTGTTATCCCTCTTGCCCCGCACTGGGAGCCCCGGGAGTGCATCCAAGAGGGTGACGACGGCTGCGTCTCCGTACCCCTCGAGCAGTTCCTCAGGGTGCCCGATGTCCGCAACGCGCCAGGCGCCGCTTGCTTCGAGGCCTTCGTTCTGGAAGAGAAAGCGCTTCGGCAATCCGAACACGACGGTTTCATCCGCCATCACGTGCGCTCCCGCGGCAATGCCCGTGTCGCTGTCCACTCCGGTTGGGATGTCCGCTGCGATGATGTGCGCCGCGCCCTCCGCCGCCTGGACAAGATGGAGGATTGCCCCCTCGGGCTCGCCGCGCGCGCCCGTGCCCAGTAACGCGTCAATCACGACGTCAGCCTCGCTTGCCGCCTGGTCTGCGTGGCGGAAGGCGGGAGAGCCGGGGTGGTGAATCTGATCGCTCTTCTGCGAGAGAAGATGGTACTGCTCTCGTGCGTCCCCCTTCAGGGACTCGGGCTCCGCCGCGAGGAACACGTGAACCTCTTTCCCCTCCTCGATGAGGAGGCGCGCTGCGGTGAGTCCGTCGCCACCGTTGTTCCCGGGCCCGGCGAGGACGGCGACCGCCTCGGCGCTGCCCGCTGCATCGGCGAGCGCTCGCCCGGCTCGCTCCATCAGTTGGATGGTAGGGACGCCGTGCTCGGCGGCGGTGCGGCGGTCAATCTCCTTCATCTCCTCGGCGGTTACGATTCTCATTGGAGTCTCCTGCTTAGCCGGACGCTACCGCCGCACTTTACATGATAGTAGGCTCGCCCTCGCTTGAGCGGTCGAACGCGCGGTATCTCCTCTCGGCACCGCGCACAGCGATAGATGAGCGTTCTTCGAGGCTTGGGCGTCGGGAGGGGGGCGTAGTTGTGCGTTCTTTCGGGCGAGACGCCAAGCGCGGTCATGACCCTCTTCCACTCCTCGCCGTGCGGTCTGGGCTTCCTTCCAAACCGGTGATAGACGACGAGGTGGGCGTACTCATGGAGAAGGGTCTCGCGGACGCGCTCCTCGGAGGTGAGGAGCAGGGCGCTTAGGCAGATGCGGTTCTCCATCGGGTAGGCGCGTCCCGCAGTAACCGGATAGCGCTTCCACTCGACCATCGGGGGCTTCGGCAGTGGGAAGACGGAGTGCGCATAGCGAAGGGCGCGCTCGGCGGCGGCGCGCTGAGATACAGAAGGCGCTGCAGCCGTCGGTTGTGTGTGAGAGTTCGGGCGCCTCACCCGGGGGTTCATGGCTGGGATTATGACTCCCCGGGCGAGGCGTAAGAGCGTGTCAGAACTGGATGGTCTGCGTTACCTTCGCCGACACGCCGTTTTGGTTGACGCTGTAGGTGATGGTCGTTCTCGCGCCTGGTCGTAGGCGCGAGATGAGTTCTTTGAGTTGGTCGGGGCTGGTTACGGCGACCTCTCCCAACTTCTGAATCACCGCGCCGACCGGGATGCCCGCCGCATCCGCCGGGGAGCGTGGCTCCACCTGCGTCACGATGGCTCCGGAGCCGAACTGCGCCTTCTCCTCTGTGGTTAGGTCTCGGATGCGTACGCCGAGCGCGACCGGGGCTGCGGCGTCGGGTTGCGGAGCAGGCTCATCGAATGGGGGTGGCGCCGTCTGCTCCTCCGCTTGGGCCAGCAGGTCCGGTCTGCCGGTGAGTTGCGCTGTGACGGATTGCACCTTGCCATTGCGGATGAGTTTGATAACCGCGCTCGTGCCCGGCTTGTGGATGAGCATCGCGTCGCGCAGGTCTTGCTCGCCGCGAATGCGCCGACCCTGGATCTCCGTGACGATGTCACCCGCCATGATGCCCGCTTTCGCGGCAGCGGAGCCTTCCTCCACGTTCCGGACTATGGCGCCCTGTCGAACGCCGAACTTCTCCACCTCGAACGGCTTCAGGTTCTCGGGCGTGAGGCCGAGGTAGGCGCGGAGAACCTCGCCGTTGGCGATGAGTTGGTCGGCGACGAGGCGCACCGTGTTCGCCGGAATGGCGAATCCTACGCCGCTGCTGACGCCGGTCGTCGTGTTGATGATGGTGTTGATGCCGATGACCTCGCCCTTGTAGTTCAGGAGAGGTCCGCCGGAGTTGCCCGGGTTAATGGCGGCGTCGGTTTGAATCATGTTGAGGTACGCTTTCCCGCCGATGACCCACGGCGCGGTCCTACCGTTCGCGCTCACGTGCCCGAAACTGACGGATTCGGGCAAGCCGAAGGGGGCGCCGATAGCGATGGCGATCTGCCCTGGCTTAACCTCGAAGCTGTCTCCGAAGCGTGCGGCGATGAGGTCCTCCTCAGGCACCTTGATGACGGCGACATCGGCGAGAGGGTCTGCCGGGTCGGCGATGACTTCGCCCTTCGTCTCGCGCCCGTCGGCGAGGAAGACGTCAACCGTCTTCGATCCTCCGACGACATGGCTGTTGGTGATGATGTACCCATCCGGGCGATAGACGACGCCGGAGCCTTCACCCATCCTCGTGCGGAGGTACACCACCGAGGGCGAGACCTTCTCAACCAGCTTCGCAGAGGCGGAGTCGAGGGCGGCGAGAAGCTCGAGGTCCTGCGCGCTCAGCACGCGCTCGTCGTTCGGCTCCGCGCG
Organism: Armatimonadota bacterium; assembly: GCA_037446435.1. GTDB lineage: Bacteria > Armatimonadota > Fimbriimonadia > Fimbriimonadales > ATM1 > J051. The sequence continues at coordinate 17,244 of JBBIIO010000040.1, forward strand.
TGCGGGAACCCGCGTCTGCAAGAAGCCAAGGGTGCCGGCGGCGCCGACGGCGATACCGGCAATCAATGCCCAACCAAGGTTGCTCTGGAAGAATCTTCGAAACATCTGCATAGGCTCTATCCTCTCGTTGGAGTGTCCTCTATCCATACGACGCTCTCGCGCGTCCTGTTCGCTACAGGGCCTAAAGACCCGGCTCTCTTACCCGGATCTGCGACTCGGAGCGCGGTTGCGGCGGGCATCCGTCGCGCTCGCGGTCGTCACAGTCCCGCTTCTCGCGTCGCTCGGCGTCTCGGCTCCGTTCTTCGCCGTCGCCCCACTTGTGCAGCAGGATCACCTCC
>JBBIIO010000041.1:0-16399 GCA_037446435.1 Armatimonadota bacterium
ACAGTACCGGAGGGGCTGCGTGCTCCGAGACCAGCGAGCGGAGGCGCGATACCTCGTCCCGCGAGACGACGGCGACCGAGAACGGCACCCCCGCTGTCTCAATGCGAGAAAGGCGCGAGGCGAGCCGCTCTCCCTCGGCGGGAAGCGGGGCGCGCAACAAGACGACAATCTGATACACTCCGCGCCGGGCGGCGAGGTCCACCTTCTCGCCAGTGTGGCTGTGCGCCGGGAGCCCAGCGAGGGGCGACCCGACCTGGAGCAATGCCGCGAGTAGGATGAGCACCGGCGACATTCTACAACCCAACAGGTACCCTTTGCACGTGGACGAACTCTCGCATCTCGACGCCGAAGGCAACGCTCGGATGGTAGACGTCTCCAGCAAGCAGCCGACCGAGCGCACGGCGACCGCTGAAGGATTCCTTCGCCTCTCGCCGGAACACCTAAGTGCGCTGGACTCGTTGCCCAAGGGCGACCCGTTCACGGTCGCCAAAGTGGGCGCAATCCTCGCCGCCAAGCGAACGGACGAACTCATCCCGCTTTGCCACACGCTGCCGCTGTCGCACGTTGACGTCTCGTTCGCCGTGCAGGATGGTGGCGTGTCCATACGAGCGACCGCCAAGACGAACGCCCGCACCGGCGTCGAAATGGAGGCATTGACCGCCGTGAGCGCCGCCGCGCTCATCCTGTTCGATATGCTCAAGGCGGTCGGCTCGAATATGATCATCGAGTCGGTGCGACTCGTCGAGAAGGCCGGAGGGAAGCGCGACTGGAGGGCCTGAGCGAGTATCGCTTTGCGATTCTTACGGTGAGCGACACGCGCACGCTTGACACCGACGCAAGCGGCGACGCCATCGAAGCACAGCTGCGAGCCTTGGGCGCAACCGAAATCGAGCGCAAAGTCGTGCCCGACGAACGCGAACAGATCACCGCGGCGATTATCGGGCTTAGCGAAGGGCGCGACATGGTGGTTACCACCGGCGGCACCGGCTTCGCGCCGCGGGACGTTACGCCCGAAGCGACGCTTGACGCGCTCGACCGCGTGGCGGAGGGCATCGCGCAACTCCTGCGCCAACGCGGGGCGGAGAGCACGCCCTTCGCGTGGCTGAGCCGAGGCGTTGCCGGCATTCGGGGGAGAACGCTTGTCGTCAACCTTCCCGGCTCGCCGACCGGCGCGCGAGAGGGCGTCGAGGCGCTGGCTCCGATCCTGCACCACCTGCTCGAACAGGTCCGCGGTGGAGGACAACACGACGCGCCGTGATTGACACCCATTGCCACTTGAACTTCAGCGACGCCTTCCCCGACCCGTCAGCGGCGATCGAGAGGGCGAAGGAGAACGGCGTCCGGGCGTTCATCGTCGTCGGATGCGACGAAGCCACGTCGCGCCGGGCGTTGGAGCTCGCCGAAGAGCACGACGAGGTTTATGCATGCGTCGGCTGGCACCCGAATTACGCCGCTACGTTCCAGGATAGCAAGATCGCGGTCGTGACGAAACTGGCGTCTCACCCGAAGACAGTTGCGATCGGCGAGGTCGGGTTGGACTATCACTGGGATTTTGCGACGCCCCAGCAGCAACGACACTGCACCCTTCTACAGCTTCAACTCGCAGCGGATCTTGGAATGACCGTGGTGTTCCATTGCCGCGAAGCGTGGGACGACCTGCTCGACTGGCTCGAAGCGGACGCGCCAAGGCCGCCGAGGATGGTGTTTCACTGCTTCAGCGGCAACGAGGAGCACGCACGGCGGGCGCTCGCGCTCGGCGGTTTCCTGGGCGTCGACGGGCCACTTACCTACCCAAAGAATGATCGGCTGCGCTCGATCGTGGCTAACTCGCCGCGTGAGCGAGTCTTAATCGAAACCGACTCGCCGTACCTCACGCCGCACCCCTATCGAGGAAAGCCTAACGAGCCTGCTTTTTTGCCGTTGGTCAACCGCGCTCTCGCCGAGGTGTTTGGGATTCCGCCGGATAAGTGTGCCCGCCTGACAACTGACAACGCGCGCGCGGCATTCCCCGCTCTCACTTTCTGACGCCGCCAGCCGCCATAATCGCGCCATGAGCACGGCGACGACTCTTCCCTCTTGGAACACCAGCACCGTCTTTTCGAGCATCGAAGGCGACGACTTCCGCGCAGCCCGCGACGACTGGGCGGCTCGCGTGGAGGCTCTCGAAGCGATGCTCGACGCCTCCGAGGGCAAGGACGACGCCGCTGCGCTGGCGTCCTTTCTGCAGGCGTTCAATGAGGCTCTCGAAGCCGGCCGCACGCTCGGCGCATACATTCAGTGTTTCGTGTCGACCGACTCGCGCAACGAGGCAGCCCTCGCCGCGCACAGCGAAATGCAGCCGTGGATGGCACGTATGCGCAAGGTGAACGCGAGGCTGGTGAGTTGGGCGGGGAGCGCGAACCTCGAAGCGGCGATAGAGGCCGCTCCGGTGCTGCTCGAGCATGAGTTCGTGCTGCGGCGCATGGCCAAGGAAGCACAGCATCAGATGAGCATGCCGGAGGAGGCGCTGGCGGCGGACCTCGACATCACGGGCGGCTCCGCGTGGGGTCGTTTGCGCGACAACCTGACCTCGCAACTGGGCGTAACGGTCAAGTTTCCCGACCGTATCGAGCGCATGACGATGACTCAGGCGCGAAACCTTGCCCATCGTCGCGACCGCGGCGAACGCAAGGCGGGTTACGAAGCGGAGTTGGAGACGTGGCAGGAGCATGAGACGATCTGCGCCGCTGCAATGAACAGCATCAAGGGCCAGGTGCTGACGCTGTGCAGGCGCAGGGGCTGGGATTCGCCGCTGGATGAGACGCTCTTCTACAACAACATGGACCGCGAGTCGCTCGACGCGATGCTTACGGCGGCGCGCGAGGCGCTGCCCACGTTTCGCCGTTATTTGCACGCCAAAGCGAGGGCGATCGGGCTGGAGAGGCTCGCTTGGTTCGACCTGTTCGCTCCGGTCGGCGCGGAGGACGCATGGGAGTACGACCGCGCACAGCAGCTGGTCCGCGAAAGATTCGCTCAGTTCTCGGAGAAGATGGGCGCCCTGGCAGGCCGCGCGTTCCAGGAGAACTGGATTGACGTGCCGCCGAAAGATGGCAAGCGGGACGGCGCGTTCTGCATGGGGCTGCGAGGAGACGAGTCGCGCATCCTGCTCAACTATGAGCCGACGTTCAACTGGGTAGGCACGCTCGCGCATGAACTTGGGCACGCCTACCACAATCTCTGCCTGAGCCGTCGAACACCGCTTCAACGGATGACCCCGATGACGCTCGCCGAAACCGCCAGCATCTTCTGCGAGCAGATTGTGCATCGAAGCGTGCTTGAGGACGCACCGGACGAAGTCGCACTCGCGATTCTGGAGGATGCGCTTCGCGCCGCAAATCAGACCGTCGTGGACATCCTGAGCCGCTTCCAGTTCGAGAGCCGCTGCTTCGAGGGTAGGGAGGGTCGTGAGCTGTCAGCGTCCGAGATGCGCACGATCATGCTGGATGCGCAGCGAGACACCTACGGCGAAGGGCTTGACGACAGCGCGCTCCATCCGTACATGTGGGCGGCAAAGCCGCACTACTACAGTTCTTCGCGCTCGTTTTACAACTTCCCATACATGTTTGGCTTGTTGTTCGGGCTTGGGCTGTTCGCCCAGTATCAACGCTCGCCGCAAGCGTTCCTCGAGGTGTACGACGACCTCCTCTCCTCGACAGGCATGGCGGATGCAGCATCGCTGGCGGCGCGCTTCGACATCGACATCCGGACACCCGACTTCTGGCGCTCCAGCCTAAACGTCATTGCGCAGGACGTAGAGCGTTATGAGTCGCTTGTCGCCACGCTCTGAGGCGACAAACCGCCCCAGACGCGGCGCAACGCGAACACGCCGAGCAAAGCGATGGCTGCGAGGATGCTGCCCGTAACCGGCCGGGCATAGAGGAATTCGCCGGTTGCAAACAGCGCCGCGTACACCGTTGCGGAGCCGATGATCATGCACAGGATCGCTGTCGGCAGGTGCACCGTGTCCGGCTCGTGGCGAATCGGATCGCCCAAGCGCGCCGCCTCTTCATAAACTCGCTTCCACCCTGGGCCTCCGGGTCGCGTCTTCTCGACGAATCTCCGGAGCGTCGCGTGCGCGGTCGGCTTGGTCAGCAGTGCCGCGACAACCCAGCAAAGCGTCGTGAACGCGACCGATATGAGAAGCCAGTATTCCTCTTGTATCTCTAAGGTGGGAAACATGCGTGGATGAACCTGAGCTTGGTACAGAAACACAACAAGTGCAGCGACGAGCGCCGCAAGCTCGGCGGTGGCGTTGATTCGCCACCAGAACCACCGCAAAATAAAGATGGAGCCGGTGCCGGCGCCGACGGTGAGAATCATGTTAAACACCTGCTGGGCGTTTGTCATCTGGAGCGCGGCAAACGCAGCAAGTGCCATGAGTAGGGCGGTGGACACTCTTCCGACAAGCACGACCTCTTCCTCGGACGCAGTCTTGCGCACGAAGCGGCGATAGAAGTCGCTCGCGATGTAGGACGCCCCCCAGTTCAGGTGCGTGGAGATCGTGGACATATACGCCGCCATCAACGACGCCACCACCAAGCCCAGCAGCGCGGGAGGGAGGAACGACAGCATCAGAGAGTAGCCCATGTCCTCGCCAAGTTCGCCCTGGTAGTTCGGGAAGTTCTCGCGCACCGCCGCGCCGATGTCGGGGAACACCACAAGTGAACAGAGGGCGACGATGATCCACGGCCACGGGCGCAACGCGTAGTGCAGGACGTTGAAGAGGAAGGCTGCGCCTTGGGAGTTCGCCTCGTCCTTCGCGGCGAGCATGCGTTGCGCCACGTATCCGCCACCTCCCGGCTCCGAGCCCGGGTACCAGACGCTCCACCACCAGACGGCGATCGGAAGCACGAACAGCGTGATGAACGTCTCCGGCGCGCCAATGTCGGGAAACACAGCCAGCTTGTCCGCGACGTTCGGATGACTCAGAAGCCCCGACAGGCCGCCGACGTCGGGATGGTTCAACGCCACGTACGCAGCGGCAAACGAGCCGACCATCGCCATCGCAAACTGGATGAGGTCGGTGATGAGGACGCCGGTCAAGCCCCCAAGGAGAGAGTAGATGACTGTCGCTGTGCCCGCGACGAGCACCACCGTCTCGGGCCGCACGCCCAGCAGCACGCCTCCGATCTTCGTGGCTGCGAGCGTTACACCCGCCATGATGATCACGTTCAAGAGCAGCCCGAGGTAGACGGCGCGGAAGCCTCGGAGGAACGCTGCGACCCGCCCTGAGTAGCGCAGTTCGTACAACTCCATGTCGGTCAGCACGCCAGACTTCCGCCACAGTTTGGCGAACAGGAAAGCGGTCGTCATGCCGCTCAGCAGAAACGCCCACCATCGCCAGTTGCCCGCAACCCCCTCGCTTCGCACGAACCCGGTAACGAGGTTCGGCGTGTCCGTGGAGAAGGTTGTGGCGACCATGGAAACACCGAGCAGCCACCACGGCATCGAGCGACCGGCGAGGAAGAACTCCGCCGTACCCTTCGACGCCCGCCTCGCAAGAAGTGCGCCGATGACGATCCACAGAACAAGGAAGCCTACGACGATGACCCAGTCAACCGTTTGCAGCCGCATATTCGCCCCACAGTTCGACCGCGGCTCGCCGTTTCCTTCACTGTGGGGTAGAAACCGCTGGATGGCAAGTGAGCCGGAGGAGCGGATGAAGGCGAGCGACTCGGTGACGCGGGTCGTTACCTTCGGCGCGCTGGTTCTGCTCTTCCTCGCCGTGGCGGTCAACCAGATAGCGGACTTCGACTTCTGGTGGCTCTGGGCGACCGGTCGGTACGTGGCGGAAAACGGCATCCCTCGCACCGACGCTTTCTCCTTCGCCTCCGAGGGCCGCCCATGGATCGAGTTGCGCTGGCTGTTTTGCTTGGGACTCTATGGCGCAAGCGAGACGCTTGGCTACGCGGGCGCGAACCTCGTCAAGGTTGGGGTGCTGGGCGTTACCGCCGGGCTGACCGCGCGGGTGAGCCAAGCGTGGTCGCCGGTCGCGGGGGCTGCAGTTGGAACGCTTGCGATTCTCGCCGCCAGCCCACGCTTCATCATTCGCCCTGAAGTAGCGAGCTACTTCTTCTTTGCTCTCTTCCTATTCCTGATTGCTCGGCACCGCGCGGGGAAACGAAAGGCACTGTTTCTTCTTCCGGTTCTTCAGGTCGTGTGGGTCAACACCCACACGATCTTTATTCTGGGTCCGCTGGTCGCGCTCGCATACGTTGCTCACACTTGGCTCGCAAACGAGCCGGATGCCAACCTGCGGATGCGCCGCCGGAAGGATGCGTTGCTGGCGTTCGGGCTTACCGCGATTGCGTGCCTCATCAACCCGTACGGGCTCGGGTCCTATACGTTCGCCTTCCAGATCTTCTCCGAGATGCGCGACTCGATCTATGCGACCAGCATTGCCGAATTGCGCGGGCCGTTTGACTTGGGGTTGGGCTTTGTGAGCATCAAGGCGCTCCTTGCGCTCGGCGTGGTGGTCGCGTTGATCGGGTTGGCGTCGTTCCGAAGGCTGGATGTGTTCCTTCTTATTGTAACGGCCGCGATGGCTTACCTCGCGTTCAAGTCGGTGCGCAACATGCCGCTCTTTGCGATCGCGGCGGTGCCGTTCGCGCTTCATCACATCGCGCACCTGCGAGAAGAGCCGAGGATGCAGCCGCTGCTCCGGAACGGACGACTTGCAGCCTACGCTGTCGCCATAGCAGCCTGTTTGTTCTACGCCCAGCAGTTCGCAACGAACCGCGTGCAGGTAGCTGAGGGGCTTCCCAACCTCGCCGGCATCGGGGTCGCCGAGCACCACTTTGCCCAAGGCGCGGCCGAGTACCTCATAAAGAACGGGGTCGAGGCGCGCATCTTCGCCACGATGGACGCCAGCCCCTACCTCATCGCACGAGGGTATCAGACGCTGTTCGACCCCCGCCTCGAAGTTCACGGCGAGGAACTGTACAAGCGTTACATTCAGATCGAAGACCAGCCGGATAAGTTCCGCCTCGGCGAGGAGACCTACGGTTTCACCATCGCTGTCCTGAACCTCCGCTCGCCCGCCGTGAGCACGGTCTTGTCGCTGGACGACTGGACCCTTGTGTACTTCGACGAGGTTGCCTGCGTCTTTGTCAAGCACAGCGCCCACCCGAACCTGCAGCCGCTCGACCGCGATGCCGCCGTGGCGAGAGTCAAGGAGATTCGAAGGCGGCTGACTTCACCCACGCCGTGGAACCGCCTCGGCCTTTTCCAGCGGGCGGCATCGCCTCTACCGTACTTCGCAGTCTCGCGGTTCCTTCAGCGCGTCAAGCTGCCGGAGCATGGGCTTCCGTTCGCCCAAGACTCAGTGCAAGCGAAGCCTTTCGATCCCGGCTTCCGGGCCGCTCTGGCAAGCCTGTTCGAAGAGTCCGGGGATCTTGCGGCGGCGCGAGAACAGTACGAGGCAGCCATCCGCCTCGACCCAAACAACCTGCTTGCGCTGCACGGCTACGGACGGCTCCTTCTGCAGACTCAAGATTTCGACCAGGCCCGAATTCACCTCGAGCACGCGCTCAAGATTGCGCCCGAGGACGCAGCGGTCTGGGCAGACATGGCGGGCGTCGAGATGGGTGACAATGACGCTCCAGGCGCAACCGAAGCGCTACAGCGCGCGATTCAACTTGACCCATCGAACGCGGACTATCGGCGCCTTCTCGGCGAGGTGTACGCAACGCGAGGGATGTTCGAGCAAGCGTATGAGGAACTGCAGCAAGCGAACTCGCTTCGGCCTGGCGACCGCACGACGCTCCTCGACCTCGCGTTTGTCACTTTTCGCCTGGGGAGACGCAATGAGGCGCGCACCATCGCCGAGGACGCGCTGAAGCGGTGGCCGGGCGACGAGCAGTTCCGCCAAATCCTCGAACACATCGAAGAGGGCTGAACGGCGCGCCGAAACCAGATAGAATGAGGCGGATGGTTCTGACCTGCGCCGTTCTTCTCGTATTGCAGACCGCGGTGCCCGAGCGCCCGCGCGACATTTGGGTGTTTCGCTCCGTACTGGATCAACGCCCTCGAATCATCTCGATCGCCCTGCATGAAGACCTCTGGGTCGCCTACGACGCAACGCAGTGCAACCTGTACAAGGCTTGGAACGGAGGGGTGAAGTTCGACGGCGCCGTGTATACGACAGTGCACGGCCCACAGCCGACGAGTTACGGCGACGCCTACGTGATGGGCCTGCTCGACCAGCCAGTCTGGGCGGTGAACAACCAGCGCGTTACGGCGGAGTTCAAGGGCTATCGCTTCCAGGGCGGGCAAGTTACGCTGCAGTATTGGCTGCACGCGGGTGATGCGGTGATTCGCGTGTTCGAGACGCCCGAACGCGTCGCTTCGCCGGACGGGCGAGTGGGCCTGCAGCGCGTGTTCCGCGTCGAGGGCGCAGAGGGGAGGGTCGTTTCGCTTCTCGCGGGGGTGCCGGTCGAGCCGGGCGCGCAGGTGGCGGATACCTTGCGTACGAACGGCCGCTTCGGCGTAAGAGAGACGCGCGAGTTTGATGTGGCTGGCGGCAAGCTCATTGAACACGTCGGCGAGTTGATGCTGCAACGGGATGCGCCGACCGAGTTCACGACCTTCTTTCGACAAGTGCGGAGCGAGCCGCCCCTCTCACCAGGCGGTGAAGCGACGGCTCAAGACCCAAGCCCTCAACGGGAGCCTGGCTTGGCGATGCGCGTGTACTATGTCGGCGAGAACCTGGTTCAGATTCCGATGCTGCTTCCCGGGCAGACGCCCAACGTCTCCACGACAGTGCCGCTTGTTGACCTTCGCGGGCCGGCGGCGTTCGGCGGAATGACGAATCAGTTCTATGTCGAACTGACGGGATTCCTACGCGTCGAGGCGAGCGGCAACGTGCAGTTTCGACTAACCTCGGATGACGGCTCTCGATTGCTCATCGGTGAGAAGGTCGTCGTGGATAACGACGGTCTGCACTCGGAGACGCCGATGGAGGGCGCAACGTTCCTCGAGGCGGGAGAGCATCCAATTCGCGTCGAGTACTTCGAAAACGGCGGCGATGAGGTGCTTCGGCTGGAGTGGAGACGGCAAGGCGAAGAGGAGTGGCAACTCGTGCCAACGTCGGCTCTGAGCACGCCGGCAGGAGAAGTCAGGGTCACCTCGCCGGGAAAGAAGAACGTGATGGACCCCGCAAGGCGCCTTCGACCCGGCTCCGGTCTGCCGCTGGCGGACGTTCACCCGGCTTTCACGCGCTTCGCCCTGCATGGAGAGGGCTTTCAACCACGCGTCGGAGGAATCGCCTTCTTTTCAGATGGACGCATGGCGGTCTGCACGTGGGACGCCGATGGCGCTGTGTACATCCTCGACGGGGTTTTGGGCCTTTCGCCACGGCCGAGGGTGTCGCGATTTGCGGCGGGGCTTGCTGAGCCGCTCGGCATCGCCGTCGTAAACGACGAGGTGTACGTCCTGCAGAAGCAAGAGTTGACGAAGCTAATTGACCACGACCGAGACGGCGTCGCCGACGAGTACTTCTCCGTGGCGAACGGTTGGGGCGTTACGGCGAACTTCCACGAGTTCGCCTTTGGGATGCTGTATCACGAGGGGTACTTCTACGGCAACCTCGCTATCGCGATTGACCCCGGCGGTCGAAGCACCCAGCCGCAGAACCCCGACCGCGGCAAGGTCATCCGCATCGCGCCAGACGGCAGATATGAGTTTGTAGCGGGCGGCTTGCGTACGCCGAACGGCATCGGCTACGGCTACAACGGAGAAGTGTTCATCTCCGACAACCAGGGCGACTGGCTGCCCTCATCCAAGATTCTCCACTTGAAGGAGGGCGCGTTCTATGGCAACAGAAGCGTTGACCCGGTTGGAGACGCCGAGAAGCCGGAGATGCCTCCCGTCGTGTGGCTGCCTCAGGGCGAGATCGGGAACTCGCCGAGCCAGATCGCGCCGTTCACCTACGGCCCCTACCGCAACCAGCAGATTCACGGCGATGTTACACACGGAGGCTTGAAGCGGGTGTTTGTCGAGGAAGTGGAGGGCCAGTTGCAGGGCTGCGTCTTCCGCTTTACGCAAGGGCTGAACGCCGGGATCAACCGCGTGGTCATCGGCCCGGATCGCGCCATCTACGTGGGTGGCATCGGCTCAACGGGCAACTGGGGCCAGGAGGGCAAGGAACGCTTCGGCTTAGAAAAGTTAGTGTTCAACGGCAGCATTCCGTTCGAGCCGCTCGCCGTTCGCGCGTTCGCGAACGGCTTTGAAATCGAGTTCACCGCGCCGGTGATGGACGGAATGGGCGAGAGCGTCGCCGACTACCGCGCTCTACAGTGGCGCTACGAGCCGACCAGCCAGTACGGCGGCCCGAAACTCGATGTCGTGGAGCTGCCCGTTCTGTCGGTTACGCTCTCGGCGGACCGTACGCGCGTGTTCCTCGAACTCTCCGGTTTGAAAGAGGGGCATGTCGTGTATCTCGACGTCAACCGCGGCCTTGCCGACTCGCGCGGGCGGGAACTCTGGACAACTGAAGCTTGGTATACGCTCAATCGCATTCCGACGAGAGCGCACGAGGTCGCACCCATGCCCGAATACATCAACCGCCTCTCGCCCGAGGAACAGAGACAAGGATTCCGACTGCTGTTCGATGGTCAGTTATTGAACGGTTGGCGCGCGTTCAAAGCGGAGCAGCCGCCCTCCGCCTGGAAGGTTGTAGACGGCGTCATGATGCTGCAGCCCGATCAGGGCACGCGAGGCGACATCATGACCGCCGAGCAGTTCGCCGATTTCGAACTCCGCCTGCAATGGAAGGTCTCACCCGGAGGCAACAGCGGTATCTTCTTCCGAGTTGACGCGTCGCAGGCAGTGCCGTGGAACTCCGCGCCCGAGATGCAGGTCCTCGACGACGACCGACACCTGGACGGGCAGAACCCGACAACGTCTGCAGGAGCGAACTACGCGCTTCATCCCCGCACTCGCGATACCCTTCGCCCCGTCGGTTCGTGGAACGATGTGCGCATCATCGCGCGGGGCAACCATGTCGAGTATTGGCTGAACGGCTATAAGGTGGTCGAATACGACATCGGGAGCGAGGATTGGAACCGGCGCGTCGCAGAGAGCAAGTTCCGCGACATGCCGCTGTTCGGAAAGGTTGCGCGTGGCCACGTCTTGCTGCAGGACCACGGCGATATCGTGTGGTTCCGCAACATCCGAATTCGCGAATTGCGCTAATCGCGGTCGAAGAACTCGTCCGTCGGTGTGCGACCTTCGTAGTACGCCGCCGGCCTGAGTCGCTTGACGTGCGTGTCTACAAATGCGACGTTGGTCATCGCGTTGTGCACGGCGTTCGGCCTTCCCCAACAGTCGGCATCAGGCTGACTGGGCGGGAGTAGGAACTTGCCGTCGTCGCCGCACCAGCTGTTGGGAACGCTCGACTTAGCCTCGATAAACAGCACGGTTTCGCCTGGTTTCGCGATGTCGCTGGTCTGATACGCCGTGTGCTGCTGGGAGTTCGAAAAGTCGATAGTAATGGTTGTGAGATAGAGCGCGTTGTATCCGAAGTGCGCGGTAATCGCACCGCTCGCGTCGGTCTTCGAGACAGTGCTGCTCGGGCAGTGCCACACCTGCTTGTTGTTCAGGTAGGGGTCGGTCATGTCGTGCCACAACTTGAACTCCGCCCCCTCGGCGTAGGCTGCAAGCGGGAACCTGCCGTCGTAGTCAGTTTGATACAAGTCCACCGCCAGGGCGAGGTTGCGCAGGTTGCTGGCGCACGTGCTCGCCTTCGCCGCCTCCTTAGCCCGGATGAAGACGGGATATAGGATTCCGGAGAGTATCGCAATGATGGCGATGACCACCAGCAGTTCAATCAGGGTGAACGCCGCTACTCGTTTGTTCATTAACGAAAGTCTATCTCGTGAAGCCTCAAAGAGGCAGGTCGCCGACTCGAAAGAATCGGCGACCCAGGTGAAAGGTTCCTCGCGTCGCGCTATCGCGACTGGAACCAGATGGACAGACCAAAGCCGACGGTGAAGATGTCAATGTCGTCAAGCTGTCCAAACGAGATGAAGGGAGAGACCGACACGTTCTCGACAACAAAGAAGTGCGCGCCGAGTTCCGCGGACCAACCGTTCTCGTCGAACCCACCAAAGTCGAGGTGATGGTAGCGACCGCCTATGTAGATGGGTAGCTGCGCGTTGGGTTCGGTGAAATAGTAGTTCAGTCCGACCATGATCGAACTAGTATCCGTCCCATCCACATCGAACCAGCTCAAGCCGCCGCCGATCTCGATTTGCTCGGCCGCGAAGAACCAGCCCATCAGGTCGAGGTTGGTGATTTCAACGTCCGAACCATTGCCCGAAAGGCTCTGGAACGAGCCTTGGATGTTGCCCCTCCACGTGCCTGGGCCCATTGAGTAATGGTCTACCGACTGGGCGAAGGCGCCGATTGCGGAAAACACAAAAGACCGCTGCAACCAGCAGTGTTCTCATTCTGTTGATCCTCCTTGTTTTTTTATTGCGCTTCCATCCTGCCCCGCGTGTGGGCGGAAAGCGACAGTTGAGCTTACCACCATCGCGGAAGCGCGGCGTCAAGCAACCGCAGAAAACAGCACCAACAAGCCGAAAGCCTGTACTTTAGTAAACCGAATCCGGGAAATAGTACTGCTGCGCGTTCTCCGGTGTGACCAACTCCACGTCGAGGGTTATATGCCTGGGGAAGAACTTCAGAATCTCCGTCCGCTTCCCGTCGCGCAAAATGGAGACCGCTTCGTGGATGCCGACGGCGATCATCGAAGGCGAGTACGTTACCGTCGCCGGGTACATCGGGTCGCGGTCGAGGACCTTCTTCACCACATCCTTCATCCCACCTCCGCCGATGAGCCACATCTCGTTCTGTCTACCGGCTTCGCGAATCGCCTGCTCGGCGCCGAGAGCCATGTCGTCGTCTGCCGCCCAGACCGCGTCAATCTTCGGATGCTTCAGCAGGATCGTCTGCATCACCTCCATCGCCTTCTGACGGTTCCACATCCCGGTCTGCTGATCCAGAATCCTGATGCCCGGATAGCGAGCGAACACCGAGCGCGCCGCCTCGACGCGGTCGGTGTTGACCGTCGAGGGGATGCCCTCAAGGATGACGACGTTGCCCTGACCGTTCAGCCTCTGAACGATGTACTCGGCTGCCTTTCGCCCAAACGCCTTGTTGTCGCCTTCGATGAACACGTCCGCAGCCGGTTCGAGAAATCCGCGGTCGACGTTGATGAGCAGAATTCCCCGCTCGCGAATCTGTTTCGCAATCGGCGTGAGCGGCGCGCTCTCCGTGGCGAGTACCACGATACCGTCCACCCCCGCCGCCATCATCGTCTCGAGGTCGGAGATCTGCTTGGCGGGTGTGTCCGCCGTGCTGAACTTCCATTCGACGTTCGGATAGAGCGCCATAGCCTGCTCAGCCCACCAGATCACACCCGCAGTCCAGCCGTGGTCAGCCGCAGGAACGGAGACGCCGATCACAATCCTTTGTGGGGCAGCGTCGCCCTCGGTTCCCGCCCCTCCCGCTGAGGGCTGACCCGACTGACAGCCGGCGAGAAACGCCGACGCAAGAAGAGAAACCGCCGCAAGACACCTCACTGACATAGAACCCTATTTTGACCCGACCTCGAAGATTCCTGCGTTCTCCTCGAACGAATGCCGAGCCTGCCGCGCCTCGTCTTCATTCCTTGGCAGCCGACCGCTGCAGGAGCACAGCGAGCAGGATGATCGCGCCCTTCACGACGCCCTGCCAGTAGACCGGGACGTTCGCCACCACCAGCATGTTCGTAATCATTCCCAGCAGCAGGACGCCCAAGAACGTCCCCCACACGCGACCCACGCCGCCGCTTAGGCTCGTGCCGCCGATGACCACCGCCGCGATCGCATCCAACTCGTAGTACGCTCCCATGCTGCCCGACGCCACCGAATTCATCCGCGCACTCAGAGTGAGCGCAGCAAGCCCGCACATCGTGCCGGACAAGGCGTAAACCCAGAACTTGGCAACGCTCGCGTTCACCGCCGAATAGCGAACCGCGCGCTCGTTCGAGCCGACCGCGTAAACGAGCCTGCCGAACCGCGTGCGCCGAGTAACGAACTCGGCAACGAGCGTAACAACGAGAAACAGCACGACGCCCCACGTCAACACAAGCGGCGTTCCGCCCGCGGACGCCAACCCCGTCGGCAGCCCGCCTGTTCCCAGCGACGGAAGCGTCTCCATCGAAGAGGAGCGAACCTCGCCGCCGTTCGCCAGCGCCAGGACGAGCGAGCGGAAACCGACAAGCCCCACCAAAGTCGCGATGAACGGCGCAACCCTTCCCCAAGCGACGAACAAGCCGTTCAGCATCCCCAGCGCCAAGCCCGAGCCGAGCATCGTCGCCGCCGCAAGCCACACCGCTGTGCCCTCGCTCACTCCCGTCGCCATCGCCCGGTTGAGCACAACCAAGCCGAGCGCCGCAGCGAGAGCCATCAGGCTGCCCACCGAAAGGTCAATCCCGCCCGTTAGAATGACGAACGTCATCCCGACCGCGATAATGCCCACTGCGGCGTTCTGGTTCAGAAGGTTGCGCAGGTTCTCCGGCTTGAGGAACACCTCGCCCTGCCAGATCGCGTTGACGAGGAAGAGCGCCACAAACGCAACCAGCACTCCGTACCGAGTCAGGAATGGTGCAACGCCCCTCATCCCAAAGCGAAGGACTGTACCCGAACCGTCGTCGGCTAAACTGAGGCGTGATCACTTCTCTCGTGCTTGCGGCTCTGGTTGCGCATGCGGCGGCACCGCCGCGCGTGCTCGTGTTCTCGAAGACCGCCGGATATCGCCACGAAGCAATCCCAACCGGCGTCGAGGTGATGCGCGAGATCTGTAGCGAGAACGGCTTTCCGGTGGAGGCCACCGAGGACGCTTCGCGTTTCACCGACGGCAACCTCGCAACCAAAGAGGTCGTCGTGTTTCTCCTCACCACGCAAGACGTTCTGAACGCCGAACAGGAGGCTGCCCTGAAGCGATTCGTGCGAGCGGGAGGCGGCTTCGTCGGCATCCACAGCGCCGCCGACACGGAATACGAATGGGAGTGGTACGGAGAGTTGGTCGGCGCGTACTTTCGCTCACACCCGCCGGTGCAAAGGGCCCGCGTGAGTGTCGAGCAACCGAACCACTTCACCATGCGTTCGCTGCCGCACGTCTCAGAGTGGACAGATGAATGGTACGACTACCGACAGAATCCGCGCCCGCGCGTAACGGTTCTCGCGACGGTGGATGAAAGCAGTTACACGGGCGGCGTGATGGGGGGCGACCATCCGATCACCTGGTGCCGCGAATTCGACGGCGGCAGGTCGTGGTACACAGGCTTGGGACACACGGCTGAGACGTGGAACGACGCGCGTTTCCAGGCGATGCTGCGGGATGCGATCCTTTGGGTTGCGCGCCGCGCCGATTAGTCGCCGTCCTCAAGCACGTCCTCGATCCAAGACAGCGCCGCCATCATCGTAGGGAAGCCGAGCGTCGTTGTGGCAAGCAGGGCGGTGTGCCGTATCTCCTCGTCGCTGGCGCCCGCCTCGCGCGCCTTGCGTGTGTGGCTGTGTACCGCGCCCTCCATGCGCGCACCGATCGCAAGGGCGAGTTTCACGAGCGCAGCCGTCTTCTCGGCAAGCGGCCCCGCCTTCGACGACGCCTCGCCAAGAGAGCGGTAGGCGTTCGCCAGGTCCGGATACTTCTGAAAAAAGTCGGTATATCTCTTAGGAATGGATCCCATATGCAAAGGTTACCCTTCCCACGCCTTTCGCGCGGCCCAACACCCGCCCGGGGGTAACTGGCTCATACGTCCTACTCGCACCGTGCGCCCGACCGCGCGGCAAGGTTGCCCCTCGCATTACCACGGCTCCATCCGTCAAAGAACTCACCGTGCAGGAGGCTCCGCCGCTGGAGCAACATCTCGCTCGTACCTACCCAGAACGCCCTCTCGCTGACATCACGGGCGCGCACTGCTTGATTCAGCGCCGGCCGGACGGGCGCGCCGGAACCGAAGCCTACCCGCAAAAATAAGACTTGACAGCAGCCTTTCTCCCTGGTAGAATGTGAGCAAGCCTCGGTCACGGGGCTGCAACGGAGGAAATCAGATGAAGCAGTTTCGATACTACAGTTTTTCTTTTGTTGCGTTGGCAACAGCGTGTGGAGTCGGTTGTGGCGGTTCTGGCGGTTCTGGCGGAGGCGGCGGGCCGTCACAGATCGCGTTTGTGACGGATCGCGACGGGAACCTTGAGATCTACGTAATGAACCCAGATGGCACCGGTCAGACCAATCTGACGAACAACGCGGCGGGTGACGAGTTCCCCGTCTGGAGTCCTGACGGGTCGAAGATCGCGTTTTGGACGGATCGCGA
>JBBIIO010000042.1:0-16192 GCA_037446435.1 Armatimonadota bacterium
GATCCGTCTGATGCATCTGCACGGCGATGCCATACACTTCGTCCGAATGAGTCACCGAACTTGCAGTGCGGAGGCACGACCCCACCCCGCCCCTCCCCGCAAGGGGGAGGGGGAGAGTATGCTACAACGCCACGGGTTGAATCAGCGGCTGAACCGCCAGGAACGCCTCAACGACCTGCGGGTCGAAGGAGCGCCCGGCATCCTCGCGAATCTGTGCGATGGCTTCCTGTTCGCCGAGCGCTTCACGCCACGGCCGGGTTGCAGTCATCGCCACAAACGCGAGCGAAACGCTAAGGGCGCGTGCGCCGAGAGGTATTTCGGTCTCCTTCAGGCCGTCTGGGAAGCCTGTACCTGCCCAGTGCTCGTATTGCCGAAGCACAAGCGGTGCGGAGGCTGCAACTTGAGGGATGCTCGCAAGGAGCGCCGAGCCGTATCGCACGTGCTCGCGCACTTCGGTCAACTCCTTCGCGGTTAGAGGAGCCGGTTTGAGCAGTACCTCGCGGCGCACCGACAGCTTGCCGATGTCGTGGAGCGCGCTCGCCTGGCGAGAGATCGCGAGCTCGGCGTCCGAAGCGCCAAGCCTCTCCAAGGTGCTGACCGTCAACACCGACACGTGCTCGCCTCGCGCGGCTGCCCCCGGCAGGTACGCGTCGAGCGCGAGGAGCAGAGCGCGGACGACCGCGCTCGCCTCGGCGGTCTGTTGCTGCTCGTCGTACGTGCCGTCGCTCATGGTGTCGCGCATGCGCTGCTCACAGCGGTTGTGAGCAGGTCCAACTCCTCTTCGTCCACCGTCCGCATATCCAGCCATAGCGTGTCGTTCTGGATGTATCCGATGACGGGCGGCTCGCCAAGTCGGAGCCGCTGTGCGAGGGCCTCCGGCTCCTTGTCGGGGAAGCCGACGCGCGCGCTCGGCAGGGTGGTTCCCGGCAGGGCACCGCCGCCCGGCTCGGCGGTTGACCGCTCGGTGACGGCGGTTACGCCCGCGCTCTTGAGCCGCGCGGCGAGGTCGAGCGCCAGGTGCTCCACCTCTTCGACGGAGCGAGCGAGGTAGCGAATCGTCGGAATCTCTCTCTCGCGCCCCTCGACGTACAGTCGCAGCGTCGCTTCGAGGGCAGCGGCTGTCAGTTTGTCAATGCGTAGCGCGCGCGCCATGGGGTTGCGAGCCACCTGGCGAACGAGGTCGCGCCGGCCTAAGATGATGCCCGCCTGCGGCCCACCGAGCAGCTTGTCGCCACTGGCGGTGATGATGTGTGCGCCGCCGCGGAGCGACTCTTGCAGCGTCGGCTCGTGGGGTAGCCCGAGCGCGCCGGTCTCGACAAGGCACCCGCTGCCGACATCGTCAAGCAACACGGCGCCCAATCGTGACGCGCATTCCGCCAGTTCGGCGACTGAAGGCTCTTCGACGAATCCGGTGAGCGCAAAGTTGCTTGGGTGGCAGCGGACGATGAGGGCGGTCTCGTCGTCGGCAGCGCTGTCGTAGTCGCTGACGCGCGTGCGGTTCGTGCAGCCGACGTCAACGAGCGTCGCGCCTGCTTGGCGCACCACGTCGGGCATTCGGAAAGAACCGCCGATTTCGACGCTTTGTCCCCTGGAGAGCAGCGCCTTCTTGCCGAGGGCGAAGGTGTTCACGACAAGGAGCACCGCCGCGGCGTTGTTGTTCACCACGAGGGCGTCCTCCGCTGCGGTGAGGCGCGTGAGAAGCCGTCGCAAGGGGCGCTGCCTGTCTCCGCGTGTGCCCGCGTCGAGGTCCACTTCGAGGGTGGAGTGGCTCTCGGCGACGCGCTGGATTGCGTTGACCGCCTCGTGGGGAAGGCGTGCGCGACCGAGGCCGGTGTTCAGGATCGCACCGCTGCAGTTGATGGCGTGGTTGAAGCCGGGCGTGCGGAGTCGCGTGGCGACCGCGACGGCACGCTCCAGAATCTGCTCTTCGGGGGGCGGCTCGCCTTCCCCCATAGCGTTACGAGCGTTCTCGATTGCCTCTCGTGCCGCCTCAACAGCATCCGCGTGGGGGAAAGCAGCCAACTCAGGGCTTTCTATCAGTCTGGACACGCTTGGAAGGCTCCGATACTGTTTCTGGTCCACGATGGGCGGATTTTACGGCATTTACCCTGCGAAAGTGGAATCGAGGGTGCCGCAGCACGTATAATCTCTTGGAGCGCCCGCCAAAAGGGGGTACGATTACGATGGAAATCATGCTTGGATTCCTGCAAATGAACGAACTGCTCATCGTAGCGGTGGTCATTCTGCTGCTCTTCGGAGGCAGCAAGATTCCGCAACTGATGCGGGGCCTAGGGCGCGGAGCCGGCGAATTCCAGCGCGGCCTCGAAGAGGGCAAGCGCGCCCTGGAGGACGTCAAGCGTCAGGCCGCGCTCGATGCCAAGGAATCAGACCAGAACGGCGGCTGACGAGCAGTCACGCTTCTGCTGGCAGGGGTTTGGAATACCCCTGAACGATTCGTGGTACCCGACTGTTTTGCGCGGCGGGTTTCGCCGCGGCTACGTGCAACTGGAAAGCAGCTCTGAGGGGCTGTTGCAGATACGCTGGGAGCCTGCCAAGCAGACGCCGAATCTCAACGAGCGCGCGCAGGAGTATCTGCGCCTTCTTCGGCACAGCGCAAAGAAGCGGAAGCGGACGCTTCACACGTACTCCGCCGGCAGCGAGTTTCGCTGGCACGGCGAACTGAAAGGATGCGGCGGCCTGCTATGGGATGAGGAGAGCCGCCGAGTGTTTCTGCTTGAGCGCTCGGGACCTTCGCGAGATTCGTTCAAGCAGGAGGCGCGTGCGATTCTTCGCGGGTTCGAAGCGTTCTCGGGTGACGTGTTGCCGTGGCAGGTGCTCGGTCTGCGGCTGCGGCTGCCCGTGCGCCTCGCGATGCGCCGCTTCGAGGCGTTGGCTGGGCGCATCGCCGTCCGATTCACGTCTCGATTCGAAACGGTGGTCGCGGAGCGATGGAGCCTTGCCGACCGCTTGCTTGCGCAAACAACGCTCGCCGAGTGGGGAGCAAAAGCGACGCGGCTGCGACCGGCGGCGGAGCACGGCGATATGGCGCGCTACGAGGGGGCAGCCAGATTGCCTCTCGGCTTGCTCGGCGTGCGGAAGACCGGCATTGCTCTGCACCTCGCTGAGGAGAACGCGTTGGTTACGCTGGTGCGCGTGGGGCGGGGAAGTGTGCCCCTTGAGGAGTGGGTGATCGCCGGATGAGGAGAAAGCGCCCCGCAACGCGAGCGGAAGCCCTGCGATGGAAGCCGATTCGGGCCGAGTCCCTGGAGTGGACGGAGGAGGATGGTCGAGTGCTGCTGCGAGTGCCGGCGCAGATGTCCGGTCGGTGGCGCCGCCTGCTCGCCCGCGTAGTGAAGGCGCCCGCGCACTGCGAGGTGGAGTTGGACGAGTTGGGGGCGTTCGTCTGGCGGCTCTGCGATGGAACGCGCACCTCGAAGGCGATTGCCTCCGCTCTCAAGGCGGAGTTTCGCCTGACGCAGCCTGAGGCGGAGGCTTCGTTGCTCGGATTTCTCGCCTCGCTGTCCCAACGCGGGTATATCTCCTTCCGAGAGAAGTGAGTTTAACCATACAACGCCAGCGCGACCCCAGCCTTCGGGTCGCGTTTCAACACGCTTGGAGCGGCATTCGCATGCGTCCGGCTCGCCAGTTGGCGACCGGCGCGGGCGTTGCCCTCGGCGTGGCGTTCTACGCCTATCTGCAGGGCGTTCGCGTGCTCGGCACGGCGGACGACCAAGCAAAGCTGCGGTTCCTCGCCGCGATGTCACTCGCGCTCTGCGCAGTCGGCATTGCCAACACCATGCTGATGAGCGTCGCCGAGCGCTATCGAGAGATCGGGACGCTGAAGTGTCTCGGCGCGACCGACACGTTCATCGCGAAGGTTTTCTTGATCGAGTCGCTCGTCGTTGGCTTGGCGTCCTCGCTTGCGGGCGCGCTGCTCGGCGCGGGCGTGGCGGCGCTGTTCGGCTGGCGATCGGGCGCGTCGGTTCTTCCCTTCGTTCAGGTTTCGGTGGTGATCCCTCTGTTGGTTGGTGCGGGGTTGACTCTGGTCGCTTCGATCGCCCCCGCGTTGGCCGCCGCCCGCATGCAGGCGACCGACGCTCTGCGGGTGGAGGTCTGATGGCTGGCTTCGAGCGCGAGCCGATTGTGCGCACGCGTGACCTCGTCAAGGAGTATCGAATGGGCGCGACGATTGTAACCGCCCTGGCGGGCGTAACCCTCGACATCTATCGCGGCGATTACGTGTCAATCATGGGCCCGAGCGGGAGCGGCAAGAGCACGCTGTTCAACATGGTCGGCGGCTTAGACAAGCCGACGTCCGGCTCGGTGTACATCAACCAAGTGGACATTGCGCAACTCTCTCCACACGAGTTGGCATACATGCGCTGCCGCACCATCGGCTACATCTTTCAGACGTTCAACCTCATCACGGTCCGCACGGCGCTTGAGAACGTTACGCTCCCGATGCTGTTCGCCGGCGTGCCCGCCGACGAGGCGGACGACCGCGCGGCGAGGCTGCTCGACCTCGTCGGGTTGCAAGATCGGTATCACCATCGGCCGACGGAACTTTCCGGCGGGCAGCAGCAGCGCGTCGCCATCGCACGCGCCCTTGCGAACGAACCGGCGATCCTGCTCGCCGACGAACCGACCGGCAACCTCGACCTCAAGACTGGGCAGGAGATTATTCAGCTGCTTCGCGGGCTGAATCAGCAGCGAGGGGTTACCGTCATCTCAGCCACGCATGACCTGAAGATGGTGGACGTGAGCGATCGGATCGTGCATGTGCGAGACGGCACGGTGTCGCGCGTTGATTTGCGCAGTGACGTCGAGGTTCAGGTCGGAGAGTTGGGCGGGGAAAAGAGTTCGTAGATGTTCGGTTGCCAACCGATCCGGTCGAGAACGGAGTTGTAGTCCTCCGCCGTCAACTCTTCCGGTCGCTTGCCGAGGAGTGCGACGAGGACGCCCTCCATCACGTTGGTTCCGAACGACTCGCCGTCCATCTTCGGCGTGCTGGTAATCGCCATCTTCGCGCCGGCGCGAGATAGGAACTCGATGTCGTCCGCGCGAACGGTGTTGGTGATGACGGTCTTTCCGCTGAGGTCCCCTGGGCAGTGCCTGCGGATGTAGTGCCAGTCGCCGCAGATGACATCCGCCTCTCGAAACGCCCACTCGAACTTCGGCTTTCGCTCGTCCTGCTTCTCGCCGGTTGGATAGAACCACTGGAACGGGAGGCGCGTGATAATCGGCAGGAGCGCCTTGCCGATCACTCGTAGCGCGCCGTAGGAGCGGATGCGCAGAGGAACTCCGATGCCGAACATCGCGTCGCCGAAGACCACGTTCGGGCAAACCTCCGCCAGCGCCTTCGCCATTCCGAATCGGTCTACCGCCATCGTGAGCAGAACGCGCGATTGAGCAAAGGGAACGACTTCGTGCTCGTTCAGGTGGTGAATCAGCCGCCGCTCCAGCGTGTTCTTCAGTCCGCTTCCGTCCACCACAGGCGTTCGTTTCGCGCCCGACACGAGGCGTTGAATCTGCCGAAAGGTGTACCGCCGGTCGTCAATCCAGAGGTAGAGGTCTGCGCCTCCGACGCCAAGCGCGTCGGCTTGGCCGTCGAGCCGAGCGAACATTTCCTCGAATCGGCGCAGGTCTCCGTCCACTCCGATTCGCTCGACGAGGAACTCCTCGCCGAGTATGCTCACTCGGCTCGACTTGTCTCGTTTGCTCGAGCCCAGGCTGATCGAAACGATGCGCTTCAACTCATGCCGTTGCCCTCGCCGCCCCTGGGGAAGGCGGGCGCAGCCGCCGGCGGGGCGGGCGCAGGCGGGTTCTCGAGCGAGTGCTCGATATGCCGCCTGAGGTCGTCGAGATGCAGCCCTGTTTCGTAGTTCGCCGCGTTCGGCATCGCCCCACGGATGAGGACAACGACTTTCCGCAACTCCCCGATGGCGCGCGAGCGCACCTCGGTACTGTCGTTGGAGAGTTTGCTCACAAGGACGTTCACATACGTGCGCTGGAGCGTCCGGCGATACAGGTCAATCGCGGGCTTGCTCGCGTTCAGTTCGGTGAACACGGCTGCGCGCAGGTCGTCGAGCATCTGGCTGACCGAGTACGCCTGGTTGCCGAAGCGCTGCTCGAGGTCCATCATGTGGTTGAGCCTGGAGTCGCTGAGCAACTGGTTCAGCACGCGCGACTGGGCGCCGCGCAGGTTGTCGGCTGCTCCACGCGGGCCGAGCTTCCGCAGCACCTCCTCGGGCATCAGCCAGGTCGGCGTCTTGAGGCACTCGTCGCTGAGCAGTTTGACAGCTGCCTGCTGCCGCTCTTTAGGCACCATTGTGAAGGGTTCGCCTCCGCGCCCGGCGTGATAGTTCGTCATCACCACGCCGCCGACGACGTTGACCACATGGCCCAGTTCCGTGTTGTACTGCCCCCACACGTTGCCGTAAAACGCGCCGAGGTCCGTGTAGTCCTCGCCGAAGCGCACGGTCGCTGGGATGAGGTACGTCATCACTCGTCTCAGGTTCTGCAGTCCGAGCCGTGTAGCCTCGACGCTATCGGAGCCGAGGTCTTCGGTCTGCTGCGACGGGTCGAAGCCGAAGGAGTTCGCCCCGAAGCGTAGCGTCGGGTCGGTTACTTGCCGCGCCGCGATGAGGTCGAGCTCTCGCTTCTCGTCTTCTGGGTCGTTGGCTCCAGGGATGGGCTTGTACCCCCATTCGAGAGCGAACTTGTCGTAGGGTCCTACCACCGGCATGAGCCTCGCGCCGTCGCCGGGTTGCGCGACGTAGTTGAACCTGCCGTAGTCCATGATGCTGGCTTCGTTGCCGTACTTGTTGGTGAAGTCTGGGTCGCGAAGCTGCTCGATCGTGTAACTGGACGACGCCTTGAAGTTGTGCTGCAGGCCGAGGGTGTGACCGACCTCGTGTGCCACGACGTACCGCACCAACTCGCCCATCAACTCGTCAGGGAACGGGATGCGCTGAGCCTGCGGGTCGCTTGGCGACGCTTGAGTGAAGTACCACCGCGTCAGCAGGTTCAGGATGTTGTGCCACATGATGATGTGCGCCGAGATGATCTCTCCCGAGCGCGGGTCGTGAACGTGAGGCCCCATGGCATTCTCCGTCGGGGTCGGCGCCCAGCGGATGACGGAGTAGCGCGCGTCCTCAGGGCTCCACGCCGGGTCGTCCGGCGGGTCCATCGCAAGGATGGCGTTCTTGAAGCCGGCTTGCTCGAACGCGGGCTGCCAGTCTTCGACGCCCTGCTTGACGTAGGGACGCCACTTTTCGGGCACTTCGGGGCTGATGTAGTAGATGATCGGCTTCACCGGCTCGCTGACCGGCGCGTCGGGGTCTTTCTTCTCGAGCCGGTATCGCGTAATGAAGCGGCGGTCGGCGACGCGGTGTTCGTCAGTGCCGTAGTCCTGGAACGACACGCTGAAGTACCCGACGCGATCATCGAAGAGTCGCCCCATCATCGGCTTCTCGGGAAGGAGCGTGATGCTGTAGTGTACGACGGCCGTGTTGCTCGGGCCGCCCGCCGGGGCGCCGCCCAGTCGGAAACCACCGCCTCCACCACCCGCGCCTTCGCGGAAGGTGAGCGTGCTCGTTACGTTGACGTTATTCGGGAAGACGTGAACCTCATCGAGGAAACTTCGGTTGTTGTCCACTGCGCCGACGCCAAGACGGGAGCGCACGGAGAACTCGGCGGGGTCGCTCAGGAAGAAGCGCGACACGTCAATCACCGGGTCGCCCGACGGGCTTGTTACCTCGATGTTGAACGCCTCCGCAATTGGAGCGACGCTCGACGCCTCGACGGCTAGTTGAATCCGCTCCCCCTTCGATGCGCGAATCGAGTACGTGATGATTCGCAGAAGCACCTTCTCTCCGCGGACTTCCCAGCGCACGACGCGGTCGCCCGCTGCTGTGCCGCCGTAGCCGCCGACGGGCGTCTTCTTCACCTCGGTAACCCAAAGCATGTCGCGCCCTAAAGCGCTTTGCGGAATCTCGAACAGCAGGCGATCGTCCTTGCGGTGGACCTTGAACATCCCCTCCTGGGTTGTGAACTCGGACGTAACCACGTCCTCGTACTTACGAGGCTCCTGGGCTTGACCGCCACGCTGACCGCCGGTAGCGGGTGGGCCGCCCGGCCCTCGCCCGCCCTGGGGAAGCGCGGCCGTCGCCGCCAAGAGCAAGACGACGGATAGAGTAAAGAGTCTTTTCATTCGCATGATCTCCGCCCGAGAGTACCGCAACTCCAGGTGCCAAAGTGCCGGGGTATATTCGCCTCACCTTGCGCTTCTCTGATGACCCGGACGCGGCGATTGAGCAGATTCTGCTGCGAGAGTTGGGCAACGTCGAGCGTCCGCGGGTGCTCGATGCCGGCTGTGGCTCGCTGTGCCACGTGCGGTTCCCCGGCGAGCCTTTCGTCGTTGGGATTGACCTCTCGCCGGAGCAACTGGAGAAGAACACCGACGTTGACGAGAAGATTCTTGGCGACGTGGAGACCCACCCGCTCGAGACGAACTCCTATGACGCGGTGGTGTGCTGGGACACCGTAGAGCATTTGAACCGCCCGGAGCGAGCCATCGCGAACTTCGCCCAGGCTCTCAAGCCCAGCGGGCTGCTGATCATCGCGACCACCAACCCTTACTCGCTGAAGGGGCTGCTGACGAAGTTCACGCCGCACTCCTTCCACGTGTGGGCGTATCGCAGGCTGTTCGGCGATCCGAACGCAGGCAAGCCGGGGTTCGCGCCGTTCCCCACAACCCTACGGAGGAGCATTGCGCCGGGACCCATGAAGCGGCTCGCCGCCCAACACGGGATGGATGTGGCATTCTGTGCGGTGATTCGAGGTGGGCAGTTGAAGACACTCTCCCGACGGAAGCCGTTCATTGGGGCTCTGTATAAAGGTGTGGCCGGGTTGCTCAAGGTGCTTTCGCTCGGCGTCTACGACGGCACGTATACCGACACACGGGCGGTATTCAAGAAGCGCCGAGACCGGTAGAATCCGAGACCTATGGACTTCCAACTTACCCCCGAGCACGACCTGATTCGCGAATCGGCGCGCAGATTTGCCGAGGCGCACGTGCTCCCAGGTTTGCGCGAGCGGGATGCCGCCCACGAGCCTGACCCCGACTTCTTGACAAACCTCGCGAAAGCCGGGCTGACAGGCGTCTCTCTCCCTGCAAAGTACGACGGGCAAGACACCGACTACATCAGCCTCGGCATCGTTTGCGAGGAACTGGAGCGAGCAGACACCAGCGCGCGCGTCGTGATGAGCGTCCACAGCGGGCTCCATTGCCTCACGCTCCTGCAGTGGGGGACTCCGGAGCAGAAGCAGCGCCTGCTGCCGCCGCTCGCGCGGGGCGAGAGAATCGGGGCGTTCGGTCTCACCGAGCCGAACGCCGGCTCGGACGCGGTGAACATCCGCGCGCGAGCCGAGAGGAGCGGCAAGGAGTACATCCTGAACGGCGAGAAGACCTGGATCTCCCTCTCGGATTACGCGCACCAGTTCTTGGTAATCGCGGTAACCGACCCAAACGCGAAGTCATCCGCTCGTGGGATGAGCGCCTTCGTCGTGGATCGCGAGGCTGAGGGCTTTTCTTCGCGACCCATCAAGGGGAAATTGGGCGTTCGTGCAGGCAACACCGGACAGATCTTCTTCGACAACGTGCGTGTCCCTGAGGAGAACCGAATCGGCGAAGAGGGTGACGGGTTCAAGGTTGCGATGAGCGCGTTGGACCACGGACGGTACACGGTGGCGGCGGGCGCGGTGGGCATCATCCAAGCGTGCCTCGACGCCTGCGTGCCCTACGCCAACGAGCGGAAAGTGGGCGGCGAGCCGATTGGAACGAAGCAACTGGTTCAGCAGATGATTGCCAACATGGCAGCGGGCATGGAGGTCGGAAGGCTGCTGTACTACAAAGTCGGCTGGATGAAGAACGTCGGCCTGCGCCACACGCGCGAGGTATCGCTCGCCAAGTGGGTGAACTGTAACAACGCGTTCCAGGCGGCGCACGACGCGGTAGAGATCCACGGAGCCTACGGCTACAGCGATGAGTTTCCGGTCGAGCGCTACTTCAGGAACTCGCGCGGCGCAATGATCTATGAGGGCACAAGGGAGATCCACACCCTCCTCCAAGCCGAGTACGCGCTGGGGCATCGGTCAGACCGCCCGCTCCAGCACACCCTGCCTACCTGGCCGTTCGGCGAAGACGCGTGACAGGCCCTTGCGCCGGTGATATACTCGGCGGGCAAGGAGGAGAGAAGTGCAACCAGCCTATCCAACCGCAAGAGGGATCCGGCTGCACCGCCGACCGGGTCGTGGGAATCATTGGTATTGCCCTGTTCGCCTGCTGCAGCGTTGCCACCGGCGTATCTGTCGGCGGCGGCGCCGGCATGCCCGAGGAGTTTCCCCAGGAAGTCAAGCCTGAGGGTTGGCAAGTCATCACTAGTTTCTTGGTCTACATTGTTATGCTGTTTGGCTGCATCGGAATGAGCCTCAGCCGACGCTGGGGGATGCTGCTCACCGGGCTTGGGGGGATCGTCTTGCTCGGCTTGACAGCGTACGGTCTCAGCAGGTACCCGGAACAGACGCGAGCGATGCAGGAGTTCCTGGAAACGGCGGACATGACGGAGGAGAAGAGACAGGGCATCCAGCTCGGCCTGAAACTGCAGCCCCTGTTCATCGCTCTCGCAGTTCTGGCGACGCTGTTCTACACCGTCTTCAGCTTCCTACGCCTCGGCGGGAAGCTCGGCCCCCGGCCGCAGTAGGGCGTCAAGCGCTTGGGTCTACGGCTGCGCCCGTCTTGCCGGATGGGCGAGCGCTGCGTCCCGCCGCCTTCCGAACGGCTGCGATCGTTTCCGGCGTAACTGCCTTCTCAAAGCTGCGGAAGCCCGCGAGTCGGAAGCCGTGTCTCGCCGCGAGAGTCTGAATCTCGCGCACTTGCTCCGGCGTCACCTGCTTGCCAACCGTAAACGGCTCTGGCCGATCCTCCAAGGCAAGCGCCATCGTTTCGCTCATGCAGGCGTATGCCGTCTTTGGCGGGAAGCCGAAGTTGAACCCGAAGTCCACCTCACCGGGGACCTCGACGACTCCGCCTTCAATGACCAGAACGTCGTTCCGCTCGCGCGCCACGCGAAGGCTTACGTCTCGTGGCCTGGCGACATCGCACACGACCGCGCCCGGCTTAAGCATCTCCGGCTGGATCAACGCCGCTCCGGCACTCGTTACCGTGATGACGACATCAGCCTCGCGGATGCGGTTCGGATCGGTGGTCGCTTCCGCGTCTGCGCCCACTTCGGCTGCGACCGCTTGAGTGCGCTCGAGGTCCCGTCCCACCAGGATCGTTCTCCGGAACGAGGGCGCCATGATGAGCGCGCACGTCCTGCCGATCGAGCCGGTCGCTCCGACGACCGCGAGGGTCGCTTCGGAGGGGACGATCTCCATCTGCCTCGCCGCCTCCATCGCGCCCTCTATCGCAGTTGCGACCGTCAAACTGTTGCCCGTCGTTACGGGAATGGGGCTTCGCTTGGCGATGGTCTCGCCGCCGTCGCCGATGACTGCGGTGAAGGCGCCGAGGCCAACGATCTTCGCGCCGAGGTCCGCTGCGATCTCGCAGCACTCGAGGATTCTGCTGTAGACGAACTCGAGCGGCAGTTCCATCATCATCTTCGGCGTTAGCGGGCAACCGATGAACCAGCCGCGCGTAGCGGCGCCGGTTGGGCTTTCGACGCCCTTGATCTCGCTGACGACGGAAGGTCGCCTTCGCTTCAGGAACCACTCAATGACGGGCTCGGGCAGGAAGCGCGCAATCGGATACTTGCGCGCGACGTCTCTGCGCGCGTCAATCGGATGGATGATGAAAGCGAACGGCGTCATGGGGTCGTCCGCGGGCGATTATGCCTGACCGGACGACCCCAGACGCGCTGTCGCTTAACCTCCGCTTCCGCGCTCGCTCGGTACCTCTCGCGCCTCTTTGCGGAGGTACGCGATCCACTCGTCTATCTGTATCAATCCCTGTTCAGGGTCGGGGGACGGCAGGGCGTCAATTCCCAGCCGCCGAAGGATCGGGGCGTCGGCGTCCAGACCCATGAAAAGGGTGTTGGTCGCCGACAAGTCCTTGGCGCCCTCTTGTGCCGCTCGGATCCTCCACACCGTGAGGAATGGGGCGATCAGGTCATAGGCAGGGCCGTCGTCCGTTGGTTGTGTGATGACGTAGAAGTCAATCTCCATCCCCTTCTCATTTCTGAGAATCACGGTTGCCGTTCCTTGTAGCCCACCCGGCGACACCTCGATCTTAGGAGGTGCCACCGGCTTGTACGAGCGCAGCACAGGTTCAACGATCTCCCGCCAAGCCGCCACGAACTTGTCTCGCGGAAAGGCGTCCTTCTGGCACTTGTGTCCGTGCGCGTAGACGGTCTCGGGGTCGTTGCCGAGGAACGCCTCCACGACAGCCGACGCCGTCCCATCGAGCGTCTTTGGGCGCAGGAGGCCGATGCCGACGAACGTCGCTGCAACCAGGGCCCCTATGGTGATCGTTCCGAGAAGCCACTTATTGGTCATTTACGCCTTTACCTCATGTGGGCGTTATTCTACTCGGGAGGTCGCACAGCCCACTTACATCCGGACCGATAGTCATCGATGACCCAGCACTGGCCTGCCCGCCAGGTGCTGTACTGGCGCCAACCGTTCCACATTCCTCCTTCTGGGCAATCGCACCAGATGTTCATCATGAAGCACTCACAGCAGAAGCCGTTCTGCTCATAGCACCAGCTGGACCAGTTCGACCCGGCGGGCCAACAGGTATGCGGGCAAGGTATGTCCATGTCGGGGCACTCCTGTTCACACGTCGCGATGGCGACATGGGGGGCGGCGATGGCCGCCACTGCGAGCACCGTCCACAGTGTCAGTTTCTGTATCATTGTTCTCTCCTTTACAAGTAGGTTTGATTAGTCGGGGTTCCACCACGTGCGGTTCGTCGGCGTACCTACTCGGTGCACGACGCGCACCTGGCCCCCAAGATAGATGGCAATTCCATAGTGCGTCACGTACTCGAGCCGGGGGTGTTCGGCAGGGTCGTGATTCATGTCCACAAGCAGGACGGCATCCTCCTTGTACTGATTTACGTACTCGGGCCAGGGCGGAAAGAGGCCGTCCATTCCGCTGACTGCCCACAGTTGAGTGAACACCTTGGCTGCGTAGTTGCCGGACGGCGCCCGGCAGTGGAACACGTGCTTGTCGGGCACAAGCGATGGATAGACCATGCTCATGATGGGCGGCAGCCCCATCGCTTCGCCACGGCCGTACGGCACCGCCCCGTCCTGCGCCTCGCGATACAGCATCAGCGCGGCGTGCAACTGGCGGAGGTTGGAGGCGC
The DNA here is from genome assembly GCA_037446435.1 of Armatimonadota bacterium. Classification (GTDB taxonomy): domain Bacteria; phylum Armatimonadota; class Fimbriimonadia; order Fimbriimonadales; family ATM1; genus J051. The sequence continues at coordinate 13,370 of JBBIIO010000042.1, forward strand.
ATCCTTTCTGCTTCGCCTTGTCAACCTGCCCGCGGATGGTGGGGAAGAGCAGCGCCGACAGTAGCGCCAGCGTCCCAATGGCAACCAACAACTGTACAAGGGTCAATCCTCGATGTCTCATTCGCCTGTCTCCGGACCCTTAGTGAGGAGGTCCATGTACCAGTTTGACGCACCTCGTACATCTCCTTGCAACTTTCGAAGCCGAAGGCCCCGATCCAACAGGTAGAAGCGGGGCTGGTAGTACGCGTTGAGTCGCATCGCAAGCTCTCCGCGGACGTCGGACACCACCCTAACATGCTCCGGTAGTTCGAGTTTCGCCGCTCGTATCTGCTCAACGCTTGAGGTAAAGACCACGATTACCTGACTAAAGCTGCTCAAATCCAGCCTTGCCGGGTCAAACTTGTTCTTTGCGCATTCGGAACAAGACCCGGCAATGATCAGCAGCACGTCCTCTGCCGTGGAATCCTCTCGGGATATCGGCTGCCCGTCAATGTCCTCAGGAGGCAAGGGGGCCACTGTCCCTATCCCAGGCTCGCGACTCTGGTAGTACTCGGCGACGGCATCGCTCTGCCGCTCCCGCACTACCCAGCGGTCTAACCCCATCTGAGTCGCCCAGGCGACAATCACCACCAGCCAAAGGCCGGCAACCGCCGCCCAGACGCTCAGAGTGCCTCGAGCACTCCTGCGTCTCATGATGACCACTACTGTACAGGAGTTTCCGTCAAACCTACTCACGCAAAGCTACCAGAATCTATGGTTTCTGGAATAAATCCGGTATGTTTCACGGGTAGGCGCGAGCAGCGCCGAGGCCGCGGCTCCGACGATGGCGGTGCGTGCCATAATCCGCGGGCACCATGACGCGAGGCAAAGCGTGACCTTTCCGCTCAAACTCAGTTTCGACGACATCCTCCTTCTGCCCAAGCGAACGGAGGTGCTTCCCCACGAGGTAGACACCTCGACCGACCTCCTGCCCGGCGTCCGCCTTAACGTTCCCCTGGTCTCCGCTCCGATGGACACGGTGACCGAGGCGCGCATGGCAATCGCAATGGCGAGGGAGGGCGGCGTCGGCGTCATTCACCGGAACATGAGCATTGACGCCCAAGCCGACATGGTGGACCGCGTCAAGCGCAGCGAGCACGGCGTCATCCACAACCCGATTCGCCTCAGCCCCGACGACACGATCCAAGACGCGCTCCAGATCATGGAGCGTTACCACATCAGCGGCGTCCCCATCACCGACGAGGGCGGAAAACTCGTCGGCATCCTCACCAACCGGGACATCCGCTTCGAAACCGACTTCAGCCGCCCGATTCGAGAGCGGATGACCTCAAGCGGCCTCATCACCGGACAGGTAGGGACGACCCTCGAGCAGGCACAAGCCATCTTGCAGGAACACCGCATCGAGAAACTCCCGCTCGTAGACGAGGACGGCAAGCTCCAAGGGCTGATCACCATCAAGGACATCCTCAAGGTGAAGCAGCACCCCAACGCGACGAAGGACTCCAAGGGCCGCCTGGTCGTCGGCGCAGCCATCGGCTCCTTGCGCCAGCCGTTCGAGCGTGCCAAGGCGCTACAGGACGCCGGCGTTGACTTCATCGTGATTGACGCCGCGCACGGGCACAGCAGAGGCGTGATGGAGTGTGTGAAGCTGCTGAAGGCGAAGCTTCCCGACCTCCGCGTCGTCGCCGGCAACGTAGTGGACGCCCCAGGTGTGAACGAACTGATTGACCTCGGCGCCGACTGCCTGCGCGTCGGCATCGGCGCGGGCAGCATCTGCACCACGCGAGTGGTTGCCGGTGTCGGCGTGCCCCAATTCAGCGCGGTGCTTGAGTGCGCCGAGGCGGCCGCCAAGCGCGGCGTGCCGACCATCGCCGACGGTGGGGTGCGCTCCAGCGGCGACATCCTCAAGTGCCTTGCTGCGGGTGCGTCTGCAGTGATGATGGGGAACATGTTCGCCGGTTGCGATGAAAGCCCCGGCGACATCGAGATGTATCGCAACCGCGCCTACAAGGTGTATCGAGGCATGGGCAGCATCGGCGCGATGAAACAGGGCAGCTCCGACCGATACTTCGCCGTCAAGGAGGGAAGCGCGCTCGTGCCCGAAGGCGTTGAGGGGCGCGTGCCCTACAAAGGTCCCCTTCACGAGACGATGACACAACTCGTGGGCGGCGTCCGCTCAGGCATGGGGTACATCGGTGCGGGCACGCTCGCGGAACTGCGAGAGCGAGCCGAATTCGTTCAGATCACGAATGCCGGACTGCGCGAGTCGCACCCGCACGACGTGTGGATTACCAAAGAGCCGCCCAACTACACGGCGCCGGCATTCGGAAGCGACGAGGATTAGCCCCTCACTCGTCCTCTGACGTCGCCTCGTCGTGGCTCGACTCGTCGTAGCTGATCGGCTTGCGAAGATACAGCGCGTGCAAGTCGCAGAACGCGACAGCCCGGCCGTCATCCGTCCAAAGGCGGACGCGCCCAAGCCTGTCGCACTTCGGGTAGGCGCAAGCGACCAGGCGGAAGTCGAGCCTACTTCCGGCGACTCCGCAAGTTCCGTCCCTTCGCTTCAGCGTCTTCGTCATGTTTGGTTGCGCGACGCCCTTGGGGGGCAGGCGCGCTCGGCATTAGACGCCGGCGCGCGACGAAAGGTTGCACCCGCGATGTCGGCACGTAAATGCGGCCCTGTCAACGGGTTGCAATCAGCCCCCAAACGTGGGGGTCATACAAGCGGTGTTCGAGTTTGCCGAAGCAAACTACTTGTTGCAATCAGCCCCCAAACGTGGGGGTCATACAGGCAATCGAACTGGACGCGAACGTGGAACCGGG
>JBBIIO010000043.1:0-15427 GCA_037446435.1 Armatimonadota bacterium
GGGAAACTCAATCCCCGCCGCGCGAAACGCGTTGCGAACTCCGAGTTCCAACTCAGTTCCGTCCACCAGGCGACAGCCGAGGCGCGCGTCGAACCGCCAGTAGGCGTTCACTCCGGACGAAAGGAGCGAGTCAACGTAAGCCAGAAACGCGTCCAACGCCCATCCGCTTCCAAGGTCGAGGTAGGACTGCAGGCTCAATTGGTGCCTCGGCGTCTCGAAGTGCTCAGACTCGGAGAACACGTCGCCGCTGTCGGAGGCGACACGATAACGCCAAGACTTCACGGATGCGCCCAAGGCGAGCCTCCAACTCGGAGACGGCGCCCAGCGCAGGTGAAGCTCCGCGCCGACCGTCGTAGCCCTCCCCTTGTTCGCGAACCGCACGGGCAGGACCCAATGCGGCGCGGGGTCTGTGCGAAACTCCATCTCTTGCGGCTCGAACGTACGCAACCCGTCATAGAAGTTCAAGTAGGTTGCGGCGTCGAGGTGTGCCTCAGGGCCAAGGCGACAACGGTATCCCGCCTCGAGCGAGACAACCGTCTCCTCACCAAAGTCGGGCGCCCCCTGAAACTCGATGAACAGCGGTAGGCCTCCGGGCCCTGGCCCCGATTCCGCGATCAACGCAACCGTGCGGCCGGCGCGGGACGGCGTTCGCACCGCGCGCGTTAGCGAAGCCCAAAGGTGCTCCTCGGCGCTCGGAGTGTGCATAACCCGCACGCTCGGCTGAAACTGCCAGCCTGCGTACTCATCGTGCAGCACCTTGCCGCCGACTACGAGGTCAGTCGCCGGACTGAGACTCCACGAGCCTTGCACGAAGCCCGCGAACCGCTCATCCCTCTTTGACGCCGGCGAGTAGGAGTGAAGGAACGATCCGCTGATCTCATCCTCAGTCGTTCGAAAGCCGATGCCCGCCTGAACGTCCAGCCCTCCGGCAAGGTACGAATCTGCGCTGACGTCAATGTCCAGCGTCTTCCGGTCCTCGCGAGCATGGAGAATGGTTCGGTTGGAGCGGTCAAATCCAACCTGAACCGCTACCGCCGTATTGCCGGCCTCGGCTTGGTAACGCCCGAGAAGGTTCCACGCCGCCTGACCGACATGGTCGAAACTGATCTCGCTGAACGGCGGGGTGAAGGTTGGAACGACGATGTGTCGGTCAAGGTGCGACCGATACCCCCCCGCTATGATCGTCGCTGATTCGCCCGGGCGGCCGCTCCAGTCGAGGCGTATGCCGACCCGGTTGCGATCCCAGCCGTCGTGGCCCGGCAACCCGTTGAACAGTCGGTTCGCTCCCTGGGTTTGCGCCTGGCCGTGAACTCGCATCGCGGCGCTTGCACCGAGGTCGGCGTCAACCACGAACGCGCCATTCGCCAACTCGCGATCGCCTAATCGCCCATCCAGCGACACCCCGCTACGTTCGCCCGCGCGAGTCGTGATGATGTTGATGATGCCGTTGACGGCGTTCGGGCCATACAGCGTACCGCCGGGCCCTCGAATGACTTCGATGCGATCCAGGATCGCGAGGGGCACATCTACCGCGTCCCAGAACACGCCCGAGAAGTTCGGCGTGTACACGCTCTGCCCGTCAACAAGCACCAGCAGCTTGTTCGCGAAGCGGCCGTTGAACCCACGTGCTGAGATCGCCCAACTGCTGCCGTCAATCCGCGCAACCTCCAACCCCGGCACCATGCGCAGCGCCTCCGGGATGCTCGCGAATCCCATCCGCCGGATCTCCTCGGGCGTGATGACGTACACGGCTGCCGGGACATCCTCGAACGCGACAGCATGCCGCTGCAGGGTTACCGGCACCCGCAGCAACTCCTCCAATGACTTGCCCGACAGGTCGTCGCCCGCCTGGCTGAAAGCGGAAGCCGCAAGCAGCCCGCACAAGAGAATCGTCAGGTTCCGCAACTATGAAGCCCCCTCCGAGAGTCTCATCCGACCCGGGATCGAAGGGGATTTTCGGCACGACGGGGCGCCCGGCTCACCCCGGGGCCCCCGTGAAGCCTACGGGCTTGCGCCGCCCGCCCGCCTAAATCTCCGCCGAGAGGCCCTGCGCCATTACGATGCGGCGCGCGTGGTTGATGGTGAACGCGGTGCGGTGCGTAACCGCGTCGAGCAACCCTTCCGCGCTGGGATGACCGTTGCCGGAGCGTTTCACCCCCCCGAAAGGCAAGTGAACCTCCGCGCCGATGCTGGGGAGGTTCACGTAGCCGAGGCCATACTCAGCGTGGTCTCGCACGTATCGCATCTTTCGGAAGTCCTCGGTGCAGACCGCCATCGCAAGGCCGTACTCGGTGTCGTTGTACACTTCGACCGCCTCTTCCAAGCCGTTCACAGGGATGAGCGCGCAGTGCGGGCTGAACGCCTCTTCGCGAAGCGCGAACGAGTCGTGCGAGTGCCTCATGCGATAGACGAACGGCTTCACGAAGTGCCCATGCTGCAGGTCGCCATCGGTGAGGCGCCCGCCGTCGCGCAGGATCTCGGCGCCCTCGTCGCGCGCCTTCTGGTTGTGCATCTCGTACTTCCGCACGCCCGCTTCGTTGATGAGCGGCCCCATGAAGACATCCTCCTGCAAGCCGTTTCCGATCTTGATGCGGTCAACCAGTTTCAGGAAGCGCTCCTGGTACTCGTCAACAAGCTTCTCGTCAACGATGATGCGCCCGCTGGTTACGCAGCGCTGCCCGGTGGTCTTGAAGGCGCTCAGCACGCCCGCCGGCACGGCGATATCGAGGTCGGCGTCGTCGAGAACGATGACCGCGTTCTTCCCGCCCATCTCGGTTGCGACGAACTTGTAAGCCTCGCTCGCGGCTTGCTGCTGCACCAGCTTGCCGACTTGAAAGGAGCCTGTGAACAGGATGACGTCAATGTCGGGATGCTTGACAAGCGCGGCGCCCGCCTGCTCGCCGATTCCGTGCACGATGTTGACAACCCCCGGCGGGAAGCCTGCTTCGACCATCAGCTCGAACAGCCGGTGCGCGCAGATCGGCGTCTCTTCGCTCGGCTTCAGGATGATGGTATTCCCCGCGATGAGCGACGGAGCCATCTCCCAGAGCGGGATGGCCATCGGGAAGTTCCACGGAGTGATGCAACCGATCACGCCCTTCGGCTTGCGGCGAATGAATGCGTCCTTGTCCGGTATCTCGCTGCTGACGCAATCGCCGACGGGCATCCGACCGAGCGCAGCTGCGAACTGCACCATGTGTAGCGTCTCGACCACGTCGGCGCGCCCCTCGTTGATCGGCTTGCCGCACTCGCGCGTGATCATTCGACTAAGCAACTCCACGTCGCGCTTGATGAGTTGCGCAAAGTTGTCGAGGACCTCGCCGCGCTTGACCCAACTGAGCGCCGCCCAGCCGGGAAACGCGTTTCTTGCGGCTCGCACCGCCTCGGCGATGTCCTCCGCGTCCGACTTGGGCGCAGTTCCGACCACTTCGCGGGTGTCGGCGGGGTTGCGGCTTTCGAACCGTTCGCCGCTCGCGGCTTCCCTCCACTCGCCGTTGATGAGGTTCTTGGCGTGGATGGTTTCGATTCGCTGTGTGCTGGATGTCTCGGATACAGTGGCCATGGCTCCATTTTACCGGGCAGCCGCCCACTGGTGGGCGCGACTACCGCTTGTTTGCTCCGCCGTAGCCATGGCGGGGAATCCTGCAAGTGACGCACGTCCGCCGTCCCTTCCGCAGAGGCCCGGGGCGGGCGCGTCAAGCGAGGGTCAGCGCCTCGCCGCGGCGATGAGGTCTCTCGGCGGGATGAAGGTTACGTCTTCACGGATCGTCTCGAGCACTGTGACCTCGGCGCTCTGATTGCCCTCCAGAAGCGACCCGACGATGTTTTCGACGAGCTCCTCGGGCGTTGACGCGCCGCTCGTCACGCCCACCACGCGGTAGTCGGTTCGCCACGATGGCTCGACCTCCGACGGTTCCATCAGCAGGTGAGCGGGAACGCCGCAACTCTCCGCCACCTCGCGCAGTCGGTTGCTGTTCGACGAGGTGCGGCTGCCGACAACCAGCACCAAGTCTGCACGCTCGGCGAGTTGCTTCACGGCGGCTTGGCGGTTCGTCGTTGCATAGCAGATGTCCTCTTTCTTCGGCATTTCGATGTGTGGGAAGCGCCGACGAAGCACCGCCATGATGCGCTCGACTTCGTCCACCGACAGCGTCGTTTGCGTTACGACGGCGAGCGGACCCTCCGGCGGCGGCACGCGCTCAGCCTCCTCGATGCCGTCCACGAGGGTCATCCGGTTCGGCGCCTCTCCCATCGTGCCCTCGGCTTCGACGTGTCCCCGATGCCCGATGTACAGCATGTGATAGCCCTGCCGAGCGAATCGCGCGGCCTCGCGATGCACCTTCGTCACGAGTGGGCACGTTGCGTCGATGACGCGCAGGTTCCGCTCGCTCGCCGCCTCTCGCACAGCCGGGCTGACACCGTGCGCGCTGAAGACCACCGTCGAGCCTTCCGGGATCTCCTCGACCCGCTCGACGAAGATCACTCCCCTGCGCTCGAACGAACGCACCACGTGTTCGTTGTGCACGATGGCATGGCGGACATAGAGCGGGGCGCCGTGAGCCTTCAGCGCGAGGTCCACGACCTCGATGGCGTAGGCGACCCCCGCACAGAAGCCCCTCGGCGCGGCGAGCAGGATTTGTTCCATCGCTCCTCTTAGGATACTCCGTTTTGCTCCCTGCCGAGCCAAAAGCGGAAGAGCCTGGATCCTCACGCCCCAGGCTCTTCACAGCAACGAGTCGCTCGAGCGTTAGTCGCCCATGCTCCTCGCCTTGTTCATCTCGTTGAGGATGTCGCCCAGCGGGCGGTAGCCGACGATGCGATGAATCTCTTTGCCGTCCTTGTTCAGGATGACCATCGTCGGGTAGCCGCTAACGCCGAACTGGCTGACCTGGTCCTTCTGGTGATCTCCGTCGAGGTGGACGAAGACGAAGTACTTGGCTTGCTCTTTGAACTCTGTGGTTGGGAAGACCTCACGGGCCAACTTCTGGCAGTACCCGCACCACTCGGTTCCAATGTCAATGAACACGAGGCGATTGCTCGCTTTGGCGACCTTCAGCGCCTCGCTCAGGTCGGTGTACCACTTGCCCATGTCGCGAGCGGACACCTCAACCTTCTTGGCGCCCGCCGGCTCAACGAACTTGAAGTCGCTAGCGCCGAGGGCATCCGTGCCGAAAGAGATCTCCTTCGCGAGCACGATCAGTTCGCTCGAATCGCCCGAGCGCGCCGCCTTGATCGAAGCGCCGCGAGCAACCCCGAGCGCCTGGTCAATGTACAGCGTGCCCGTCTTGCTTGAGCGAGCGTCAATGGTGAACTCGACAGGAGTAACGCGGTGACCGAAGATCATCTTCGGATTCCCCGACTTGACGTTGGTCACCTTGGAGAACTGGTCCTTCGTGAAGAACGCAGCCCAGGCGTACACGTCGTCCGCCTTCAGCCAATCCATCGCCTCTTCGAGTCCGCCATCGAACTCCGTGTACGAGTTCGACGTTTTGTCGTACTCCCACACCTTGTTGCCGTCGGTCATCCGAAGGATGGACGGCGACTCGATGCGGATGAGGCCGGGCCGGCTGAACGTGAGCGTGACCTCCTGGGGCGCAGCGGGGAGATGCTGCACGGTGAAGGTCACCGTGAGCGATTTCGCCTCGCGGAGCGCCTGCTCGTGCTTGGCGATGAGGCTAGTCCCGTCGGCCTGCCCCACAGCCAGCAGGAGCGTACTGGCAACAATACTAGTCAACATACGAACCTCCTTCTGTGCGAGTCTTCGCAGAGAGTGCAGTGAGTATACCGCACTTCCGCGCCGGGCGGTTCCCCCGGCTGGGCTGCTGCGACGGTCCCCTCGGGGTCAGGAAGGCGGGCGTGCTGCCCTGCTCCGCGCCCGTGGAGTCCATCTCGTAGATTTCGTCCTCGCCGCCGGTGCGAAGAAGTGTTTGTTTTCATGCCGGGCCTCGAGATCAAGGTTACCCGATGCTCATAATCATATACGAGCAGCGTCGTTCCTCCGTCAATGGTCAACTACCCGGCCGCCAATCGCCAACCGCTTTCGATGTCCGTGTGGGCTGGCCCACAGCTTTGGCCGGCTCCCGATCACAGAGAGGTTGAGACCCCGCAAGCTGTCCTCCAGACCGAAGAACAACATGCTCGACAGCCGCAGTGAGTGGGTCGCTGGAGCCGACAGCCGGATTCGAACCGGCGACCTGCTGTTTACGAAACAGCTGCTCTACCGCTGAGCTATGTCGGCTCGGCTGGGCGGACGAGTATACCCATGAAGCCGCCGCGGGGCCGCCTTACGTCCGCGCGGTGCGGCTGAGTGCCTCGGCGACGAACTCCGGGATCTGGGTCGTCGTGTCGGCGACGCGCGCGCCGGCTTCAGTCAGAGCCTTGACCTTGCTGTCGGGTCCGCCGAGGCCGCCGCTTATGATCGCTCCGGCGTGCCCCATTCGCTTGCCGGGCGGCGCCGTCCGTCCGCTGATGAACGCAACGACCGGTTTCGACATCTTCTTGATGTATTCGGCGGCGATCTCCTCGTCGGTGCCCCCGATTTCACCAATCAGCACGACCGCCTTCGTCTCGTCGTCCTCTTCAAACATCGGCAGGACGTCAACGAACCTTGTGCCGAGCAGCGGGTCCCCTCCGATGCCGACGCACGTGGTTTGCCCCAAGCCTGCGCGCGTCAGGTCGTTGACAATCTCATAGGTGAGGGTTCCGGATCGTGAAACGAGTCCGATGGGGCCGCGCGAGAAGATCTGTCCCGGCATGATGCCGATCTTGCATTCCTCCGCGGTGATGAGGCCCGGGCAGTTCGGCCCGATGAGGCGCGAGCGTCCGTTCTCTCGCAGGCGGTTCACGACCCGCAACATGTCCGCCTGCGGGATGCCTTCGGTGATCGCGCAGATGAGTGGAATGCCCGCCGCTTCGGCTTCGAGGATTGCGTCGGCTGCGAACGGCGGGGGCACGAAGATAACCGATGCGTTCGCGCCGGTGGCATCCACCGCTTGCGCCACCGAGTTGTAGACCGGGATGCCCTCGAAGTCCATCCCGCCCTTTCCAGGGGTTACGCCTGCGACGACCTTTGTGCCATACGCGACCATCTGCCGCGTGTGGAAACCGCCCTCGCGGCCCGTCATGCCCTGGACGATGACCTTCGTTTCCTTGTTGACGAGGATCGCCATCGTCGGTGTCTATTCCTTCTCCTTGATGTGAGTGGTGTCGTGCGCCGGTGGCGGCGCCTTTTCTCCGGAATCCATCGCTGCCGCGCTAGCCGCCTCCTCGGACATTTGCTGCAGCACCGTGCCCAGCGAGCCGCGCTTCGACCAGTAGACGGCGATGATGATGCCCACGACCGACGCACCGACTGCGGTGTATCGAATCCAATCCGCCATCGGCATGACGAGCGTGCTCGCCATCAGCAAGGCGACGAGGTTCATCACTTTGATGAGCGGGTTGAGGGCAGGCCCTGCGGTGTCCTTGAACGGGTCTCCGACGGTGTCGCAGACTACGCCCGCCTTGTGCGCTTCGCTCCCCTTGCCTCCGAAGTGGCCATCTTCAATCAGCTTCTTGGAGTTGTCCCACGCCCCGCCTGCATTGGCAAGCAACACAGCAAGGAGCTGTCCGCTCAGGATTGCCCCAGCCAAGAATCCGCCGAGCGCTTGTGCGCCGGTGATGTTCACCTGCACTCCTCCGATCTCGACAGTCTGGCCGCCGATTGCAAATCCGAAGCCCACGAGCACAGGGAAGCAGATCGCAAGCAAGCCAGGCCCGAGCAGCTCCTTCTGTGCAGCTGCTGTAACAATCGAGACGCATGCGCCATAGTCGGGCTTGCTGGTTCCCTTCAGGATGCCAGGGTCCGAGGCGAACTGCCTCCGGACCTCTTGAATCAAGAGGAACGAGGCTCGTCCGACGGCGTTGATGCTGAACGCGCTGAAGAGGAACGGAACGGCGCCACCGATCAACAGCCCGAGGAAGATCTGAGGAATGTCAATCGGGAGACCCTTGCCGACAAGGTATGTGTCCTCAATGAATGAGTGGAACAGCGCTACGGCGGCGACCACGGCGGTGGCAATGGCGAACCCCTTCGTCAGCGCTTTCGTCGTGTTGCCCGCGGCGTCGAGGCGCTGCACGGCGCGACTCCCTGCCATGCTGCCCTCTTCCGTCTTCTCGAGTTTGTGCGCTCCCGACATCTCGTAGACGCCCTGCGCGTTGTCGCTGATCGGGCCGAACGTGTCCATCGCCAAGATGTACCCCGTCGTGGTGAGCAAGCCAAGACCGACGAGAGCAATGCCATAGAACGAGAGGATGAACCCGCCGTACAGCGCCGGCGGGAAGATGATGAGCGGAGTAACAAGGGCGAGGACGATCGCAAGGAGCGCCCACACGCTGCTCTCCAGACCGTACGCGAAGCCTTGGATAATCATCGGCGCTGGCCCGGCGGTGGACGTCGAGGCGATCTCGCGCACCGGCTTCTTCTCGAAGGAGACGAAGTAGTCCGTGAGTTGCTCGATGAGGTACGCCATGAAGATGCCCGCTATGATCGCAAGGGCGAAGAGGTACCACGCGACCGGAGCCTGTTGCTCGGCAACCGCCATCATGCGGCCGGTCTCGATAATCTGATCCGGCTGTCCCGCCGAAAAGTCGGGTGGCTCGACATATCGCGCGAGGTAGTCGAGCGGCTGGAGGCTGGCGAGCGCCTTATAGGCCTCGTTGCCCTCGCCGAAGTCGCTCTCCTTGAACGGCGCTTCCACGACCCAATACAGCCCATGCGACTCGGGGCCACCGTAGCCGAGCGACACCGGGTACTTCTCGAGAATCTCAACGCCGGGGGAGGCTTGTTTCAACTGGCTTTCAAGGCGTAGCGACCACGACTCGCTGGTCTGCGGCTCCTGGCCTTCCTGCGGCATCCCGAGCGTAACTCGTTCCTTGACGAGCATGATCTGCGAATCGAGTTGCTGACCGATGCGGACGAGCGGCCCCGATGAGACGCGCGATGAGAGAAGCGAGTAGTTAAGCATCTGGCTGTCGCGCAGCACGCGGATGCTCTCGACAGAGACGGGGGTGACTTCAGGGACTTCGATGTTCGAGCCCTGAAGTTGCTGGACGAGCGCTTCGCGATCCGCCCTAAGGATGTCGTTCACCTGCTCGGTCAGTTCTTCGTCGCTCAGGTTCGGTTGCGGCTCGATGTCTTGCGAGCCGGGGTTAAGCGGGCTTGCCTTCTGGCCGTGCACTACGCGCGCGATAGCGGAAAGCGTTTTCAGGTCTTCGAAGGAGACCTTCCGCACGCCGGTGATCGTCTTCCCGTGCGCATCCACATAGTAGTGCGACTCGATGCCCTGCATCATGAACCAGGCGAGGAGCACGGTGCCCGCGGCGGCGAGGAGAGCGCTGCCCCAGAACCCGCGTCGCACCGGTGTGAGCGGATCCAGCCGCTCGTCGTTCTTCCCCTTCACCATGAAGATGCCCAGAATCGAGGCCACGATGCCGACACCGCGCGCCATGAGCGCAAACAGCACCAACTTCATCCACGTCGAGGTGTCGAAAATGGAAGCGGTTGCAGCGCCGAGAACGATTGCCGCCACGAGCGTTACTTCATACGACTCGAAGACGTCGGCTGCCATGCCCGCGCAGTCGCCGACGTTGTCGCCCACGTTGTCGGCGATGGTCGCTGCGTTGCGCGGGTCGTCTTCAGGGATGCCTGCCTCGACCTTGCCGACGAGGTCCGCCCCTACATCGGCAGCCTTCGTGTAGATGCCGCCGCCGACGCGCATGAAGAGCGCCGCCAGCGAGCCGCCGAAACCAAAGCCGATGAGCAGTTTCATGGCGTGCTCCCGTGCGAGCAGGAAGATGACCGTGGCGCCGAGCAGGCCCATGCCGACGGTGACGAGGCCCGCCACTGCGCCGGAGCGGAAGGCGGTTTCGAGGGCGTCTTTGTACGAAGTCAGCGCGGCGTTCGCGACGCGCGCGTTTCCGTTGACCGCCATGACCATGCCGACGAACCCGGCAATATACGACGCCGCGACGCCGAGCACGAACGCAAGCGCCAAACAGACAGACAGCGGAATGCCGAAGATGGCGCCTTCGTATCTCGCTCCGATGGTGAGCCACAGCACCACAGCAAGGATCACGACGAAGATGGACATCGTCTTGACCTGGGCGCGGAGATAGGCGAGTGCGCCCTCCTTGATGGCGGCGCTGACGCTTTGCATCCCCTCGGTGCCGGGCGACTGCTTCATCACGGAGGCGGCAACCATCCAGCCGACCACGATCGCAAGCACCGCCAAGCCGAGAGAGATGTACAAGTAAATCATATCGCTCTGCTGGAACTGCAGAGCGACCTTCGCCTCAGCGCCGGCGGCGAGGGCAAACGTCGGCGCGAGCAGCGCGAAAAGCCCAAGAAGAATCAGACGGGCCCACCCCGTCCTCAATGCCTGGTGAACCGTCCCGGTAGTTGTTCTCATGTTCATCGCTTCCTCTGTGCCTCCTTGCGCAGACGCAGGAGCGTGCGCCTCCCAGCAGGGTCAGGGTAGGCGGACGCGGCGCATGATACCTCAACGCCGCAACCCTATTTGCGGCCCGGTCGGCGGATGCTACGCGCCCGCTGCCTCACCCAGTTTGCGCATCTCGGCGGTCGCCCCGGAGGCCTCCAGTTGAGCCTTCAGGAGTTCGGCTTTGCGCCGATTGATGCCTGTGAGCAAGGGAGCAGGCAGGTCCTCGAGGATGTCCTTCACCTGGTTCCTGGTCAGCGCCAGCATGTGCTGAAGTGAGGTGATGACCTGCTCGCGGTCGCGCCCGATGTCCACCAGCACGAGTTCGTACATCGAGGTGTCGTCTACGCGGGCGAAGCCCTTCGGCGCGTGGCGCATTTCACCGGTCTCGGGGTCGAGGAGCGGAATCTCTCGCCCGCACTGCTCGCAAATGAGAACGGCGGTCTTGTCGCTTAGATAGTTGACGGCACCGCAGAAACCGCAGGAGACCGCCATCACGTCGAGAATCTTCCCTTCCTTGACGGCTACGCGGCGGTCGCAGTGGATGCACGTGAAGTCGTCGTCCGGCGAGGCGGTGAACTCGTTTACCTCATGGCAGTAGGGGCACTCAGCCACATACGAGCCTTCGTACCGGCTCGCGATGGCGCGATACAGGGCATAGAGCATCAGAAGCGGCGCGGCGGCGATGAAAGGTATGCCCAAGCCCTGCAGGTCTAAGCCGCCGAACTTCCAGAACGGCAGGTCTATTACCACCCAGTTCTGGCCGAAGCGCAGGAAGAACATCCCGACGAGCAAGGAGAGAATGGAGAGCACGCCCCAAGTGATGACGTTCTCCCAGTGTATCTCCGTAACGTCGGACCGTCTTACCGGTTCGGGCATTGCGTTGTGGCTCCTCGTGAAATTTTACTCGAACGGCAGGTTCGCTGGTGGCTCTGGCCGGTCCCTTGGTCGGGTGTCCGAGGTTCGCGCAGCCCCAGCCGCCGCATCCAGGATGCCCGTGACCCAAAGGGTTGCCAGGAACACGAGCGCGCCGATTCCGATTCCATTCATTCCATTTTCGGTGCGACCAATCGTGAACGCTACCGCAAAACCAAAGACGGCCATGACGGCGAAGACGACGCCCCGCCAGAACTGGCCGACGTAGATTTGGCCCAAGCCCGGGAACATCAGACCGAGCATCGTCGCCGCCCCCGCCGAGCGCTTTCCGAAAGCGCCGTCTTCCCTCTCAAGCGAGGCGGCGTACAGATCCCACTCGTCCTTGTGCATGCCGAAGACGAGGTTCGCGTGCCGTTTCTCGGTCTGAACGCGGCCAGGGTGCTGATCAATGACCTCCTTCAGCAGCCGAATCGCCTCCTGCTTCTTTCCAACTCCGACGAGCACGTCCGCAAGCGCCTCCTTAGCGTCTGGTTCGTCCGGGTACTTCTGCGCCAGTTCCTCGGCAAGGGCGAGCGCCGCGTCCTTGTCCCCACGCTTCAGGAGCACGCGGGCGCGAGAGAGAGTTGAGCGAACCTCCTCGTCAATCAGAGGGTTGTCCATGAGGTTGCTGGATGTCGTCGCGAACCGGAACCTCCTTCCAGAGGCTCTCGAGGTCGTAGAATTGCCGCTGCTCCTCTCGCATGACATGGCAGACCACATCGCCAAAGTCGAGCAGAATCCACCCGCTCCCTCGCCCCTCGATTCGCGAGGGTCGGAGGCGCGCGTCTTTCATCTTCTCCTCGACCTTCTCAGCGATGCTGCGCACGTGGACGTCCGAAGTGCCGCTGCAGACGACGAAGAAGTCGCAGACGATGGTTTTCTGACGCAGGTCGAGCGTCTCGACCCTGTCAGCCTTCATCTCCTCCGCGATTTGGGCAATCATCGCGGCCTTACCTTCCGAGTTGAGTACAGGTGTCAGTGTCATAGATACAGACG
This sequence comes from Armatimonadota bacterium, assembly GCA_037446435.1. GTDB lineage: Bacteria > Armatimonadota > Fimbriimonadia > Fimbriimonadales > ATM1 > J051. The sequence continues at coordinate 12,387 of JBBIIO010000043.1, forward strand.
GGATTCCTCGATAAAACGGATGACCGAATCGGGAATAAGGTACCGCACCGAGCGCCCCTCGCGCAGCCGACGGCGCAGGTCGGTCGAACTCACGTCCAGGGACGGCGCGGAGAACGGCATTACACGGGAGGCGAGCGGCTCAGGCAAGGCGGCAACAACATCCTCGACCGGAAACCCGGGCCGCGAGCAAGCCGCCAGCCGGGCGAGCGCCGCCACGCGCTCAGGCTCGCGCCAAGCCGTGAAGTCTGCGAGCGAATCAGCGCCCAAAATCAGCAGCAAATTGTCGCCGGCGTACGACACGAGGGTGTCCACGGTGAAACTGGGAGGTGGGCGGTCCAGCTCCGTCCGCCCTGCTACCAGCCCGGGCGTCCCCTCTACTGCCAGCGAGACCATCTGAAAGCGCGCCTCCGCCGGCGCCGCTTCGTGCTCAAGCTTGAACGGAGAGACGTGCGCCACCTCGAGCACCACCTCGTCAAGGTCGAACGCCTCCTTGGCCTCGATCGCCATGCGTAGGTGCGCAATGTGGATGGGGTCGAACGTCCCGCCGAGGATGCCCCGCTTCAATCGTCCTCCAGGTATTCGAACTCGAAGCGCCCGATCGTAACGGTGTCCCCTTCGCTTGCGCCCTGTTCACGCAGCGCCTCGAACAGCCCGCTCCTTCCAAGTCGCTCCTGCAGAAGCCCGACCGCCTCGTCGTTGTCGAGGTCTACGCGCTGAATCAATCGCTCCAGCCGCTCGCTCCGCACCACGAAGCCATCCTCCCCCCGCTCAATGGCGAACCCGCCCCGCTCCTCCACGGCCGCTTCTGCAGAGCTGGGCGTCGCCGCGACCTCCGGACGTGGCTTGGGCAACTCCTCCAGTCGTTTGTCGAGCGCAAACAGAAACTCCTGCACGCCCGCTCCCGTGGCTGCTGACACGGGAAAGCAGTCCAGACTCGTCGCCGAGCGCAGAACTTCACAAATGCCGCTCGCCTCCTCCGTGCTGGCCAGGTCGCACTTCGACAGCGCGATGACAGCCGGGCGCTGGGCGAGATCCTCAGAATACGCCTCCAGTTCCTTCAGGACGGTGTGGAAGTTGTCGAGCGGCTCCGAGCCGTCAAGGGGCTTGCACTCGACGACGTGCACGACCAGGCGTGTTCTGCCGGCGTGGCGGAGGAAGCGATGCCCTAAGCCCTTGCCCTCCGCCGCTCCTTCGATGAGGCCGGGCAGATCCGCCATCACGAACGAGCGATCTCCCACCCTCACCAAGCCCAAGTGCGGGACGAGCGTCGTAAACGGATAGTCGCCGATCTCGGGCTTCGCCGCCGACACCGTGGAGAGCAGCGTTGACTTGCCCGCGTTCGGCAGCCCGACGAGTCCCACATCAGCGAGCAGGCGCAGTTCGAGGTGCAGTGCGCGCCGCTCTCCCGGCTCGCCGTTCTCGGCGAACGTAGGCGCTTGACGGACGCTGGTCGTGAAGTGGAGGTTCCCCCTGCCGCCCTTGCCTCCCCGTGCAACGACCGCGCGAGCGCCCGGCTCGGCGAGGTCGGCGAGCAGTTCGCCCGTGTCGGCGTCTCGGGCGAGGGTGCCGAGTGGCACTCGAATCTCAACATCCGCCCCGCCTCTGCCGTGGCGCTTGGCGGAGCCTCCCTGGGCGCCGTCTTCGGCGCGATACTCGCTTTTGAACCGAAAGTCGAGCAAGGTGTTCATTCCCTCGTCAGCGACCAGGACCACATCTCCGCCCTTGCCGCCGTCCCCGCCGTCGGGTCCGCCTCTGGGCACGTGTTTCTCCCTTCGAAAAGAGGCGGAGCCGTCGCCGCCCTTCCCGGCGGTAACTCGAATCTGCACCTCGTCAACGAACACGGTTGCCGCGAAGGATACCGCGCCCCGCTCACTGGTAGAATCGGCACGCCGAATGAACGCGCGGAGGCTGCGAAGGCTCTTCCTCGACTATTACCTCTCACAGGGGCACGCGGAGTACCCACCCGCGCCGCTCGTGCCGGTTGACGTTACCGGCAAGTTGGATGAGACGCTGCTCTTCACCGGCGCCGGCATGGTGCAGTTCAAGCCTTTCTTCCGCGGGCTTGCCGACCCACCCAGTCGCCGACTGGTGAACTCGCAGCGTTGCGTCCGCGCCGTGGACATCGAGGAGGTCGGGAACCTCTCGCATCTCACCTTCTTTGAGATGCTGGGCAACTTCTCCTTCGGCGACTACTTCAAAGAGGAAGCGATCGCCTACGCCTGGGAGTTTCTCTTCGGCGGCGAGTGGCTCAACCTCGACCCGGCGAAGGTGTGCGTGACGGTCTTTGAGGAGGACGACGAAGCGTTTGACATTTGGGCGGCGAGGTGGGGCGATGCCGGCTTCGATCCAAACAACAAGATCCACCGCCTCGGAGAAGACAAAAACTATTGGCCTGCGAACGCCTTCAGCCAAGGGCCGCCGGGGCCGTGCGGGCCGTGCAGTGAGATTTTCTTTCAAACCGCGCCCCAAGCGGAACTTGTCGGCGACTTTAGGACCGACGAAGAGGCAGGCCGATGGCTGGAGATCTGGAACCTCGTCTTCATGCAATTCGAGTGGAAGGGCAGGCTCAAGGACCCCGAGGCGCCCCATCTCGGCTACATCAAAGAGGGCATCGAGCCGCTTCCCAGCAAGAACATTGACACGGGGAGTGGCTTGGAGCGCACGGCTGCGGTACTGGGCGGATTCGCGTCCGTGTACGACACCGACGTCTTCAAGCCCATCGTCGATCGGGTTTGCTCTTTAGTACCGCACGACTACGGCAGCGAGCCAGAGAAGGACCGCTCCGTGCGGATCATCGCCGACCACATGCGCACCGCCTCCATGTGCATCATGGACGGCATCCTGCCCTCAAACACCGGCCGTGGCTACGTGCTGCGTCGGCTGATGCGAAGGGCGATCCTGAAGGGCGAGCGAGCGCTCGGGCTGCGAGACGAGTTCTTGCCGCGAGTCTTCCCCGCTGTCATCGAGGCGCTTGGCGACCCATATGTCGAGCTTTCCGAGCGCAAGCCCGTCATCGAGGCCACGCTGCAAGGCGAGGAGGA
>JBBIIO010000044.1:0-15155 GCA_037446435.1 Armatimonadota bacterium
AGCTGCGCGTCGCAGGGGGGTACCGCGGCGCCCCGCAACGGGACAGGGAGCGTGAGCGTCTCGCGAACACGGGGACTGCCTGGACGATTCGGCTCGCGGGACGCTCGCCCTCCCTCAGCTGCGCGTCGCACGGGGTACCGCGGCGCCCCGCAACGGGACAGGGAGCGTGAGCGTCTCGCGAACACCGGGACTGCCTGGACGATTCGGCTCGCGGGACGCTCGCCCTCCCTCAGCTGCGCGTCGCACGGGGTACCGCGGCGCCCCGCAACGGGACAGGGAGCGTGAGCGTCTCGCGAACACGGGGACCGCCTGGACGATTCGGCTCGCGGGACGCCCGCCCTCCCTCAGCTGCGGAACTATTCCGACGGAGGCGCGATGAACGCCTTGTCAATGTCCTGCATCAGCGCCGACACCAGCCGGCTCACGGCAAGGCGATCGAAGACCAGGTTTCGCTCCATCGGCCAGCGGTGGCTCTTGCAGCGGAGCTGAACCTGGGCGCCGGAAACCTCGAACACGCAAAACCCGCCCATCATGGGCGCATCATAACGGGGATGAGGAACCATTGGCGAGCATCAGCAGCCCGTCCGGAAACGCGCTGAACTCGGCGGGCGGCAGCGCGGTGTGGCCACTCGCCACGCAGAGTCTGGCAACTGAATTCAAAGACGGCCGGGTTCGCCAACACCCCCCCACGCAGGTAAACTCCGCGTTAGGCAGAGCAGGCGGTTCGGCGGTGAAGAAACTCGATCGGCTGGCGCAGTTTTCCTACTTCGCGTACGGCTCCAACCTCAATGAGGCGGACCTGAGGTCTTGGTGCGACGAGGAGCGGTGCAGGTACCCGCTCGCCGGAGTCGTCACGCGCGCGTTCCTCCCCGACCACGAGTACATCTTCAACATAACCTCCCCGCGCCGAGGCGGCGGAGTGCTCAACCTGAGAGACAGGACGGCGCAGGCCGTACACGGAGTCGTGTTCCGCGTTAGCCCCAAAGACGACCCGCGTTGCGGCACCGCGACCATCATGAAGGAGGGCGATGACGGGTGGGTGGCGCTTGACAAGAAGGAGGGCGCGCCTCGATCCTATGAACGCTTCCCCGTTTCTGTCTTTGACGAATACGGCGAGCCGGTGCGCGCGATGACCTACCGCGTGCCCGAGGGGAGGGCGGAGTCAACGCCGGTACCCGCCTCTGCGCCGTATGTGGAAGTCGTGAAGCAGGGGCTTCAGGCACACGACCTCGTTGGCGAGGCGCAACTCGACGCCGCCGCTGCGGGTGAGATCGTTCCGCTCATCACCGACCGGCTGTTCGTCTATGGAACGCTGATGGCGGGGGAGCCGCAGGAGTTGCGCATCCAGCCCGACAAGGACGTGCTCTCTTGGGTGCCGGCAACCGCCCCCGGGCAGCTGTACGCCTTCGAGGACATCCCTTGCCTCCGTCCAGCGAAAGACTCCGTCGTGTACGGCGAGTGCATCCAGCACAAGAACCTCGACGCGCTGTTCCTCGACATTGATTTCTATGAAGGCTTTCGCGGCTATGGCGACCTCGAGCACTCGCTCTACTATCGCGCCCTGACCTTCTGTGAGACCAAAGACGGCAAGCACCTCGCTTGGGCGTACTTCGCTCGCTCCGTTGAGGGCGCGGCCGAGGTACCGAGCGGAGATTGGCGCTCGCGCTGACGTTGAGGCGCTACTTCGACAGCACGCGCATCCGGGTCATGCGGTCCCCCCGCTGGATGCGATCCACCACCTCCATGCCTTGCGTAACCTTGCCGACCACGGCGTAGCTGCGCCACAGGTACAGCCGATCCTGTTTGATGATGAACAGTTGCGAGTCTCCACCAACTTGTAGCCCGGTGCTCGCCACGCCGACGATGCCGCGAACGAAGTCAACGTCGCTCATCTCGAACGGAAGCTGCTTGCCCGAGCCGCCTCCGAGCACCTCGTCGGAGTCGATCGGCTTGTCCTTGCTGGCGGGAGCGCCCCACTGCGTAACCCAGTACTCGACGCGGTGGACGCGCTGCCGGTCGTAGAACCCGTTTCTGACGAGGGAAAGGATGTGCTCGACCGTCTTCGGGGAGGTCCTCGGGTCGGTCGTGATGCGGAATGTGCCGCGCCCCTCGACCGTTACCTCAACGACGGGGCCGGACGGGTTGTACGGTGGAATCCAGGAGGGCGTCCCCCCTTGGACGAGAACGGCAACAGCCAAACTGATGAGCATGGCGGTAGGATACACCCATCCGCCCGCAGGACGAAGCCCGCGAGCGGCGAATAAGAGGGCTTGACATCGCAAGGCACAAATGGTAGACTGTTGTGCACCTACGAGGAATGCCTGGTAGGAAGGAGAACCACGATGGCAAGCAAGAAGAAGACCCAAGGTGTAGTCGAAGAGATCAACGCGATGGAAAAGGAAAAGGCACTGGAGATGGCGCTCGGGCACCTGAACAAGTCGTTCGGGCCCGGAGCAATCATGCGGCTGGGAGAGGCGTCCGCGGAGCGCGTTGAAGCGATCCCCACCGGCGCCCTCAGCCTCGACCTCGCGCTGGGCATCGGCGGCATCCCGCGCGGCCGAATCACCGAGATCTACGGCAACGAGAGTTCGGGCAAGACCACGCTCGCGCTCAGCATCATCGCCCAGGCGCAGCGGAAAGGCGGCGTCGCGCTCTTCGTTGATGCCGAGCATGCGATGGACGTCGAGTACGCCCGCGCGCTTGGCGTGGACGTGGACAGGCTGTACATCTCGCAGCCCGCGAGCGGCGAGGAGGCGCTCGAAATCATGGACGCGGTCGTCCGCACGGGCGCGGTGGACGTGGTCGTGCTCGACTCGGTGGCTGCTCTCGTTCCGAAGGCGGAGATTGAAGGTGAAATGGGGGACTCGCACGTTGGCATCCAAGCGCGGATGATGTCGCAGGCGCTTCGGAAGCTCGGCGGGAACGTGAGCAAGACGAACACAGCCGCCATCTTCATTAACCAGTTGCGCGAGAAGATCGGCGTGCTCTACGGAAACCCGGAGACCACCCCCGGCGGCCGCTCGCTGAAGTTCTGGGCGTCCGTGCGCCTCGAAGTTCGCCGCGCCGAGACGCTGAAGGACGGGACCGAGGCCGTCGGCTCAAGAACGAAGGTGAAGGTGGTGAAGAACAAGGTCGCCCCGCCGTTCAAGGCATGCGAGTTCGACATCATCTTCGGCGAGGGCATCTCCCGCGCCGGCGACGTGCTCGACGTCGCGAGCGGCCTGGACGTCATCACGCGCAGCGGCACGTACTACAACTACGGCGACCTGCGGCTGGGCCAGGGAAGAGACAACGCGAAGCGCTTCCTGCAAGACAACCCGCAGCTGCTCGACGAGATTGACGCGCGCGTTCGGGCGCTGCTTGCCGAGCGTCGCGCAGCCAACTTCTCCTCGTCCAACCAAGTCGCAACCGTAGAGGACGAGGTCGAGGAGGAGTCCTCTGTCTAAGCCCGACCCAGCCTCCGCCTCGAACGACACGCTCGCGGTTGCGCTGCGCTTGCTGCGCAACCGCGACTACTTTGTCGAGGAGCTGCGGCGCGCGCTCGCGCGTCGAGGCTGTCCGCAAGATGAGATTGAGTACTCCATCGAGGTGTGCCGGAAGCGGAGATACGTCGACGATTTTAAGTTGGCGCGCGACATCGCGCACCGCCTTGACTTCAAGAAGCACTACGGCCCGGCGCGCATCGAGGCGGAGTTGCGCAAGCGGTTCGCCGCCGACGCGGCAATCAACCGGGTAATTCGCGGGCTGAAGCCCGAATCGGAGACGGTCCTTTACGCCGTTGCCGACCTGCGCAGGAAGGGCGTCCTGACGCCGTCTCAGATCGGTCGCCGACTCGCCGCCCGGGGCTTTTCCGAGGAGGCAATCCGCTCAGCCCTCGACGAACTCGTTCGAGACTAGGACTGGTACATGGTAGAGGGGATGCGGGTAGGCTCTTCCTATGCGCATTCTCTTTCTGGGCGATATCGTCGGCTCGGTCGGTCGCAAGGCGGTCGCGGCGGCTCTTCCGACGCTTAGAGAGGCTCACACCCCCGACCTCATTATCGCCAACGGCGAGAACGCCGCCGCCGGCCTCGGGATCACGCCGGGCATCGCCGACGACCTTTTCGCGCTCGGAGTGGATGCCATCACGTTGGGGAACCACGCCTTTCACCGCTCGGAGATCTCGGCGTATCTCGACTCGGGCAAGCCGATCGTCCGCCCTGCAAACTTCCCGCCGGGCACTCCTGGGCGCGGGATGATCCTTGTCGAGAAGGGCCCTCTCGCCGTGGCTGTTTTGAATCTGTGCGGCAGGACGTTCATGGATCGTCCTTACGACGACCCGTTTCGCTCCGCGGACGCCTTGCTGGAGGATGCTGACGCGGTTGTGCGGATTGTGGACTTTCATGCTGAGGCGACCAGCGAGAAGATGGCGATGGCTTGGCACCTCGACGGGCGCGTCGCGGCGGTCCTGGGCACGCACACCCATGTCCAGACGGCGGACGCGCGCATCCTGCCTGGGGGAACGGCGTTCCTCAGCGACGTGGGCATGTGCGGACCTCGGGATTCGGTCATCGGCATGGACACAGACATCATCCTGCGGCGAATGAAGACGCTGATGCCGCTCCGCCTCGAGGTCGCCAAGGGGCCGGGCATCGTGTGCGGCGTGCTGTTGGTCGTGGATGAGGAACTGGGCGTTGCGACAGAGGTTCGGCCGTTCTGCCTGGAGGTGGAAGCGCCGGAGGCGGAGTAGGCGCCCGGAGGTGTGCTGTTTTGGCGCGCAGAAGCGTCCTAACGGGTGATTCCGCGCCACGGAGCGCGCCCGTGCGCCCGAATGGTACAGAATGGTAAGGCAAGGAGCAGGATGATGATAACGGCTTTGGCTTTGACGTTTTTCGCGGCAGTGCCCGCACAGGTGGACTACAGCGTGTATAGTGGGCAGCCGCTCGCGACCGAGCAGATTACGCTCCAGGCGTGGGGCAGCGGCTTGGGCGAGGAGAGCACCGAGCGCTCCTCGTTGGGGCAGCACTCGATCAAGGTGACGACAAGCGGGTACTTCCAAGGAGTGGTGTTGAACATCGGGCGCAAGCCTGACCTGAAGGCATTCGCGCCGAACAAGGAGAATCTGCTCGTCTTTTCCGTTTTCCCCCTTGAGGTCCAAGGGGGCGCAGCCTCCGGCGGCTCCGGGGGTGGTGGCCTCGGCGCCGGCGGCGGCCTTGCAAGCGGCGGCGGTGGGGGCGGTGGAGGCGGCGTCTCTGCCGGGAGAGGAGGAGGAGGCAGCTCCTCGGGCGGCGGAGCGCCCCCAGCGGCGCGCCCCGCCAAGGAGATGGAGAACCTTCGAGTCATCCTGTGGACCACCGACGGTAAGGCGACAGAGTTGTTCCTCCCGCTCACCTCTGCCGGCAAGGCCGCCGGCAGGTGGGTGCGAGTCGGCATTCCCGTTGCCTCGATCCCGAGGTTCGGGCAGACGAACATGGTCGTGGATCGAATCGCCGTGAGTGGAGACGCGAGGACCATCTTCTACCTCGGAGAGGTCCGCGTTGTTACCGACTCGACACCGATCCAAGGCTTCCTTGATCGGACCGAGATGAACCTTGCCCGTGGCGACGAAGTTCTGCTTACGGCATCCGCCGAAGGTGGATACTCTGTACTGGAATACGCGTGGGACTTTGACGCATCCAACGGCGTGCAGGACGACGCCACGGGCGCTGGAGTGTATCACAGATTCCGCATCCCTGGCGAGTATGTGGTCACGTGCACGATCCGCGACAAGTACGGACTGAAAGCGCCCTGGTCGGGCACGATCAAAGTCACCGTCAACCCCTGACCGCTTGTCGTCGACAAACGTTTGAAGAGGGCGCCCAACAGGCGCCTTCTCTTTTTTTGCGCCGCGTCGAAAAAAGTCTCCGCAACTGTTGACAAGCGACGCCGCGATGGTTTACACTCTCGTAACGGGGTGTTCAGTGTGATGTTCTCACTGACAAAATCTGATATGGGGAAGGGGAGCGCATGTCGGCTGTTGTAGCATCAGACTTTCCATACGAGTCATTTCACGTTGATGAGTACTATTTGAGCCTCGCCAAGGAGGGCGACCAGCGAGCAACCGAGTGGTTGTTAGACCGCTACCGCCCCCGAGTCGAGACCTGGGCAAGGCGTTACTTCTTCCGCGGTGCAGAGGCGGAAGATGTCATCCAGGAGGGCATGATCGGCCTTTACAAAGCGATTCGCGACTTCCGAAGGGATCGCTCCGTTCACTTCCGCGCCTTCGCCGACCTTTGCATCCACAGGCAGATCGAGTCGGCAGTCAAGACCTTCCGCCGAAAGAAGCATGGGCCGCTCAACTCCGCGACGAGCATCTACACAACCATCGGAGAGAGGGGCGAGAGCATGCTCCTGGATATGCTCGTTGACCAAAGATGCCCGAATCCCGAGCGAGAGGCGCTCGCCCGCCTCTTCGAGGATGAGTTGAACGCCCTCGTGCAGAGCCTGTCGGACCTGGAACGTGAAGTGCTTGGATACTACGTGCTCGCTTGGCCCTACGCCGAAATCGCGAAGGCGCTCGGCCGCTCGACCAAGTGCGTGGACAACGCCATCCAGCGGGTGATGAAGAAGGTTCGCCGAATCGGGGCGTGAACGGCATGGCCGCGCGCGTCCTCGTCGCGGTTCTGGGGATTCCACCGCTGCTGTTCGTTGCCGCGTCCGGCAGCGACCTGCCCGTGCGCGTGTTCGCCGGCCTGCTCTGCCTTGCCTGCGCTCTGGAGGTTCAGCGACCAAACATGGTTCCGCTCATCGTCGCTCTGCCGTTGGCAGCGGTGCTCGGAACGCTGGTCACGATCGCGCCCGCCTTCCCCGGCGCGGGCTGGCTGGGGCTGGCGTGGTTCATCGTGTTCCACGCCACCTACCGCTTCGATGGCGAAGATGACCTTCGCTTCCGCGGAGTCATTGCGGCGGTGCTCTGGGTTGCACCGCCGTTGCTGTCCCTCGTGCCCCTTCAGGCAGGCGCAGCGGATGGAGCCGTCCTCGCGTTTCGCTGGACCCCTCTGGTCGCGCTGTTTCTGGTGCTGTGGGCGTCCGACACGGCGGCGCTGTTCGTAGGCAAGTCGCTCGGGAGGACGCCGCTCGCGCAGCATATCTCGCCGAACAAGACGGTTGAAGGCGCCGTCGGAGGGCTGCTCGCCGGCATCGGCGTCGGCGCTCTCGCTTGGGCGGCGCTTCCCGGCGGCTCGGCTGCAACGGGCGCCCTCTTCGGCGCACTCGTTGCGGTCGCGGGCATGATCGGCGACCTCGCGCAAAGCCGCTGGAAGCGCGTTGCCGGAATCAAAAACAGCGGAGCGATCCTGCCCGGTCACGGCGGGGTGCTGGACCGCTTCGACTCGCTGCTCTTAGCCGCGCCGGTCGCACACCTTCTGTCCCTCTGGCTCTTGTCGAGTTAGGCGAGAGCCGGCAGGAACTCTCCGAGGAAAGCCTCGGCGCTGGACGGGCACACGCGCACGTCGCAACCGGTCTCCCGGCGCACATCAGCAATCGTCACTTCATCGAGAAACACCCGCTCGTCCTTCAGCGCGATGTCCGGCACGAGCACGACTCCCTCAGGGCGCGCCTCTTGGAGCAAGCGGATCAGATCCTCCCCCGTGATGAGCCCCGCTATCGTGATGCCGCGGCCAAAGAAATCGTTCGGCACCACGAGAACCTCAACGTCCGCCCCCGTTGCCTCGGCGAGGCGGGACGCAAACCGCTCGATCACTTTGGACGGCAGCGGCGCAGTGACGAGGTGCAGCTGCGCGCCGGAGGGCTTACCCAGCGAGAGCGCGCGGAAGCCCTCTTCCGCCTGGTCGAGGAACATGCGGCAAGTGCCCACGCCATCCTCGAACTGTGGGAACCCCTCGTACCACTCCGTCGGGGGAACCGGCTCGCCCGCATAGAAGAACCACTCGTCGCTGGGAAACACAAACGACGTGCCGAGACGGGGCTTCAATTCGCGGCGCAACGTGTCCATCTGCTCCAGAATCACGCGGCTGTACTCTGCGTTCACCCGCCTAATAGGGTATAAGTTATGGCGAAACTTCGACAACCCGACGGGCACGATCGCCACGCTTAGGACGCCGGGGTGCAGGTCTGCCAACTCTCTGACCGTGCGGTCGAGGGAAGGCCCGTCGTTCAGGCCCGGACACACCACAACCTGCGCGTGGACCTGGATCCCCGCCTCGATCAACTCGCGCAGCCGTGGGAGAATCGGCTCGGGTTGAGCGCGCCCAAGAAGAAAGCCGCGCAGGCGAGGGTTTGTGCTGTGCACGCTCACGTAGAGCGGCGAGAGCCGCTGCTGCTTCGTGCGGTCGAACTCCTCCTCGCTCATGTTGGTCAGCGTGACGTAGTGCCCGTGGAGGAAACTGAGGCGATAGTCGTCGTCCATCAGGTACAATGACTTTCGCATCCCCTTCGGCATCTGATGGATGAAGCAGAACACGCACTTGTTGTCGCAGGTGTGGATGCCGTCGGCGAGTTCGAAGGCGAATCGTATGCCGACCTCCTCGCCCCACTCACGCCCGATCGGAACCGTGTGCCTCCGCTCCTCGCGCTCAAGGGTCAGCTCGAACCGCTCCTCGCTGGAATAGTAGCGAAAGTCAACGAGGTCGCGAACGGGCACTCCGTCCACCTCGAGGATCAGGTCGCCGCCCCTTACGCCGGCGGCGTCAGCAGGCGACCCCGGCTCCACCCCCTCGACGGGGAGGCCGGTTAGGCGGCGGGTCTGCTTGCTTCGGGGCATGGCGGCGGCATGGCTATTGTGCCACGATTACGCCGCTGGGCGCGGAGACGTGCGAAATCAGTTCACCACCTCTCCGCTCCCATTCGACGCGGATGCTGCCGTGCGGTGTCGGCACCTCCCCACGTGCCCACTCAACGCCGGACGCCTCCGCTGGCGAGAAGCGGAACTCGCGCATGCCTGATGCGACCGGCTGCATCCCCAGAACGAGGCGTGAGAGGAAGTGGGCAGGCCCGGCGCTCCAGGCGTGGCAGTGGCTCCGCGTCCAGCGGCCTCCGGGCATGAAGCCGGGCAGCAGCTCCCAGCACGTCGTTGCCCCGCGGTCAAGCATCATTCCCCACGTCTCGCGTATTCGCTTGAAGATCAGGTCGTGCCGTCCCATGCGCTCGAGCGCTTCGAACACGAAGAACAGGAAGAACGGCGTGCCGACCTGGACGAAGTCGCCCGCGTCCTCCGCCTCGCCCGCGACCAGCGCCTCGACTCGCGCCATGCGCTCCGGCGGCACAAGCCCGGCAAGGTACAGCACCACTTGAGTTTGCACGCTAAACGTGCCGCTGAGCAGGTCGGTGTCGTGCTTTACGCAGTCCGAGTACGCCTGCCGCTCCTCGGACCATAAGTGCAGATTGACCCCCTCGGCAAGGCGTGCGCGAGACGCTTGCGCGCGCTTCGCTGTCCCCTCGTCGTCCAAAGCGATGAACGCGTTCGATGTGGAACCGAGCGCCATCGCCGCCCAGCCCTGGTTGTGGGTTACGACGCCGATGCCGGGCTGGTCCATCGCCGACCACTCGCACAGGTTCCACGCCTCGATGCTGAAGAGGCCGCGGTCGTCGAGGTGACGCTCCAACGCATCCATCTGCTGCTGTAGCGCGGGGGCGATCTGGCGGAGGAACGGGTGGTCACCCGTCGCCTCGAAGTACTCCCAGCAGCCGATCGCCCATAGGAACGACCAGGCGGGGATGACCATCGGCCAGCCGCTCGGGACGTGGCTCATGACGAACTCTCCCTGCCGCAGGCTCTCGGCGGCGAGCAGCCAACACCTGCCGGCGAGCGACCAGTCGCCGAAGACGGCGGCGAGAACGTGCGCCTCGTTCCGGGCGTCGCCGACCCAGAACGTCTGCTCGTAGGTGGGGCAATCCACAAACGTGTCCTCGGCGCACAGCCGGGCGGTGCGGGCGCAGATCTCCCAGATGCGGTTGAGCAGCGGGTCGGAGCACTCGAACCTCGCCTCCGTGAGTGCGGCGGTGTGCTCGTGAACTCGGAAGTTCCGCACGGTGGCGTCGCGCCCCTGTACGGCGACGTACCGCGCCCCACGGCGGATTGGGCTCCTGTGGCGGGTGATACCCGCGGGGAACTCGTGCTCGATGGTGTTCGCCATCTCCCAGCAGAAGTCGGCTTCCCCCTCTTGGTATGCCTCGAAGCCGTTCAGGCAGAGGATTCCCGGGGCGGCGGCGTCCACCTCGTACTCCCAGAAGCCGACGGTTAGGCTGCCGAGGTCGAGAACGACCCGGGTCTCGTCGGCGCCGAGAGGGACCTCGCCGGGGCTGGGCGCATCGAGGGGAGCGAGCGGCTTCGCGTAGGCTGTCATCGCGAAGGGAGCGCCCCGCGTTAGCGGCGCAAGGACCTCGGGCGAAGGCTCATGGACGTGGCTGTGGCGGAGCCAGGCGCTTGGTGGAGCGAGGAGCAGGGGCGCGACCTCCTCGTGGCTCTCGAACGGCCCCGCGACGAGCACCCTTGCTTCCCCGTCGAGTTGAACGTCCGGCAGCGACGCGGTGAGGTGCCATTCGTGGAAGAACCCGCTGACGTCGAGGACGAGGAAGTTCTCGCCTGCTCGCGCCTCTGCCTCCAGCCCGATACCGTTCTCGAACCGGGAGTTTCCGCTTGGGACCTCCTGCATGGCCTCCCCGTTCAAGAAGCCCTTGGGGCGAACCCAGAACCATGTGCCGGGCAGGTCGAGATGGAGGCGTTGAGATTGTTTCACGTGAAACATCAGCCCAACTGCGCCCCAGATCTGCTTGGGGGCGGCGGCTGAGTATCCCGGAAGCAGCATCTCCCGCAGCGCGAGGGAGAGCACCGCGTTCGGCGGCTGCACGACCGCGGCGTCGATGGCAGCAACGGGCTCAACAACCCGCCCGACGGCGAGCTGGACTGGGGCAGGCTCCGGCCGGCGGTCGTCCTGCACCAACGCCGCTGGCTGCCACGCCTCCTCCTGGGCGGGGTGGAGGAGCTCCTGCCACCCCTGCTGGCAGGCGATGCGAAACCTTCGGGTGCTGAAGCGGACGTCTCGGCGGCACTCCCAGCGAGCGTCCGTCCTTGCGAGCACTTCGCCGTCCGCCTCAACCTCCGCCCATAGGCCCGCATTAGACTCCAGGTTCTGAAAGGTCGCGATCCCTGTCGCATGAACCAGTGCTCGGAGCTCGTTCTCCCCCTCCTCCCAGAGCGGCGTGACGTCGTACTCGTCGTAGTACGCCCGGTCGGCGAAGGAGCGGTTCGGGCCATAACCGACCCAGACGCCGTTCAGCCAGAGGTTGTATCGGGTGTCCGCGGTGATTCTGAGGACGACGCGGCTGGCTGAGCCGCCCGCGATGGTGCGCCGGAACTCTACCCATTGGTTCCAATCCCGGCGACTCGCCTCGTTCAGCCAAATCCACTCCGTCTTGCTCGGCACGGGCGCAGGTTACACTGAAGGGGCGGTATCCTGCCGCGGCGTGGAGCAGATCGTGCAGGTGCGAGACCTAACGAAGCGCTTCCGGGTCGTGCAGAAGCCGCCGGGGGTGCTCGGCGCGTTTCGCTCCCTCTTCAAAAGGCGCTACCGGGACATCACGGCGGTGGACGGCGTGACCTTTGAAATCTCCCCCGGCGAGAGGGTCGGCTTCCTGGGACCGAACGGCGCGGGCAAGACCACGACGCTGAAGATGCTCAGCGGAATCCTGTACCCGACCTCGGGCGGGGCGACCGTGCTCGGCTTCAATCCCACCGACCGCAAACCCGCTATGCTGAAGCGAATCGCATTGGTGATGGGCAACAAGATGCAACTCTGGTGGGACCTGCCGGCGTGGGATGGCTTCCTCGTACTGAAGGAGGTGTACGACGTGCCGGACGCCGAGTTCCGCCACCGCGTGGACGGCCTGATCGAGGCGCTTGACCTTTCCGAGAAGGTGAACACGCAGGTGCGGCGGTTGAGCCTGGGAGAGCGGATGAAGTGCGAGTTGGTCGCCGCGCTGCTCCACGACCCGAGCCTGGTGTTCCTGGACGAGCCGACGCTGGGCCTCGACGTGGTCTCGCAGAAGCGCATCAGGGAGTTCCTGCGAGAGTACAACGAGCAGAGCGGCGCGACCCTCTTGCTCACGAGCCACTATATGCAGGACGTTGCGGAGGTGTGCGACCGCGTTGTGGTGATTGACCGCGGTCGGTTGGTGTTCGACGGCTCGTTGGGCGAGTTGGTGCGCCGATTCAGCGCGACGAAGGTGTTGAAACTTGTGCTGAACCAGCCTGTACAGGAGGCCGACCTCCGCCGGTACGGTGATGTACTAACCTGTACAGAATACCAGGTAGTGTTGGAGGTGGAGCGCGGGCAGGTCACCTCGGTCGCTGCGCGAATCCTCGCGGAGCAGCCGGTGGAAGACTTGACGGTCGAGGAGTTGGGCATAGACGAGATCATCCGCCGGCTGTTCGGTGAAGGCCGGCAGGTCCCGAGTGGGTAGCGGCACGCGCTACGCGGGGCGGGGGCGGTCGGACAGGGCGGACGGGTCGGAGCCGTCGGACATTTCGACGAATCGCGCCGAAGAGGTACAATCGGCGTCACTTTCGAGACAGGAAAGGACGACGATGAACGAGCCTACGCTGAGCACAAGGTACGACCCAACCGAGGTCGAGGAGCGCTGGTATCAACGGTGGCAGGACGCTGGCCTCTTCCAGCCGGAGCACCGACCGAGCGAGCGACGATACTGTATCACCATCCCCCCGCCTAACGTAACCGGCAGCCTGCACATGGGGCACGCGCTTTGCTACACCATCCAGGACGTGTTGGGTAGGTGGAAACGGATGCAGGGATTCGAGACGCTCATCCTCCCCGGCACCGACCACGCGGGCATCGCCACGCAGAAGGTCGTTGAATCGCAACTGCGACAGGAGGGGCTGACGCGGCACGAGCTCGGACGAGAGGGATTCGTCGAGCGCGTTTGGAAGTGGAAGGAGGAGTCGGGCGGGATGATCCTCAAACAGTTCAAGCGCCTCGGCTTCGCTTTCGACTGGTCGCGGGAGCGCTTCACGATGGATCCGCACTATCACGACGCGGTGCTGCGCGTGTTCCTCGATTGGTACGATCGCGGCCTCATCTATCGTGGCAAGCGCGTCATCAACTGGGACCCCGGCCTGCGCACCAGCGTCAGCGACATCGAGGTAAGCGACGAGGTTCGACAAGGGAAGCTGTATCACATCCGATATCCTTTTGCAGACGGCAACGGTTATCTGGTAGTCGCGACGACAAGACCTGAGACAATGCTCGCCGATGTCGCGGTTGCCGTACACCCGAGAGACAAGCGGTATCGCGGCATGGCGGGCAAGCGCGTGCATCTGCCGTTGACGGGGCGGACGATCCCGGTCATCGAAGACGAGTATCCCGACCCGGAGTTCGGCACCGGCGCGGTGAAGATTACGCCCGCGCATGACGCGAACGACTTCGAGGTCGGCGTGCGCATGGGGCTGGACTTCAACGCCCCCGACCAGGTGCCGACCTGCATTGACGAGGACGCGCGCGTCGTCGCGCCGAACACGCCGTATCACGGCTTGCACCGATTCGAGGCGCGAAAGCGCATCGTCGCAGACCTCGAAGCCGAAGGTTTGCTGGAACGCGTTGAAGAACACGAGGTCGCGTTGAAAATCGCGGATCGCAGCGGGGAGGTGATCGAGCCTCTGCTGAGCGAGCAGTGGTTCTGCTCGATGAAGCCGCTCGCCGAGCCTGCGATCCAGGCGGTGAAGGAGGGGCGGATTCGATTCACGCCGTCACGCTACGCGGACGTGTATCTCGACTGGATGGAGAACATCCGCGATTGGTGCCTGAGCCGGCAGCTGTGGTGGGGGCACCGCATCCCGGTTTACTACACCGAGGACGGCATCGCGATTCCGGCGATGAACGAAGCCGAGGCGCGAGAGAAGGCGGGAGGGGCGGACGTTACCCAAGACCCCGACGTGCTCGACACTTGGTTCTCTTCGGCGCTCTGGCCGTTTGCGACGCTCGGCTGGCCCGACGAAACGGAGGACCTCCGCCGCTACTATCCCACCGACGTGCTCGTTACGGCGCGCGACATCATCTACCTTTGGGTGGCGCGGATGGTGATGGACGGCTTGGATCAGATGAAGGAGATTCCGTTCCGCGACGTGTACGTGTACGCAACCGTGCTCGCAGAGGACGGCAAGCGGATGAGCAAGTCTCTCGGCACGGGCGTTGACCCTCTCGAGTACATCAACCGCTTCGGCGCGGACGCGATGCGGTTCAGCCTTCTGGTACAGACGGGGATGAACCAAGAGATCCGATTCGGCGAGGGGCCGATCCAGGAGGCGCGGAACTTTTGCAACAAAATTTGGAACGCCGCGCGCTTCGCGCTGATGCACATCGGCGACAAGCAGCTCGAAGAGCCGCCTCGGTCGGCGCTCGAGATCGAGGACCGCTGGATCCTCGACCGCCTGAACGAGACGATCGAAGCGGTCGGCGACGCCCTGAGCCGCTATCACATGATGGACGCGACGAAGCGGCTGTACGAGTTCTTCTGGTCGGAGTTCTGCGACTGGTACATCGAGGCGTGCAAGAGACGGCTGGACGGCGCGGAGGGGGACGTTCCGCGGTGGGTGCTTGCGACGTGCCTCGAGCGATGCTGCCGCCTGATGCAGCCGTTCATGCCGCACATCACGGAAGAGGTCTGGCACCGGCTGCCGGGCGTCTCGCAGGATTCGCATTTGGTTTACGCCGACTGGCCCTCGCCGGAGCCGGCATGGCAGGACGCCGAGGCGCGGGAGACGTTTGGGATGCTGCAGGAGCTTGTCAGGGCGGCGCGGAACCTGCGGCAGGAGTTCGGCATTAGCCCGAAGGAGACGCTGCCCGCGCTGTATGCGCAGGGGCTTGCCGAGTCGTCTGCGGACCTCGTTGCTTCGCTCGCCCGGTTCGAGAGTATCGAGGCGGGCGCACCCACGACGCCTCACGTTTCGGCAGTCGCGGTTGGGGTTGACCTCCACCTGCCGATTGAAGGGCTGATGGACGTGGAGGCCGAAATCAAGCGCTTGTCCGCGCAACTTGAGAAGAGGGGGAAGGAGTTGGATGAGATGATGAAGCGACTGTCAAACCCGATGTTTGTGGAGAGGGCGAAGCCGGAGGTGGTGGTGGCGGCTCGCGCGGCTGCAGAGCAGCTGCGTTCGGAGATAGAGC
>JBBIIO010000045.1:0-14969 GCA_037446435.1 Armatimonadota bacterium
CCTTGTGGACAAGGCCTCGTATCGGTTCCGCGAGCCACGAGCGGGCGAGATCGCAGTATTCCGCGCGCCGACTGAAGCTTCGACGGTGGCGGGAGGCCCAGCAGGGCTGTACGTGAAGCGGCTCATCGCAGCGCCGGGAGACGTGGTGGAGGTCGTTGCCGGAATCCTGTATCGAAACGGCGTGCCGCTTCACGAGCCGTACATTGCTGAGAGGGACTTCGGCGATTTCAAACTCGTGAACTACAACGGCAAGCTGCTTCCGATTCTCCGAGACCGGTTCGGTCAGTTCCCGAGCGGAACGATGTACCTGGAGACGGTTCCGCCGAAGGACCTGTTCAGGGTTTGGGATCTGCCTGCGGAGCCGCTGCCGTCGAGCACCTACTTCGCGCTTGGGGACAACAGGAACAACTCGATGGACAGCCGCCACTGGGGGCTTGTGAACCGACAGGAAATCGTCGGGCGTGCGTGGGTGGTGTTTTTCCCTCTCAACCGTTGGGGCGTCGTGCGGTAAAGGGCATCTCTTGGGTACACTGTGCGACCCGCCATGAACTCGCAACACCCCGAGGGCGATCTCACTCAGCGCAAGCAGCAGATTCTTCGCGCAGTCGTCATTGAGTACGTGAACTCGGCGGAGCCGGTCGGCAGCAAAATCGTCGCGCGGAGGTACCGGCTCGGCATCGGGCCCGCAACCGTTCGCAATGAAATGGCGGAGATGTCCGAGCGCGGCTACCTGGAGCAACCGCACACGTCGGCGGGCCGCATCCCGTCCGACACCGGCTATCGCTTCTTCGTGGACAGGCTGGCAAAGCCCCAGGTCCGCCCGGAGAAGGCGCGCATCGTGAAGAGCCTCTCGCGGCTTCAGGCGGAACTTGGCGAGTTGCTCCGCGAGACTTGTCGCTGCCTCGCCCGTCTGACGCAGTACGTCTCGGTCGCGGTGACGGCGGGAGAGAGATCGCTGACGGTGAAGCAGGTCTCCCTCACGAGCCTCTCGCCCGAGCGCGCGCTGCTCATCCTCGTCCTCAGCAGCGGCGCGATTGAGAACCGCATCGTGTCCGCGTCGCCCGACGTTACACTGCGCGAACTGCACTCCGTCGCAACGCTGCTGAATCAGGCTTGCGAGGGTCGCAGCCTCTATCAGATTGGTCGCTCCGCGGCGCTGGACGTCGGTCACCTATCGGGTGCAGCAGCAAGGCTGGCTCAAGAGTCATGGCAGGAGTTGCGCGCCGTCGCCAGAACCTCGACCGCCGGCCGCGCGTTCGCCGAAGGTGCCGCGATGCTGCTCGCTCACCCAGAATTCCAACGCGACTACGAACTGCTGACGGGGCTGGTCCAAATCATGGACGACCCTGCCGTACTTGCTGCGCTCATCGAGCGCACGGCTGAAGGTCAAGAGCGCGCCGTCGCCGCGCGGCCGACCGCGCTGGTTCGAATCGGGCGGGAGAACCCCCATGAGGTCTTGCAACGCCTCGCCGTGGTTGCGAGTCGCTTCTATGCCGCGGGCGAGGAGGCGGGGACGATCGCCGTCATCGGTCCGACGCGTATGCGCTACACCGAGACGATTCCTCTTGTGGAGACCGCCTCGGGCGCGTTGTCTGATGCGCTCACGCGCCTGATGCGTTAGAGCCTGAACACCGAATCGGCAATTCCGGCGTTGACCTTGACGTTCTTGAAGGCGCTGACGCCGGCTGTCTTCCCCTCGGCGTTCTGAACCGTCAGGCGAGTCGGGAACCAGACGCCGTTGCTTTGGACCGGGTTGTCATACAGGAAGGTTGCAACGAGAACACCCTTCTGGTTGTACCACATTCTCTTTGTGACGAACTTCTTCGTTGGATCAACCCAGACGCGGAACCGCGTCGTGTCGCCGCTGTATTGGTAGTTCACGTCGAATACATGCTCGCCGTCGCGGTCGGTGCGAACGAAACTTCCCTTCACGAACGAGCGCTGCATACCCGAGGTGATGACGCCGAAGTCGAGCAGCGTCTGCCACTTGCCCGGCTCCTTGCGAACGTCCTCATTCGTTTGGCGAACACCGAGGCGGGGCACCGAGAACGACTTGGACCCCTCGTTCACGATGTAGATGTAGCGCTCGCGATTGATGTGTGAGGTGAGGCGAATCTTCAGCGGGTCCTTGTACTGCACCTCGACCATGTCCGCCTCATAGCCTGCGGCGAAATCCTTGTTGATCTTGCGTAGTTCAGCCCGGTTGGCGGTCTGCACGTCAACGGTGAACGAAACGTCCCGCAAGGCGGTTTGGACTGCGTCAGAGAACGTGGGCGCAGCAGCACCCACGGCGAAAACGGCAACGAACGTCGTGAGTCCCATCATCCTTACTGTACGTTCGGCGGACGCGAAAGTTTCCGCATCCCTTATTTTTACGGTATGCACCGTTAAATCTCACAGGTCAAAACGGCGCTCGGGAGCCGGAGGATAGTTGACAAAGTTCTCCTTCGGGTTCTTTTTGCGGCGCCATGATGCACCTCCACACGTGGGTTTGTCGTCGGCATTCTATCCGATGCCAACCTCCGCCTGTAGGCTTGGAGCGCTGCTGCCGCGCAAGGCGTCAGAATGTTCGGGATGATACGCCTTCGCGCATTGCTTCCGTGCCTGCTCTTCGCGATAGCCACGACGGCTTGGGGAGCAACGTACACAGTCGATCCTCTGCCGCAGCAGAACGGAGTCGAGGTTACTGTCTCCATCGCGCGCCCATCCATTCAGTTTCGCATGCCCGCTTGGGCGCCGGGGGACTATCGCATTGTGAACTTCGGCACGGACCTGGCGGACGTTCGGTTCTTTCGTGGCGGCGTCGCGGTGCCTTCGGAGAAAGATCTTCGCGACCCGAACCTCTGGCGCGTGGCCGAGGGCGCGGACGAGGTTCGATACGTCGTCGCCCGTGTCAGCAGCGGCATCTTCAGTGAGAACCTGCGGGTTACCTCGCGCGAGATGTTCGCGCAGTGGCCCGCGGTGCTCGGATGGTTCGATGGCCACGCGAGCGAGGAGCACACCCTGCGAGTGCGGGCGCTGACCGCGGACTCGAAGGTCGAAGTCGCGCTGCGCCGTCTGCCCGAGGCGGACAGCAGGTACTTCAGGTTCACCGCGCCCGACTACGACTCGCTCATTGACGCGCCCCTGGTGATGGGACCGGACCTTCGCGTGCACTCGTTCGTGGTCAGTGGCAAGCCGCATGCGGTTGTGGGTTTCGGCAGGAGCGTTCCAAGTAACCTCGCTGAGTACGGCGCGCTTTGCTCGCGCATCGTCGGTGCCGCCTTCCGGCTGATGGGCGAGTTGCCTTATGAGCGGTACCTGTTTCTGATTGACTTCAATGGGCCCGGCGGAGGGCTGGAGCACATGAACAGCGCGCGACTCGCTATCCCATCCGGCGCACCTCCCAGGGCGATGGCGGGCTTTCTCGCGCACGAGTTCTTTCACCTTTACAATGTGAAGCGAATTCGCCCGAAGCCCCTGGGCCCTTTCGACTACACAAAGCCCGCGATCACCGGCTCGTTGTGGTGGCTGGAAGGGGTAACGGATTACTACGCCGAGGTGCTGCTCCTCCGCGCGGGCATCGTTACGCCGGATGAGTTCCTCGACGAGGTCGGACGCGCGCTGAACATGGCTCGCCGCGCGCGCAGCGTGTCGCTCGACGAGTCCTCGCGCCGCGTTTGGGAAGCGAACAACTCGTCCGGATACCGGGTGAACTATTACACCGGCGGAAAGGCGGTCGGCGTACTCCTCGACCTTGCCATTCGGGGCGCGACCGACGGCGCACGCTCGCTGGATGACGTGCTGCTCGCGCTGTACAAAGAAACAGGCGGCGGCAAGCCCGGGTTCGCTGAAGGCAGAATTCGCGAACTGTGTGTGCAATACGGCGGCGCGAGCGTGGGCGACATCTACGATCGGTGTGTTATGACGCCCGAGCCGCTGCCCCTGGATGACGTTTTACCGAAGATGGGGCTGGAGTTCCGCAACGGTCTAAGCCGTGCGCCCGGCGCAGACTCGCGCGCCGCCGCGCTGCTGGAGGCTTGGCTGGCGGCGGACGCGTAGGCTCTTCCGGGGCGTGAGGGTTCCTCGCGAACATCCCTCGATGCAGGAGTGATCGCACCGCGGGAGACGGCTCGCGGGGACGCTCGCCCTCCCTCTGAAAGCGAAGAATCCGGGGCATGATCCGGTCGAACCCCACCCCAGCCCTCCCCGCAGGCGGGAGGGGGTGCGCTTCGGCGTCGAATCGGATACACTGATGGGAAAGAAGGAGCAGTAGACAATAAAGAGAATTCTGGCAGGAGGACTCGTAGCAGCCGCGAGCCTGGCTGGGACAGCCTGCTAGGGGGCCCCAGAGTTTCAATGTGGACCTGGATATCTTCTTCGGCGACCGGACCGTTGGAACCGGCATGCCGCAGCCTTCCTTCGGTGGGGCAGCGAGCCAGCCGGGCATTTTACGACGTCTACACGTATGGCGTTGTTGCCGCCCAGCCCCGGCGTGCCGTGCCAGTCTATGTCACGGTTCCTGGTGCCGCGACTGAGAACCCGCAGGTTTGCACGCAGGAACAGGCTCGCGGGGACGCTCGCCCTCCCTCTGAAAGCGAAGAATCCGGGGCATGATCCGGTCGAACCCCACCCCAGCCCTCCCCGCAGGCGGGGAGGGGGTGCGAGGAGCCGTTCGTTCACCGCGCCCTGCCCCTGAAGTCTATTTCCCGCCGCCACGGCGGAATTCGATGAGCTTCAGCTCGCTTCGCGCAGAAGTGTTCTGCCCCCGGGCGTTCACGGTAAAGTGAGCCTGCACCATCACTCCCGTTTCAAGGTCGTACCAAACCACGCCCGGCTGCTCGACCTCCAACACGGAAGAATCTTCTGGTCGCGACTCAACTTGGATCGTTCTCCACTTCCCGAGTTTCTCCACCTTCCCGACGGTGTGCACCACCTTTGGAAGCATGTCGTTGAACTGCGATGCGGGGTCGCGCGGGTTCGAAACGTTCTGTATCTCCGTCGTCCAGGTGTCTCCTTCCCTGACCGCGTCTTCGGGGAGAACGCCGGTGGCTGCTGTGTCCCCGCCGATGGAGCGATAGCGGTCGTCGAACCGCAAGGTTTGCTTCTTGGGAAGGTTCTCGCGGCGCATGCTCTCGATTCTCTCCTCCTGTCCTTCGTACGCACCCGCGGCGGTAACCCGGTAGACGGGCGATTCATAGGTTCGCTCGATGGTATACACGCCGTTTGCCACCTCGGTAACGCGATCCACGAAGCGGACGGACATCTCAACCGTAACGGTCCCTTCCTCCTCACTCGAGCCCGGTACGACCGCCTTTCTCGTGGTGTCCAGCGAGTGAAGTTCGTACACCAGCGTGTCGCCTTCACGGAGTTTGAGGCGCAGCGTGTACGCCCCTTCCGCGTCGGCAACCGGTTCCGGCGTGTAGAGTTCTGGCTCGAGGGACGCCTCCTTCGTGCCGCAAGCCCCGAAGAGCGGCAGAAGCAGGCAGAGCGGAACGAGACGGTTCACGACGCTGTTATACACGTTGCGGCGGCTGTCGCGCCGTCGCCGAGGGTAGAAAGGCGCTTATGGACTTGCTCGAGGGCCTCATTCAAGCGACACAGGAGGCTGTGGACGACCTGTTCCGGTACGCCCGCTCGATGCCCGAGGAGTGGATGGAGTTTCAGCCCGGCGGTAACGCGCGCACCGTGATGAGCATGCTGCGGGAGTGCGCGGGGCTTCCGGCGATGCTTGAGCCGCACCTCCGCGAACGACCGAGCCAACCGATGCCGGAGGACCGAGTAGCGGCGTTCTGGGCGCCCGCGAAGGCGTGCCGCACGCTCGACGAGTGCGAAGCGCTGTGCCGCCAGAACAGCGAGCGACTCTACGCCGCTATGCGCGAGGCGGAGGTGGGCGATGGCAGCGCGCGAGTGATGATGCCGTGGGGAAAGGAGTTCACGCTACTGCAGTTGCTGTTCGACCACTACTGGAACCTGACTTATCACCTCGGCCAGGTCGGCATGGTGCAGTTGATGCACGGCGACGACTCGTACCACTAACTCACTCCTCTTCCCTGGTTAGCTCGTCGTAGGCGGATTCGGGGTACCACAGCACCCTTGGCGCCCACGTTTGCGTGAACCGAAGGAACGCCACCCTGCCATCGGCGAAGAGGTAGTTGTTCGCGCCGTTGTACCGGTCGTGTGCGATCTCCTTCTTGGCTTGTTCCACGGGCGGGTTCGTCGGATCGGGCGGCCACTGCGCTTGCCATTGCCACCACTCGACGAAGTAGCGTTCATACTGCGTCTGTCGCTCCGTAACGTATATCGCGTTGGCGGGTTCGGGGATGCTGGAGAGGTGGACGAAGTAGTCGAACCAGCTGTTGTCGGCGTAGCTGCAAGGCATGCGCCAGGGGTCGCTGCCATCCCCTCTCGATCGGAAGATGCGGTGGTCGCTGATGTAGAGACCCAACTGCTCGTACCACTCGACGATGCCGTCCTCGTTCTCGTCCATCTGGTCGCCGGGCCCTGCCCAGTAGGGGGTCGGGAAGTGGTTGTCTGCCTCGTCAAGGTACGCGTTCATTGCCATGCCGATCTGGCGCAGATTGCTCATTGACGTGAAGCCGATGACGCGGTTACGCGCCGAGACGAACACGGGAAAGAGCAGCGCCATCAGAATCGCGATGATCGCCATGTTGACGAGCAGCTCGATGAGCGTGAACCCTCTTCGCCTCATACGGTTTGGATAATCGGCGTGCCACCGGTTCCGCTGCAGGCGAGTCGAGGGCAAAACAAGTAGAAAACGACGGGTAGATCTGCGGGGCATCACCCGCTTGAAGAGCCCTCCAGGAACGATTTTAGGTCCTCTTCGTTCACCAGCGGCTCTCCGGGCGAGACGTTCGAGCACTTGCCCTCGTGAATCCACTGCTCCAAGCGCTCCACCTCGCCGAAGAGGTGGTCGAACGAGTCCACGATGAACAGCAGCGGCTGGTAGTGGTCAATCTCGAAGTACTGATTGACGACCCACTCCAACTGGAACGGATATCGTTGAACGTCCGGCGATTCGATGCAGTGCTCGATCTCACCATACGAACTGAGCAGGCCGCTGCCATAGACACACAACTCATTTGCGTTCCCGGACCGGCGCATTAATCCGAACTCAATCGTGAACCAGAAGAAGCGCGCCATCGCCTTGATGATGGACTCGACGGTGTGCAGTCGCTTCTGCTCGTCCTTGATGTCGCCGACCATGAGAGCGGCGGAGCGGGCGGTCTCGCCGAACCGCACCAGCACGTCGGCGAATTGAGGGTCGGTGTGCATCGGCACGTGGCCGGCGACGTCATGAAAGATGTCCGGCTCGGGCAAGTAGTCGAGTTTCGCGCCGTCGCGGATCGTGATCGTGGTAGGAAAGTCTCTCTGGCGGATGCAATCGAAGAAGACATACGCGGGCACGTATCCGCTCACCGCCTTCGCCCTGAAGCGCGTGAGCGGCTCGAGGAACTGGTTGATCTCTTCGAGGCGCGGGATGCGGTCGGGGTTCAAGGCGAGGTTCTGAACGCCCTCTAAGAACTTCGGGTGCGCGTACTTCTCCCAGCGCGGCCTAATCCGAGCGTACAGCCGCCGCCAGGTCTCTTGGTTCTCCTCGCTGTACAGGTCGTACGGCTGCTCGATGTACACCTCTCCACGAGCCTTGGCCTGCTCAATGAACGGTGCCTTCGTCGTCGTCAATCCTGGTGCTGAAGTGGCCATTGCTTCCTACCTTCCTTTCTATCGAGTATACTGTATGGACGTGCCGAGCCTGCCAAACTGTCGGCGGCTCACCCAAGATTATGAGCAGTTCAGCCCAGAACCAAGCAACGAAGCCGCGCCCGAACGCCCGGATGCGCGCCTGCCTCCGCATAGCGGAGCAGGACTACAACGTCGTGCTGCGGCGCATCCAGAGCAAGCTTCCGCCGAAGTACCAGATTATCCGCACCAACACGGTTGACAAGACCGACCACCGCTGGGCGTACGTCGTGGGCCCGACCTACGCTGAGAAGCCGAGAGACCCGGGCCTCATCATCAACAGGAGGCAGATCACGGATTGGGTCATCGCGCCCGGTTGGCCGCCCCATTGGGTCGTGAAGCCAGCGGGCACGCGCCTCTCTCTTGTGCGCCTGCCGATTGAGGACCTGCCCGACCAACCGTTCAAGATTAGCAACAAGACTTAGACTCAAGTGGCCAGCACACACCCCGCTCCGACAGCCGAGGCGCACCGCGGAACGCTCCCCGACGGTTACCGCGTCGTCACGTGGGGCTGCCAGATGAACGTCGAGGACAGCGAGCAGATGGAGCGACACCTCGAAGACCTCGGTCTGCGCCGCGCCGAGTCGGACGAGGATGCCGGCGTCATCCTCTTGAACACCTGCTCCGTGCGCAAGAAGCCGGAGGACAAGGCGTTCTCCTACCTTGGCGAACTTCGGAAGCTGAAGGAGCGACGCCCCGACCTGGTCATCGGCGTCTGCGGCTGCATGGCGCAACTGCGGCACGACGAGATTCGTCGCCGCTGCCCCCAAGTGGACTTCATCGTCGGCACAGCGCAGGTCGCTCAGATTCCGGCGCTGGTGCAGGAGGCTCGACAGAAGCGGCGCTTCCTGCTGCGGATGGACCTGCCTCCGAGGAAGGGCGCCGTCGTTACGGATGTTCCGCAGCGCCACTTGGGCGGGGACACAACCCTCCGAAAGGTGAAGGCGTTCGTGCCGATCCAGTACGGCTGCGACAAGTTCTGCACGTTCTGTATCGTGCCGACAACGCGCGGGCGAGAGCGGAGCCGCCCTACCGAGGACATCCTGGAGGAAGTTCGTGCGCTTGCTGAGCGCGGAACCAAGGAGGTTACGCTCCTGGGCCAGACCGTGAACTCCTACGGCAAGAACCTCCTGGAGGGCAAAGTTCCGTTCGCGCACCTTCTGTGGCAGATGGCCAGGATTCCAGGGATTGAGCGGATTCGGTACACGTCGCCCTATCCACGGGATTACAACGACGACCTCATCCGCGCACATCGCGAGTGCCCCAAGGTGATCCCCCACGTGCATCTGCCTCTGCAATCGGGAAACGACAAGGTTCTGCGCGAGATGCGCCGGCTGTACACAGTTGATCAGTTCCGTGACGTTTACTGGCTGCTTCGCGAGGAGGTTCCGGGAATAGCAATCACGACCGACATCATCGTCGGCTTTCCTGGGGAGACGGAAGAAGAGTTTCGAGGCACGCTGCGGCTCGTCGAGGAGTTGCGTTTCGACTCGGCGTTTATGTTCGCCTACTCACCGAGGCCCGGAACGAAGGCAGCCGAGCGCGAAGATCAAATTCCCAAAGAGGTGAAGCGACGAAGGCTCATCGAATTGATCGCCCTGCAAAATGCTATAACTTGCGAAATCAACGCTTCACAGGTCGGGAGCGTCTTCGAAGTACTTGTTGAGGGGGACGCCGAAAGGCAGCAGGGCACTATGAGGCTCCTCAAGGGCCTTACCCCACAAGGCAAGACGATCCATTTTGAGGGCGACGCCCAGCCCGGCGATCTGGTCCGCGTTCGCGCCGACGAGGCATACCTGTGGGGATTTGCAGGTAAAATCGCTTCCTAAGCCCATTGCATTAACGGAGGAAAAGAACCATGGCACTACAACTCGGGGACCCCGTTCCCAACTTCACACAGGAATCAACTGAGGGCACCATCAACTTCTACAATTACATTGATGGCCATTGGGCGATTCTCTTCTCGCACCCCAAGGACTTCACGCCCGTCTGCACCACTGAGCTTGGGCAGATCGCAAAGCTCAAGCACGAGTTTGACAAGCGCCGCGTGAAAGTCATCGGCCTGAGCGTGGACCCGCTCGAGAGCCACCGCGGTTGGATCAGCGACATCGAGGAAGTGGAAGGCACGAAGATCAACTTCCCGATCATCGCTGATTACGATCGCAAAGTCGCGACCCTATACGGCATGATTCACCCGAACGCCGACGACACGTTTACCGTGCGGTCGGTCTTCATCATTGACCCGCAGAAGAGGCTTCGCCTGACGCTCACCTATCCGGCTGCCACGGGCCGCAACTTCCATGAGATCCTGCGCGTCGTGGACTCGCTGCAACTGACCGACAGCAAGAAGGTCGCGACGCCTGCGGACTGGAAACCCGGCGACAACGTCATCATCCTGCCAAGCGTGCCGGACGAGGACGCGCAGAACCTATTCCCGCAGGGCTGGGAAGCGAAGAAGCCGTACTACAGGGTTACCAAAGTCTGACGTCGAAGCCGCCCCACCCGCGGTGCCGCGGTCTCGGAGCGTACCTTCGGCTTTGGAGGCTCGTTCCAGCCTTCTTGATGGCACGGCTCCAACATTGACTATGAGTACGCGGTCAAGGTGACCCGTGGCGCGATGGGCCTGCTCGTTGATCGCGCCGGGTTGCTGCCCACGTTTCTGCCTCGCGGCTTCGTCGTCACCGGGGGCGCGCCCGGCTTCGGCACCATCACCGAGATGTACGACAGCGACGACCGGACGCTTGAAGTGCGCGCAGTAAAGCCGTTCGAGATCGCCGCTCCATCGGCGGCAATCGAGACGTGGACGGAAGCCTCGTCGCAGAGCGCAACCGAGATCACCCTCGCCGTCGAGTCGCGATCAACAGGACTTCCCTGCCGTCAGTCGGTTGAGCTGTACGACTTCCAGGCGGGGGGATGGGTGGTGCTCGACACCCGCTTCGTCGGAAGCAACGACCAGCGCCTGATGCTCGACGTGAGCGCCAACGCCACCCGATTCATCCAGCCCGGAACGCGGCAAGTTCGGGCGCGCATCGCCGCCAACGACTGGGGCATCCCGGTCGTCGGTTGGTCGTACCACATTGACAGAGTGAACTGGATCGTTCGATAGCGGGTAGCCTGCGCCGCGTCGTGGAGAGTCAAGACGTAGACCCGCGAGAGATGATTCGCCGGCTCCGGGAGCTGGCGCTCACGGTCTCCCCCGCGGAAGTGGGCGTGCCGGAAGACGCCGGGGTTTGGGCGGTCGTGATGGAAATTGAGGTGAGTGGCGAGACCGCCACACTCGTCGGCATGGCGGACGGAACCGCGAGCCTGTACATCTCGTCAGGCGGGGGGATCATCGGCGGGGGCGACCACGAGGTCGTCCGGGCAGCAGCGCAGGGCCTTGTAGACGTGGCGCAGCGCGCCGACACCGCCGCGGCGGAGCCTGTACCGGATGACCTGCCCTACCCAGCGGCAGGGTCCGTGCGCTTCTACTTCCGCTCGGGCGCGCTGACCACGACTGCCGAGGTTACGGAGGAAGAGGTCGCCGACCCGAGCCACTCCCTGCACGACGTGTTCGCCTCGGGGCACCGCCTGCTGGAGAAACTGCGGCTCGCGGTCGAGTCGCAGCAAGCCGACGATTCGTAACGCCAAGTAAACTGGAGGCAGCATGGCAAGAGCCATTTGGAAAGGTCCTATCTCTTTCGGGTTGGTCACCATCCCCGTCGGCCTCGTTCCCGCGCAGAAGAGCGAGGTGGAGGTGAAGTTCAACCAGTTGGATCGGCGCAACAACGCCCGCATTCGCTACAAGCGGGTGAACGAGATTACAGGCGAGGAGGTACCGAGCGAGGAGATCGTCAAAGCGTATCCATACAGCAAAGACCAGTTCGTCGTCATTGAAGAGGAGGAGTTGGATCAGATCCGCGCCTCCGCCTCCAGCTCGATGGAGATCGAAGAGTTCGTGGACGCGCGCGCTATCTCCGGTCTATACTATGAGAAGCCCTACTATGCGATCCCCGACCCCGCTGCGAAGCGCGGGTACGTCATCCTGCGAGAGAGCTTGCGACGCGCGGGCAAGGCCGGAATTGCGCGTTTGGTGTTGCGGCAAAAGGAATACCTCGCCGCGCTCGTTCCCGTGGAGAACGCGCTCATGGTCACGTTGCTCCGCTTCCCCGAAGAGGTGCGCCAACCATCCGAGCTCGACCTTCCGGGCGAAGACCTCGAGGAAGTGAAAGCCACAGAGCGAGAGGTCGAACTGGGGCTGCAACTGGTCGAGGCGATGACAGCCGAATGGCAGCCCGAAAAGTATAAGGACCGATTCCGCGAGCAACTCCTCGCCTCGATTGAGGAGAAGGTGCGCACGGGCAGCATCGCGGCGCCCGCTCAGGCCGCCGCGGTGCAGTCCGAAGGCGAAGTCATTGACATGATGGAGTTGCTGAAGAAGAGCCTCGAA
This sequence comes from Armatimonadota bacterium, assembly GCA_037446435.1. GTDB lineage: Bacteria > Armatimonadota > Fimbriimonadia > Fimbriimonadales > ATM1 > J051. The sequence goes on from JBBIIO010000045.1 coordinate 12,170, forward strand.
AAGCGCGCCGCTTCCGAGTAGGCACCCGATGGCGGGCGACCTCTCCGAGTATCAAAGCAAGAGGAACTTCGAGCGCACCTCTGAACCTGCGGGCGGCGCTGTGGACGCCGGCGCGTCCCTCCGCTTCGTCGTGCAACAGCATGCCGCCTCGCACCTCCACTACGACTTCCGCTTGGAGTGGGCGGGAGTGCTCAAAAGTTGGGCAGTGCCCAAGGGGCCGAGCCTGAACCCAAAGGACAAGCGCCTCGCCGTCCATGTCGAAGACCACCCGCTCGACTACGCCTCGTTCGAGGGGACGATTCCCGAGGGCGAGTACGGCGCAGGAACCGTCATGGTCTGGGACTTCGGGACTTGGGAACCGGCGGGCGACGTCGAACAGATGTTTGAGAAGGGTTCCCTGAAGTTCTATCTCTATGGCGAGCGGCTCAAGGGCAAGTGGGCGCTCGTTCAAATCAAGAAGAACCCGAAAAACTGGCTGCTGATCAAGGAACAGGACGACCGCGCCCGCGACGACGGTGAACCGGACGTGTTGGAGGAGCACACCGTCAGCGTGCTGACGGGTCGGACGATGGACGAGATTACTGCGGGAGTGCAGGGCGGAGCGATGCGCAGGGCAAGAGAACTCGTGGAGAGCTTCCCCCAAGCTCGCGAGAGCAGCCAACCGCGTGAACTGTCGCCGCAGCTCGCCGCCCTGGCGACAAAGCCCCCGGAGGGCGACAACTTCTTCAATGAAATCAAGTACGACGGCTTCCGCATCCTCGCGTTCATCGAGGATGGCGTGGCGCGCCTGATTTCGCGCAAGGGGAACGACTACACACGCGGCTTTCAGCGCGTCGCCGACGCACTCGAGCGGCTGGGCTTCTCAAACGCCATCCTTGACGGCGAGGTGGTCGTTGTTCGACGCGACGGAACCCACGACTTCGCGGCGGTTCACACTGCTGCCGCGGGAGGCTCGGTCGGTCGGGTCGTGTACTACGTGTTCGACCTACCCTTCTTCGGCGGCTACGACCTCAGGGCGGTGCCGCTCAGCGACCGCAAGCGCGCGCTCGAAGTCGCGCTGAGCGCACGGCGCGAAGAGTCCGTTCGCTATAGCGAGCACATCGTCGGCTCTGCGCAAGCGATGTTCGACGAGGTGTGCCGCCTCGGGCTGGAGGGCATCGTGTGCAAGCGCGCCGATGGGAGGTACACCTCGAAGCGCACCCCTGACTGGCTGAAGGTGAAGTGCTCAAACGTGCAGGAGTTCGTCGTCTGCGGCTACACCGACCCGGAAGGCACCCGACATGGTTTCGGTGCGCTCATCTTGGGGCGCTACAACGATGAGGACATCGAATACGTCGGACGAGTCGGCAGCGGCTTGACGGACGAACAACTTAGCGACTACTACGCGAAGTTCCAAGAGATTCTCTCCGCCGCGCCGACCGCGCTCAACCCCTCGAAGGAGACGCTCGCGAAGGGCGTCCACTGGATTGAGCCGCGATACATCGCCAAAGTGCGCTTCGCGCGATGGACTGAGGATGGAACCCTGCGAGAGCCGACGTTCCTCTCCTTGCGAAAGGTTGACGACCCGCCCCCGAACCCGCCTGACAACCCCGGCAAGGACGCGACGATCGCCGGGGTGCGGCTTTCGAACCCCGACCGAACGCTCTGGCCAGAAGCGGGCGTAACGAAGCGCAAACTCGCTGAGTACCTCCTCTCCGTGTGGGAGCGCATGGCGCCGCACCTGCTCAGCCGACCGGTCTCCCTAATTCGCTGCCCGGACGGCTGGCAAGGGGAGCAGTTCTATCAGAAGCACCTCAATCTGAAGGAAGTTCCGAGCGGCATCGAGACAATCGAAATCGTCGAGGATGGCGAGGACAAGGGCGCCTTCCCCGTCGTCGCCGCAGCGGAAGGCATGGTGCAACTCGCCCAGCTTAACGTGCTCGAGTTCCATCCCTGGGGGGCGACGACGTCCGACCTCGACCAGCCTGACCGGCTCACTTTCGACATCGACCCCGGCCACGAGGTCGCATGGCAGAGAGTGGTCGAGTGCGCACACCTCTTGCGAGCATTCCTCAAGGAGTTGGGCGTGGAGTGCTGGGTGAAGACGACCGGCGGCAAGGGGCTTCATGTGGTCGCCCCGCTGCAACCGGAGCGCGGGTGGGACGCCGTTGGCCGCTTTGCCGCGGGCGTCGCTGGGCGGTTCGCCGAGGTCGCCCCGCAGCGGTTCACGACGAAGGCAACCAAAGACTCGCGCATCGGGAAGGTGTACATAGACACGCTCCGCAACCGTCGAGGCGCAACCTGCGTCGCCGCGTACTCCCCGCGCGCACGGAGCGGCGCGCCGGTTTCGACGCCCGTTTCATGGGAGGAGTTGGACGGTTTGCCCGCGCGCGGCGGATTCGCCATCGGCAACCTCGCGGAACGCCTCGTGCAGCCCGACCCGTGGGAGCAGTTCCTCTCAAGCGCGCAGGCATTGCCCACAAGGGCATTCGACGCGCTCGGCATCGAGCCGTAGCTCGGGAGCCGTCCCGCTTCCTCTCGAGCGAGGGGATGGGTCTGCACCGACGCGCGTGGCTTGGTGCGGCGGGCGCCGAGCAGCGGTGGGTGCTCGCGGGACGCTCGCGCTCCCTGCAACCATCGCGCACCAGCCAGGGAGGGCGAGCCTCCGGCGAGCCATCACCACCGCACAGCAACCCCGAAATCGTTGCTCGCGGGACGCTCGCACTCCCTGCAACCGGCGCGGACCAGCCAGGGAGGGCGAGCCTCCGGCGAGCCGTCGCCACCGCTCAGCAACCCCGAAATCGTTGCTCGCGGGGACGCT
>JBBIIO010000046.1:0-13608 GCA_037446435.1 Armatimonadota bacterium
CGATGAACGCACGCAACCACTTCCTCGTCCCGGGTCTGAGCCCGAGCCTGTACAACGTAGGCATCATCCTTGGGGCGTTGGCGCTCGCGCCGCTGCTGCCTCTCCCGGTGTTCGGCCTGGCATGGGGGGCGCTCGCGGGCGCACTCGCCGGGAACCTGGTCGTTCCTCTGCTGTTGATGCACCGGTTCGGCGCGCGCTTTCGGGCGTGCCTCGACCTGAAGCATCCCGGCGTAGTTGCGGTGTTCCGGCTGATGCTTCCGGTTGTGCTTGGCTTAAGCCTGCCGGGGGTCTACGCCATCGTGATGCGGGCGTTTGCGAGTCACTTCGGCGAAGGCATCATCAACGACTTGGAGTTGGGCAACCGCTTGATGCAAGCCCCGCTGGGCATCTTCGGTCAGGGGTTCGCCATCGCCGTGTTTCCCACATTGAGCACGCTGTACGCCTTGAGCAAGACGGATGAGTTCCTCTCCGCATTGGGGAAGAGCCTTCGGTCGGTGGTGTTCATCACGCTCTATCTCTCTGCGGCGATGTTCGTGTTCAGCGAGGACATCGTGCGCGTGCTGAACGAGTACGGCAAGTTCACGCCAGAGCACACACGCCTTACCGCCGACGGGCTGCGATTCTTCAGCATCGGCGTGTTCGCTTGGTGCGCGCATCCTGTGCTCATGAGGGCGTACTTCGCCATTCGCGATACGTTGACGCCGGTCGTGTTGGGCTCGGTCGTGTCCGCCCTCTTCTTCGTACTCTGTTGGCTGCTGACGCAGCCCGCGGTGGGGTTGGGCTACAGGGGGCTTCCGCTGGCAACGTCCATCTCTGCCATCGTGCTGATGTTCGGCATGGTGGCAGGGCTGCGGGTGCGGCTCGGGCGCGTCGAGGGGAAGAGGCTCCTTCGCCTCCTGGTGGTCGGTGGCGGATGCGCTTTCGGGGCGGCACTGGTCGCTTGGGGCGTTGGCCTGGCGATACCGGACGGGCGCGGCGTCCTGAACAACCTGGCGTCCGCGCTACGCGTTGTCTTCGGAGGCCTGGCAGGAATATGGGTGTATCTGTACCTGGCGCGCTGGCTCGGGCTTGAGGAATCCGCCTATGCCCTTCGGGCGATGGCGAGCCGCCGCAACGCTAAAGATTCCGGTGAGAGTCCCGACAATCCCGAATAGAGGGCAGCACCACCGCCCCCCGGAGAAGCATACAATGTTCAGCGTCGGTGAAACGCTCTATCTGGTCCTAAGTTCCCACGAGTCCGCGACGGCGCACGCCGTGAAGGTCGAGCAGGTCGAGCCGCTGGTCATTCTGGCGCCTGCCGAGGCGCTGGGCAAAGCGGTCAAGGTCGGCGACAGGGTCTCGCTCGTCTACAAGAACGGCTCAGAGAGCCAGCACACCGAAGGCGCCATCAGCGAAGTCGGTCGCTACGGCTTGAGTCTCGTGCTCCACGTCGAGAACGTCAGCTGGAACCGCGTAGACCGTCGCCGGGCACCTCGCTTCCGCGTCAACCTGCCCGCGACCCTCACGATGGTCGCCGACGGTGCCGGAGAGCCCACCTTCGAGGCCTTCGCCTGCCAAACAATTGACGTCAGCATGGTCGGCTGTCTCGTGCAGTCGGAAGCGCCCGTGGTCCCCGGTACGCTGATGGCGGTTACGCTCCTTCCGGAAGGGCACGAAGAGTTTCGCTTCACCGGCATCGTAACGCGAAGCGAGGGCGACAGCCAGTTCGGCATCGAGTTCTTCGACTACTGCGGCACGACACGTTTCCGGTTTGCTCAGTACCTGAACGACATCGCCGGGCAGGCCGCCTAACCCTCCCAGACACCTTCGAAGACGTACTCCGCGGGGCCGATCATCCACACGCGCCCCGACTCCTCGAACTCGATGCGAAGGTCTCCTCCGGGTAGGTGAACCGTTACCGCTCTCTCGGTCAGCCCAAGACTGTGACATGCGACGGCGCTCGCGCACGCGCCGGTTCCGCAAGCCAACGTTGCGCCGGCGCCCCGCTCCCAGGTCCGCTGCTTGATCTCCGTCGGAGTCAGCACCTGCACGAAATGCACGTTGGTTCGCTCAGGAAAGAGTGCCGTGTTGCCCTCGATAGGTGGCCCCCACTCTGCGAGCGGAATGTCGTCTACGGCTTCCATCGGGATGACGCAGTGCGGGTTGCCCATGTTCACTGCAGTGGCTTCGACGGTTCTCTCGCCGATGCGAAGCTGTAAGCGTTGTGCCGGCTCTTCCGGCGGCCCGGTCATGGGAATCTCGCCTTTGAGCAGTCGGGCAACCCCCATGTCCACCCGCACGAGGCCCTCCTCGATGAGAAGCGTCAGGTCGCCCGCACCCGTCTCCACGGGGATCTCGCCGTCGGCATAGCCGCGCTCGTGGACGAGGCGAGCGAAGCACCGGATTCCGTTTCCGCACATCTCGGCTTCGGAGCCATCGGGGTTGAACATGCGCATTTTGAAGCGCAGCCGGTCGCCCGGAAGCACGAGGATGAGACCGTCGCCCCCGATTCCGAAGTGACGGTCGTTCAACTGCCGTGCAAGGGTTGCGGCGTCGGCCGGCGGCGGCGTCTCGAAGGCATCCACGAGGATGAAGTCGTTGCCGCAACCGTGCATCTTGGTGAAGGCGAGGCGGCTCATCACTCTCGTTTCGGTGACACAGCCCGTTCCACTTCGACCGCCGCTCTCGCTTCCGAGGGCTGCCGCTGGGGCAGGATGGCGCACACCGCGTGCTTGTACACGAGTTCGGGGGGCTTGCCGGGGCTCTCCAGCAGGATCGTGAACGAGTCAAACCCTCTCACAATGCCCACAATCTTCACCCCGCCCATCACGTAGACCGTGACCGGAATCCCCTCTTTCCGGACTTGGTTCAGAAACATGTCTTGTACGTTGATTGGGCGCCCCATTTGCCCCTCCTCTACGAAATATACCCGCAAATGGCTTCCACGTGGGCGTTTGTGTCTTCGACGGGCGTCAATTCGATGAGGTTCGGCTCCCGGCGGAGCCACGTCAACTGCCTCTTCGCATACTGCCATGTCTGGGTTTCGATTCGACCAGTCGCCTCCTCTCGGCTCACCTCTCCGCGGAGCAGCGCGGCGACCTCCTGGTAGCCGATGGCACGGAATGCGGGCGAATCCTCGGAGACCCCGGCGTCCAGCAGCCGCCTGACCTCTTCCTCCCAGCCGAGGGCGAGCATCTCCTCGGTTCGGCGTCGTATTCGCGGGAGGAGCCACTCACGAGTAGGGAGCAGGCCGAACTTGAGCCGCGTAGCGTGCCATCGCGGCGTATTCGGCGTGGGCGCGCCCGCCCTGGGCTTTTCTACGGCGAGCCGCTCTGCCGCCCGCAGTACTCGAACCGGGTTGCTGCGGTCGGATTGGCTGAGCGATGCCAGGTCCACGCCGGACTCTTGGGCGAATCGCTCAATGCCGACCTGATGGAGTCGCTCGCGCAATCGGCGGCGCTCGTCGGAAGAGGGTGGCGGAGTTAGGGAGTAGCCCTCAAAGAGGGCGCGGACGTACAGCCCTGTCCCTCCGCACACGATGACGTGGCGGCCCTGCTCGTACGCCGCTGCACACAGATCTGCCGCCAGGTGCACGAACCTGCCCGCTGTGAGCGTCTCGACCGGCTCAAGAATGTCCAAGAGGTCGTACAACTCCCTGCGCTCGGGCTTGGCGGTTCCGATGTCAAGCCCACGGTACATTTGGAACACGTCCGCATTGACGATGCGGCACCCGAGATGGACCGCCAACGCCTCGGCGAGCGCCGTCTTGCCCGATGCGGTCGGGCCGAGCACGGCGATGGCGGTTGGCTGGCTAGCGGACTCGGTCATGGCACTTGCCGCCCGGCGGGGGCATAATGGAAGTATGCCCCACGTCGTCGGCATTGACTGCGGCGGGACAAGCGTCCGCGCCCTCGCGCTCGAAGATGGCAAGACCGTCTGGACGGGCGAGGGCGGCGCTGCCAATCTCGGTTGGGTGAGCGAGGCAGCGCTGGCGGAGACCCTCGAGCAAGCGTTGGAGGGTTGCCCGGACGCGGACGCCGTCTGCGGGGCGTTCGCGGGCTTGGTGGACGACCGGCAAAGGGACGCAGCCGGTCGGCTCTTGGCGCAGCGATTCCCCCGAGGGAAGGTGACGGTGGTCCCCGACTACGAGGCGGCGCTTGAAGCGAGCAGCGGCGCCGACGTTTGCGTTGTTGCCGGCACGGGCAGCGTCGTAGTGAGCCGCTTGGCTGACGGGCAGGTCCACCGCACCGGAGGAAGGGGCTACCTGTTAGGGGATGAAGGGAGCGCGTTCCAGTACGGGCGCGAGGCGCTGCTGCACTACTTAGACTCGCCGGAGGACGACGTGTCGAGCAGTCTGCGAGAGGCCGTTCAGGAGGCGTTCGGCGCGACGAGGCGCACCGAGGTTGTCGCCGGACTGTATGCGGCGAGCGACGCTCCTCGACGGCTTGCGTCGCTACTGAAGGCGTTCGCGGGCGATGCGGAGGTGGGGGCGGTGTATGCCCTGAAAGCGATGAAGGTGCATGCCGGCAAGCTGGCGCACCTGCTCGCCATTCACGTCCGAGAGGCGCTGCCTCTGGAGCGGCGGCAACTGTTTGTGGCTTGCCAGGGCGGGCTGTGGCGCCACCCGGTGTTATGCCACGCCTTCGCCGAGCAGGTACGCTTTTGGGTGGATGCCGACTCGGTGGAGTTGGACTTCGAGCCGCCCGAGCCGGTGCTGGGCGCGGCAAAACTTGCAGGAAGGCTAATCGAATGAGAACGGAGGAGCAACATCCGCGGCGAGTTGACCTGACGTCGCTCTCCGCAGAAGACTTGGTGAACCTCGTTGTCGAGGAGAGCCGAGTTGCCGCACGCGCGGTTGAGACCGCCGCGCCTCAACTCATTCGCGTCATCAAGGAGGTCGCAAACTGCTACGACCGAGGCGGGACGACCATCTACGTCGGCGCCGGAACCAGCGGCAGAATCGCCGCGATGGATGCCGCAGAGATGCCGCCGACGTTCGGCGTCGCGCCCGAGCGATTTGTCGCGCTGTTGGCGGGCGGCTCCTACATGCGCTCGGCGGAGGGAGCCGAGGACGACCGACAGCGAGGACGCAGGGACTTGGACAACGTCCTTCGCAACATCGGGCCTGGCGACGTGCCTCTTCATGCGGATGCGCAGCCTTCGCAGGCTCGCTCGCCGCATCTCGTCATCGGCGTCTCCGCGAGCGGCGCAACGCCATACGTGTTGGCTGCCCTCGAGTTGGCTCGTGAGAGGAACATCTTCACGGTCGGCATCGCCAACAATCCGAACGTGCCTCTCGTACATTTGGCAGACCACGCCGTCGTGTTGGACACCGGGCCCGAGATCCTCGCCGGCTCGACGCGAATGAAGGCGGGAACGGCGCAGAAGATTGCCCTGAACATCGTCTCGCTCGGCGCAATGGCGATGTGCGGACGCATCACGGGGGACGCGATGACGCATATGACCCCGGTGAGTGAAAAGCTTCGCCAGCGCGCCGTCAGAATCGTGATGAGCCAAAGGCGGTGTGACGCGGAGACGGCGACTCGCCTCCTCGAGCGATGCGAATGGGTTATCGCCCGCGCCCTCAGCGAGGACGCGCGGCTCGGCTGACACGCTCAGCTCTGCAAGAACCGCTTCGAGACTACCATCGCGGGGTGCGCCTTGTCGCGGATGAGTACCTCGCATTGCTGATCAGCCGCCGCGGCGTCGGAGCGGAGGAACGCAAAGGCGATGCCGCAATCGAGCATTGGGCTGAAGACGCCACTCGACACGACTCCAATCTGTTGTCCATCGCGCTGAACCTCGTAGCCTTCGCGCGGCACGATGCGGGATTCCATTCGGATGCCCATGAGTTTTCTCGGCGGGCCGTCGGCGCGCATCTTCGCAATCGGCTCGCTTCCAATGAAGGGGCGATCCTTCTTGCAAACCCACCCTAATCCGGCTTCGATCGGGTTGATTTCGTCCGTCAGTTCGTGGCCGTAAAGCGGCAAGCCTGCCTCAACGCGGAGCACATCACGGGCAGCGAGGCCGCACGGAACGACGCCCTCACCGAGCAGCACCCGCCAGACCCGCGGCGCGTCGTCGGCGGAGACGATGATCTCGAAGCCGTCCTCGCCGGTGTATCCGGTTCGGCCCAAGAATGCGCTCGCGCCCGCCACCTTGCAGGTTGCTGAGTGAAACCGTGGCACGTCTGCAACGGGCGCGGACGCCAGCCGCCCGACCGTCTCCACGGCACGCGGCCCCTGCACGGCGATCATTGCGGATTCGAACGTCTCGTCCTCGATGGCGACCGAGCCGTCGTTCTGCTTCGCCATCCATTCGAGGTCCTTGTCTCGGTTTGCGGCGTTGATAACCACGAAGAACTCGCGCTCGCGGATGCGGTACACGATGATGTCGTCCACCACGCCACCGTGCGGGTAGCAGAGCAGCGAATACTGAGAGGCTCCGTCCTCCAGCTTGAGGATGTCGTTCGACGTAAGGCTGTCGAGGAACGGAATGACCTGCTCTCCGCGGTGCCGTGTGCGCCCCATGTGCGACACATCGAACATGCCTGCGCCTTCCCGCACCGCCTTTGACTCTTTGATCACGCCCTCGTACTGAACCGGCATATCCCAGCCGGCGAACTCGACCATTCTTGCACCGAGAGCGATGTGCTCGGCGTGGAGGGGCGTCTCCAAGGGTTCGGACATCACGCCGGGCAGTTTACTACTTGGCGATTAGTCCTCTTTGGAGCAGGCACAAGAATCGGGGTTACCCGTGCAGGTGCCCTCGGTTCGGGGCTTCGACTCGGGTGGCTTTGCCGGCGAAGAGTAGTCGGTTACATGAAAGCCTGAGCCCCGGAAGTGAACAGCCACCGGCTGAATGAGCCGGAGCAGAGACTTAGGCTTCTTGCACTTGGGGCACGTGGAGAGCGGCTTGTCGGTCATGCGCTGCTCCACTTCGAGGGTCGAGCCGCACAATCTGCACTCGTAAGCGTAGACTGGCATGGCCAAAAAGTATACCCCGGACAGGTTCGCTCATTCCGCCGTGCTGTTACCAGTAGCATCGAAGGGTCAGGTCATGACGGCTGGCCGGCGCTGCCGAAGCATTTCCTCTACGGGAGCTAGTGAGGGAGGGTATCCTTTCGGACAGTGGTGTCACATGAAAACCCTTGCTTTTGTTCTCACATCGCTCCTTCTCTTGTGTGGTTGCGGATCGGAGAATAGGGACGTCTACGTTCCGCCCAACACGAAGCAACTTCAAGAGCCGATCTCGGATCTTGGTCCAGAAGCGGCGATGAAGCGAGTCGAAGCCGCAACGCGCTATCTGCTCGCATACGTCAAAGAGGTCGGCACTTTCCCTGATGCCCGGACGGCGCTCGACCTGAAGAAGCTGCTTGAAGAGCACTACGGCGACAAGGTGAACTCGATGGGGGCTGGTGATAAACTGACCGGCTTTGCAGTGGTTTGGGTTCGAAACGACGGGAAAGGGCCGCTTCTCTATAATTACGGCCTTGCTGGGAAGTCGTTAGATGAGATTCGAAACAAGGAGAACACCTGGCTGCTGGAAGACCCGATTCAGTTCCCCGATGCAGGAAACGTCGTCTCGTACGTGAGCGGAAGAGTTGCGGTCGTCAAGAAGCTTCCGGTGGCGGGCGGTATGGGCTAGCCATGTCAAAGATCGGGATCGGCATCATCGGATCCGGAGGCATCGCCCAGGCGTGCCACATGCCGGGCTATGCTGCCTGTGCCGACCGGTGCGAGATAGTCGCCGTTGCCGACATTGATGAGCAGCGGGCGAACGCAGCGGCGGAGCGCTTTGGCGTTAAGCACGTCTTCGCCGATTATCACGACTTATTGGCGCTGCCAGACATCCACGCCGTCAGCATCGCCACCCCGAACCGCGACCACAGGCAGCCCGCGATAGATGCGCTAAGAGCAGGGAAGCACGTGCTTCTCGAGAAGCCGATGGCGATGAGCGGCGACGAGTGCCGCGAGATTCTCGCCGCCCAGCGCGAGAGCGGCGCAGTGCTGCAGATCGGTCTTCAGTATCGCTTCTCCTCGATCGGGAAGTTCATCGGGGAGTACGTTCAGTCGGGGCGCATGGGAGAGATCTATTACGCCCGAGCGATGGCGCTCCGCCGTAGGGGTGTGCCGACCTGGGGGGTGTTCATCGACAAGGAGAAGCAAGGCGGCGGGCCGCTGATAGATATCGGTGTGCACATCCTCGACTTCACTCTGTTCACGATGGGCTACCCTCGACCCATATCGGCGAGCGCGAAAGCGTGGCAGAAGTTGGGCAAGGACTCCTCGCTGTGGAACCACTGGGGCGACTACGACCGGGAGAGGTTCACCGTTGAGGACGCAGCCGTCGGATTCATTCGGTTTGAGAACGGGGCGGTCGTCACGCTTGAATCCAGTTTCATGCTGAACATCGGCGACGATCAGATGCGGTGCGAACTGATGGGGACGCGGTCGGGCGCGACTGTTGACCTGCTGCGGGAGCCGAGCCTGACGTTCTACACGGAGGAGAACCGCCAACTCTTCGACATGACTCCGAGGAATCTTCCCAGAGTTGACAGCATGTACACCGAGGAGGTGCGGGCATTCCTCAGCGCCATCGAGACGGGCGGACCGTCGCCGGTTCCGGGTGAGCAGGGGCTAATCCTGAACGCGGTCTTCGACGCCATGTACCTCAGCAGCGAAACCGGCCGCGAGGAACCCGTTCACGCCGAGCCGGCGTGATTCATCCTCTTTTCGGTCGTACTTCAGCGCGTAGAGCACGAGCCACCCGAGCAGAAGGATGGCGATGATGACCGCGAAAACGATGAACACCGTGGACCACAGGAACACGCGGCGGGAAAAACGGGGATCTCCAACCTTCTTCATGGTGTCGAGAGTATACACGCCACGGGGCGGATCAGTCCTCCCGCACGAGGAACCGCGCCAGGTCTCCCGAGCGGACGAACTCGATGCGCTCTGCGATAGACTCTGCGTGGTCGGCCACGTACTCGAGGTGATGGCAAGCGCTGAGGACCTTCTCCAGGTGGCGGAGTTTCTCCGGCTGCTCCGTCATGATGGTGCGCATACGTCGCCGAATGCTCTTCCACGTTCGGTCTACCTCGCTGTCGGATTCGATAACTTGTTCGAGCATCTGTTCATCGCCGGTTGCGAACGCCTTCAGCACGTTGACGAGCATGGAGCGCGACATCTGCGACAACTCTCGAAGAGCCTCGACGGCTTCGGGCGGTACTGGTTCCTCGGTGGTGAGCGCTTTCTTGGCGATGGAGACGGCGTCGTCGCCAACTCGTTCCAGTTCGGTTGCCGTCGTCATGGCGGAGACGACGAATCGCAGGTCTTTGGCGACTGGCGCCTCACGGGCGAGAATATCAACGCAAGTGGCGTAGACCTGCATCTCAAAGCTGTTCGTTTGCCGGTCGCGGTCGATGACGTCTCCCGCCAGGCGCTCATCGTGTTCGATGAGGGAGCGGACGGCGTCAGCCACCATGTCCTCGACATGAAGGCCCATGGCCATGACCTGCTCTTTCAAGCCGTCTAAGAGTTCCGTAAGGTGTCGTCGTACCGAGTCCGGCATAGCGCTTCCGGGCGCTTAGCTTGCCTTTTGTTCCGTTCTGGGTACCAGGGTTGGCTTAGCGCCTTGTGAGATTATACCGGCTGGGATGGTGACTTTCTTAACATTTCCATCACTTGGGACCTCGTACATTACGTCCAGCATGATGGATTCGATAATCGCTCGCAGGGCGCGGGCGCCGGTGCCGCGACGAAGCGCCTCGGAGGCGATTTCGCGCAGAGCGGCCTCGTCGAACTCGAGCTCGACGTCGTCCATCTCGAATAGCTTGCGAAACTGCCGCACGAGCGAGTTTCTCGGCTCAACCAGGATGCGCACAAGCGCCTCTTCATCCAGGTTATCGAGCGACGCGATAACCGGCAGGCGGCCGATGAACTCTGGGATCAAGCCGTACTTGAGCAGGTCTTCGGGCATCACGAGCCGGAGCAGATCCTTCTTGCGCTCGCTGTGCGATTGCGGGTCGGAGCGGAACCCGATGGTGTTGCCCTTCTGTCGCTTGAGGATGATGTCCTCCAGTCCGTCGAACGCTCCGCCGCAGATGAAGAGGATGTTGGTCGTGTCAATGTGGAGGTACTCTTCGTGCGGGTGCTTCCTTCCCCCGCCTGGTGGGACGTTGGCGACGGTTCCTTCAAGGATTTTGAGCAGCGCCTGTTGCACTCCTTCGCCGCTGACATCGCGCGTGATTGAGGGGTTCTCGCTCTTGCGCGCGATCTTGTCAATCTCGTCAACGTAGATGATTCCCCTCTGGGCAGCTTCAATTGGGTTGCGCGAGTAGCCGCCGTTATCCGCGGCTTGGTACAGTTTCAGCAGAATGTTCTCGACGTCCTCGCCCACGTATCCCGCCTCGGTAAGGCTGGTTGCGTCCGCGATGGCGAACGGCACGTTCAGGATGCGTGCGAGCGTCTGCGCGAGCAGCGTCTTGCCAGAGCCGGTCGGCCCGACGAGAAGGATGTTGCTCTTTTGGATGTCAACGTCGTCCGACGACTCGGAGTTGATGCGCTTGTAGTGGTTGTAGACCGCGACGCTGAGGGCGCGCTTAGCCTGGTCCTGGCCAACGACGTACTGGTCGAGAAACTCGACGATCTGCCTCGGCTTCGGAATCTCTTGGCTATAGGTCGGCGCCGGCTCTGGGGCGGGCGTGCTCACGGATGTGTCCCCGGCCGGCGAGCGAAGCACTTCGCTACACAGTTCGACGCACTCGGGGCAGATGCCGCCATACAGACCGACGATGAGCCGCTGAACTTGCTGCTTCGTCTTGCCGCACAGGGCGCACCGGTCTCTCAATTCGTATCGTCTGCTCACGATTTCTCCTCTGGCTTTCGAAGCTTGCGGCCCTTCAGCACTTGGTCCACAAGCCCATACGCCTTAGCCTCGTCCGCGCTAAGGAAGTAGTCTCGGTCACTATCCTTTTCCACTTGTTCGGGCGTCTTGCCGGTGTGTTTGGCGAGGATTTCATTCAGCAGTTTGCCGTACTTGAGGATCTCCTCGGCCTGAATCTTGATGTCGCTTGCGGTTCCCTGGAAGCCCGCGCTGACTTGGTGGATCATGACGCGCGCGTGTTCGAGGCAGTACCGTTTGCCGGGTGCGCCCCCGGCGAGCAGAACCGCGCCCATGCTTGCCGCCTGGCCAACGCAGGTCGTCGCTACGTCCGACTTGATGAACTGCATCGCGTCATAGATGGCGAGCCCCGCCGTTACGGACCCGCCCGGCGTGTTGATGTAGAGTTCGATGTCCTTGTCCGGGTCCTCCTTCTCAAGGAACAGCAGTTGCGCGACGATGAGATTCGCCACGTAGTCGTCAACCGGTGTTCCCAGGAAGACGATTCTATCCTTCAACAGGCGGGAGAACAGGTCGTACGACCGTTCCCCGCGAGCCGTCTGTTCAATGACCCACGGTACGCTCAAGTTCTGAACCTCGCTCTTTTCAGCATGGATATTATCGGAACGCCTGCGCCTCATGCTTACCCGCCGGCCTCCGGCTCGATCGTGGCGTGCTCCTCCAGGAAGGCGAGCACCTTGTCGTAGAGCGCCTGGAAGCGCAACTCGTCCAAGCGGCCTGCCCGGCGGTACGCATCGAGCACGACCTCCGGTTCGACGCCCTCGCGGGAGGCGATTGCGAGCGCTTGGGCGATGACGTCTTGGTTGCTGAGGGTTATCCCCTCCTTTTCGGCGATGGTGCGAATCGCCATCGCTCGCGCGACCTCGCTCCGAGCGGCGTTCCTGAAGTGCTCACGGACCCCGTCGGGCGTGGTGCCTTCGTCTGCCGCAGCCTCCTCCAACGACTTGCCCGCCTGCTGCAGGTCGCGCTCCAGCTCGCCGAGGCGACGCTCGGCGACGTCCTCCCAAAGAGTGTCGGGCAACTCGATCGTAGAACTCTCCATCAGCGACGTTAGGAGTTGCTCTTGAACCATGTTGCGGTTCCTCTGCTCCACGGCGCGCTCCAGGGCCGTGCGCACTTTGGAGCGCAGGTCTTCGACTGATTCCGCGTGGAGCGATTGCGCAAACGCCTCGTCCAGGTCGGGCAAAACGGGCGCCGTGAGAGAGCGCACCTCGACCTCGCACTTGAGCGCCTTCCCCGCCCACGCCGCATCTGCAAAGTCGCTTGGGAAGACCAACTCGACCGTCCGAACGTCCTCCGCCTTCATGCCGAGCAGGGTCTCGTCGAGGGACTGGAACGTCTGGCCAACGCTGACGGCGAAAGCCTTTTCCCCGAGACTCTTGTCTTCAGGGCGGATGAGCACTACGGCTTGGTCGCCGTGTTGCGCTCCGCGGGTTTCGACGGGCTGTTTGGATGCTCGCTCAGAGCGTATCTGCTCGATGTAGTCGTCAACCGCCTCGTCGGTGATTTGGGCGTTCGGCATCGTTGCCTGCAGACCGTTGTATTCGCCGAGTTCTACCTTCGGTTCGAGCGGCACCTTGACGGAGAAGCGGCAGGTTGCGGCGTCGAAGTCGAAGTCCATCTCCTCCAGGCGGGGTCGCGCGCCGCGATACGGGGTCAGGTCTTCCTGTTTGAGGGCGTCCTTCAAACCGAGATTGACCGCCTCCTCGGCAGCCCACTCCTTCACAGCCTCGAGGTTCACGTGCTTCTTCACTACGTCCGGTGGGGCGGTGCCGGGCCGAAACCCAGGGATGCGCACCCGCTTAGAGGCCCGGCGCAGCGTCTTGGTGATGGCTTCGCGCACCTGTTGAGGCGTGCACTCGACCTCGAGCAACACGGTGCACGGGTTCAGGTCGGTGCGCGTGATGGTCATCTGGGTGGTTGGCGCCGTCATAGGCAGGGAGAGTAAGGATACCCGGCTCCCGTGGCAAACATGGATTGATTGATCCTGCCGGCAGGCGGTTCAGCTTTCATTTGCCGGGACCGGCGGGGCAAAACAAAATGGAGCGGGAAACGGGATTCGAACCCGCGACCCTCTCGTTGGCAACGAGATGCTCTACCACTGAGCTATTCCCGCTCGCGGCGGGCCCTATTGTACCATCGGCGGATGGGCGGCGCAAGGGGGCGGAGCGACGGCATCCGTGTCGCCGCTCCACCATGGTTCCAACGGGGCTTGATGGCTTACTTCCTCAAACCCGCTGCTTGCCGGCGGGCTGCCTCGGCGGCCCGTTCGGCGTTTCGCGCTTTGGATGCCTCGCCTGCGTCTCTGTAGTCTTTGGCTGCCCGGTCGTGAGCGTCGGCGGCTCGGTCGAGCGCTTCCGCCGCTTTGCCCTTGTCGGTTTTGGCGTCCTGAGCCGCTTGTCGGGTTTCGTCCGCTGCCGCGCGCTGTTCCGCTTCGGCTGCGCGCTTCCTGGCGTCGTTCCCGGGCTTCTGGTTGCCGCCCTGCGCGTCGTTAGCGCGCTTGGCAGGGCTCTCCGGGGACCCGGCCTCGGCGAAGATCACGCCGCGCTCACGAGGATAAACGAGAATCTACGGCCGCCAGACGGGGGAAAAGTCATCCGCCGCGTTGTTCGTCAGATTGGTCTGACCGGTGCCATCTGCGTTCATTGCGTAGATCTCAGCGTTCCCGTCGCGATCCGTCAGAAACGCGATCTTCGACCCGTCAGGACTCCAGACGGGGACATC
>JBBIIO010000047.1:0-13552 GCA_037446435.1 Armatimonadota bacterium
TGCTCTCTCTGCCGATTCAAGCGCACCTGACGACCGAGCAGGTGGAGTTCTGCGCCGACGTCGCGCTTCACTTCGTTCGCGACCGTTCGGCAGCGGGGCGGTAGTCCTGAGCCTGCGGGGGGACCGGCTACCCCGAATTCGAGGGTGCAGACCTTTGCCGAGCCGAGGTGGTTGTGGCTTCCGATGGGTGGCTGCGGGAGAGGGCTGCTCAGGATAAGCGGCCGCCATCTCTCGCCGAGTGCTGCACGACGTGAGCTTATCCTTGGGCGCTTCCAAACAGTCGCGAGAGCGTCCGTCATTCCGACTCCACTATCGAAACATACGTGAACTGACCAGGCTGCAAGGCCGCCGTCGCACACACGTTAACGCCAGCGCTCACCGCGAGAATGATGCGGTCGAAAGGATACAGGACATACCCGGCAACGGGAGTCACTCCGGCACCACCGACTACAATGGGATGCGGAGGCTTGTCGAAGTTTGGGCCTCCCATGCACGTGATCCGAAGTTCACGGCGCGATGACAGGCCGGCCGTGAGTAGTATCGGCGTGACCTCACCCTCCTCGTCCGGCTCGACCTTCCATTGGGCCGTCGCGCGGTCACGACTTGAGCCCACAAAGACATGCAACAGGCCGTCCAACTCAGGCAACGGATGGCCTCCCCGATCGGCGGCAACGGCAGATGAAGGCTACGGACAAGGCGGCCAGCGTTACGAGCGATACGGGCTCGGGAACGACCGTGCCGTGCACTTCGAATGCAAATTGCGTGCCTGATCCGATCGGAATCCAGTTCTGTCCCTGGTCCGTGCTCAGCCAGCCGGCCTCCGTTCCTGAGCCATCTCGCCCACCGTCCGAACTCATCCACCAGGCTGTCCCCGCGCCGGACGCGTTTGGGTTCCTGATCCCGATCCAATAGCGACCTGGGCTGAGACTGATATCCAGACCGCCCGAGAAGAATTTGTAGGCAAACCGTCCAAAGTACATGTTCCCGGTTGCGACTCGTGTGTGTTCAACAACCTGGCTGAACAATCGCTCGCCACCGGGCCGCCGACCGACGTCTCCCCAAACGTAGACCTCACTGAGCCCACCGTGAACCCACTCAGCATCCTCAAGGAGCTGATAGTTGAATCCCGTAACTATCCATGGATTGCCGGTCGGCACGACGATGTCGTCCACCACACGAATGTTCGGGAAGCCGGGAGGCGAGACAGCTCGCCCGCGAATCCCGTCAGTCTCCAGGTTGTTGTCCCAAAGCAAGTCGGCGCGGACGCCGGTAACCAGCAAGACGCAAACAAGCAGGAAGCTCGTTCTGAATCTCATCTTAGCCAACCTCCAGAATCCGCGCCTCAACTGAGGAGCCGCCAAACTTCTTCACGGCGAATATCGGCAACTCAGAGGTGGCGGGCAGAACGAGTTCATACCTTGGCCATGCAGTCATGCCGACGCACTCGGTGATGTTCGACACAGACTCGACATCCTCTCCCCCAACCCAAATGAAACTCTGGCCGTCCACGTCAAGCGACTGGCTGGTGTTGCCGCAGGTCACCTGCTTGGGCGGGTTGAGCGTCTTTGCCATTTCCTGCTACCAGTGTAACGCACTCCGCGCGGTTTGTGGGGGCGAAAAGTCCGGTAAAAATGCCGGCAAAACTCTGAAAACACACAGGCTCTCAGCCGCCTCTCACTCAGGGAGCCGGCCAGGACGACCATGGCGCCGACCGCTCGTATGTGGTAAGGCCCAACTGGCAAGACCTGAACGAGGTCACGGGCGTCATCACGCGAGAGGACAGCGGGATGTGGCTTTGGGTGGAAGAAACCGAAACCTTTTATTTGCTGCAACGTTTTCGCGCCTGATGGCGTAGTAGGGAGTGATGAGCAGGTTTATGACCGTCTACCGCTACGTGTGCCGCAAGTGCGCGTCACAGTACCTCCACGTGCCGCTCGGAAAGGGCGGTCGCTCCGAGTGCCCATCTTGCGGCGGGGACAGCATTCTCGATGTGGATGAGTTGGCGAACGAACTCGCCCGGCACGCAGCCGGCGTGCGGGATTCCCGGCGCGCCGACAGGCTAAGAGACCTGGCTGAGCATCTGGAAGCAGCCGACGACATCGTGTCGCAACTAAGGAGGGTCCTCTTCCTTTGAAGCGTCACGCGATGCAGAGGGGCGCCAACGAGAAGTACCATGGAGGAGGGCTCGGGGACGTGCTCTCCACTTAGTCACTCGCCCGAGCGTCAGCCAGACGAGTGCGCCGAGCGCCAGTCCCGTGGCCGGCTCGGGCACGACCGACCCATAGATCTCGAAGGCGGTGGTAGAAAGCCAAGGCACCCAATCGGGCGTACCTGGTGGATGCTTGACATACGCCATCTGCCCGGGGCCGTCGGGGAGTCCGTTGCTGCTGACCCAGTACGAGCTCGTACCACCCGAAGCAAAGGGGTGACGAATGCCAATCCAATACGTACCCGGCTCAAGCGAGACATCAAGGCCGCTAACCCTGTAGTAGTATGCGCGCCGGCCGAATCCCGTTTGCCCGGAGGCTGCACGTTCATGGGTGAAGGTCGCGTGATAGGTCTCATTTCCCGGCCTCGCGCCTGCATGGATGAACACCTCGCTGAACCCACCATTGCTCCAATCATTGTCCTCCAAGATGTGAAAGCGCAGGTCCGTGACCCGCCACCCTGGTCCCGCGGGGACGACGAAATCGTCCACGACTCTTTGGTTCTCGAAGAACGGCGGCGAGATGCCAATTGCCCTAATCTCATCCCAGACGATGTTGTTGTCCCAAAGAATCACCGCCGTCGCCGAAGCGGACATCGAGGACACCAGAACCCCTAGCGATGCCTTCAACATTGGTTCAGCCTCCAATCTCCAAGACACGCACCGCCGTCAACTCGAACTGGGCGCTCTTGAACTTGCTGACCGCCGCCCCTGAAACAGCTGTTCGATCCGGATCTGGCGCGCTCATGCCCGTTTCTCTCTGCTCCGCTTGTTGCCGGCCAGGACGACCATGGCGCCAACGAGAAGTACCATGGAGGAGGGCTCGGGGACGACCGTCCCGTGAACCTCGAAGCCGTAGTGACCTCTGTCTCGCCCCTCACGCTGCCACGTTGCGCCGCTGTCCAGCGATACCCACCCGACATAGCATGAGCCGTCCGGGAACTCAGGCGGGCAGCCTCCATCCGGCCCGCCAAAGCTGGAGCCAAGGTAGTTGGATCCCTCTCCCGAAGCGAACGGGTCGCGCGCGCCGATCAAGTAGGTGCCCGGGTCGAGATGGATCGCAAGTCCACTGACCCGATAGATGTAGTGCAGGCGTCCAAAATACGAGTTCCCTGTCGGCGTGCGCGTGTCCGGCCCGATGGCGGTCAGCAGCAGTTCGCCGGGGACGCCGTCGCCGAGAGCGTAGATGTACACCTCTGATCTTCCGGAATGCACCCAGGCGTCGTCCTCGACCGCGTTGTAAGCGTATCCCGTGATGAGCCAGCCGGGATCGGGAACGACGATGTCGTCTACGAGCCGGATGTTGGGGAACCGCGGTGGCGACAAGGCGCGGAAGGCTGTGCGCCGAGGCATGATTTCGTTGTCCCACAGCAGGTCGCCGAGTGCGCTCTCCCCGAGACTCAAGGCGCAGAGGAAGAGTGCCAAGCGCATTGTGGTCTTCATCTCATCCGATCTCCAATACTCTTGCTTCCAACGCCGCCTGACCCCCGCTCTTGAGCGCGTAGATTGCTAGGCCGTCGCTGACCGACAGAACCAGTTCATATCTTGCCCACATGCTACCAGTGTAACGCACTCCGCGCGGTTTGTGGGGGGGGGCGAAAAGTCCGGTAAAAATGCCGGCAAAACTCTGAAAACACACAGGCTCTCAGCCGCCTCTCACTCAGGGAGCCGGCGCATCAGAACGACTCGGTCGCCCATCTGAACCTGCTTGATCACTTCCAGCCCCTCGATTACGCGGCCGAAGGCGGTGTAAGTGCCTTCGAGAAACCGCTGGTCTCCATTGCAGATGAAGAACTGCGAATCGGCGCTGTTCTCGTCGCTGACGTCGCGCACCATGCCCAGCGTGCCGTTCGTGAACTTCAGGTCGTTCTTTTCGAACGGGATCTTCTGCCCCGTTCCGCCGGTGCCAATCTTCGGGTCGTCGAGAGGCAGCGTCTTGGTCAGCGGGTCCCCGGCGACGATGATGAACGGCCGCGGGTTGTTCACAACCCGATGGAACCGAACGCCGTTATAGAACCCCGAGTCAACCAGCGAAAGAAACCGCGCGACCGTCTTGGGCGCCTTGTCCGGATACAGTTCGATGACCATCCTGCCCCTGCCCTCGATCACCATCTCGACCTTCTGTGCCCAGGCGCCCGGCGCGAGGGCGGCCGCCAGCAGCATCAGGGCGCTCCATCGTGTCTTCATGTCTACAGTTTAGACGTTGGAAAGAGCCCTTCGGGGCGCCTCTTGCGCAGCGGCAGTGGAATCAGGTACTCTATCCCGGTTCCAACGACGCCGCTGCCGGCAAAGCCGGTGCGCACGCGGGTGGGACCAGACGAACGACGCGTGGCACGACACCTGGTCCTTGAAGACGGCTCTGTGTTCAGCGGCGAGCCGCTGGGCGCCGACATTGAAGTTTTCGGTGAGGTCGTCTTCAACACCGGGATGACCGGCTACCAGGAGATCCTCACCGACCCCAGTTACGCGGGTCAAATCGTCCTCCTCACCTACCCCCTCATCGGCAACTATGGCCTGAACCAGGACGACTTCGAGTCGGACCGCGTGCAGCCGGTTGGGCTCATCGTGCACGAGGCGGCGGAGCATCCCAGCAACTGGCGAAGTCGCTGGTCGCTTGACGCCTTCCTCCGGGATCGGCATGTGCCGGGGCTTCAAAGGGTAGACACGCGAGCGCTGACGCTCCGCCTCCGTTCGGCGGGCGTGGCGATGGGAGCGCTCACAGACGACGACCCGCAAGCGGCGCTCGCCCGGCTGCGCCAGGCGCCTTCGTACGATGAGCGGCTGTTCGTGGAAGAGGTCAGCACACCTTCGCCCTACGCTTGGGGCATCGAAGGGCGCGAACCGGTAGACGCGCCGAGCCGCTCTTATGACTGCAAGCTGGTGCTTCTCGACCTGGGCGTGAAGGCGAACATTCTTCGGCGATTCGCCGCAGAGGGCTGCCGCGTCATCGTGCTGCCGCACTTCTCAACCGCGCAGGAGGTCCTTGGCTGGCAGCCGGACGGCGTCGTTATCTCGCCCGGGCCCGGCGACCCGCGGCATCTGCGGACGGTGATGGAGACGGTCGGCGACCTGCTCGGCAAGGTGCCGATGTTCGGCATTTGCCTCGGCAACCAGATGCTCGCGCACGCCGTTGGGGGCTGCACCTACAAACTGAAGTTCGGCCACAGGGGGAGCAACCACCCCGTGCAAGACCTCGCAACCAGCAAAGTGACCATTACATCCCAGAACCACGGCTACGCGGTAGACGAGGAGAGCCTGGTCGGCACCGGCGCCGAGGTTACGCACCGCAACCTGAATGACGGCACCGTGGAGGGGATACGAATCGTGAAGCGTGCCGCGTACAGCATCCAGTATCACCCCGAGGCTGCACCGGGCCCTTGGGATTCTCGACCGTGGTTCTCCGACTTTCTGACGCGAATCGGGAGGGCGGGCGCGTGAAGCGGGTCATGGTAATCGGCAGCGGGCCGATCGTCATCGGCCAGGCTGCAGAGTTCGACTACGCCGGATCACAGGCGTGCCGCTCGCTGCGCGAGGATGGGTACGAGGTGATTCTGGTCAACTCGAACCCCGCCACCATCATGACCGACCTCGCGATGGCGGATCGGGTGTACATCGAGCCGCTCACCGTCGAGTTTTGCGAGCGAATCATCCGCAAGGAAGCGCCCGACGCGCTGCTTCCGTCGCTCGGCGGCCAGACGGGGTTGAACCTCGCTAGCGACCTGGCTCGCGAGGGTGTGCTGGATCGCTACAGCGTCCGTTTGCTCGGCACTCCGCTGGACGCGATTCGCAAGGCAGAGGACCGCCAGGCGTTCCGCGAATTGATGCGCGAGATCAAGGAGCCGGTCCCCGAGAGTTGGATCGTCTCCACGATGGATGAATTGCAGGCGCTGGTGTCGAAGGTGCCGTACCCGTGCATCATCCGCCCCGCGTTCACGCTCGGCGGCACCGGCGGCGGCATCGCTCACGACCCCGAGGAACTGCTCCAAATCGGCAGGCAGGGGCTGCAACTCTCCCCGGTGAGCCAGATTCTCGTCGAGCGGTCGCTTCTCGGCTGGAAGGAGGTCGAGTACGAGGTGATGCGCGATTCCGCCGACAACTGCATCACGATTTGCAACATGGAGAACCTCGACCCGATGGGCGTGCACACCGGGGACTCGATCGTGGTTGCTCCGTCACAAACGCTGTCGGACATCGAGTATCACATTCTGCGGTCGGCGTCGCTGAAGATTATTCGCGCTCTGGGAATCGAGGGCGGCTGCAACGTGCAGTTGGCGGTCAACCCTCACGGCTATGACTACTACGTCATCGAGGTGAACCCTCGCGTGTCCCGCTCTTCGGCGCTCGCGTCGAAGGCGACCGGCTATCCGATCGCGCGCGTCTCCGCCAAAGTGGCGGCGGGCAAGACGCTCGACCAGATCGAGAACGCGGTGACCAAGACCACGAAGGCGTGCTTCGAGCCGGCGCTCGACTACTGCGTCGTCAAGATCCCTCGCTGGCCGTTCGACAAGTTCGCCGGTGGCAACCGCACGCTCTCGACGCAGATGAAAGCTACCGGTGAGGTGATGGCGATAGACCGAACGTTCGAAAGCGCGCTGCTAAAGGCGGCGCGAGGCCTGGAGGTGGACCGCAAGTCGCTGCTGCCCACCGGCTTCGAATCGCTCGACGACGGCGAACTGGAGCAGCGCGTCGCGGTTCCTACGGACGAGCGCCTTTGGGCGCTCGCCGAAGCCTCCCGCCGCGGCTGGGACGTGAAGCGCATCAACGACCTGTCAAAGGTGGACCCGTGGTTCCTGCACCGAATCGAGAACATCGTTAGCGGTCGGTTTCGCGAGCCGGAGGCGAACGTCTTCAAGATGGTGGATACGTGCGCAGGAGAGTTCGAGAGCCGGACGCCCTACTATTACTCCTCGCATGGCGTTGAGGACGATCACATCCCAGCCGAGGGCGAGGCCGTTCTCGTGCTCGGCAGCGGGCCGATTCGCATCGGTCAGGGCATCGAGTTCGATTACTCTTGCGTGCATTGCGCTTGGGCGCTGCACGACCTCGGCTATCGCTCGATTATCTTGAACAACAACCCCGAGACCGTCAGCACCGACTTTGACACCGGCGACGCCCTCTACTTCGACCCCGTTACCGCAGCCGACGCGCTGCGGGTGGTCGAGCATGAGCGCTGCATCGGTGCGATGCTGCAGTTCGGAGGACAAACCGCCATCAACCTCGCCGCTGCCCTCGATGACGCGGGCGTCCCCATCCTCGGCACGAGCCGACAAGCGATCGAGATGGCGGAGGATCGAGAGCAGTTCGATGCCGTGCTGCAGCGCCTGGGGATTGCCCGTCCGCCAGGCACGGCGGTGCGAGGATTAGAGGAAGCGCGAGCCGTGGCGCGCGAAATCGGATATCCGGTGCTGGTTCGACCGAGCTTTGTGCTGGGCGGTCGCGCCATGGAGATCGTCTACAACGAATCGGATCTGATTCGCTTCATGGCGGAAGCGGAGCAGGCGAGCGCTGGGGCGCCGGTACTCGTGGATCGGTATCTTCCTGGCATTGAAGCGGAGTTGGATGCCATCTGCGACGGTCAGAACGCCCTCGTTCCTGGCATCATGGAGCATATCGAGCGCGCCGGCGTGCACAGCGGCGACAGCATGACCGTCTATCCACCCATCGGCATCTCGCCGGAGACGCAATGGGCGATGGTAGACATCGCCCGCCGCATCGCCGCCGAGTTGAAGGTGCGCGGCTTGATGAACATCCAGTTCGTGCTCTTCGACGGCGACGTGTACGTTCTCGAGGTGAATCCTCGCGCCAGCCGCACCGTGCCGTACATCAGCAAAGCGACCGGCGTGCCGATGGCGTGCATCGCGACCGCATGCGCGATGGGCCGCACGCTCGCCGACCAGGGCTACAGCGGTGGACTGTGGGATCCATCCACCGGAACGGCGCGCTCGGACGCGAAGTCGGTTCGCGCGCCCGCTTACGCGGTCAAGGCACCGGTGTTCAGTTTCCAGAAACTCGCCCTCGTCGAGCCGAGCCTCGGCCCGGAGATGAAGAGCACCGGCGAGGTGATGGGCATGGACTTCACTTACGAGGCTGCGATGCTGAAGGCGCTTATCGCCGCCGGAACGCGCATCCCGAAGAGCGGCGCCGCGCTCCTGACCGTGCGCAACAGCGATAAGGACTCAGTTGTCGAGATCGCAAGAGACCTACAAGCGATGGGCTTCGCGCTGCTCGCTACCGGCGGCACGCACGCCAAGTTGGCGGAGAGCGGCATCGCCGCCGAGCGAGTCGCCAAGATTAGCGAGGGCGGCACGCCCAACGTCCTTTCGGTGATTCGAGACGGCGCTGTGAACCTCGTCATCAACACGCCGAGCGAAGACAGGGAGGCTGAGGCGGAGGGGATGCTGATTCGCCGCACCTGCGTCGAGTTCGGAATCCCGTGCCCGACAAACCTGGACACCGCCCGCGCGATCCTGATGGCGATGAAGATGACGAGCACCGCGGAGGGCGACCTCGCTCACTGCTTGGCGCTCGACGAATACGTGCCTCCTCGGGCCAGCACCCAAACCGCAAGGCCGACGCCGGCGCCGTCGTAGAGGAGGTCGAACGGCGTGCCCGTTCGCCCGGCGAAAAGCGACTGCCGCGCCTCGTCGAAGCACGCCGTACCGAAGGCAAGCGCCGCAGCCGCCCAGACCTGCCGGAGGCTTGCGGCCCGGCTCCACGCTCGGAGGCAGGCGGCCAGGGCAAGGGCAAGAACGAAGTAGTACCCGACGTGTCCCACCTTGCGGGCGACGAGGTTCGCAGCGTCCAGAGCCTCGCCCGACAGCCCAAAGAGCCTGCTGAGCAACTCCTTGGTCCAACTGGAGGAGGCGCCGGGGCCGCTCGAGAAGAGCACGATGGACCACCAGGCGCCGGTGAGTACAGTCAGAAAGAACCGTCTTGTCACGCGAGTCGCTATAATAGCGTCTAACGCGCGGCGGCCCGCGCACGGAGAACGAAAATGATGATGGCAGTCATGGCTCTTGCTCTCACCTCCGCCGAGCCGGTTACCCTTGAGCGGGTTTTCCGGCAAGGCGAGACCAGCACGTACGACTTCACGACGCGCATCATGCTGGACGCGCGGGAGTATCCGCTGGAGACGTTCTTTCCCGTACACGATCAGGTGTCCTACACATTTACGCTGACGACTGAGCGTCTGAAGCCGGACGGAGTCGCCGACGTTAGGTTCAAGCGGAACAAAGTCACCATACGGTATGGGGAGCGATCCGATGAGCCACCCAAAGAGGAGAAGGTGGGGCGCGATGAGAGTCTCCTGTTCACCCTGTCGCGAACGAATCAGGTGCTCTCGCTACGCGACGAGTCGCCGAAACCACCTCCATCCGGCGGAGGCCTCCGCTCGGCGATGTTGCGCAATGCCCCGCCTGCCGCTGCAGAGATGGCATTCGACATCATTGACGACTGGATTACTCAGATGCATCAGCTCGCCGGCTTCGTGAACTTCTTCGACTTGGGGCCAATCCTGCCGGCGCATCCGGTCGAGCCGGGTGAGACGTGGAAGGAGACCGTTGGATACGCGCCCGTTACCGTCGCCGAAGGGGCGGACAAGGGTCGCACGCTCAACGCGCGCATTGACTACGTCTACACCTTCATGGGTGTGGCGAACCATGGCGGACGACCGGTGTACCACATCCAGGGAACCTATAAGCACGACACCGACGCGGCAAAGTACATCGAGGACCTGCTCTCCGAGTATCGCATGGCGTCGCCGTTCAAAGAGATTCGCCTGCAGATGGAAGGAACGGTTGACTACTACCTCGACAAGAGCACGTGCGCGGTGATCCGCATCAACGCCGAAGCGAACGGATACTTCGGTCTTACCGTGAACGAACTGCCGGACGCCCCGGTGATGGAGGAGAAGATCAAGTCGAGGGCAAGCCTAACACGCAAGTAGACGCCGAGGTGGGCGGGGCGGAGTCTGCGCAGGAGGTCGGCGCCGATGTCCTCGGCACAACGCCTTCCAAGAGGGTCGCACTCGCGTGCGCGGGGGCGCTCTTCCTGATTGCGCTTTGGCTTCGGCTTGCCGGCATCGGCTGGGGGCTGCCGCACGAAGGCAGGCACCAGTCGCTCCATCCCGACGAGTACCTTATCGCTGCCATAACCGTCGCCTCGCCGTACTTCCAGCCGAACTTCTACAACTACGGCACCGCCTACCTCACGCTCCTGAAGGTCGGCTCGGACGCCGGAGCGGTGTACGGATGGGTGCCTACCGGCGAAGCGGTGCCGGAGTGGCAGACTCTCCGCGGCGTGCATCTCACCGGGCGGGTTATCAGCGCGGTCGCGGGCGCCTTGACGGTGGTCCTCGTGTTTCTAACGTGCTTGCTCGTCACCAACCTGCTCGGCTCGCTGTTGGGCGCGCTGGCGCTGGCTGTCGCGCCCGGGCACGTTGTGCACTCACAGTTCCAGACATCGGATGCGCTCGGCACACTGCTTTGCGCCGTCGCGCTGTATGGCGTCGCCTCAGCGCTAGGGCGGGATCGGGCGAACCCCTCGCTGTGGCTCGGCGTGGGGGTGCTCGCGGGTCTGTTCGCCGGCGCGAGGTACTCGGGGATCGTGCTCGTTCCGGTCGTCGTGGTGGTGGCGCTGCTTGAGGGCAGGCGGCTGGGCGGCACGCCCTGGCGGTTCGCAGCTTTGGCGACAGCCGGCGCCGCGCTCGGGTTCTTCATTGCCACGCCGGGTGTGCTGCTCGAGTGGTCTGCGTTCGTTCGAGACTTCACGTACGAGTCGGGGCACGTGCGCGAAGGGCACGGAATCGTTTTCGCGGGAACGAGCAGCGGCTTCCTCTTCCACATCGGCAACATGATGGAGGCGTTCGGCACCGTGGCGATGCTTTTGGGAGTTGTCGGCTTGGCGCTGTGGGCGAGGTCGCGCGCGACGATGGCGGCGACGGTTTGCGCGTTCGCAGTGCTGTACTACGTCCTCATCGGCTCGGCAGAGGTGAAGTTCCTTCGGTATACGCTGCCGCTGCTCGTGCCGCTCGCGATGGGGTTGGCCTATGTCGCAGGCTTGGCTCACCTGAGGGGCGGCTGGGCGCGCGCGGTTCCGGGTCTCGCGCTGCTCGCAATCGGATACTCGACAATCGCGCCTGGCGGAACGCTCGTACTGCTTCAGTTTATGGGCGGCCAAGACCCTCGCGACATCGTCGCAACCTTTGTTGGACAGAGCCGCGCGCCGGAAGAGACGGTCGGTTTCGTTACCGACCCGTGGTTCTACACGCCGCCGCTCTTCCCCGACACCGGGCTGCTCGGCGCGAACAACCGCGTGCGCGCAATGCGGGAGCAGGCTCCGTATCTCGTCGTGCACGGCCCGACGGACGGCCCGCGCAAGGAGTGGGACGTTCGCTTGCTCACGGAAGACCAGCCAGACTTTCTCTGTATCAGTTCGTTCGAGTTCATTGACCACAGTCGCATCAACCAACCGGACTTCGTCGAGTTTATGCAAGTGCTACCGGAGTCCTACGACCTCGTCGCGTGGGCGTGGGGCGGCCGCATGCAGGACGTTGACCCGCAGCCGGCATCACGCGAGGTGCTTCGCGCCGTCTTTCTTGGAACCAACCAAAGTCGTCGCTTCCCGCTTACGCACGACATGATGTATGTCCAGCCCGCCGTATGTGTTCTCCGCCGCAGGAACTGACCGAGCCGATTGAGTGGTTTCTCGACTACCTCGCCGTCGAGAAGGCTGCGAGCCGCAACACGGTGGACGCCTATCATCGCGACTTGATGCAGGCGGCGAGGCTGTACTCCGATGCAGGGCAGGTGGACTGGGCTGCTTTCTCCCCTGATGACGCCGACCGGTTCTACGCCTGGATGGCGGGGCATGGGCTTTCGCAAACGAGCGTGCGAAGAAAACTCTCCGCCTTGCGAAGCTTCTTGAAGTTCCTCCTGCGAGAGGGCTACGACGTTCGCTCCCGGCTGCCCGAGCACACCTCTGCGCGGAAGCCGCGTCGCTTGCCGAAGGCGCTTACCGAGCGCGAGGTCGAGGCGCTGCTCGCTGTGCCGGACGCGTCGCGCGCGCCAGGCTTGCGCGACCGCGCGATGCTGGAGAGCCTCTACGGTTGCGGCCTTCGCGTCTCGGAGTGCTGCGACCTCGCGATCAGTGACCTGCTGCTTCAGGACGAGGTCGTTCGCGTTACCGGTAAGCGCGGCAAGACCCGAATCATCCCAATCCCACAGGGAACGCTGATGTGGCTCGTGCGATACCTGAAAGAAGGCCGCCCGGCGCTCGTGAAGACGAAATCGCCCTCGCGAGTGTTCTTAAACCAGCGCGGAGGCGGCTTGTCGCGGTCTGGAGTATTCCGAATCCTGCAGGGTTATGCGAGGAAGGCGGGCATTCGCAAGGCGGTTGGCCCGCACACGCTACGCCACTCCTACGCAGTGCACCTGGTGCGAGCGGGGGCGGACCTGCGCGCGGTGCAAGAACTGTTGGGACACGAGTCGGTCGCGACGACCGAGGTGTATACCTTTCTGGACTTCGACACGCTGCGCGAGAAGTACCGACAGGCGCACCCGCGCGCAACAGGCGACGACGAACCGAGAGGGAAGTAGGGGCGCCGACAGAAGTCGGCTGCCCCCGAACTACTTGATCTCGACTTTGCCGCCGGCTTCCTCGATAGCAGCCTTGACCTTTTCGGCTTCGTCCTTGTTGACGCCTTCTTTGATGGGGCCGGGAGCGCCGTCCACCACATCCTTGGCTTCCTTCAGGCCGAGGCCGGTCAGTGCGTGCACAGCCTTGATGACTTGGAGCTTTGCCGCTCCAACTTCGGTGAGGATGACGTCGAAACTCGTCTTCTCCTCGGCTGCGGCTTCTGCGTCGCCGGCTGCGCCGGGCATAACCGCCATCGCAGCCATCGGGGCTGCCGCGGTGACGTCGAACTTCTCTTCGAGCGCCTTCTTCAGGTCGCTCAGTTCCATCACCGTCATGCCGGCGATCTTGTCTACGATTTCTTGAACGATTTCAGACATGGTTTGCTTATCCTTCCTCTTCGGTTTGTGTTGGTTCGCTCTCGGCGGAGGGTTCCGAAGCGCTCGGTTCCTCTGCCGTCTCTGCTGCGGGCGCGCCGCCTGCGGCGACCTTCTCCTCGATTGCGCCAATGACGCGAACCGGGGCGGCGATGACCTCGTTCAGAACGCCGACCAGATTTGATATCGGCGCGGCGACGAGGCCGGCGATCATGCCCAGCAACTCTTGGCGGCTGGGCAACTTCGCCAACTCTTCGACCTCTTCCTTTGAGAGCACGCGCCCCTCAATCAGGGCGCCCTTGACTTCCAGTTGCTTGTGTGTTTTTGCGAAATCGAC
>JBBIIO010000048.1:0-12034 GCA_037446435.1 Armatimonadota bacterium
CTTGTCGTGATTCAGGAGGACTCGAAGACCTGCTCGTTCGGGCAAACCGTCATCCAGGAACTCACTGCGAACCCGGAGACGTGGGGCTACTTCCTCTCCCCTCCGCAGTTGGTTTCGAAGTACGACGTTCACATCGGCTTCAACCCGATCTACGAGTACGCGGCTCTGCCTGATACGGAACGGGTTGTGGAAGCGGTGAAGTTGGTGATGGAGGAGTAGAGCGGCGTGCCACTTGCGGCACTTGGTTGAAGCGCTCCGCAGTATAGTCCCCGTAGGCGGCGGGCGATGCGCCCAAAGGCTACGGCGTCAGCCGCTTCGCCAGGCGGGAGAGTACAGCGTCAGCGTTCCGACGAGCGCGCCTCCCTCGATGGCGACAAAACACCATCTGCGGTAGTCCCTGAAGACCGCAAGCAGCCGGGGTAGGATCGTCACATGAACGTCAGAGAGTACTGGCAGAGCTTCTTAGGAGGCAGCGACGTTGACACTGCCTTCGCGAACTTGTTACACTCCTTTCGGGGTTCGCTAAAGGTGTGGGAGTGGTTCGTGAACTGGGCAAAGGTGTACGGCAATCGAAACAGCCTCGAGGTCTCTCTGAACACCCTTAATTATGTCGCGGGAAAGCCAAACCCGGAATTGGCGTTGCGCGAGGTGCTGGCGAAGCAGCCGACGGTGGCAGGTGTGCTACCCATTCTGATAGCAACGCGCGAGCAACAGCTCACCGTCGTTGAGGCCACAGGCGACACGCTGAGCGACTTGAACTTCGACTTCAACAAAGCCCGTCACGAGTCGCTGGGGGGTGAGGAACTCGATCAGTTGATAGAGTTTGCGCGACGATGTGGGCTCATTGAGCTGTTCCGCAATGTCCGCAGTCTGCCGGATTATGTGCTTGGCGTCGAGGTCGGGCTTGATACCAACTCACGAAAGAACAGAAGCGGGACGGCGATGGAGCGACTCGTCGCGCCAGCTGTGCTCAGCCTTGAGCGGCAAGGTGCCTCCGTGCTGATCCAAGCGACGCCCGCTTCAATTGAAAGCAAATGGGGGAGGCGTTTGCCTTACGAAAAGGCGACGAGGAAGTTTGACTTTGCCGCGCTCCATGCTGATGTCGTCACTGTTATCGAAGTAAACTTTTACTCGACCCCGGGCTCCAAGTTGAACTCGACGGCTGGACAGTATGCCGACATGGCGGAGCGGCTTGTCGAGCATGGACATCGATTCGTCTGGGTAACGGATGGGGCAGGATGGCACAATACGGCGGAGGCTCTGCGCCAAGCGTTTACCCGCATGGGTTTCATTCTTAGCCTGGATGTCTTGAGACGGGGCGCTCTTCATTCGATCGTACTAGGCGAAACGGTTCACGCGCCCGATTCGACGGCGAGCCTGGATTGAGCAGGGGCAACTTCATCCGCGAGCCTCCTTCGAGCTATCTCCAGGTACGCACCATCAATTTCGAACCCGATACATCGCCGCTTAAGGCGCGCACAGACGACCGCGGTCGTGCCCGAGCCAATGAACGGGTCTAGGACCAGGTCCCCGGGTCGCGTGGATGCGATGACGATACGCTCCAGGAGTTTCTCGGGCTTTTGCGTCGGGTGCTTCGAATACCGCTTCTCCCGAGCAGAGGGCGGCGCGATGCTCCAGAGACTCAGCATCTGCTTACCAGGCTTGGGGTCGGGCATCTCTTTCATCGCTTCGTAGTTGAAGTAGTGTCGCGAGCGTGGCGACTTGCGCGCCCAAATCACCGTTTCAGTGGCGTGAGTAAAGTACCGGCATGAAAGGTTAGGCGGTGGATTCACCTTGAACCATGCAATGTCGTTCAGGATCTTATAGCCAAGCATTTGCATGGCGAATCCCACGCTGAACGTGTTGTGCATGGTACCTGACACCCAAATCGTTCCGTCGGGCTTGAGAATACGGCGGCACTCTGCCAGCCACTCGAGGTTGAAGGCGTGCACCTCTTCGAATGCCTCCGCTTTGTCCCAAGCGCCCTTGTTCACGCTTACCATTTTCCCTGCATGACAGGTGATACCGTCATTCGAAAGGAAGTATGGAGGATCTGCAAAGATCATGTCTACGAAGTCGCTCTTCGTCCGACGGAGCAACTGCAGAGCGTCACCTCTATACAGGCGGATGCCATGGCTGCGGTCCACGAAGAACTCTTCGGCTTCGGATGCTGCAGCCGACTCTCGGACTGTCCGCGCTTTCAGCTTGGCCACGCGTAGTCCCTCGAATGGAACTGGGCAGCCCAATTGTTTGCCGTTCGTAGACATGGGTCAATTGCCGAACATGTCGCAGAGGAATTGGACAACGCCTGGGTGGCAACCGCACGAGGCGCAAAGATCAGCAAACTGCTCTTCGCGGTAGTATCCCTCTGATATCCGGAAGCTGTTACTGGGAACGAAGACGGGGAGGGTACGCCTCTGGTGTTCGCCTTTGCGCGCCCTGGTGACGCCCGGCGGATAAAGTACGTTCAGTTCAACGCTACGCGGAACTCTGCCAGTGGAAAGCCACCGCTGGAAGCCCGGCTCGGAGAGCAATGCGATGGAGTCAAAGCCGCGGCTACCCGCAAGGTCCCGCAGTCTGGCGTCAACCGACACCCTAAACTGATACGAGTATCCGAACCCATGCAGCGTGTCCCACAGTTTCGAGGGAATCGGCTTGCCGGAGAGAAACGTCTCGAGCCCGGCATTGTCTGTGACTAAGGGGCTATGCACCTCGACCCTCTCCGCGGGTCCGGGCGTGCCATAGAATTGAGCTTCCTCGAACGTGCTTGCATAGAACTTGCCCCGCTTCGCGTAGGCCTCTGGATCCAATGGGACTACGTGCCACCACTGGCGGCGATTGAGGGAGCGGACGAGGCGCAGATACGCTTCCGCGTGGTTGCGGTACTTTGCGACCATGGTAGGCATGGGGCAAGGCTACCCGATTGGCTGTGCCGAAGGAAGGGTAGGTGCACTCAGTCAGAGTGACGCCGTGCAAGCGTCGCACAGGGCGCCGAACGCAGTTGCGCCGGGTGGCAGGGCCGGCGGCTAATCCTCGCCCCTCTCCCAGCCTCGCCAGCCCAGTTGCCCGGCGTAGTAGAGCGCAACGCCCACCCCGACGCCGACCAGATAGCCATATTGTGGAATGCCGGACGCCAAGAGGGCGACGAGGACGGCAATGGGCAGGTCGCGCCGTGGGCTTTCGACCGCAACGTCCCGAACCAGCAGGATGAGCGCCACCCCCTCGAAGAAGAGCAGCACCCCAAGCAGCGCCCTGGGGAAATGCTCCGCCATCAGCGCGAAGCCGTCGCTGAACAGCAGTCCCAGCACCAGGAACGCGCCGCCATAGATGACCACCGACCCGCCCGTGCGCCCGCCGAACGTGTAGTGGCCGGCCATGCCGCCGGAGCCATGGCAAACCGGGACGCCGCCGAGGAACGGGCTGATAAGGTTCATCGCGGCGTACGTTACGCCGATGCGCTTGAGGGTTACCTTGCGCCCGGGGAAGAGGTCGTTCACCAGTTGCCGGGTCGCCAGCATCGAGTTTGCCAGAGAAAGCGGCAGTTGCGGAAGGCTCAGGATGAGGAACCCGGTGAGGACCTCCGAGAGCGAAGGGCTTCTCGGCTCGGGGAGCGCAAGGCGAATCGGAACGCTCGCGCCCGTGTTCCAGAGCGCCCAGCCGCCGATCGCAATCCCGATGCAGATGAGGACCAAGCCCGCAGGGAAGCGCCGGTTCCCTAGCAGGGCGAGCGCGATGGCTGCGCCGGCCGCTCCAAGAATGAGGCTGCTTGGAGGGGAGGAGAATACGAACTGCTGCAGCGCCACCGACGCGAGCTGCAGACCCAAGCCGACCTGGACGCCGCGAATCACGCACTTCGGGACGACCTTCCCCAACCAATCGAGCAAGCCGACGACCGCGAGCAACATAACCACAACGCCGATAGCCAGTCCCGCGCCGTAGATGACGCCCGCAGAAATCTTCTGTGCGATCACGATCGCGGCGATCGCCTTCAGCGGCTGCACCGGCATCGGCAGGCGATATGCAACGCCGGTGAGCACCTGCATCGCGCCGAACAGGATGAGCACGCTTGCTGCGTCGAGGTCGGTCGCCAGCAGCATGCCCACGAGAAGCGGCAGGTCGGTGCCCAGGTCTCCGACCGCGCCCGCCCACTCGTTTCGGTCGAAGCGAAGGCGTCGGGCGGCGACCGGCTCAGGGCTCGCGGTTGCCGTTGGAGGCACGCGCGGCAGTTTACACCCCAAGTGATTGACTGGGAACGAACCGAACGCCTCGTTCGTCCCTTATCGTAGAGGGGCAATGCCGCGAAAGACCGACACGAAAGAGCGAATCCTAACCGAGGCGATGGCGCTCATCCGCGATCGCGGGTACTGCAGCGTCGGCGTTGACGACATTCTGAAGGCGGCGAACGCAGGGAAGAGCAGCTTCTATCACTTCTTCGAATCGAAGGAAGCGCTCGGTGCGGCGGTACTCGATGCTTATTCCCGGATGGCAGACGAGGGCATCTTGCGCCGAGCGTTCGCGCCAGACGTTCCGCCGCTTGAGCGCCCGCTTCGCTTCGCCGAGATGATTCGCGCCGAGGGCGCGCCGCTTGAGGGCGTGTTCGCCGGGTTGTTTGCGTCCGACAACGGCCACGTCTCGGAAGTGATTCGCTCCAAGGCTGTAGAGATGATCGAGCGCGTGGTTGCACAGTTCGAGCGGGCGTTCGTCGAGGCGGTTGCCCGCATGGAACTCTATCCCGACGCGCCGAGCCGGCGCCTGGCGCAGGCGTGCGTTTGCTACTGCGAGGGGGCATTGCTCATGGCGCGACTCACCGAGAATCGCGAGATCCTCGACCAGGTCAGCCCTCTGATGAAGGGCATCTGGAAGCCTTACCTCGTCTAACGCCCTTACTCGGTCCTCAGAGCCT
Source organism: Armatimonadota bacterium (assembly GCA_037446435.1). Classification (GTDB taxonomy): domain Bacteria; phylum Armatimonadota; class Fimbriimonadia; order Fimbriimonadales; family ATM1; genus J051. The sequence continues at coordinate 4,904 of JBBIIO010000048.1, forward strand.
CCATCGGCTCCAGTTTGCTGGCCATATAGGCTGGATAGAACCCGAAGAACGTCCCCACGAGCGCAGCGAACGCGAAGGCGATGATCACACCCGGAACGGAGACGACGGGTACTACGCCCATCAAGCCGGCGACAAAGTGGACGCCTGCGATGCCCAGAATGACGCCGATTACGCCACCGGCGAGACACAACAGAATGCTCTCCAGCAGGAACTGGCTGAGCACATCGTCGCGCCGTGCGCCGATCGCTTTGCGCAATCCGATCTCACGCGTGCGCTCTGTAACGCTCACCAGCATGATGTTCATGATGCCGATGCCGCCGACGAGCAGCGAAACGCTTGCGACGCCTCCAAGCAGCAGACTGAGGATCCTCGACTGCTCTTCCGCCGTTTCGATGAGTTCGCCCTGGTTGAACGCGCGGAAGAGATCCTCGCCGCTCGCGTCGCGTCTCACCTGCCGCAGGGTCTCCTGAACCTTGGCAAGGGTAAAGGGCATGACGTCGGCGTCCACCGCTTGCACTGCGATGCCGCTGAGCGTGTCACGCCGCCGGATGCGCGAGTTCGCCGTGTTGATGGGAACGTAGATCATGTCGTCGGGGTTCATGAAGCCCTGTCCGCCCTTGAACGACGCGACGCCGATGACCTCGAAGTCCTGGTTGTTGACGCGGATCATGGAGCCAACGGCCGGCGCGCTCTCAAAGAGGCGCTCGTAGATGTCGAAGCCGAGAATGCACACCTTTGCCGCAACCTCGTTCTCCTGCGCCGTGAAGAAGCGACCCTCCTTCAGTTTGATGTTGCGAATCTGCTGCAGTTCGGGTAAGCCGCCGGTTATTTGGGAGCGCTCGTTGAGGCTTCCGTACTTCACGGACACGCGGGTGCGCACCTCGCCGCTGACGTTCACGGCTGTGGGCACGCTTCGGCGAATGAGGTCAACGTCCTCCATGCGAAGGGTTTCCGCTTCGTCACCTCCGGTCCTTTGTCCGCTCCGCCCCCAGTTTGGGAAGACCACGATGAGGTTGCTTCCGAGCGCTTCGAGTTGGTCAAGTGCCTGGCGCCTTGTGCCCTCAGCGATGCCGATCATCGCGATCACACTGGCGACGCCGATGACAACCCCAAGCGTTGTAAGTGACGAACGCAACTTGTTCGCCGTGATGGCGGAGAGTGCCGTTCGAAGTGTGTCGAGGAAGTTCACGCGCTACCTCCTTCCACCACCACCGCCGCCGCCAGGTCCACCGCCGCCGCCAGGTCCACCGCCACCGCCGCCGCTAAACGGATTGCGCTGTTGGGCGGCCTGTTCCATCCGGCGCTGCTGCTCTTCGATTTCGCGACGGTCAATCTTGCTGGTTACGATTTCCTCGCCCTCTTGAAGGCCTTCGAGCACTTCAACGTTTAGGTCGCCGGCCATTCCGACCTTCACCGTGCGCCGCTCGGGCTTGCCGTTCTTCATCACCTCAACGAACGTTTCTTCCTCCTCGCGCTGCACTGCGTTCGAGGGGATCATGAGCACGTCCTTCTTCTCGCTGATGATGAACTCGCAGCTGGCGTTGAGGCCCGGCATCAGGCGGATGTTCCCGCTTCGGCGGCCTCTGCGCCCGCCCGCTTGCGGCTGCTCCCCGCCTTGATCCTGCGCAGGAGCCGCTCTCTCCTGCCCGCCCTGTCGGGAGGTCTCTTCGGCGGGCCGCTGCCTGTTCCCTCGCTCTCCCTCGGCGCTGCCGTCTGCGCCTGCCTCGGTCGGAGGGGGTGAGGGGAAGTTGATCTCAACCCGCACGGCGACCTGCGTCAGGCCGTTCGCCGTCGTTGCAGCGGGGTTGATGCGCGAGACGGCGCCGTCGAGCGGTTGCCCGGGCGCAGATTCAAGCGCAACGCGCACATGCTGCCCAACGCTTACTTGCCCCACGTCTGCCTCGTCCACGAACACCTGCACGTACATCTTCGTCACGTCGGCGATCTGGACGATCGAGGTGCCCTCTGAGAACACGCTCGTTCCGGGCGGGATGATCGTGCCTTCTTCGACATACTTGAGGATGACCACGCCGTCCCTCGGCGCAAGAAGGGAAGTGCCCTCCAGTTGCACGCGGGCGTTGTCTCTTGCGACTTCGCTCCGGACAATGCCCGCATTCGCCGCATGAAGCTCTGCGATGCGAAGGTCAATTTGCTTGAGGTTCGCCCGAGCCTGTGCCAGCACAGACTCCGCCTGCCTCACCGCCAGGCGTGCATCCGCCAGGTCGCGCTGGGTTACAACCACCTCGATTTCGTTCGCCTTTGCTTGGTCGAGTGCCGCCTTCGCTTGGCTGACTCGTGCCTCGGCGGTCTTCAGTTGAATCTGCAGGTCCGCATCGAGCGTGCGGCGGCGCTCGGCTGCCGTTCGAAACGCGGCTTCCGCCGACTCGAGGGCGGTGCGCGCCTGGTCGTAGGCCTGCCGGCTGATGTATCCCTTTTCGAGCAGGTTCTTCTGTCGCTCGAAGTCGGCACGCGCGGCTTCTACGGCGACCCTTGCCCGCTCGTACTCCGTCTCCACCTGCGCCCGGGTCTGCGGGATGGTAACGCTTCTCAGTTGGTCGAGCGCCTGTGTGGCTTGGTCGTAGTTCGCTTGCGCTTGTTGGATGTTCGCGGTCGTCAATGTCGGTTGGATGCGGGCGCGGTCTTCGAGCGTCTTCAGACGAAGGCGCGCGGACTCGAGTGCTGCCTCTGCTTGGGTAACGGCGGCTTGGCTGCTGGCACGCTGCATGGTGACGCTCAGTTCGCTTTGTTTTTTGCGCGCCATCGCGGCGTCGAGGTCGGCGGCAGCCTGTTCATAGAGCGCGCGCGTGTCCCTTGGGTCAATCTCCGCGATGAGGTCGCCCTTGCGCACGTAGTCGCCCTCCTCGACGGCCAGGCGCACCACCTCGCCCCCCGCCTTGCTCTTCACGTCCACCGTCGTAAGCGGTTGCAGGACGCCGGTGGCGGTGAAGGAGCGAACGACATCGCCCTTCGTTACCTTCGCGGTTCGATAGATGATGTCGCCATCACCGTCACCTTTCGCACCCAGGAGGTACCACACAGAGACTGCAAGCAGTCCCAAAACGGTTCCAAAAATGATGATCGTACGCTTCATCGTGTTCGCATGCCGTCATGCTGACGCCCAGCCTGCTCCCGGGCACCTGCACCGTTAGATGTACGCCTGGGGGAGTGAACCGGGTTCCCCGCCAAAGGCGACTCGGGGGTAGAGTCAGGGATGGTGGACAAGCCCCCGCGTCAGTTCGACGACGTCATCATGGGCGGATGCGGAGCGTTCGCCCTCGGCAGCGTCGCTCAATTGCTCGCCGTCTTCGCGCCGTTCGCGCTCGCTCCGGTCTTGCGAGGCCCGGGAGAGTTGTGGCCGACCATGGCGTTGGCGCTCGGGATCGCGTTGGTGGCGGGAACATTCTTCACGTGGCGCGCGGAGGTCGCGGGCTTCACGGGCAGCGTAGCGGGACTTGTCCCGGCGGGTCTCTTTCTTTGGGTGCGGCTTCGCGATGCGACGGAAATGCTTCCCATCGAGGGCTACCAGCCGGCAGACCTGCCCTCGTCCTGGGTTTGGGCGCTGCCGACGGCCTACGGTTGCAGCCTTGGGCTTGGCTGGTACCTCGTGCTTCTGCTGCGCCTGCGCGCGGAGAAGGGTCGCCGGCCGCCGGGCTAAAAGGTGGTGGAGGCGGGGGGAATCGAACCCCCTTCCAAAGTCGGCGAACCCTTGGCCTCTACGAGTGTAGTCCGTCGTTGAATCTCGCTGAGGGGTAAGCCGACGGACGGGCAACCTAACAGCCAGCCTTATTGGTTTCGGCGGGACACCCTAAGGCGGCGGGAGTCACGACTATCCGGATTTGATGACGCTCCGGCTCGCCCCTACCGGATCGGGGCGGCGGAACGGCTGCACTTTACTTAGGCAGCGTAGGCGTACTGAGTTTCCGCACTTACTCTTTTTTGCCGTTGTTTTACGAGGACCATACGGCACCTCGACTCGCAACCAAGAGACGTCCTGACCCTGTCGAAGCCAGTCGCCCCCAAGTCATCACATAGGATACCCGATTTTGCGCCTCGGAGAAGCCCCGTGCGCATGCGAGGATACCCATACTTTCAACGCTTCGGTGCGCGAATCCGTTCCCGGTGTACAATCGCGCCGATGATTCGAACGTTGGTTTTTGCCCTGTTCATAGTTGGCTGCTCCACCACTGCGCCTCAGCCCGAGAAAAGCGCGCTGGCCCGCGCCGCGGAGAGGTACCGCAGCATCCGCGCCCTGAGCGGCGTCATCGAGGAGGCAAGCATCAGCGGAGAGTCGGGCATGGCGATTCAACGCACCTTCGTAGCGCAGAAGCCAGACCGCCTGGCAGTGCTCATCGTGAGAGACGGCGAGCCAATCGAGAGAATCATCTGCAAGGACGGGGAGATTACGCGCATCGTCTTCGAGCAGAAGACTGCCTTCGTGGGCAAGGGAACTGTGCGCGACATTGCATTCGCCGTTCCCAGCCTCAAGTTCTTCTTTGAGCCCGAAGCGCTTCTGGGCAAACTCGCTGAGCGGCTGAAGCCCACAGGCCATGATGACACCGAGTTCGGTCGCGCCGCCCAGTATGAGAGCATCATCACCCAAGAACTCCCAACGGGCAAGCGCACCGTGCAAGCAGGCTTGTTCGTCTCGGAGAAGTTGAACCTCGTCGTCGGCGGATACGAGAAGTCGGTTGAGGTGAGCGGGCAGGAGAGGACCTTGACCTGGCGTATGACCACAATCGGTGTGGACGGCGGCGCCGACCTGTCTTTGTTAGACTACAAGATTCCTGAGGACTACAAGATACAGCGCAACGATGGCTAAGCGTACGATCAACGTCGCCTTGATCGGGTATCAGTTCATGGGCAAGGCCCACAGCAACGCCTGGCGCCAGGCGCCTCGCTTCTTCGACCTCGACTGGACGCCTCGGCTGAAGGTGCTGTGCGGACGCAACCGTGATGCGCTCGAGCGAGCCGCGGGGCAGTACGGCTTTGAAGAGGTCGAGACCGACTGGCGCAAGGTCGTCCAGCGCGATGACGTGGACTTGGTTGACGTCTGCACGCCCGGTCACTTGCACGCGCCGATTTCGATCGAAGCGGCGAGAAACGGCAAGGTCGTTTGGTGTGAAAAGCCGCTGGCCAACACGCTCGCCGAGGCGGAAGAGATGGTTGAGGCCGTCGAGACCGCCGGCGTGTTCCATGCGCTGTTTCACAACTACCGCTTCTGTCCAGCAATCCAACTTGCCAAGCGACTGATAGATGAGGGCGCGATCGGCGAGATCCGGCACTTTCGCGCGGTCTACCTTCAAGATTGGATGTCCGATCCTAAGACGCCGATGATCTGGAGGCTCAAGCGAGAGTTCGCAGGCTCCGGCGCGCACGGCGACCTAAACGCGCACCTGATTGACCTCGCACGATTCCTCGTGGGTGAGGTCTCAGAGGTCAGCGGCATGCTGAAGACGTTCGTTAAAGAGCGCCCGACCAGCGAGGGCTCTGAGGAGACCGACTACGTGGATGTGGATGACGCGGCGCTATTTCTCGCCCGCTTCCAGTCGGGTGCCGTCGGCTCATTCGAGGCGACTCGGTTCGCCCTTGGTCGCAAGAACCACAACCGGATCGAGATCAACGGCTCGAAAGGTTCGCTTGTGTTCAGTCTTGAGCGGATGAACGAACTGGAGTTCTACGATGGCACGGACGAAGAGGGCAGACGCGGGTTCCGAACGATCCAAGCAACCGATCCGAGCCACCCATTCGTGTCCGCCTGGTGGCCGCCTGGGCACATCATCGGCTACGAACACACGTTCATCAACCTCGTCGCGGACGGGCTGACGCGCATGGCGCATGGTGAAACCCCGTCACCAAACTTTGTGGATGGCTTAGCGTGTCAGCGCGTTCTCGACGCCGTAGAGAGAAGCGCCGAGCACGGTAGTTGGAAGCGCACACACAAGCAGACGGGCGCGCCAAAAAAGTAGGCGCGCCCGTCGTCGTCAAATGTTGACGACTGCTTACGATCGTTTCATCCGGCGGCGTGCCGCAAGCGCGGCAAGCCCGGCTCCGAGAGCGAGCATCGTTCCCGGCTCCGGCACGACGTTGAACTGGAAGTCCATACGCGTTGCCGTAGTTGGGGACTCAGCATCGGGAAACCGCATGCCTGAGTAGGCGCGCGATGCCTGGCTGCTGCCCGCTGCACGAGAGACGTGAAGCCTCGTGTTGTTCGGGCTGGGCACGACAATCTCTACGAGCAAGTTCCCGAGGTTCGGATCGTACACAAACGGGGTTCCGTTGAACACCATCTCACTGAAGTTGTTCGAACCGAAGTTGTTGATCACGAACGTTGTGTTCGGGTTATCGTAGAACGTCGCGAACGGAAGGCTGTTATCTCGGTTCGGTCCGCCTCCACCGCCCTGGACAGGGATGGAAAGGCCACCGCCGCCGGAATTGACTCCGGGGACCCGCTGAGTGTAACCCAGACGGATCGTGACCTGACCGAGGTTGAACGTTCCGTTCAGCCCGGGGGCGAACCCAATCGAGAGAATCTCAACCGGAAGCCCGCCAGATTGTCCAGCGAACAGCGCCTTGTCGAACACCTGGTGCATGGTAGGTGTTCCATTGGCGGTGCCGCCGCCGAACGGGATGAAGTTCGACGCCGCATGGCCAGTCGTGGGGAAGACGATGGCAAACGATGTCGATGCCATCCCCACAATCCCAACCGCTACAAGCGCCTTGAGAGTAGACCTCATAGATCTCTTCCTCCTTTTCCTGTAGTGGCATGGCGAAACTGTCCGCGCCCCATGCCTGCTGTTGCGGCGAGGCACGGACTCAGCGCCGCTGCACGGTACTAATGTACCCGACTTCGGGAGGTTTGTACGGCACGAACGACAAACCCAGCATATGTTGCAGTATCAACAGCGACCAAACCTCCCGCCGAGAGGGACGCTGCCCTGCGCGCCGGCGAGGACGCATTGCCAATTCTTGCAGAAAACGCGCTACGAGGATCCCCTGGCGCGGTCACCATACTCGGACGCTTCCCGAGCTCCAAGCCCCTGCGACGCGAGTTGGCGAAATCGCATCAGAGTTCGGGGGTTAGGACAGCCTCGTTGTGGACTCTGTCGAACGACCTGGAGTTCGTCTACGCGA
>JBBIIO010000049.1:0-11996 GCA_037446435.1 Armatimonadota bacterium
TGGCTTCGCGGGTTCAAGAAACCGCCGAAGCACACCTACATCGTCCATGGCGAGCCGGAGGCGCAAGACGCCTTGCAGCAACGCATTAGGGGCGAGTTGGGTTGGGAGACTACGGTTCCCCGTCTGGGCGACGTAGCCGATCTGGGCGAACCGGCGTAGGAATGACAAGGATGAAGACAGTCGGAACGTTTGCCCTCGCAGCTGTTGTCTTGACGCTCGCGGGATGCGGCGGCGCGAAGAACGAAGAGGCGCAGAAACCGATCGCAACAGCCGTGCCGAGCGGCGCGGGGGTGCGCTTGGCGTTGCTAAGCACCCTAACCAGCGGCGGCTCGCCCGTGGGCGAGCGCGTGCCGCTCGCCGTACTCGATGACGTGAAGGACGAACAGGGTCGAACCGTCATCCCCGCCGGCACCATCGCGTGGGCAAAGGTAACGCGCTCGCGCGGCGCGACGACGTTTACCGCAATTGCAAACCAGCCGGCGCGACTGGAGATTCAGTTCGAGGCGACCAGCGCTGTGGACGGCTCGTCCGTGCCCCTGTGTGTCAACGTTGAAGAGCCGGAAGCGCCGCTGTCCCTTACGCGGAGCGACTCCTCTCGCGAAGGCGCAGAGACGGGCCTGAAGAGCCTGCTCGCCGACCCGAAGGTCGAGCAGGCGCTGATGCAGTTCGCACAGATGTTGGAGAGCGGCGAGAAACCCGATCTGCTCGACGATGCGATTCGCAGCGCGCTTGATCAGGCCACGACAGGGGCGCAAGTTCCAGACGAGCAGTCGGTCGAAAGGCTCTCCGAACTGCTCAAGCAAGCGCGCTCGGGCAACGTGAGCAACCTCGCCCCGTCTGAGGTTCTGCTCGCCATCGCGACCGCGCAGCAGGTCGTGCGCCTGGTTGACCAAGCTGGCGATAAAGTCGCAGGAATGCTCAAAGGGGCGAACATCAAGATATGGGCGGGGACGCTGCTCACCGCGCGGGTGGCACAGGAGACACCGGTAACCCTCCGGCCGACTAACGATCCGTCAACTCGATAAGGTGCTCATCCGGGTCTTCAACGAAGTAGGAGCGCCTTCCCGTGGGAAACTCCACCGGGCCACGCACTTCGATGCCCCGCCCCCGCACCTCGGCGGCGAAGGAATCCAGTTCCGCTCCTGCGACCTTGAACGCAACGTGGTACACATCGCCTCGTGGCGCTCCGTGCCGAGCCATGTACTCCGAGGCGAGTGGCGTTCCCGGGTCGAGCGGATTGAAGAGGACGAGGAGGAAGTCGCCGCTGCGCAAGAAGGCGTTTCGACCCTCGTCAACGCTCTCTACCTCGAAGCCGAGTGTGTCTCGATAGAACGCCGTCGCGCGGCCCACATCCGCAACCCACAGCGCGAGTTCTGAAATGCTTTCCACGCGTCCTGCCACGTCTTGCAGACTACCCGGCGCTACGATGCCACCACTTGCTCGGGCGCGTAGTCGAGCCGCCTGCCTTTGTTAAGGTCGCTCTCTCGCGCGACGCCGATGAGTTCCACGTGAAGGACGGTTGCGCCGTTTGACTCGAGCCACTCGACGACTTCGTCAGCGCTCGTCTCATCCGGCTTCGTGAAGTTCATCGAGACCTGCGCCGCTCCTTGCTGCGGGAGGCGGGCGCCTATGGCGCGGACTCCTTTGAACCGCTCGTCCCCCTCGCGACTCATGCGAATCCGGCGGGCGAGTTCTTGCGCCAAGTCGAACTGCTCGGCGGGGAGCACCGCGTTCACCGCCAGAAGCGGGTCGCGCAATCCCATCACCGTCGCGCCCCACCGCGGATGAGCGCGCGTCGGCCCGATGTCGGAAGGCATTTCACGCATCGAGGCAGCCTCGAACCCGCCCTTGCGCAGAGTCGGCAGGTCGGCGGCGTGTCTCCCTCGCTCGCTCTTCTCGTAAAGCAAGACTGGAATCTCGTACTTCTTGGCAAACTGAGAGGCGATGCCCTCTACGAGTTGCAGCGCGTCGTCCTCAGCGATACCATCGGCTGTCTGCAGCACGAAGGGGCATACGTCCAGCGCGCCGATTCGGGGGTGCGCGCCTTCGTGGGTCCGAAGGTCAATCAGCGGCAACAACGCATCGCACAGCCGAAAGAGCGCCTCGCGCACCGCGGGCGGCTCGCCCGAGAACGCGGTTACGAGGCGATTGTGATCGGCGTCGGCACGATTGAAGTGGATGGCAACGCCTGCGCCGCTCATCGCCTCTCGCGCCAAGTGGGTGACCTGCGGGTTGCGGCCTTCCGACCAGTTCGGTATGCAGAGCATCAGAGGCCCATCATGTGGTAGCCGGAGTCCACGCAGATGACCTCTCCGGTTACTCCGTGACTGAGGTCGCTGATGAGGTACATCGTGGTGGCTGCGACCTGCGTTTGCTCTGCGGGTCTCTTCAACGGTGCGCGCTCGGCGACGACGCCCAGAATCTGGGTGAAGCCGCGGATGCCTCGCGCCGCAACGGTGTTGATCGGGCCCGGGGAGACCGCGTTCACGCGAATGCCGCGCTCTCCCAGGTCATAGGCGAGGTAGCGAGTGATCGATTCCAGCGCCGCCTTCGCCACGCCCATGACGTTGTAGCCGGGCAGTACGCGCTCGCTGCCGATGTAAGTCATCGTTACGAGCGAGGCGTCGTCGTTCAGGTGCGGCTCGAGGGCGCGAGCCATCGCCACAAACGAGTAAGCGGACGTTTCGAGGGCGACTTTGAAGCCCTCCCGCGAGGTCTCGATGAAGCGTCCCTGCAGGTCTTCCCGCAGGGCGTAGGCGACGCTGTGAACGGCGAAGTCCAGCTTGCCGTCCTTCGCGACCGCCTCCGCCGCCTGCGCAATCTGTTCATCGAAGTTGAGGTCGCACTGCACGAGCGAATACCCGTCTCGACCGTCGACCAGTTTGGAAGCGCTTTCCATCATCCGCTCGTTCTGCGCGCCCACATAGACGTGCGCTCCTTCCCCGACTGCGCGCTCCGCGACAGCCCAGGCGATGCTTCGCTGGTTGGCGACGCCGAAGACGATTCCCCTCTTACCGCTGAGAAGCCCCATCGGCGGGATTCTATCCGCTCAGGCGATGACGACGTCGTGCCCGCCCGAGGTCAACTCGCCGATAACGTACGCCGTAATCCCCGCCTCATTGACTTGCTGCACGAGCGCCGGGACCGCGTCGCTTGCCGCGATGAGAACCATTCCAATCCCCATATTGAAGGTGCGGTACATCTCTGTGTCGGAGATTGCGCCGAGCGTCTGGATCATCTGGAAGATAGGAGGCGGTGTCCACTGCCGCTTCTCGATAATCGCGCGAACCGTCGGTGGGAACACTCGGGGCAGGTTCTCATAGAATCCGCCGCCCGTTATGTGTGCAATCGCTTTGATGCGGCTTTCCGCCCCGAGGAGACCGCGCAAGGCAGGGAAGTAGCTCCTGTGCGGTCGAAGCAACTCCTCGGCAAGCGTGCGCCCCAACTCCGGCACCGTATCCTCCAGGTGCAGGCCTCCGACGTCGAGTAGCGCACGGCGGGCAAGCGTGTATCCGTTCGTGTGCAGACCATCGGACGCCAGCCCGACAATGAGGTCGCCCGGCCCGACCCCCGTCTTCGGCAGCATCGCCGATTTGCTCGCGACGCCGACGATGGCTCCCACGATGTCAATCTGTCCATCGTTGTAGACGTCGGGCATCTCGGCAATCTCGCCGCCAATGAGTGCGCAATCGTTCTCCTTGCACGCCTGAGCCGCGGAGGTTACGACGTCGGCAACCTGCTGTGCATTGAGGCGCGACGCGGCGAAGTAGTCGAGAAAGAACAGCGGCCTCGCCCCTTGCGCCAGGATGTCGTTGACGCAGTGATTCACGATGTCCGCTCCCAAGCCGCTGAACTGGTTCGCCTGTGCTGCCACGCAGGTCTTGGTTCCGACGCCGTCCATGCTGCTGACGAGGACCGGCTCCTCGACGTCGAGGGCGCTGATGTCAAACAGCGCGCCGAACGTGCCGGGGCCGCCGAGCACGCGCTGGTCGTGCGTCTCTCTGACCGCCGGAGCGAACAGGCGTATCGCCCGGTTCTGCTCGTCGATGTCTACTCCAGCGCGCCGATAGGTCAACTCGTCGGACACGCTTGCAGGTTACCCCTTCCGGGCGGGCTACGCCGAGCGAGGGAGGAGCGCCCTCGACGCGGCGGCTACCCCTCGGCGCGCGTGTTCAGTCGCTTCGGCAAGAAGGCTTGCGCTCACGCCGAGCCGCTCCGCCACTTCGGTCGAGATCTCGCCGATCTTGGAGAACCACTGGTGACCGAAGCCGCCCTCAGTCGCTGCATGGTTGGCGAGGCAGATCACGGCCGGGAAGTCGAACGCCTCTTCAGGGGCCTCCAGCGGGTTCTCGTGATAGAGAACGACCGCCTCAGCCGTCTCTGGCAGACGCCACGAGCGGGCTATCTCAATGCCAAGCGTCTGCGAGTCCGCGCCGACCGCGTGCCGCTCGCATCCGCGCAGGTTGAGCGACTCCTCCTTGCTCAAGCGAATCGCCTGGTCGAACAGATCGGGGACGAACTGGTGTAAAGCGATGGCGCCCAACTCGTGAAGCAAGCCGAGCGTGTACGCCTCACCGGCGCGCCTCGGCATCAGGTCGTTTGCCAGCCTCTGGGCGGCGAACGCAGTTCCGAGGCAATGCGCCCACCAGCGAAACGTACTGAACTCCGCCCCGCGAGGCAGCGTCTGGTCGAGAACTGCGTCTAGAAGCGACACGACGCACGACCGAAGCGACTGCGGACCGAGGGCTTCGAACGCCTCCTCGACCGTCATTGCCGGTCTCGCAAAGCCGCCCGCGTTCGCCGCGCGGAGAAACTTCGCCGTGGAACCGGGGTCGAGGCTGAACAGAGCAATAAGCGCCCGATTGTCCGTGCTGGGCGATGCCATGAGCGCCATCACGCGGCGCAGCACCGGTCGAAAGAGTGGAAAGGCCTCGACGCGTGCTGCTTTGAGCGCCAGGTTTGCAGCCTCGGGCATACGGCGGATTATCGGAAGAATGCCTCGCGCTACGGACGGGCGAATTACCGGGCACGAACTCTTTGGTCAGTCCACGCCGAGAGGGGCTTCGCCTTTGCGGATGTAGCCCTGCTCGCGCGCCATCTCTTCGCGCCCGATTGGGCTGCGGGCGCGGGTGTCCTCTTCGAGCGTTTTGGCGTGTTCCTTCTCGGCGGCGCGCAGCTCCTCGCGCCGCCGCAGCTCCTCGCTCTTCACGACCCTCCAGGTGTTCCAGAGGTCTTGGTTGAGCCATCCCACGACCACTGCCGCGGCGAGAACGCCCAGGAGCACAACAATCCAGCGCCTCATGCAGGCGATGTTACCTGGTTCAGCTAGTCGCTACCACCCCTTCTCGGAGACTTGCAGCACCGTCACCATGTTGGTCGTGCCTGGGCGGCCGACCGGCAAACCGGCGGTGATGACAACGAGGTCTCCCGGTTTGAGCAGCCCCTCTGAGACCGCCGCTTGAAAGCCGGTCTGAACCATCTGCTCCGTGTTCGTGAACTCTTGCGTCAGCAGCGGCCGCACGCCCCACAGCATCGCAACTTGTCGCGCCGTTCTCTCCAGATAGGTGGCGCAGAGAATCGGCACCGGCGGACGATACTTCGAAACCATCCTTGCCGTGAAACCACTGGTCGAGAACGTCAGAATCGCTTTCGGTTTCAACTCCTGTGCCATCTGCGCGGCGGCGTGCGCCACCGACTCCGTTGCGTCGGCAGGGCGTTCGAGGCGATGCATCTCCATGGCGCGAGAAAACTCGCGACTTCGCTCCGTCTTCTTGGCGATGCGAGCCATGTAGCGCACGGCTTGCAGAGGATAGCGCCCAAACGCCGTCTCGCCGCTCAGCATCACGGCGTCGGTACCGTCGAGGATCGCGTTGGCGACATCCGTCGCTTCGGCGCGCGTCGGTGAGGGCGCAGCGATCATGCTCTCCATCATTTGCGTCGCCGTGATGACCGGCTTGCCTGCGGCTCGGCAGAGGGCGATGATGCGCTTTTGCACAATCGGCACCTCTTCGATCGGCATCTGCAAGCCGAGGTCTCCTCGCGCGACCATGATGCCGTCGCTCGCATCAATAATCTGCTCGATGTTTTGCACGGCGGCGCGCATCTCGATTTTCGCAAAAACCGGGAGCTTAACGCCGCGCTTCACGGCGTGTCGCTCCACCTCAAGCACGTCGTCGGCGGTGCGCACAAACGACATCGCGATGGCGTCCACGCCTACGTCTATGCCTCGGTTCAGTTCCTCGATGTCTTTCTTCGTCATCGAGGGAACGTCCGGAGTGGTGCCCGGCAGGGTTACGCCTTTCCGCGAGCGAACGACGCCGCCGGTCAGGCAGGTCAATCGAACCGTGCTGTTCGTTCGCTCCGAGACTCGGAAAACGACCTCCCCATCCCCGATGATGACGTCCTGTCCCGGCAAGAGGAGCGGCTCGATCGCGGGGTTGCTGATCGGAATCTTGCCCGTGCCGGCGCCGACTTCCAACTCCTCGCCTTCGGCGACCTCCATCGCGCCGCCCGGCACCTCGTCGAGGCGGAACTTCGGGCCCGATAGGTCGAGCAGCACGCACACCGGTTGGTTGAGGCGAGCCGACTCCTCGCGAACGTGGTGAATCAACTCGACGCGTTCGTCCCACGTCCCGTGGCTGCAGTTGAGCCGACCGACGCTAAGTCCCGCGCTGATGAGTTCGCCGATGATGGTGCGCCCCGAGGTTGCGGGGCCGAGGGTTGCGACGATCTTCGTGCGCGGGCGCATCTTGTCAGGCTCCCGCCGCCGCGCTCTGCGGTTTTGCGCGGAAGGCCTCTCGCCCCAGGTATCTCGCCGCGCCGCCCAGCGCCTCCTCGATGCGTAGCAGTTGGTTGTATTTGCTTGTACGGTCGCTGCGGGCGGGCGCTCCCGTCTTGATCTGTCCCGCGTTGGTTGCCACGGCGAGGTCGCTGATGAACGCGTCCTCCGTTTCGCCGCTGCGGTGGCTGATTACGGTGGTGTATCCAGCCTCTCGCGCCATCGAGATGGCGCGCAGCGCCTCGGTGAGCGTGCCGATCTGATTCACCTTGATGAGAATGCTGTTGGCAACGCCTCCATCAATGCCGCGCTTCAGTCGCTCGATGTTGGTTACGAACAGGTCGTCGCCCACCAGTTGGCACTCTGCGCCGATGCGGTCGGTAAGCGCCTTCCAACCGCTCCAGTCGTCCTCGGCGAGGCCGTCCTCGATCGAGAGAATCGGGAACTGCGCGCACAACTCGGCGTAGTACTCCACCATCTCCTGGGATGACCGCTGTTGCTTCTCTCCGGAGCGGAAACGATACGCTCCGTCGGCGTAGAACTCGGTGCTCGCCGGGTCGAGCGCGAGGGCGACCTCTTCGCCCGGCTTGTATCCTGCGCGCTCGATCGCGGCAACGATGAGCGAAAGCGCGTCCTCTTGCCGTTCAAGGTTGGGTGCGAACCCGCCCTCGTCGCCGACTCCGCCGAGCAGTCCCCGCTCGTCGAGCACCTTCCGTAACGCGTGGTACACCTCGGCTCCTGCGCGCAGCGCCTCCGAGAAGGAAGCGAAGCCGACGGGCGCAACCATGAACTCTTGGAAGTCCACGTTGCTCACGGCGTGCTTCCCGCCGTTCAAGATGTTCATCAGCGGCACGGGAAGCGTCCTCGCATCCGCACCGCCAAGATAGAGGTACAGCGGCTGCTTCTGACTTGCGGCGCACGCTCTCGCCGTGGCGAGCGAAACGCCGAGGATTGCGTTTGCGCCCAGGCGCGCCTTGTTGGGCGTGCCGTCGAGGAAGATCATCGCCTCGTCTACAGCCGGTTGATCGAACGGGTCAATCTTCGCGAGCGCGGGCGCGATCTGGTCGTTCACGTTGTTCACGGCGGTGAGGACGCCCTTGCCCGCGTATCGGCCGGGGTCGCCGTCTCGCAGTTCCACCGCCTCATGAGCGCCGGTGCTGGCTCCGCTGGGAACCGCCGCCCTCCCGAGCGAGCCGTCGGCGAGAAGAACGTCAACCTCGACCGCCGGGTTGCCTCGGCTGTCCAACACCTCTCGGCCAACGATGCGCTCGAACCTTGCCATCGCCCGCGAGTGTACCTACGGATAGAATGGGCGGCGGATGAGAGAAGCGGATGCGCGGCTGGTCGTCGGCAACTGGAAGATGAACCTCACCCAGGCGGAGGCGAGGCACTTGGCCGCAGCGGTCGCCACGGCACTCCGCGCTCGATCGGCAAGCGCGGAGGTCGCGCTCTGTCCCGCTTTTCCGCTCCTCGGGGTCGTGCGCGAGGCTCTCCGCGGCACGAACGTCCTCCTCGGCGCGCAGGACCTGTTTTGGGAAGAGCACGGCGCGTTCACGGGTAAGGTGAGCGGCGCGATGCTGCGCGACGCGGGATGCGAGTACTGCATCGTCGGGCATAGCGAATGCCGAGGCAGGTTCGGCAGATCGAGTTACGACGCGCGGACGCTCGAGTTCTTCTCCGACACCGACGAAACGGTTCGTCGCAAATTCGCTGCAGTGTTGCAGGCGGGACTGCGACCGATCCTCTGCGTCGGCGAAACCGCCGAAGAGCGCGCCCAAGGCATGGCGGATGAAGTGGTCGAGGCGCAAGTGAACGGTGTGCTCCTCGGCTTGCGAGAGGACGCGTCTTGCTGCGCCGTCGCCTATGAGCCGGTTTGGGCGATCGGAACGGGCGACGTGTGCGACCCCGACGAGGCTGAGCGCATGGCGGCATTGATTCGAGACGTGCTCGAACGGAGGCGCCTCCAGAGCGCGCGAGTTCTTTACGGCGGCAGCGTAACGCCCGACAACGCCTCCGCCCTCTTCGCCAAGCCGGGCATCCAGGGCGCCCTCGTGGGCGGAGCGAGCCTGAAGGTGGAGCAGTTTCTCAACATCGTGAAAGCAGCATGAACGAACGACGCTCTCCCTCTTCGACCAGCGTTACCATCTCCGAGTTGATGACTCCGGAGAGCGCGAACTTCCTCGGAAACGTGTTTGGCGGCGTCATCCTTGCGTTGCTCGACAAGTCCGCCTATGTGACGGCAAGCCGTTTCGCCGGTCGCGTATGCGTTACGGCGGGATTCGAGCGGGTGGACTTCCACAGCCCCATCGAAGTAGGCGAACTCGTTCACCTCACGGGAACTGTGGACTACGTCGGCCGCACAAGCCTGCAGGTGCGCATCGAGGTGCAGGCGGAGAACATCCAGGAGCGCACGCTCAGGCATACGAACAGTTGCATCGTTACGATGGTGGCGATTGACGATGAGGGGAAGCCGACGCCCGTCCCTCGCCTGCACCCAGAGTCGCGCGAGGAGAAGGAGCACTTCCTTGCAGGCGCGCGCAGGCGACAGATCGCCAAAGACCAACGACAAGAGTACGACGCCCTTCTCCAGCGCCTTCAGCAGATGAGCGACGAGGAACTGGATCGGCTGGTCGCGGAGGAGATGTCTCGCTGAGCGCGCCGGCACCTTAGGGAGCGTGAGCGTCCTCGCGAACACCGGCTTCTAATAGCATGCTGAGCGCGCCGGCACCTTAGGGAGCGTGAGCGTCCTCGCGAACATCGGCTTTTAATAGCATGCTGAGCGCGCCGGCGCCGTAGGGAGCGTGAGCGTCCTCGCGAACACCCGCGTGTTGACAGGCTCGCGGGACGCTCGCCCTCCCTTTGGGGGCACCCTGCCCAAGGCCTGCCGCGGGTGCCGAGGGGCGATAGTTCCCGCAAGGTAAAGCCCAGCCAACCAGCTGGGCAACCCGCACTGCCGGCCTGGGTATAAAAGCACAATCAAGCCGCAGGCGACGACAGCCCGGCAAACAAGAACAACGAGGTTCAACAACCATGGCAACCGCATCCGACCGCAAGACATACAACAGGCTCGACTTCCTCAAACTGATGTTCCTCAGCCGAGAGGGCGACAGGCGCGAGGCGGTCCTCCTTCGACAGGGCAAGGGGTGGTTCCAAGTGCACGGCATGGGCCACGAGCCGCTCGCCGCGCTCATCCTCCACCTGAGGGACGACGATTACATCTTCCCCTACTACCGAGACCGAGCCATGATGCTCGCGAAGGGCATGACAAACATGGACCTCGCCTACGCCTACTACGCAAAGAGGAACAGCACGAGCGGCGGAAGGCAGATGCCCGGCCACTACAGCAGCCGCGCCAAGAACGTCTGGAGCACGCCCACACCAACCGGCGGGAACCTCCTGCCCGCTTGCGGGGCGGCGTGGGGAGTGCAACTGGAAGAGAAGGACAGCGTCGTTGTCGCTACGGTGGGCGACGCCGCAAGCCGACAGGGCGAGTTCTATGAGGCGGTCGCCTTCGCGATTCAAGAGAAGCTGCCCGTCATCTTCGTCGTCGAGGACAACCGGTACGGCATTAGCACGCCGACCGACAAGTTCAACCCGTTCCGCCTCGACATCTTCGATCAGTCGGTCTTCGAGAAGGTGGACGCGCGGCACCCGGACAATGTGTACGAAGCGGGACGCAAAGCGGTAGAGAAGGCGCGGAAGGGACAAGGCCCGACGGTGCTCTGGTGCGAACTCGATCGGCTCGGAAGCCACACCTCAAGCGATGACCATCGCGTCTATCGCCCTCAAGAGGACATCGAGGAGATGATGGAGCGCGACCCGATTCGCGTGGTGGCGGAAGAACTGATCAAAGAGGACGCGCTCTCCGAGGAGCAATGGGCAGCCATCCAGGAAGAGGTTCGCGAGCAAGTGGACCGCGACTACATCGAAGCCGAGAACGCCGAAGACCCGCGCGGCGAGGAGGTGCTCGACCATCTGTACGGCGACCTGCCCGCCGCCGAGCCGCCGCCCCTCGAAGGAGGAAAGAGTTGGCGCATGGTGGACGCGCTGAATCACGTCTTCAAGGTCGCGCTCGACAAGGACAAGCGGTACGTGTTCTTCGGCGAAGACATCGAAGACCCGAAGGGCGGCGTGTTCAAACTCACCGACGGCCTCTCGACCGCGCACCCTGATCGCGTCTTCAATTCTCCGCTCGCTGAGGCGACGATCATCGGCGTAGCCTGCGGCTTGGCGTGCTATGGCTTGCGGCCGGTGTTCGAGCTGCAGTTTATTGACTTCGTCGGCCCGGGGTGGAGTCAATTGGTGAACAACCTCGCCACGATCCGCTGGCGCACCTTCGGCGACTGGCCCTGCCCGGCGGTCATCTACGCCCCGTATGGCGCGTATCTCCCCGGCGGCTCCATCTGGCACAGCCAAGCGAACGAGTCGGCGATCGCTCACTTCCCGGGGCTTCGCGTCGTCTTGCCGACAACGCCGGAAGATGCCGCCGCGCTCATGTGGACGTCGCTGAAGACCGACGACCCGGTAGTGTTCCTCATTCCGAAACACCGCTTCCGCCAGCAGATTGACGTCCCCGCCGGAGGGATCGAGGCGGTCCCGTTCGGCAAGGCGCGTATCCACCGCGAGGGAGACGACGTTACGATCGTGACGTGGGGCAACTGCATCGAGCAGGCGATGGAGGCGGCGGAGACCCTCGCCGACCCGTCGACGTCGGGACTTGATCGAGCGGTGTCCTGCGAGGTGATTGATCTGCGCACGCTTGTTCCGTGGGACTTCGAGACGGTCGCTCGCTCGCTGGAGAAGACCGGCCGGCTTGTCGTGATTCAGGAGGACTCGAAGACCTGCTCCTTCGGGCAAACCGTCATCCAGGAACTCACTGCGAACCCGGAGACGTGGGGCTACTTCCTCTCCCCTCCGCAGTTGGTTTCGAAGTACGACGTTCACATCGGCTTCAACCCGATCTACGAGTACGCGGCTCTGCCTGATACGGAACGGGTTGTGGAAGCGGTGAAGTTGGTGATGGAGGAGTAGAGAGCCGCTGGCCGGCAACGTGGCTCGTACTATCGAATAAATGAGTGTTGACCGTGTCCGGAGCGTAGCAGACGCCATCGAGCGGGTTCGCCTGGTCCGCGAGAGGGCTTCAGGCAAGTGGAGCGAGGCGGACACCGAAACTCGCGCAATTGAACCGATTCTGCAGGCTCTTGGATATAGTTCGTGG
>JBBIIO010000050.1:0-11948 GCA_037446435.1 Armatimonadota bacterium
TCCGTCGTCTTTGCCGTGTCAAATCGAGGCGAATGGGGCGCCGCCGCCTCCGCCCCCGGCTTCGTCGCTTGGGTGTGCCGCGACGGCGAAGCGGAGAGCCACACCATCGCTCCGGTGGAGGGTTAGGGTTGGGCGCGCCATAATCCAGCCATGTCCGACACGCAATTCGCAACAGAGGCCGAGACGAACCATCAGATCGTCGTCGCGGATGCGAGGTGGATGTCGGAGCTAACCCCCGAGTCCGTCCACCTTGTGGTCACGTCCCCTCCCTATTGGCAGTTGAAAGACTACGGGCATATGGGCCAGATCGGTTTCGACGACACGTACGAGGAATACATCAACAATCTCAACCTTGTGTGGGACGAGTGCTACAGGGTCCTGCACCCTGGATGCCGGCTCTGCGTGAACGTCGGAGACCAATTCGCGCGGTCGGTGTACTACGGCCGCTACAAGGTCATTCCCATTCGCACCGAGATCATCAAGTTTTGCGAAGCACGTGGGTTCGACTTCATGGGTTCGATCGTTTGGCAGAAAGTCACCACGACGAACACCACCGGCGGAGCCGCCGTCATGGGATCCTATCCCTATCCTCGAAACGGCATTGTAAAGATCAACTACGAGCACATCCTGCTGTTCAAGAAGCTTGGCGCCCCGCCTCGACCCACTCCCGCCCAGAAGGAGGCATCCCGTCTTTCGGACGAGGAGTGGAACCTCTACTTTAGTGGGCACTGGAACTTGCCCGGCGAGCGCCAAGACGCGCACTTGGCGATGTTCCCCGAAGAGCTGCCGCGGCGGCTGATTCGAATGTTCACGTTCGTCGGCGAAACGGTCCTCGACCCGTTCCTAGGCAGCGGAACTACGAGCCTGGCTGCCCGAAACCTGGGGCGCAACTCGATCGGGTATGAAGTGAACCCCGAGTTCCTGCCACTCATCCTGCAGAAGGTGAAGGGAGACATCGGAAGCCTCTTCCAGAAGTCAAGCATCGATGTCGTACAGCGCGAGTCCCACCCAGGGGATGTGGAAGAGCGGATCGGCAGGCTGCCGTATGTCTTCAAGGACTTCGTGCAGGTCAACAAGCAGGTAGACCCGCGTAGGATGACCTTCGGTTCGAGAGTATCTAACGGTCCCGTAAAGTAGGCGCAGCGCCATGAGAATCGTCATTTCGAACGCGCAGATTGCGGAGATCCTCGGCGCGGACGCGGCTGAGTTCCCCAAATACACGACGCAGCTGCTCAATCTGGCAAATCAGAATGCTGGTGGGACGCGCCCAGCGATAGTCGGGCAGCTCTCCGAGATGATCCAGAAGTTCCCCGGTAAAACTGTGGACGAGTGGCGCGAATACTACTTCTCGCAGAAACCCGGTGCCATGGACGATGCCGTCAGCCGGATTTGGGCGATGGTCCAACAGCTCGCCGCTGCGTTGGAGCAAATTGATGAATCCATGGTTCGCGCATGGGTGCATGATCTCGTCATTACCAAGACGTTTGCTGGGCTGCGCTTCCAGGCTGCAATCCTGAGCGCGGTCGCCACCGAGCGGGGCGAGGAGTGGCGGTTGGCAGCCGCGGAAGATGAGGCGAAGGGGATAGATGGATACATCGGCGGCGAGCCGGTATCCGTCAAGCCGCGAAGCTACGAAGCAAAGGCGGCCCTCGGCGAGAGCCTCCCGGTGCGCATCCTCTACTACGAGAAGAAGCGAAACGGGCTAGTAGTTACTTGGGATTCGTGGTAGGCGTGCGCAGAGCATCCTGACCTCGCCGACTCGGTAACATTCGCCCTCAGTGCCCATCCTCGATGTCCGGAACCTGCACGTCGCCATCGAAGGGGTTGAAATCCTTCGAGGCGTCAACCTGTTCGTCGAAGAGGGCGAAACGCTCGGCATCGTCGGAGAATCAGGGTGCGGAAAGAGCATGACAGGACTCGCCGTCATCGGCCTCCTGCCAGGCGACGGGCGAGTAACGCAGGGTGAGGTGTTGTTGAACGGAGAGAACCTCGTTACCGCCGGCGAGCGACGCATGAGACACGTGCGCGGAGGAGACATCGCCATGGTGTTCCAAGACCCGTTTACGAGCCTCAACCCGGCGATGCGAGTCGGAGACCAGATCGCAGAGGCGATGGTGCTCCACCGCTCGATGTCTTGGCGCGCGGCACGCAAGGAGGCGGTGAAGATGCTCGAATCCGTCAAGGTGCCTGCCCCAGCGAGCACCGTCCGCAAGTACCCCCACCAGTTGAGCGGAGGCCAGAGGCAGCGCGTCATGGTCGCGATGGCGTTCGCCTGCCGACCGAAAGTGCTCATCGCAGACGAGCCGACGACCGCACTCGACGTCACCCTCCAAGCGCAGATCCTTGCGCTTCTGACTGAGTTGCAGGAGCAAGAGGGGACCGCCGTGATTCTTATCTCCCACGACATCGGTGTTATCGGCTCGGTCAGCGACAGAATCTGCGTCTTCTACGCCGGTCGGGTAATCGAAGATGGAGACGCCAGGGACGTCCTGCGGCATTCGAAGCACCCATACACACAGGGGTTGCTCGCTTCGCTGCCGGGCGGGGAGGAGCGCCTCTCCTCGATTCCCGGGCAGCCGCCCGACTTCCGCACGCTCGGCGGCGCGTGCGCGTTCGCACCACGATGCCCCCACAGATTCGAGCGTTGCGATATCGAGCCCGACCTCCTCGAGGGCGACCTCGACGCGGCAAAGCGTCGTGCGGTCGAGGAGAGAAGAACCTTTATTGACCTAACTCAAGTAGAGTTAGACGCCGGCACCGTCTGGGCGCTGCCCGAGGAGGTTGCGCGCAAGCACCGGGCGATCCCGATCCGCCGCGACGGCACGGTGTTCCATGTTGCGATGGCGGAGCCGGACGACGAAGCAGCCAGGCAAGAGGTCTCCAAGGCGCTCGGCGCACGCATCCTGCCGTCCCTTGCTTCTTCTGATGCGATCATCGCCGCAATCGAAAGAATCTACGGAGGCGCTCCGATGAGCATGGCGGCCCACCGCGCGGCTTGCTGGCTCGTCGAGCGCTCGGAGGTGCGCGTTGGCTGAGCCTCTGCTGGTGGTGAACGAAGCCCGGGTCGTGTACGACGTCCCCGGCGGGCAGATTCGAGCGGTAGACGGCGTCAACCTCACCCTCGAGCGGGGCGAGACGCTTGCGCTCGTGGGCGAATCCGGCTGTGGAAAGACGACGCTCGCCAAGGCGATCCTCGGCCTCGAACCGGTTACTGCGGGGACGATTCACGTGGACGGGAAAGGGGTTACCGACCGCCTTCACGGCCTCGCGAAGCGAGTCGGCATCGTCTGGCAAGACCCGCATGCCTCCCTGGACTCGCGGTGGCGGGTCGGACGCGCCATCGCCGAGCCGCTCCTCGTGAACGGATTCGAGAAGGCGAGGGTGAAGGAGCGGGTTCGCGAAGTGATAGAGCAGGTTGGGCTTGACCCCGCGCTCGCGAGCCGATACCCTCACCAACTCTCCGGAGGGCAGAAGCAGCGTGTGGCGATCGCCCGCGCGCTTGCGCTCAGTCCCCCACTCGTGCTTTGTGACGAGCCGACCGCCGCGCTCGACCTCTCGATTCGCGCGCAGATCCTCAATCTCCTTAAGGACCTCCAGGCGAACCTCGGCTTGGCGTATCTGTACATCTCGCATGACCTTACGACCGTGCGCTTCATCGCCGACAGGATCGCGGTGATGTACCTCGGGCGGATCGTTGAGATGGGTAGGACGAACGATGTGTTCACCTCTCCACGCCATCCTTACACGTTGGCACTCTTGCGCTCGACACCCTCGCTGGAGAATCTCGGCCGGGTGCCCGACATCCTCCCCGGCGAGATCCCCGATCCTCGGGTGCGGATTTCGGGCTGCAACTTCCGCACACGCTGCCCCTACGCTCAGGAGCGCTGCGCATCCGACAACCCCGGTGCGACCGGCGAGGACGACCGCGTCTTCTTCTGCCACTTCCCACTCACCCCGTCCAGCGTCGGTTGATGTCACGACCGCTCGGCGAGCCGTATTCGCCGACCACGGCCTAGGAAGGCGAATCGTGCACAATAGCCGCCGAGTGGCCGAAGTAGCCGGGATCGTCCTCGCCGCAGGAAAGGGAACGCGGATGAAATCCGCCAAGCCCAAGGTTCTGCATGACGTCTGCGGCCTGCCCATGGTGGAGCACCTGCTCCGAGCGCTCGAAGGCGCAGGCATCCACAAGAAGGTGTCCGTCGTCGGTTGCGGCTCCGAGGAGGTTCGAGGCGCGCTGGAAGGCAAGAGCGACTTCGCCCTTCAGGAAGAGCAGCGCGGGAGCGGCGACGCCTGTCGCATGGGCATGGAGGCATTGGGAGCGTTCGACGGCATTGTTGTCGTCGCGCCGGGGGACGCGCCGCTCGTAACAGCCGAGGTTTTCCAAGCGATGCTCTCCGCCGTCGAAGGTGGTGCAGAGGGCGCGCTTGCCACCTGCGTCTTGAACGACCCGACCGGCTACGGCCGCATCCTTCGCTCCGAGACGGGCGATGTGCTCGGCGTAGTCGAGGAGGTGGACGCCGACCAAGAGCAACGCGCCATCCGCGAGGTCTGCACGAGTTTCTATGCCTTCCGCGCCTCGGCGTTAAGGGAGGCGCTACCGCGCTTGAAGCCGGACAACGCCAAAGGCGAGTTGTACTTGACCGATGTCGTGCGCATCCTCGCCGAGGATGGTCGCCGGGTGGCGGCAACTCCAATCGCGGACGGCACGTTGCTCATGGGGGTGAACGACCGCTGGCAACTCGCCGAGGCAAACGAGCAGATGCGCCGCCGCGTGCTGAAGGGTCTGGCGCTGGAGGGCATAACCATCGAGGACCCTGGCGCGACCTTCGTCGAGGTTGACGTGCGGGTCGGCCAGGAGAGCACCCTGCGACCGATGACCGTCCTGCGCGGGCGCACCTTCGTCGGGGAGGGTTGCGAGGTCGGGCCGTTCACCCGAATCGAGGACTCAGAAGTTGGCGACGGCACGGTGATCCTCATGAGCCACGTGCAGCGCGCGGCGATCGGGCGTGGTTGCCGTGTAGGCCCGTTCGCCAACCTGCGACCCGGGTGTCGTCTCGGTGACGGCGTCAAGATCGGTAACTTCGTGGAGGCGAAGAACGCTGAGTTGGGGGACGGCGCAAGCGCGGCGCATCTCAGTTACCTGGGCGACACCGTCGTCGGGGCAGGGGCCAACGTCGGGGCGGGTACGATTACGTGCAACTACGACGGCTTCGAGAAGCACACGACGACAATCGGGGAGAACGCCTTCATCGGTTCGAACAGCACGCTGGTTGCGCCGGTGAGCATCGGCGATGGCGCCATCATCGCCGCCGGCAGTGTTATAACGCATGACGTTCCGGGCAACGCGATGGCTGTGGCACGCGAGAGACAAGTGAACAAGGAGGAGTACGCCGAGAGATGGCGAAAGAGAAAGCGATCCAAGAGCAACGAATGAAGGCGAGTTCCGGCAATGGCGCTTCCGCGTCGCTGAAACTGTTCACCGGCAACTCTAATCCGGAGTTGGCATACAGGATCGCCGACTACCTCGGAGTCGAGATGGGCCGGATGACGTGTACGAAGTTCAGTGACGGCGAGATTCGCGTTCAGGTGGACGAAAGCGCACGCGGGGCGGACGTGTTCATCATCCAGTCCACGTGCGAGCCGGCAAACGACAACATCATGGAGTTGCTCATCATGCTGGACGCTTTCCGCCGAGCCAGCGCGAGGAGCATTACCGTCGTGATGCCGTACTACGGCTACGCCAGGCAGGACAAGAAGATTAAGCCGCGCGAGCCGGTAACCGCGAGGCTGGTCGCCGACCTCATCTCGCAAACCGGCGCGAGCCGCGTCGTCGCCTGCGACCTGCACGCCGACCAGATCCAGGGCTTCTTCGATATCCCCGTGGATCATCTGTTCCTCGGCCCTACGATCTCCTCCCATCTGCGCGAGGAGGGCTACGCCGAGATGGATGCGGTCGTGGTGTCGCCCGACGTCGGCGGCGTGGCGCGCGCCAGAGCTATGGCGGAGAGGCTGGGCAAGCCGCTCGCGATCATCGCCAAGAGGCGGCCTGAGCCGGGGAAGGCCGAGGTCGTTGAAATCATCGGCAACGTGGAGGGCAAGGTGTGCATCATGATTGACGACATGATTGACACCGGCGGCTCGATGATCCAGGGAGCGGACGCCCTCCTTCTGCGCGGAGCCAAGGACGTCATCGCCACGTGCACCCACCCGGTTTTCAGCTCCAACTGCACCCAGAGGCTGCAGGAGGGCGCAATCAGCCGGATCGTGTGCACCGACACCATCCCGATACCGAACCAGAAGCGCGTGGCGAAACTCTCCGTGCTCTCTGCGGCGCCTCTCCTGGGCGAGGCGATTCTCAGGATTCACCACAACGTCAGCGTGAGCAGCCTGTTCGACGACTGGAGTTAGGCGAATCGAAATGCGGCGCGAAGCAGTCTAATGGAGAAAGAAGCTGAGGAACCAACGCTTGAGTGGACGGTGCATCTGGCAAGGGAGGAGCCAGGCAAGGCGACAGCCGTTGCCCTGGTCGCCATCGGCGCCGGAGCCCTCTCCGCTCTCGTGTTCGGCAACCAGCTCGCCTTCTTGGTCGGCTTCTTGGCTATCGTCGGCTCAACCGCCGAGTTCCTCCTTCCGGTGCGATACCGGCTGGATGCGCGCGGAGGGAGCCGGAAGGTAGGATGGAGCCTTACGCATATCGAATGGAAGGACGTGCGCCGCGTAATCGAGGGAACGGACGGGGTAAAACTCTCGCCGTTGGAGCGGTCGTCCGGACTGGCGCCGTTTCGCGGGGTATACCTTCGCTTTGGGTCAAGGCAACAGGAAGTCCTTGACCTCATCGCCTATTGGAGAGAACAACATGCTGCCGGTGTGGGACAAACCGCTGACGGAGGAGGACATCGAGAAGATGGTTGAGCGTGTTGCCGGCGAGGTGCGCAAGCGAGGTCTGGAAACGCCCGCAATCCTCTTCCTCGAGATGCACAAGCCGCTGGCGAACGTGTTCGCGCACGGCGCGCTCGCGTTCTCGCCGTTCCTCATGCCGTTCTTGGGCTTCGACCGCGTTGACCGCTACACCCAATTCATGGCGAGCCCGCAGAACGTCGAAAGGCTGATCCGGCGGATCGAGAGCCGGCCAGATGCCCAGGCGGAGGCAAACACAAATGGGTGAGAACGACTACGAAATCATCAGCCTCGGCCTCCAGTACCAGAAGTGGGGGTGGCTGCTCTCCCTGACCACGATCGCCGTCGTCTGCTACATCCTTTGGGGCATCTTCCTTGCGCGCCGCAAGGCCGGCGCGATCACAATTCGCCGCATCGCGGGTCTCGATCAGATTGACGAGGCGGTCGGCCGAGCAACAGAAACTGCCCGGCCGGTGTTGATGGTGCCCGGTTTGGGAGCGTTGGACGGTATCACCGAGATCGGAAGAGCCATCTTTGCATCCATCATTCGCACAGCAGCGCGCTTCGCGACTCCGATCCGTCTGCTGAACTATAACCCAGCCGTCTTCGCAGTAGCTCAGGAGATTGCGAAGGACGTTTATCAGACTGAGGGCGTGCCGGATCGATATGACGTGGACTCCGTTCGGTTCGTGTCTGACCGCCAGTTCGCGTTTGCTGCCGCCGTTGCAGGCGCGATTCGGCGAGACCAGGTGGCGGCTGCTTTCTATATGGGCGACTTCTTTGCAGAGTCGCTGATCATGGCAGAGAATGCGAACATGGTCGGCGCGATCCAGGTGGCAGCGACGACCCAGTACACCCAAACGCCATTCTTCATCGCAGCGTGCGACTATGTCTTGCTTGGCGACGAGTTTTATGCCGCGAGCGCTTACCTTGGCCGCGAGCCCGTGTTGCTCGGCAGCCTGGCCGGCGCGGACTGGGCGAAGTTGACTTTCATGCTCTTTGCAATCATCGCTCTGTTCGTTCACTCGTTCCAAGCAAGCAGACCACTCACGCAGGAGCAAATCCAACACTTTGAGGAGATGGGCACACCTGTGCTCGAAGGGCAGGAGTACCCCACGCCGAACGAGTACTTCTTCAGGTGGATTACTAAGATTCCACGAGGGTAGAGACGTATGGAGATACTGCTTGCTCAGCTAACAGTCCCTCGAACCGAAGCCAACCTCTGGGCGGTCGTCGGCTACGCAGGGCTGGCGATGCTCGGTTCCGCCTTGCTTCTCTTCGGGCTGTCGCGCGTTCCGAGCAACTTTAGACGCCCGCTTGTAGGGCTGTTCATCTTCATCGCGGGGCTTCTCTGGGTTCTCGACTGGGCGTTGCCCAAAGCCACGGTGCGCCGCGCCGGCGGAGCAACTGACTCGATAATCCCGATCCCGGTCTGGCCCTATGAGTACGACCTCGTCATGGAGAAGGTCGTGCAAGGCAGCCAAGTGCTCAGTGGCGTGCTGCTTGGCCTCGGCGTCTTGAGCATTTTACGCGTGCACGTCAAGCGGCTGACGAAAGGGCAGAAGGACTGGCCGTTCTCGGTCGTGCTTCTCGGCTCGATGGCGGCGATGATCGTCATTGGGCTTGGCGAATGGGTCGTGAACAACCGCGAGGCCGCAGGAATACCCGGAGACTACGAGGACATGAAGACGGCGTTCTCTGTCGTGTTCATTGACATGCTGCAGGTCCTCGACGCCGCAATGTTTAGCCTCATCGCTTTCTTTATCCTGTCGGCTGCGTATCGCGCGTTCCGTATCCGGTCTGTCGAGGCGACCATCATGATGGGTGTCGCGCTGGTGGTGTTGCTCGGATTCATTCCGCTCGCGATGGCGGTTACGGCTGGGCTGCCGACCGAGGGCTTTGCTTCCAACTTCCGCATCGAGAACCTGAAGTCGTGGATTCTTCTAACTGTGAGCACGCCTGCGCTCCGCGCTATAGACCTTGGCCTTGGCCTGGGGCTACTGGCGATGGCTCTCCGCATTATGCTTGGGCTTGAGAAGGGGGTAGCCGTAGACTGATGAGTCAGGACCTTCAGACCGAGAAACAAAAGGCAACCTTCTGGGAGACGATGCACGCCGTTGACCGGCGATGGCTCTACCTGATTCTGTTTGTCGTTGTGTCCATCCTCGTCACCAACCCCATCACCGTGCCGAACGTCGAGGACCCGGCGGCAGAGGCTCTGTACGACTATCTGAGCGGGCTGGAGGAAGGCGACTTCGTGTACATCGAGAACGATTGGACGAACAGCACGCGCGGCGAGAGCCGCGGTCAGTTCGAAGCCCTGATGCGATTGTTGATGCGAAAGAAGGTTCGCTTCTGCATCAGCACCCTCGGCGACCCGCAGATTCCGGACATCATCCGCCCGATCCTACGCCAGATGGCGAAGGAACCGGGCAACAACAACTATGAGGAAGGGAAGGACTACGTTATCGCCGGCTACTTCCCGAACCTGGAAGCCCATGTCTCCGGCCTGGTCAACAACATTCGGGACACCGTGAAGGAGAAGCGCGTTGGCGGGAGAAGCATCATAGATACACCCGTCTTCGAAGGCATCAACGACCTCAGCGACGCCAAGTGCGTCGTCGTAATCACGGCCTCCGGAACGATCAACCTTTGGTACGAGCGCATCCGCGCCAAGACAAAGCTCGGGCTTATGTGCACCGCCGTCATGTCGGGTGAGAACATCCCCTACTACGTCAGCGGGCAGCTTGTCGGCATCGCCATCGGGGCAAAGGGCGCGTTCGACTTCGAATCCCTCCTTGAGAAGGAGTGGCCGGAGGAGGAGAACCCTGGCTACAAGAACTTCACATCCGGTAGGCGATACATGAGCCCGCTCTTCTTCGCGCTGATGCTGCTGATTTTCGCCGTGGTCATGGGGAACGTCGCCATGTACCAACTGAAGCGAACGGGGAGGCACGGTTAGATGCTCGCTCAAAGTGTATTCACACCCGAATGGTGGCAGGAACTCTTTAGCCCGGATGGGAGATGGTTAGAGAATAGCCTCCCGCGCATAACGATCGGCGCCATTCTCACGCTCGGCCTCTACTCGCTCCTGTATCGCGAAAACAAGTTCTATCGCTTCACGGAGCACGTCTTCGTCGGGCTGGCAGCCGGGTTTTCGGTCGTTGCGCTCGTCAAAGAGGTGCTTTGGCCGCTGTGGTGGGTACCGATGCTCGGAGTGCCCGGACGAGAAGCGACGCCCGATATGCCGGCGGTTCCCGGTGTGGAAGCCGCCTGGCTTTGGGGCGCGCTGCTGCCGGTCGCTGCCCTCGGGTTCTTCGTGTTCAGCAAGAAGCACGGCTGGCTTAGTCGCATCCCCATCGGCATCATCGTTGGTCTGTGGGCTGGTCAGCAATTGAACGCTTTCCAGAACCGCTTCTTGCCACAAATTGCGGATCAAGCCCGTCCGATCATTCCTCTCGGTGAGACGTCGCCGGCTATGGCCGTCAACAACCTGATCGTGGTCATCACCTGGATCGTCGTGCTCAGCTACTTCGTGTACTCCTTCGAGCAGAAGAGCAAGTTCCTCCAGCGGACCTCCCTCATGGGAAGATGGCTCCTCATGGTCGGTTTCGGCGCCATCTTCGGCACTACGATGATGACTCGCTTCGTGCTGTTCATCGACCGCGCCTACTACCTTCTCATCGAGTGGCTACGGCTGGGCGAGCGCCTCTGAATTCGGTCAAAATCGAGCCGGCGTGAGCAATACCGAAAGCCTCGACGCTCTCGTGTTGCGACGCTGGGATTTGGGTGAAGCCGACCGCAGACTTTCCCTACTCACGTCGCAAGCGGGGAAGATGTACGTCCTCGCGCGGGGAGCGCGCAAGAAAGGCTCCCGCACCGGCTCGGCGACGGAGCCGCTGATGCTCCTCCGGTGCCAGGTCGTCCGAGGACGACGCAACAACGTCTTGGCGCAAGTCGAAGTGCGGCGGAGCTTTGCGCGCGTGCGCCAGGACTATCTCCGCTTGAGCGTCGCGCTCGCGTTCCTCGAATCGCTCGACGCCTGCCTCGAAGAGGGCGACCCGCACCCAGAGTCCTACGACCTCGCCGAGAAGTTCCTCTCCGCCATCGAGGCGCCGTGCGACCCGCTCGCTTGGCTCGCCTGGGCAGACCTCGAACTGCTTGACCAAATCGGCTTCCGGCCGAATTGGGACGTGGGCGGCTCGGCCGCTGCGCTCGTCAGCCCGATGATGGGAGGGGTAGTGGGGGAAGACCTTCCGCCCCGCGACGCGTTCCGCCTGACCCGACCCGTCCTCGAAGCCCTGTGCTCGCTCCAGGATGCCGCCGCCCCGCCGGCCGACTTCCCGTCGAGGGAGGTGGCTCGCGCCCTGCTTCGCTTCTGGCGAGACGTCGCCGGTCGCAGGCTGCCGGCGCGGGAATCGCTCGTTGACTCGTTCGCGAATCACGCCTCGGAGTAGCGCTGTTCGAGCGCGTCCCACGTGTCGCTCAGAATCGCCTCTCGTATCTCGCGCATCATTCGGCGATAGAAGGCGAGGTTGTGAAGCGTCGCGATTCTCGCCGCCGTCGGCTCGCCCGCCTTGAAGAGGTGGCGGACGTATGCGGCACTGTAGCGCTCCGTGAGCGGAAACACGCTCTCCTCGTCCCATGGCCCCTCGTGCTCCGTCCACCACGCCGTCGTAACGTCTGCGACGCCTTTCAAAGTGTACACGCTGTGGTGCCTTGCGCTGCGCGTCGGGAGGACGCAGTCGAAAAGGTCCGCGCCGTGCTTGACGGCGTGCAAGATGTCCTTCGGTTGACCCACGCCCATCAAGTATCTCGGTCTGTCCGCCGGAAGGCTGGGCATGAACTCGGCGACGACCGGGCGCTGCAACTCCGTGGGCTCTCCCACGCTTACGCCGCCGAGCGCGAATCCATCGAACGGCAACGCAGCCACCTCCGCCAGAGAGCGCTCGCGCAGCCTTGGGCTTGTGCCGCCTTGCACGATTCCGAAAAGCGCTTGGCCCTTTGTCCTCGCAGCAAGGCACCTCTCCGCCCAGAACGAGGTTAGGCGC
>JBBIIO010000051.1:0-10869 GCA_037446435.1 Armatimonadota bacterium
CCGCCTGATGGAATTGGTGCGCGCCCATCGCATAGACCTCACACCTTTGCTAACCCACCGGTACAAGCTGGAACAGATCGAGGAAGCGTACGCGCTATTCAGATGACCCAACCATGTTTCGAGTCATCGTGCCATTTCGAGCTTCGATGAACCCAATGTCAAGCCTCTGAGCAGCACGTGGGTCTTAAAGCTCGGATACGTTCACACGATCAAGCTCTACATCAAGACCTATCGGGTTCCGTGACCGTATTGCAGCATATTAGGGAAAGGGGAACACCAAGGCAAAGAAACCTGGGACCATCCGGCAGAGATCGCTGCGCTCTCCCAGGCCCTGTTAACCTTGGTTCAGCAGATATCTGGTGTATCAAAGAAGCGGAATCCATTGACATGCCGCTCCAACAGGGGGGACGAGCAAGGTCATGCAACCTTCGACCTTTTGCTCGTCCTCCACGCGAGCGACCTTGCTTAAGCCAATGCCGCCTGCCGCAAATGCCAGCACGATGAGGTACGTCAGGACCGCACCAATAGCCAGTATTCCCCCCACTTGAAGCAGCGGCAGGCTAAAGCCGCTTGACAGCCCGGCCTGCTGTCGCGCGTTGTCAACGAGCGCAGTCGCAATTGCTCCTCCGATCAGTGAATGGGTCGCTTCCGGAAAAGCGTCCAAGCAGCACCCGCCACGGCAAAAGGCACCGAATACCGTGATTGCAAGCAGGGCCAGAAAGCCAGCCGACAGTATTGGCTTCCAGAGGTCAATCGCTTCCCCCAACGCAAATCCGCCCGTTCCTGCAATCACCGGCAGTAGTGCGGCGACACAGATTCCCATTGCAACGACTTGGACCGCAGTAGAGAAAAGCATTCCAACGCAGCCCACAGCACAGCCTGCGCCTTCCTTAACGCCCTCGGCTCCAGCTGCGCCCAAAAGGACCAGCATCGCTGAGGCAAAGATAGCGATCGAATACAATCCGACAGCCAACCAGGTTTCCCAGCGCAGGAACAAGGCCAGGGCTTCCCACAGGGAACCCCAGAATCCAGCCCCCGAGCCCAGCTTTTGCGTCTTGATTGCCGCTTCCAATGAAGAGAGAGATTCCCCAGGAACGTCGAGCCCTGCGCTCCGCGCCGATGCGAGAAGTCTGACCGGTCGAGCTGCTTCATACGCATCGATGCGCTCACCGATTTGACGCACTTCGTCCCACGCGTTGCGCTCCATGGCATTACGGTATTCCACGAGCATCGCCTGGCTTTGGCGCAGATCGTCGCTAAGCACCGAATGAAACGACCGCAGATCAGAGGGTGGCGAGATGCCCTCGAGCTTCTGCAAGACTCGGGCTGTCTTCGCATTCAGCCGATCCATTGCGTCAACAATCCTGGATGCCTTCTCTTCCCGTGAAAGGCGTGAGTCCTGAAGTACAGGGCCGAGTTCCTTTTCAAGGTCTTTGTAAAAGGCTTGGATCGACGTGGTGATCGCAGCGACCTCTTCCCCGTAGCGGTCTCGTTCCTGCTCTGAGCTCCGCCCAGCGGAATCGCCGCAACCCGTGCTTGCCGTAAGAGCCGCCGCCAGAATTGCTCCTGAAATGATGAAAGTCGGAAGCTTCATTTTCTGTCTCCTTTTGCAGTTCTGTCGTAGTTTAACACATCCCCGCTGAATCGCCCATACCTCTCCAAACCGTACAATCCAGCGCCGAGTCGATGAAGAGACGCTCCATTCCCGACCAGATTAAGGCCAACGTGCGGGCCAACCCCGCCCAGGAGCGGTACTTCTGCTCCCTAAATTTTACCGGTTTCGCCATGGAATCCTCCTTGTTGGCCTCGGAGTGGGGCGCTACAACCGCGAGACGCTGAACAAAGCCTGTGATGCAGCCCGCTCTCAACAAAAGCCGATCCACTCTCCCCGACATACGGCCCGCTTTCGGCGAAAGGCGCCCTTCAATCGTGGCACGCGAAAGCCTGTAAACGTGCGCACAGAGCCGTCGTCCATCCGCTGCGCCCATCGCGCACCAGCCAGGGAGGGCGAGCCAGGGAGGGCGAGCCTCTGGCGAGCCATCGCCACCGCACATCAACCCCGAAATCGTTGCTCGCGGGGACGCTCGCGCTCCCTGCGCTTTCCTTGAAAGCCGATCAACAATCGTCAAGATACGGTCTGCAATCGAGGAGATACGGCCTGCAATCCTCGAAAGACGGCTGTATCTTCTCCTTTGCAACCCTTCAAAGGAACCGGAGCATCGCCGCGCCCGGCGCCGAGGAAGCGGGGAGTTGAACCGGAAGAGCACTGGCCAAATCGGGCGGGCTGGACAGGAAAAGCAGGAACCCGGTATACTTCCGGCGCATCACATTCGCCGTCCGTTCAGCCACACGCTCTCAAAGCGAGCCGGAAGGTCCGGCCTGTACCGGTCCGTCGTATACATTTCGTGGGCCAGACCAGCTGCGACACCGGCGAGTTGAATGCCCTGGGAGGATGTTGAACGCATCTCGATTATCAGGCCGTCCGAAGCGGAGGGTAGCTTGTACTCGCGTCGAAGCATTCTGACCATGCCCTCTTTGTCTTTCTGCCCCCGAAACAGGACCGGAAGATCGCCCGTGTATCCGCTGTCGTAGACCATTCGAGCGTCGATTGACGCCGCAAGGCGAAGCACGGGGAGCCCGCGAATGCGGTACTTCAGTTCGCCGTCGCTGGCAACGTCGAAGGGGCTGAAGGGGAGAATGTCGTGATTCAACGCTTGACTTCTCAAGACCAATCGCCGTGCGTTTATTTGCTTCCCTTTCGCCCATTGATACCGCTCCCATAGGGCCTCGCCGTAGCGGTCGAAGTCTGGAAGCCCGTAAGCAACTTGCCCGCGCTTCAACTCCATCGTATGCATCCAAGCGTGGGGATCGAGCGGCAAAATGTTCCAAGCGGTATACCGATCCGAGTACGCTCGGGCTTGCCGTTCGCTCTCATCGCGAAGCAACTTCGCGTAGTCCTCGGACTCCTGGGCCGCGACATACACGGAGCGCGGGTCCAGGATGTAGATTCTGCAACGGCGGAACTGGTCGTCCCATTGCGAACTCAGCTTGTACTGCGGCTTAAAGTAGTTTGCGCGGAAGTGGGTGTACTTGACGTTGCCCTGCGTGAAGGAGTCTGGCAGGGTCGCGTCCTGCGGGACGCTCGCCAGAACCTCGATGTCCGAGGTGGAAGGGGAATACGGCTTCTCCTCATCTGCGTACATGAGGACGCGGGAACGACTGGTCAGTAGGGGCGGCCAAGCGAGCCACCCCGGATGTGGTGCCTCCTCGTCCCAATCCTCCCAGTCCCGGTAGGAACTGCCGAGAATCTCTGCCACTTCATCGTTTTGATACATCCATCACCCGCCACATAATACCTCGGGGCAAATATAGTATTTTGGCATGTCGACAGGCTGGCTGATTCTCAAAGGGGCTTCGGGGAACAACCTCAAGGAGCTCGACGCGGCGATCCCCGTCCCGAGCTTGATGTAGCCCAGCCCAAGCTACCGAGCGGGTCCGCAGTGCGGACGTTGGGGGCGGAGCCGTCCATCCGCTCCTTGGAATCCGCTCACACCCCACGGAATCGCCCGCCCACTCCCTGGAAAGATCCAATCTTTCCAAGGAGCCGGCCTATTCCGGCCACATCACCGCGCAAGCCTCCGCCGAAGCCGCGCGCGCCGGCAAGGACGCCGCGAGGGCGACTTTCGAGGTCGCGCTGCGAAGGCTGTACGGCCGCCTGCAGCGCAGCACGGCGGTCAGCGACGTTGTCCCCTAGGAGTGCAGTATGATGAGATGCGTGCGACTGAATTGTGTGCTCTGTTGGGCTCTCGCGCTCAGCGCTTTGGCGACATGCGGCGAACGGGCGCGCACGGCCCAGTTGCCCGATGCCTTGCCCGACCAACTGGCTTTGGACATCTCCCGCCTGCCCACGAACCGTGACAACTGCGCCGTGCGGTACCACGTGATGATGCAGTTGGGCCAGCTCGTGCATGCCGGCTTGGGCGAGAGCAAACTGGAACAGGCTCTGCCGTTCCAGCGAGCCCAGGAGATTCGCCAAAAGCTCGACGCCCAAGAGGAGGTCGCAGCGCCCCACTCCAATTCCCCGACTGACCGCACGGAAATGGCTCAGCTGGACGCCGCGAATGCGGACCGGATTCAGCCTTGGCGGAACAACCCACGCTACTGGCAGTACAAAGGCAAGCCCGTGATGCTGCTGGGCGGCAGCAAGGACGACAACCTCTTCCAGATCCCCGACCTCAAGGAGCATCTCGACGAGATGGCCGCCGTGGGCGCGAACTATATCCGCAACACGATGAGCGACCGCAACGACAAGGGCTTCGAGATGTACCCGTTCCGACAACGGCCCGACGGCAAGTACGACCTGGAGCAATGGAACGATGAGTACTGGCAGCGCTTCCAGAACATGCTGAAGTGGACCGCAGAGCGGGACATCATCGTGCAGATTGAGGTTTGGGACCGCTTTGATTACGCCGACGGGACTGGGCCCGGAAACTGGCAGACCAGCCCGTGGAACCCCAAAAACAACGTCAACTATACCTACGCCGAATCCGGTTTCGCGGAGAAGTACGTGGCTACCCAACTCTACCGGGACGAGCACCCCTTCTTCCACACCGTTCCGGGAACGCACCGCTACGCGAGCCGCTACGACCTGATCCGAAAGCATCAGGAGCGGTTCGTGAACCGAATGCTGGAGTTCAGCCTGCCCTACGGCAACGTCCTGTATTGCATGAACAACGAAACCTCGACGCCCGCGGCCTGGGGGCAATACTGGATCAAGTTCATTCAAGCGGCTGCCAAGAGACAAGGTGTGATCGTCTACACGACAGACATGTTCGACGATGCCTACCAGGCCGAACAAGCGAAACTTGCGCCGATTGTCTTCAAAGACGCCGAGCACTACATGTTCGCGGATATCTCGCAGGTCAACAGTCGCAACTACGATCAGCTTCACTGGGACCGTCTGCAATGGCTTCTCAAGCAGGTCAACGAACAGCATCCGCGGCCCAGCAACCACACCAAGATTTACGGCGGCGGCTACTCCGGCTTTGGAACCGGCGGCCCCGAGGACGGCATCGAGCGGTTCTGGCGAAACATCCTCGGGGGCTCGGCGGCCGCCCGCTTTCATCGACCCAACTCCGGCAACGGCCTCAACGAACGAGCCAAGGCCAGCATCCAGGCAGCGCGCCTATTGGAACAGCGAATCAAGTTCTGGGACATCAGTCCACACATGGAGCTGCTCTCGGACCGCGAGCCGAATGAGGCATACCTGGCGGCCAAACCGGGCGAGTCCTACGCGCTCTATTTCACAAGCGGCGGGTCCGTGAATCTCGACCTGTCCCGCGCCCCAGGCACTTTCAAGATCTCCTGGATCAGCGTTTCGGAGGGCCGCGTGGTCGAGAACTCGCAGGCCAACGGGTACCAGCGGCATGACAAAACCATCGAAGGAGGCCGCGCCGTCACGCTCGCTGCACCCTTTAAGGGGGGCTGGGTCGCAGCGTTGGTAAAGCAGGATTAGTTGGAGAGCGACAAATTTAAAGAGTTACGATGAAATTGATGCACAAGTCAGTTCTGCAGTTGGCCATGGTACTGGTGGCCCTGACGGCGGCCGCCGAGCAAGGAGCGGCCCAGTCCTTTGAGAGCGAAAACGGCGGCTCATCGTGCTGACCGACAACGGCACTCCCCCGCTGACGCGTTACCGGAGGGTGATCGTTACGGTGGACCCACGCTAGCCGTTGGCGAGCGGAGAATGAGACCGAGCGGCATCGAGTGACATGAAGGAGCTATCCATGAGATCGAAGATGGCAAGCAAAGCGTGCAGGGGCATTGCCTTGGCTTTGGCGCTCGGTATGGGAAACGTGGCCTTGTGCCAATCGGAAGGCGAGCGGTTCCCGGTTAAGGTCGGTTCCAATCAGCGGCACCTAGTGGACCGCAACGGCAAGCCGTTTCTGCTCCACGGCGACACGGCGTGGTATCTCATGTCTGAACTGACGAGAGAGGAGACCGAGGAGTACCTGGAAAACCGCCGCCAGAAAGGGTTCAACACGATTCTTGTCAGCCTCGGCGAAACGGATTTGACGGATAATCCGACCAAGAACAAATATGGCGATCCGATGTTCACCACGCCGGGCGACTTCTCGACGCCCAACGAAAAGTTCTTCGCCCATGTCGATTGGGTTGTCAAGAAGGCCAGAGAGAAGGGAATCCTCGTCGTCCTGAACCCCTGCTACACAGGCGTAGGCGTCTCCCGCAAGGACGCCCTCGCAAAGTATGTCAATGCGAATGGGCCGACGAAGTGCCGGAACTACGGGCGCTACATCGGCAATCGCTACAAGAACGATTCCAACATCATCTGGCAGGCGGTGGGCGACTTGACGCCCACGATGGGTAGCGAGATGGAAAAGAACTGGCTGGAGATACTGCTGGGAATCAAGGAGTTTGCGCCGGGCCACTTGTGGTCTGCCCACTACCGGCGCTGGTCCACGGCCTTGGATCAAATCGCGTTCGCTCCCCACATGAGTATCGACAACGCCTATGGCGGCAACCGCTCCTACGTTCACATCTTGCGGGCTTACAACCGCACGCCCCCCAAGCCGACGTTTTACAACGAGGGATACTATGAGGATACACGTCTTGGTGCGAGTCCAGATGTCGGCAAGCCGCCGATGGTTCGTGCGCAGGCTTACTGGGCTATTCTTTCGGGGGCGACAGGTCATATTTTCGGGAGCGAACACGTCTTTCCGTTCGGCAATGCCTTCATCCCGAATCGGCCAGACTGGCGCGCCGGGATGGACCGCCAAGGGTCGCGGGAGATGGTGCATGTCAAGGCAGTCTTCAATGGGCGGGCTTGGCACGAACTTGTTCCGGACCAGGAGCACACCGTCGTCACGGCAGGCTTCGGAACGTTTGGAAAGGACGATCGCACGCCCGGCGGCGACTATGTGACGGCGGCGCGCACTGGAGATGGGAGCCTCGTCATGGCTTATGTCCCCTCGACGGGCACCGGCCGGCGGACAATCGCCGTGAACATGGCCAAGCTCAGCGGTCCCGCAAATGCCCGCTGGTACAACCCGACGAGCGGAGAGTACGTCGAGATCGCAGGCTCTCCTTTCGTGAACGAAGGTTCGCGCGATTTCACAACCCCTGGCGACAACGGAACGGGAACGAACGACTGGGTGCTCGTCCTCGAGGCCAACAGAAAGAACTGATGAACCATGAAGCCGATGTCTAACCCAGGAACCTGATTTCCTGCAAGGAAGGCGTTGAGAGAGGCGCGGCGGCTAGGTTCGAGTTTGGGAGTGCGGAGTTGGCTTCCCGACCCGCTTGGAATCCCCCATCCGCTCCCAGGAATCCACCCCCACCCCACGGAATCGCCCGCCCACTCCCTGGAAAGATTCAATCTTTCCAAGGAGAAATTCGGCCCCTCCAAGGAGGGGAGCGAGGATTCCAGGGCGGAACTGGTAGAATCTATCGAAAGAAGCTTCCGCTCCGGGGCGGGCTTGGCCCGCTCCGCAGCGGCGAACGGAGAACCCGACCATGCCCGACTGTATTCCCGCTTCCGACGCCGAATTCGACTCCTGGCAGATCAGCGGCCTCACGTACCTGAATGCGAACCTGGCCGCCCTCGGCCTCACCCCCTTGGACGCCGACGTGGTGGCCGTGAACGCCGGGCAGGCC
The DNA here is from genome assembly GCA_037446435.1 of Armatimonadota bacterium. GTDB lineage: Bacteria > Armatimonadota > Fimbriimonadia > Fimbriimonadales > ATM1 > J051. Next base: position 7,675 of record JBBIIO010000051.1, read on the forward strand.
GGCTGGACACCGGCCTATTCCGGCCACATCACCGCGCAAGCCCCCGCCGAATCCGCGCGCGCCGGGAAGGACACCGCGAGGGCGACTTTCGAGGTCGCGCTGCGAGGGCTGTACGGCCGCCTGCAGCGCAGCTTGTCGGTCAGCGACGCCGAAAGAGAGGCCCTGGGGATCACGGTGCGCGACACCATCCCGACGCCGGTGCCGATCCCGACGACCAAGCCCAAGCCGAGGAGAACGAAATCATGACTCAAACTAAGTACGAAAATGAGCATATCAACATTGAGCTCACGGCACATGAAGATGCCGAGGGGAGACTCCTCGTCGTGCGGGCTACTGCTGCCGAGAGGCTGACCGATCAGGAGGAACCTCCGCTGAGCCTTTCTATCGTAATCGATCGGAGCGGCTCCATGTCTGGAGCCAAGCTCAAGGTCGCAAAACAGGCGGCATCCAAACTTGTAGAATCCCTCCGGCCCGTCGACCGGGTTGGTGTGGTGGTCTACGACGATGATGTCGACACCCTTTTTCGGCCTGCTCAGCCGTCGCCAAGCATGGCGAGGTCGATTTCTGCAGTGGATATCGGTGGCTGTACCAACCTACACGGCGGCTGGCACGCCGGCTGCAGACTGCTCGAGAAAGGTGGCCGGGTGCTGCTGCTTTCAGACGGGCTGGCGAACGCTGGCGAATTCACAGACGCGGAGTCGCTTGCACGGGAATCTCGAAGGTACTATGAGCGGCACGGGATAGCGACCTCGACTGTCGGCATTGGGAGTGACTACGACGAGAGCCTGATGGCGGGAATGGCTCGTGAAGGGGGCGGCTTTCACTACTACGCGAGCACCGCTGAATCCATTATGGAGGCGTTCTCGCGCGAACGCTTCTTGATCAGATCGCTTGCCGTTGCAGAAGTCAAGATCCAATTCGGCGAGACGGTTGTTTCGCTTGGGCAACTCCTCGAGGGTGAGTCGAAAGTGGTCGTTGCGAGAGTCGATTCTCTCACACCTGCCGGACTGCTAACCTACCTGGACTGCAAGACGGAAACGAGAGTTTCCGAGGAGCTCAGACTTCCTACGGCCTACGGGACTGAACCAAAGGCGCGTGCGTATGAACTCGTTGAACTCGCTGCCGAACTGATGGACAAATCAGGAGTGGTCCGCTCCAGCGAACAAGCAAAGGAATTGCTTGAAGCAACTCGTGAAATTTTGGGGAAGGTTCTCAACCATCCTCTCAGTGACGAAGAGCCGCTTAAGTCGTTGACTGCAGAACTTGAGCAGAAGATTGACAGACTGCGTCAGCTCAGCGAGAGTTACGATGAGCATTCTGCATCGTTGCACCGGAAGGTGTATGCGTCAATGGGATTCAACATGCGAGAGCCAGGGAAAGCGCACAGCAGCGTCGCTGAAAAACGTGGGTTCGTAAGTGCGCTTCGGTCTGAAGCCTATCGTGACTCAGGCTTACGAGAGTGCGACGGGCGAGCTTTTTCGCTCCGACCCAAAGAGTTCTGGCTAAATTGGCCAGCAGTTCCACTCAGCGTATCTGAGCAGATGATTCGAGTCGGGCTCGTCGATCCCTTCGACGGCTTTGCAGTCGCATCGCTAACTCGCGAGCTTGGAATGAGGGTCGTCCCGGACAAGAGAGCGTGGAGCGAAGACGAAATCGCCAGGGCGCTTCGAGACTAACCAGTGAAAAGGTCATGGGCGAGCTACCAAGTCGGGTGGTTCGCCCAGCAACTCACACTACGGGCGTTCGGGGCAGCCGAATGTGCGCTGGGGTCAGCGAAATGTACGCTGGGGCCCGCCGCCGTGGTTGGGAAGCCGGGGCAAACTGGGCAGAGCCGCGCGCTACTTCGCAAAACGCTCATAAATCCCCGCAGCGAAAACCGCCAAAACGGCCAGTGGCACGAGGAACTTGACCAGAAACATGAATCCGCGTCCGGGACCGAATCGGACACGACCTGCGCCCTCGTTCGCCTCATCGCTCAGGTTCCTTGCGCCCCAAACATAGCCCGCGAAGAGAATGGTCAAGAAACCTCCAAGCGGCAACAAGACACTTGTCGCTAACCAATCGTAAAAGTCCAGAATCCCCATCCCGAGTATGTTGGCGTCGCTCAAAACGCTGTACCCCAAGCTCGGAAGCACGCCGACAGCGAAGATGCTCGCGCCGACTGCGATCGCGGCATGCGGTCTCCTCCATCCATGTTCGTCGCATAGCCATGCGACGACGACTTCCAGAAGCGAGATCGCCGAAGTCAAGGCGGCGATTGTCAGCAGCAAAAAGAAGAGAAACCCGAAAACGACGCCCAGCGGCATCTCAGAAAAGACCCTGGGCAGAGTGATGAACGCCAGGCCTGGCCCGGAAGCCGGGTCGAACCCGAAAGCGAAGACGGCGGCGAACATCGCAAAACCCGCAGCCAAGGCGACGCCTGTATCCAACCCGATAACAGTTCTCGCGCTGTTTGGAATGGCATCCTGCTTTCTGAGATAGCTCCCGTAAGTGATCATGGCGCCCATGCCGACTCCGATTGAAAAGAACGCTTGCCCGACCGCGTGCAGCACCGTCAGCGGAGTGACTTCTGCAAAGTCGGGAACGAGGATGAAGCGTACTCCCTCGGAAGACCCGGGAAGCGTCAGCGCGCGGATCATGATAGCGAGCACGATCAAAAACAGCATCGGCATCAGTACCTGGACGACCCGCTGAATCCCTTTCACGACGCCCATCGCGATGACGCCGATGGTGATGGTCATAAAAAGCCCGTGCCACAAGATGGGAGCGACCGGATCGCTGATGTGCTGCGCGAAGTGCGCTTCATAATTCACACCGGGCCGATAAAGGCCTGTCAGCGATTCACTCGCATAAGCAAGAGCCCAACCGGCAACGACCGAATAATAAGAGAGAATGACAAACGCTGTCAGCACGCCGATCGCGCCGATGAGCCACCATGGGGCTTTCGGCGCAAGCGCCTTGAATGCGCCGATCGGGTTTCGCTGATTAGACCTTCCAATGGAAATCTCCGTCACAAGAAGTGGGTAGCCAATGAAGATGACTGCGGCGAGATAAATGAGAATGAATGCCCCGCCACCCTCCGTGCCGGCAACATAGGAAAACCGCCAAATGTTTCCGAGCCCGATTGCCGATCCCGCTGCAGCGAGAACGAATCCCACCCGAGACGTCCACTGCGCCCTCACCTGCGGCATCGCA
>JBBIIO010000052.1:0-10799 GCA_037446435.1 Armatimonadota bacterium
CGATGAACGAGCGAGCCACTATGCTGCAGAAAGAACAGGATGCATTAAACGACGTGAAGGCGGCGTTGAGCGAGAAGCGTGGTGCACTTGGCGAACCGGTCGCATTCGACGCAAGCGCGTGGGCGAAAGTAACAGCGGAGTTGGCCTCGCTCCAAGAGGACTACCGGCGATACCTCGCGACCGCGGACGCAGAGACGCAGTTTGCTACCGTCGTTGAGCGCTTGCAGGAGGCGCAGAAGAAGGTTGCCGGCGTGCTCGCCGAAATCGAGCAGCGCCGGAAGAAGGTCGAGGCGTCTGGTCTGGATGAAGCAGGCGCGGAACAGATCGTTCAGCAGTACGAGGATCTCAAGGGGGCGGTGCAGGTGGCTGCCGCCAATCTCGACGCCGCGTTGCAGCGTGTCGCCGACATGGAGCAGCGATTGCAAACCGCAAAGCAGAACCTCGAAGCCATCGAGGAGGCATTACGTGAGGAGCGTGCCGCGGCGGCGGATGAGCTGCTGAACAAGTCGCTGTCGAAAGCCCTCGAAGCTCTGTCTCGAGAGTTGACCGAAAGGATTCGCCCCGATCTAGCGAAGGTCGCATCCGAGTACCTTGCCGCGCTCTCGCGTGGGCGCTACACCGAGATCGAGCTGAGCGCAGAGTTCGAGCCGACGCTGGTTGATCACTTCGACTCAGGGCGCGGCAGGAAGCACGTTATCAGCGGTGGCGAGCAGGACATCGTGATGCTCAGCCTGCGGCTTGGACTGTCGCACCTGATACGGGCGCAGTCGGGCCAGCCGTTCGGGCTCTTGATCCTTGATGAGGTGTTCGGATCTCTGGATGAGGATCGGCGCCAAGCTGTGATGGAGCAGTTGCGCGAGTTGAGCGATATGTTCGAGCAGGTGCTCGTGATCAGCCACATCGAGGGAATCAACGAGGCGGCGGATCGCGTGATCGAGGTGCACTTTGACCAGGCGCGGCGATGCTCATTTGTGCGTGGCCACGATATCGCAGAGGGTGAGATGCAGTTGGTCGGGCGGTAGCCTGGCAGATGTTGTAACTGAGAGCCTTGCGTGCGGCGGGCTTCGCCCCAAGTGGAATCATCTCGGTACAGCCTGAGCATCCCTGACCGCTTAGGCCGGCAACCGCTTGGAGGAGTTTACGAATGAGCCTTTCCCGACGGGAGTTTTTGCGAGTTACCGGTATGGCGACCCTGACCGCCACACTGCCGCTGGGGCTTGGCCGCAAGCCCGCGGCCGCCGCAATGCCGCCTGCGGGGCGCACGCCGCGGCGCTACACGTCGCGCATCATGGGCGCCAACGTCAAACTGTGGACATTTGACCGGGATCGGTCGGTTCGCCAGCGGCAAGTTCAGAAGGTGTTGGAGTGGGGCTTCGAGAGCCTTCGCGACAACGAGCCTTTCGGGCTGATTCCGCAGTACGACCTGAACCACGCAAAGGCGGTCGTGGAGGAACTGGCTGAGCAGGGGGTCATCTACCTGTTCACGGGCGCAGACCGAACCCCCGGAGTTGAGAACTTCATCTCTCCGTCTGCTTGGAGCGCGATTCGCCAACGATATCCGGATATCGGCGATGCGCGGCGTTGCCTTACCGCTATCGCAACTGGCTCAAACATGCAGAGCCTCAACGAGTTCATGCTCGACCACGTTCAGATGCTCCGTAACCTGATGCCGTCGAACGCAAGGATGCAGGCGTTCAACGGCCCTGAGTTGCTCGGCTATTTGAAGTGGAACATGTTCGACCCGGAGTTCCGGCGATGGGTTCGCTCGATCGGCCTTCCTGCGCCTCCGCCGGTGAACGATCAGGGGATTAATGCCGAGATCTGGACCAACTACCGCACGTTCCGCGGCCAGATGAAGCAGATCTGGGGCGACGAATGGATGCACGATTCATCGCACGTGTACGCATATGATGGCCCGATCGGCCAGGCAGTCTACTTCGCGCCTTGGCCCGGAGGGCACGCTGCCGTCACCGAGCTTGGCGTGAGTCGCTATGCGGTCGACGACCCGCCGTCCTGGTGGGATCGTGTCGTGGACGAGACCATCGAGTACTGGGCAAGCCTTGGCCTGCAATGGATCGGTCAAGACCGGTACATGTATAACGTTGAGGAGTTCTACATCCACTCCGCCGTAGACCCGCGCTTCTTCGACCTCTGGTTGACAGGGGAGACCGAGGCGTTATGGGATCAAAGCCTGTACCTGCAACTCCTCGAGCGCATGCGCAACACCGACCGCCAGGGCTTCCCCGAGTACGACGCGGTCATGCTCGACCCGGCGGTGGAAGCCGCAGTCTTGCAGATGATGGATCGGTATCGCTCAAATCGCGGAACCTACGAGCCGCCCCTGCCGCCGGACCCTGAGTGGGGAAGCGATACCATCGGAGGACTCCCGCGAGACGGAGCCATCGGAGGCGCCGACGGCCAGAGCATCGAGCGCGGCTACGGCTCGGGTCCAGGGCGGGGAGTGGGAGCGGGGGACCAAAGCACGCCCAAGGTACCCCACCTGCCCAGGCCGGGCGGTGGCACCACGCCTGTCGAGAAACTGGGCGGCGGTCGCTAACGCTCCCAGTCCACGACCTCAAGCGTCGTGGACTGGGCAGAGCCGCCAACCTTTAGGCGAACGCCATAGGTGCCCGCGTCCACTATGCCGCGGGCGCCTTGTCGGTTCAAGGGCCATGCCACGCGGTTGAGCCCCGCCTCGCCCTCGGCGCGCAGTTCTCGAATCACCTGGCCCGTCGCGTCGAGGATCTCGACCGTCACGGACTCCTCAGCCGACTTCAGGTAGTACCAGATAACCGCACCGAACTCTGGGTTGGGCGCCGAGTAACGCCCATGACCTTGAAACGCGTCGAACATGTCCGCGATGAAGTTGTGCGCCAACGCCCGATTCGGCTGGAAGAGGTGAGCGTCCTTCTGCAGAACCTCGGGGGTCAACTGGCGGAGCGGAGTGATGTCTGCGATGAACACGCCGCGCCCGTGAGTGCCGAGGATCAGGTCGCTCTCGCGCGGATGGATCATCAGATCCTGTACCGGCGTCGTCGGCAGGCCGTTCGTCAGTCGCACCCACTGGGCACCGCCGTCCAGCGATGCGTAACAAGCGCGCTCCGTTCCAACGATGAGCAGGTTTGGATTCATCGTGTCCTGTCGAATGACCGAGATCTGCTCGTTCGCCATGTTGCCCACGATGGACGTCCAAGTCTTCCCCATGTCCGTGGTTTTGAAGATGAACGGAGTGAAGTCGTCCTCTCGGAACCCCGTGTAGGTGACAAAAGCGGTGTTCACGTCGTGCGCCGAGGCGACAACCCGACTCACCCACCACTCCTTCGGCGCGCCGCCGATGTTCTGATTCACCTGATTCCAAGTGTGACCGCCGTCTGGCGTTACCCACACGTTGCCGTCGTCCGTGCCAACCCAAATGACCCCCGCCTCGATCGGCGATTCATCAATGGTCGTAATGGTGCAGTGTGGGACGTTGCCTCGAATCTTCTCCGCGTTGTTCGTCGTTAGGTCTTCGCTGATCGCTTGCCATGAGTCTCCACGATTCAGCGAGCGGAACAGCTTCTGTGCGCCCCAATACACGATCTTCGAATTGTGCGGAGAAAGCAGAAACGGCGTCATCCAGTTTCTGCGAAGGCCTTGCTCGCGGGGCGCAATCGGACGAGAAGTCCGCGTCTTCATGTCCACGCGCGCAAATCCGCCAAATTGCGACGAGGTGTAGACGGTCGCCGGGTCCTCCGGGTCGGCGATGGCGTAGAAGCCGTCGCCCCCGAGGATGTTCTTCCAGTCCGCGTTAGCAATCCCGCTCGGCTTGCGCGTCCTCGAAGGGCCGTGCCACACGCCGTTGTCCTGCAACCCGCCGAAGACGTTGTAGGGAACCGCCATGTCCGCCCCGATTGCGTAGAACTGAGGCAGCGGAAGGTTGTCAATGAAGCGCCACGTCACCCCTTTGTCATACGACATGTAGAACCCACCGTCGTTTCCAACCAGCAGGCGGTCAGGGTTGTTCGGGTCTATCCACATTCCATGATGATCCACGTGAATCCGTGAGTCCAACCTGCGAAACGCCTTACCGCCATCGTTGCTCACAAGGAGTTGCACGTTCAGCACGTACACGGTGTCAGCGCTCTTCGGGTCCACGCGGATCTGTGCGTAGTAGTAACTGGCGGGGACTGAGCGCTCGCTCATACGCGTCCAGCTCTTTCCGGCGTCGTTCGTGCGATACACGCCAGAGGCCTCGCCCTGATTTCGGTTCTCGATAACTGCGTACACAATGCGCGGGTCTTCGGGGAAGATGGCAAGCCCGATGCGGCCGAGTTGTCCGCTTGCAGGAAGCCCCTCGGTGAGTTTCTTCCAGGTGGTCCCGCCGTCCTCGCTCTTGTAGATGGCGCTGCCAGGACCAGACTCGCGAATGTGCCACGCCCGCCGAAGGCGGTCATACGCCGCGGCGTAAACCTCGCGCGGGTTCTTCGGGTTGATCGCGATGTCAATGAAGCCCGTGGTGTCGTTGTCGCCGTCGAGTGTCTTCGACCACGTCTTGCCTCCGTCCGTCGTCCGATAAACGCCGCGGTCGCCGCCGGGCCGATAGAGGGGCCCCGAGGACGCAACCAGCACGACATCCGGGTTCGTCGGGTGAATCGCGATACGCCCGATGTGGATGCTGTCCTTCAGTCCCATGTTCGTCCACGTCTTCCCGCCGTCCGTTGACTTATAGACTCCGTCGCCGTAATGACAACTGCGCTGGTTGTTGTGCTCGCCGGTGCCGACCCAAACGACCTCAGGGTTGCTGGGCGCGATCGCAACGTCCGCCAGCGACACCGTTTCCTGGTCGTCGAAGATCGGCTCCCATGTCGTGCCGTTGTTGACCGTCTTCCACAGCCCGCCCGACGCCGCGGCGGCGTAGATTGTCTGCGGCTGCGAAGGGTGAGCCTCTACGTCAATGATCCGCCCGCCCGTTACCGCCGGGCCGATGGAGCGGAAGGTGATCTTGGAGAGAAGGTCGGCGTTCGATGGCTGCGCGGCGGCGAAGCCGGCGGCAGCGATGACGGCAACTGCGATCGAAGTCAGTCGTTTCATGCGCATGTCCTTGGGTGAGCGTGTCTACCCTATCCGAAGGAGTACGCACGCGCCCGTGCGTTGGGTTTCCGCCTCGCACGGCAGCGCAGGGGCTCGCGCTAACTCTCCACCGGCTCGAACGCAGCGAGCGCCTCATCGAAGTCAGGGTGTTTGCGGCACAGGCGAAGGAAGTCGCAGGAACGGCAGATGGCCTTCGGTCGAGGCTCGATCACCTGAAATTCGCGATTCAGAATCTCAGAAGCCAATCTGTCGAGGGCGATCCGGAACTCGGCAACCTCCTCATTGGTGACCTCGACGCTCGTCGCCTCCCCCGTCCGCAGGGCGATGATCGTGCTGAAGTACCGCTCCGCCGGAAACACCGAGCGCACGAGAATCTGATAGACGTTCATCGCCACGTCGTACCGAACGTCGTCTTCCGTCGTGCCTTCGCGCAGGCTCTTGTAGTCAACCACCTCGATGGTCTCATCGTCGAGGCGGTTGATTCGGTCAAGCACGCCGAGCAGGACGTACTCTCCCATGTCGAGTTGAATCCTGCGCTCGACGTCGAGCACCTCGACCTCATTGGTGCGCTCCACTTCCGCTTCCACAAAGGAGGTGATGATGCTTCGACCTTCGGCGAGCGCCTCCTCTGCCTCATCCGGGCTGACGTAACCCGCCGACACCCAGTTCTCCTCAAGCCGCTCGACGGCCTCGGCGACGACCGGCACGCCGGTGTGCTCGCCCTTGTACAGCTCTTCGAGCGCGCGGTGCAGCGACGTTCCGAAGCTGTAGTACCACTTCGCGCGCTGGAACACCTTGCCGCGCGGATCAACGAACGTCCAGCGATACTTCACAGGGCACGCGAGGTAGGTCGTCAGGCGAGTCGGTGAGAGAATCGGCTTGCGCATCGGTGGCTCAGTTCTTCAAGGAGGGATCATCGGTGAACGGCTTGCGCATCGCTTCGAGCGCCTGCTGCTCGATCGCTTGAACCTGCTCCTCGCTCATGCCAAGACGGCGCGCGGTCTCCTCCACGGGGAAAGGTCCCTCCTCGCCGATGCCATACCGGAGCGCGAGCACTCGCTGCGCCTCGGGCGGAAGGTCGCGGAGTAGATGGTTGAGCATCGTGCGAAGCAGCGCGCGGTCTTCGGCGCCGATCTCCTCCTCTCCCAGGTCGTCAATGAAGTCCGCGAGGCTCGAAGTCTCCTCGCCGCGCACCGGCGCCTCAAGCGAGAGGGTCGGCGCTATCGCCTCACGAATCTCCGCCATTTGGCGCTCCGCAATGCCGACCGCCTCAGCAAGTTCGCCCTCGCTCGGCTCTCGCCCGAGTCGCTGAGCGAGCAGGGTGCGCGCCTCCGAGATGCGCTTGAGGAGCCTTCCCAGCCGGCGGGGCAGCCGAATGGCGCGGGACTGCGTGGAAAGACATCGCGCCATCGCTGCTCGAATCCACCAGCGGGCGTACGAGGCGAACAAGTATCCCCTCCCCACGCGATAGCGCCGCGCTGCGCGAACCAAAGCCGCGTTTCCCTCCTGAACGAGGTCCTGTCGCGCGACACCGCGGCCAATGAACGACCGTGCCGTCTCCGCAACGAGACGCAGATTGCACATCACCATGAGCCGCAACGCCTCCTCGTCTCCCGACGCAATGCGCCGCGCCAACTCAGCTTCCTCCCGCGGGGCGAGAGGCTGGTAACTTCCTACGACGTCGAACCAAGCCTCGCCTGCGGACTTGACCGTTCCCGCCTCCATCGCGCGCAGTTCTTCCAGAGGGACGGTTGCCTCGTCCGGTAGAGGGGGCAGGCGCCGCTTCGGGGTTCGCTTCTCGCCGTAGTCCACCGAGATGCCCCTCTGCTCAAGCGCCTCAAGAACCTCTTCGATGGCGTCAGGCTCAACGGCGCCCAGCGCAGAGTTCAGCGCATCGGCGCTGATCTGCCCGTCGTGCGCGAGTTCGAGGATGCGGTCGAGGTCCATTCGGCTCTGTTGTACTCGAAACGCGCTTGCGTCAACCGTTGCGCTCGCGGCGTGCGCGCTCTCGCTCGAGAACTGCTATCGCTCCCAGCACCACCTTCTCCGTGAGTGGGGCTGGGCCGCGGAACGGGTCGGGCGGGGGCTCGAGGCTAAGCAGTTCGCTCTTCACATCAGGCTCCAGCCGGGCGAGGATCGAGTTTCGGTTCTCCAGCCCCGTCTCCACCAACGTGTGCGCGAGGCGGATTGCGTCGTTTGACGTCAGAAGCCCTTCTTCTAGCAGTCGGTCGCGCACGTGCCTTCCCACCTCGTCGTCAAGCGCAGCGCGAAGGAGCAGCCCCTCCGGTCCCCGCACCTTGGGAGTGCCTCGGCCGGAAGGGGAGGACTGCTCGCGTGCGTCCTCCCTCTTGTGGCGCGCGCCTTTGCGGGCTCGCTCCAGTTGTTGATTCAGAGCACGAAACGCAGCCTGCCGGTCGGACCGTGCGACGGGATGCAGCCCGGCGAGCTCGTCCAGCACGCCAACCGACTCCAACGGGTCTCCCTCATGCGCGAGAATGCGCAGCAACTCGTCCCAAAATCCGTGCGGAACCTCGGTGGGCGCGGGCTGTTCTGTGAGGCCATGGTCGCGCAGAAGCCCAGCGACGAGGAACCGAGTCGGCGACAGGGGGTTCTCCACCGCCTGAATCAACCGCGCAGGCCCCTCGGTTCGAAGCAGGTCGTCCGGGTCCATGCCCGCTGGGAGAAGCGCAATGCGGGCTGGGACGCCTTCTCTCTGCAGCAGCCTTGCCGCCTGGAGGGCAGCCTTCCTCCCGGAAGCATCCGGGTCGAAGAGCACAACGGCTTCTTCCGCCCAGCGCCTCACGAGCGCGGCATGCTGCGAGCCGAAGGCGGTGCCGAGTGGTGCGCAAGCCGTGCGAACGCCCGCCCGATGGCAGGCGATGACGTCGAGGTATCCCTCACAGAGCACGATGCGGCCGCTCTTCTTGAGTTCCTCTTTGGCGAGGTGGAGCCCAAAGAGCGTGCTGCCCTTGTGGAAGTCGGGCGTGTCTCGGGAGTTGAGGTACTTCGGTTCAGCGCCCGCGATGGCTCTGCCGCCGAAGGCGACCAGGCGGCCGCGAGTGTCGCGGATTGGGAAGATGAGCCTTCCGCGGAAGAAATCGTTGTAGCCCCGGGTTCCGTCTCCGGTCAGCAGGCTGCACTCGGTGGCGAGCGCGAGTCTCTTGCCGGAGCGCTGCAGGTGGGTGGTGAGCGCCTCGTATTCGTCGGGCGCATATCCCAACTCCCACTTGTCCATGGACTCGTCGTCGATCCCGCGCTCGCGGCAGTACTGGAGCGCTTCGCTCGAGTCATGAAGGCGATTCCGGAACCAGGTTAGGGCGGCCTCCATCACTTCGGCGCGGTCGTCCTTTTGGGATGGGCTTGCGCTCTTGCCGCCACCGGACGAGAGTTTGATTCCAGCGCGCTGGGCGAGGAGTTCCAGCGCGCCTCGGAAGTCGAGGTTCTCCGTCTCCATCACCCAGGTGAAGATGTCGCCGTGCCTTTGGCACCCGAAGCAGTGAAACGTCTGGTTGTCGGGGTAGACGTAAAAAGAGGGCGTGTCCTCTTGGTGAAAAGGACACAGCCCTCGAAACGTTCGTCCCGACTTCTTGAGCGCTACGCGCTCCGAGACCAGGGCGACGAGGTCGCTACGCTCGCGAACAGTCTCCCTGTCATCGGGCATTCGCCATCGCTACGCTTGACCTGCCGAGACGACGATGCCGGTGCAGCGGTACGGCGTGTTCGCGTTCTCCCGAGCGAATCGGAATGCCACGTTATGGCTTCGGAGGAAGCGAACCATGAAGTAGTCGGTTCCGATGTCATAGCCGTCCGGGTCGCCGTATTTTTGGATAACGGATGCCATCGAGGTTCCGAGCGTCACGCCCTTCGAGGTTCGGGCGGCGCTGTTCGAGATCCCGATGATCTCAATCTGGACGACCTTGTTGAACTTGTTGAGAACGAAGTTAATGCTGCTGCCGGCGCCGCGGCGATAGATCCAGCGCACGTATTGGGTGGTGACGTTTCCGGTCGTGCCTCCGCCACCTGCGCCGCCGCCACCGCCGGAAGGCTGGCCAGCGTCACCTCTACCTGGGGGGACGATGCCACCCATCTGGTTCATGCCGAGCGGGGGAACGATGAACTGGCCCGGGAGGCGAGCCTCGGCGGTCTGGTTGCCGCCGCCGCCGCCACCGCCACCTCCGCCGCCAAAGCCGCCTCCGCCGCCGGTACCGCCGGTTCCACCACCACCAGCTTGCTGAGTGTCGAAGGTGATGGCTTCGATGTCGGTCGGTGAGCCGAACTTCTTGGCGACGTTAACGCCGGTGTCGTACAGCTTGATGCCCATAAGGCCGCTCTCGGCAGCCAGGCCCGCGCCTGGGATAGCGAGCAGCGCGGTGGCTGCCCATAGGTTCTTCGCTCGAATCTGCATTCGCTACTTCCTCCTAAATCGGTTCTCCAGCCGAGCGCCCCGAGGGGGCATCGGTCGGGTCTCTTGCGTCTATTCTGACGCAAGCAACGCACCTGGAGGTTACCCTGAAGACGAGTCTACCTTGCTTGGGGGTTCCCGCAAGGGGTATTCTCGGCGCACATTCTAACACAAGGAGGTCGTTTCGACTACCATGTCCGCAGACTTAGCCGTGACCACGGCCGAATTCGACAACAAAGTTCTCCAATCCGACGTCCCCGTCCTCGTAGATTTCTGGGCAGAGTGGTGCGGTCCCTGCAAGGCGATCGCCCCTCATGTCGAGGCGCTTGCGCAGGAGTACTCCGGCAAAGCCAGGATCTACAAGGTGGACGTTGATCAAGACCCGGACATCGCGGTCCGGTTCGGGGTGATGAACATTCCCACTCTCCTGCTTTTTAAGGATGGGCAGGTGGTTGACCACATGGTCGGCGCCGAGCCCAAACAGAAGATTGCGGCGATGCTGGATCGCGCCTTGGCGTCCACGTAGGCGCGCCGCTCCCCCAAACGTGGGTTGAGGAAGCCATCAGGACCGCCGTCGGTAGCCCAGGCGAGCGCCCTGATGGCTTCCCTCATCCTGCTGAGCCGCGTCCTTGGTCAGGCTCGGGACACGGTCATCTCGATCGTGTTTGGCAGCAACCTTCAGGTTGACGCGTATCGCGCGGCGTTCTCCGTCCCGGACCTATTGTTCTTCCTCATCGCAGGCGGCGCGTTGAGCAGCGCCTTCATTCCGGTGTTCTCCGAGTACATCGCCAAGGGAGACGAGGAGCAGGGGTGGAAGGTTTACAGCACCCTGATGACGTTCATGGGGTTGGTTGTGCTCGCGTTCGTGGTCGGCGCCTACATCTGGACAGAGCCGCTTGTGGCGTTGACCGCGCCGGGCCTGCCGGAGGAGGGAAAGCCGCTCACCGTTGCTATGGCGCGCATTCTGTTGCCCGCGCAGTTCGGCTTCTTCCTCGGCGGCTTGATGTTCGGCACGATGAACGCACGCAACCACTTCCTCGTCCCGGGTCTGAGCCCGAGCCTGTACAACGTAGGCATCATCCTTGGGGCGTTGGCGCTCGCGCCGCTGCTGCCTCTCCCCGTGTTCGGCCTGGCATGGGGGGCGCTCGCGGGCGCACTCGCCGGGAACCTGGTCGTTCCTCTGCTGTTGATGCACCGGTTTGGCGCGCGCTTTCGGGCGTGCCTCGACCTGAAGCATCCCGGCGTAGTTGCGGTGTTCCGGCTGATGCTTCCGGTTGTGCTTGGCTTAAGCCTGCCGGGGGTCTACGCCATCGTGATGCGGGCGTTT
>JBBIIO010000053.1:0-10731 GCA_037446435.1 Armatimonadota bacterium
TGATCACGCGGATGTGACCTGTCCACGTGTCCACCTCGACTTCGGCGAACTGCACGCCCCCGACTCCGCCTCTTTGAAGCGCTTGGTTCCACTGGCCCGTTACCTCGATGCCGCCGGATGGGAGCTTGGCGCAGATTTCCGCGAAGGAGACGCTCTTTCCTTGCGCGGACGCGTTGCCGTCCGCGAAGCGCACCTCTCCAGCCGGAACGCCGAGCATCGCCGCGGCCGTTTGAGCCAAGCGCTCGCGCGCAGAGAGCGCAGCCATCATCACAGCGGGAGAGACCGACGCCGAGGTTACGGAACCGCCGGAGCCGCCCGAGCTTCCGAGCGTGGACTTGCCGATGTCTGCAGTTACGCGCTCGATCGGAAGGCCGAGGGCCTCGGCGACGATCGCGGCGACGTCCTCGGCGACGATCGCGGCGACGTAAGTTCTGGTGCCCGTGCCGAGGTCTTGTGTGCCGATGCCCGCCCAGACCGAGCCGTCATTGCCGATGCGGACTTCGCACACGGAACCGCCCCTTCCGCCGCCACCCCAGGTTGTGCACGCGGCGCCCATTCCTCGTCGGAAGCGGCCGCTCTTCGGAAGCGAGGCTCGTCGGCTCCAGCCGATTCGTTCGGCGCCGAGCCGCAACTGCTGATCCCAGACGCCGCCGCGCACGTTGCGGAGACGGAACTCGAGCGGGTCCATCTTCAGCGCGACCGCAAGCTCATCTACCACGGTCTCCGTTAGGAAGCAGCCTTGAGGGTGCCCGGGTGCGCGAAGGGAGCGCTGGCTGCCCGCGTTGGTTTGGACGCCGTGCATTGCCGCCCGTACGTTCGGCACGGTGTACGTGCTGTAGGGGAAGGGGACCGCCCATCGCCTCGAGTAGCCGCCCGTGCCGAAGAGGTCCGCCTTGATGGCGAGGATTTGCCCGTCCGACGTCGCCGCAGCCTTGCACCGCATATACGCGTCTGGACCGTTGCCGCTTGCGACCTGCTCCTCGTAGCGGTCGAGCATCAACTTCACAGGTCGCCCGGCGGCTTTGGCAAGGCGAGCGGCCGTCAATCCCTCGACGCCGGGGCTGAACTTGCTTCCGAATCCGCCGCCCATGACCTCGCAGATGACTTTCACGTTCTGCCGTGGGACACCGAGCCCCGCTGCCAATTCGCCGGCGACGCCGTGAACCGCTTGCGTGCTGCACCAACAGGTGAGAGCATCCTCCGCGTCCCATCGCACCACGACGCCGTGCGTTTCAAGTGAAAGGTGCTCACGAACGGGCACATAGTATTCGCCTTCGACGACCGCCGCTGCCTGTGCCCAGAGCGTGTCGGGGTCCTCGCCTCGGCTGTTCACCTGAGGCTCGCCCACCCGATCCGGGATGTCCTTTCCGCGCAGCGTGTTGGACACGAAGGGCTGCACTTCGTAGTCCACCCTGATCGCCTTTAGCGCATCGCGAGCAATCTCCTCGGTTTCTGCGGCGACGGCTGCGATCTCTTCGCCTGCAAACCGCGCGGTGCGGCCGATGTCGGTGAGCACGGCGACCACGCCGGGCATCGCTCTTGCCGCGGAGGCGTCAACGGAGCGAACCTGCGCCGCCGCGTGCGGGGATCGAAGGATAACTCCGTACAGCATCCCTGGAAGGACGATGTCGTAGGTGTACTTCGCCGCGCCGGTTACCTTAGAGGGTCCGTCAACGCGAGGAATGTCCTTGCCGAGGTATCGGCTTGCTTGTCTGTCCGGCCATTGCGCGTTCTGTGCCATTTATGCTCTCCTCATTTCGCGCGCCGCTTCCACCGCCGCTTCGAAGACGCGGTTGAACGTTCCGCATCGGCAGATGTTGCCGCGCAGGCCCTTGCGAATCTCGTCCAGGGTGGCGTTTGGGTTCTTCGCAAGAACGGCGTGCACCGCCGTGACGAAGCCCGGGGTGCAGAAGCCGCACATCAGGCCGTCCTTCTCGACGAACTTGCGCTGGATGGCGTTCATCTGCTCGGGCGTTCCGAGGGCTTCCACGGTGGTTATCTCGTGCCTCTGGGCGTCGATGGCGAGCATCAGGCAGGCGTACACCGGTTCACCGTCGAGCAGCACGGTGCAGCAGCCGCAGGTCCCTCGGTCGCACACGCGCTTCGGCCCGGTTACCTGCAGGCGCTCGCGTAGCGCGTCGAGGAGGGTAACCCTGGGCTGCAGCGTCAGGTTGTGCGCCTTGCCGTTGACCTTCAGCGTGATGGGCACGGCGCCTTCTAGCGCCTGGCTCGCTTGCTCGGCGTCTTCTGCCTTCTCGGCGTTGCGCCCGTTTCCCAGGAAGACCGCCCCCGCGCCAACGGCGGCGACGGTAACTCCGGCGCCCGTGATGAACTGCCGCCGGCTCAACTTCTTCTTTTCGCTCTTTTCTTCCGCCATCGCATCCTCCGTATGAGATACGGAGCGGAGGGGTCGCTCCGTGCCCCTGATCAAGTCAATCTTGGCACACTCGGCGGGATTCTGCGCTGGGGCTGTATACTGGAGCCAGGAACTCCGGGATTCTGCGCTGGGGCTGTATACTGGAGCCAGGAACTCATGCTCACCCAGGCGCTCAACGACCTCGTCAAACTCCAGAAGATCGACACGGAGATTCACGAACTCGAGGCGCGGTTCGCGGCGATTGACCCCGGTCGCAAGCTCGCTGCCGCCGTGCAGTTGGCACGAGAGGCCAAGGAGGCGGCTGAGGCGAAACTCAAGGAGACGCGCCAGGAGGTGGAGGACCTCCAACTCAAGACCAAGGGCATCGAACAGAAGATCGAGTCCGAAGCCAAGCGCCTCTACTCCGGCGGCGTGTACAACGCCAAGGACGCGGAAGCCATAGACCGCGAGATCGCCAACCTCAAGCAGCGCCGGGCGCAAACCGATGAGCGCGTGCTGGAGCTGTGGGAGATGCTGCCCTCCGTCGAGAAGGACTTCAACGAGAAGCAGGTGCTTCTCCAGGAGGCGGAGACCCTCCTCGCTCAGCACCGAGCCAAGTATGAAGAGGTCAAGCAGAAGTTCGTCGCTAAGGCTCGCACCCTCATCGCGAAGCGCAAAGAGCAAGCCTCCCGTTGCGACCCCGAACTCCTTGAGAAGTACGAAGCCGTGAGAAAGAAGCGCGCGGGCGTCGGCATCGCCGAGGTGGTGGACGAGATCTGCTCGGCGTGCGGCATCTCCGTCCCGAAGGCGCAGATTGACTCCCTGATGGATGGCGACTCCATCGAAACGTGCAACAACTGCCTTCGCATCCTCGCCCTGCCGCAGCAGCCCGAGTGATGGAGGGTCGAGCCGCGTGACCGAAAGACAACTCTTCGCCGCCCTCGGAGAGGAACTTGGAGCCGACCCGACGCGTGAGCTTCAGCCGCTCCGGCTTCCGCCTTTCGAGCCGACCGTAGGACCTTACTTGAAGGTGCAGTACGTTATCGAGCTGGTCGGCCGAGACCCGATTCCCGCTGAGGCGGCGAAGGAACTGCTCTCTTCAGGCGCCCAGTCCTCGCTCGGCGAGCCGGAGGTGTTCGTCATGAGCCCTCTCGACCGGAGGTGGAAGGTGCTCTGGCAAGGGGAGCAAGACGCGGCGTTCGACAGCCTCGCGCTCGCGTGGGACCTCGTCTCGTCGAGGGGAAGAATCAGCGAGGCGTCGGCGAAGACGCTGTGGGAGCGATGCGAGCAGGTTGCCTTGGGACCTCGTCTCGTCGAGGGGAAGAATCAGCGAGGCGTCGGCGAAGACGCTGTGGGAGCGATGCGAGCAGGTTGCCTCGCGCCTGAACCGCAAGGCAGTCCCCTTGCCGATGCCCGAGGACGCCGCCCGCCGCGCAGCAGCGCTCGAGGAGTTTCGGGACGCAATGGACGTGGGGGTGGACATCGCGGTGATGAACGCTGGAGGGCTGAGCACCGAGGTCGTCGTCAAGACCGCCTACGCGCTTGGCTATCGGCTCGGGGCGAGCCAACTGCTCGAGTATCGCCAGAGCGGCTGGCCGGAGGCGCTCCTCGCCGTGTTTCCGCTCGGCAACGCAACGGAGTTCGACCCATCACGGCACGGGACGCTCGAGGGCGTCGGCGTGGGCTATCAAGTAGCCGCGAACCCCGACCCGGAGGGGGCGCTTCGCGCCGCGCTGCACACTGCGAAGGAACTGGCGGCGGCATGCTCGGCGACTGCGTTCCTGGAAGAGGGCGAGCCGTTGACGCCTGCCGCTGAGCAGATGCTCTTTCGGAACCTTTCTGCCGCGCTGGACACGTTCGACCAGGCGGGCATCGAGCCGGGAAGCCCCGAGGCGCTACGCCTCTTCGCGCCCTAAGCCGTCAACCCCTTTCCTGTTCGCGCAGCAGCCGCTCGACGTGGCGCAGTTCGTCGAGTGTGTCGAAATCCATGGTGGTGGCGGGGTCGCAGCCGGTAACGATGTAGCACTCACCGCCCAGCAACCCCCCAATCCGGCGCTCAGCCTCTGCAAGCGAGACAAGCCCGAGCAGGTATCGGGCGAGGCTGAGCACCCCAACCTGAAGCACCAGGCTGGGGACGGACTTCCTGCGCTCCGACCCGACTCCCAACTGCTGCGCGGCTTGGCGGATGGAGGCGGGGGTCGAAGCATAGAGCGCGCCGGCGGCAAATCGCCCCTCGCGGAACTTGACGTAGCGGTACGGCACCTCCGGATAGCGGCGGCGGACATCCGGCTCGTCTGCCAGTCCCACGGCGAACCATCGCCCCTCGCTGCCGGCCTCTGGCAGCCGCTCCTCGACCGCCTGGAGAAACCGCCTGATGTGGCTCGGTTCCATCAGGGGCACATCGCATGGCGTGAGGAAGGTTGGAACGTCGTCGGGCAGTCCGCTCAACCCGTTGAGGGTGCTTTGGATGTTCGTCTCGCCGGGCTGGACGACGCGCTCGCCCTGCTTGAGGTCTGCGTCGCGCGCGGTGCCCTCCTCGGCGACGATAGCGATGGACTCGAAGCCTGCCGCCCGACAGGCATCGAGCACGCGGACGAGGCTGGTCGCGCCGTGGAGGTCAACGGCGCCCTTCGTCTTCGCGCCTGTGGCTTGGGCGATCTCCTCCGGTGCAGCCCCGCCCGCCGCAATGACGCAGTGCCAGGGGGATGGTGTCACGGTGCCGAGGTTACTTGATGCCCCGCCGCACCAAGCCACGCGCGCCCGCCGTGAGCCGCCATAATCGGCGCGAGGAGAGAGAAGATGATTTCAATGCTGCTTGTCGCTACGACGCTGTCTGCGCCCGCGGTGCGCTCGACAGGAGTCGTGCTCACCACAACCGTTGCGCGCTACGAGTTCGCGCTGCCCGGGCTGACGCCCGCGCATGCCGCCTTGCCGGTGGATGTGGAGTACCAGGTGCAACTCGAAGTGAAGTTCGCCACGGTGAACACCGATACGCTCCGCGACTTCGGGATCCGGCCGGGCATGGAGGTACGCGACTTCAGCGTGTCGCCGACCTTCGCCGGCTTCCCAACGAACGTGCAGGAGGACGAAGAGTTTTGGGATGATGCGCTCCGTTATGCGGGAGAGTTCGGCGGTTTCCGCACGGCGATGAACAACGGCTTCCAGCAAACGCTGGACGGGATGGCGACGGTCACGTTCAAGACAGACCCGCAGGAGTTGCGCCAGGGCGGGTGGACGAACTATCGCCTCGACGCGGAGACGCGCGACTACTTTGGCGCGCTCACCCTCGATCGCGTTACGCGCGTTGGGTGGGAGCCTGAGATTCGAGAGACGATTGGCACGACGAAGGTGCCGTTCGGTCGGTTTCACGTTCCGCTGCAACTGACGTACGACTATGTGCCGGATCCCGACCCGGGCGCCGTGCCGAGGCTCGGGGGGCTGACGTTTACCGATGAGTACGCAGGGAAACTGGGCAGACCCGACATCTGGCTTCCCCGGCTCGGGCTTCGTTACGACGTCCGAAACGGCGACCCTGTGAGCGCGACCCAATACGTGCGCGATGTGGGCAGGAGCCTCGGCGAGAACGAGGTGAACAGGCTCGTTGGCGCGTCCGGGCTTGAGTTGCCGAAGGTGTACGGCATGCTGCAGTCGGCCGGCGCACGCGGCGACGACATGAACCGGCTGCGATTCCCCGGCGACCCGGAGGGCCTTGGCGATATCAATTGCGGCTCCGGGTTCGATGCGCCGATCGGAACGACATGGGTTCCGTCGCAGCCCGGCTATCAGGCGATGATGAACTTCACGCAGCTCCAATACCGCTTCGAGCCTTCGCTCTCTGAGGGTGGCATCGTTCTGACTGCGGAGATGCAGACGCACTGCCTCAGCATGAGCAAGAAGGAGCCTGACGCGGGTGTGACGTACTTTCCGTATGCTCCATCCGACACGATGCTGCCCGCGCTTGGGCGCATCGCCAACGCCAGTCGGTTTCGAGGGCCCTGGGATCAGGCGCGGACTTGGATTTACACGGACAAAGCCTCGATGGAGGAGATCAACAAGCGGTTGTTCCCGCCGGTTTCCGCGTCGCAGTACGTGAACGGGTTGTGGGACGTTGTGCGCCTCGGCGGGTTCGGTGAGCGCGAGCTGAAGAATCGAACCATCTTCACGCCAAACCTTTTACTCTGCGTTACGTCGCGCGACGAGGCGGTCGCGTGGCTCGTCGCGCATCTGTCGTCGAACTTCGCGCGTGAAACTGGAGCGTGGGTGAGTCGCGCACCGGCGGAGTTGATGAACTTGGCGACGGGCGACGACACCGAGAAGAAACACCTTCGCCGTCTCGTGCCCGTGCTTCTCTCACAAAGGGAAAAGGAGACTCGAATCGGCGTGAGCCTGTTCTCGGAGGATGCGAAGGAGGTCGAGTTGGCGCTGGACGTGAGCGCCCGCTTCCAGGAGACGCGCCCGCTTGCGGCGATTCGCGTGCTCGCGGAAAAGGGCGCGACCGAGGCGATTCGGCGCAAGGCAGCGGCTCTGTTGGGATAGCGCCACCGGCGAATTGTAACCTGCCTCGGCTGCCGGCATCCATGTGGACAAGGCTGCGAATAACGCATGGATAGGCTACGGTTGGGCGAAAAAACTGTTGCATCTTCGCGTAGGATCGGATAGAATATCGGGCGAGAGAGGATTTAGAGCATGAGACGACTGTTGCTGTGTGCGCTGGCGGCGGCGGCAAGCCTGGCGGGAACCGCCGGCTGGGGGCAAAGCGTGAATGTGGACTTGGACGCGTTTTTCGGCCCCCCGCGACGCACGGGTGTAGGCGTGCCCTCACCGGCGTTCGGCGCCGCTGCCGATCAACCCGGAGTTTGGAACCTCGTCGAAGTAACCGCCCGCGGTCCGATCCGCCTGCTGGGGCTGGATGGCCGGTTCACGCCGGTTACGTACTCCAGCTGGGGGGGCATCGGCTACGGCGCCGGGTGGCTGAACCCGCGTGTTGGGCTGGGTGAAGCGAATGACGATTTCTGGCTGTTGATGGGCGACGCGGGACTTACCGGGGTTGTCGGGGTCTCACACCAGTTGTTTCCACCCGTTCCGATTCGCGTCATCCTGTTTGAGGGCCTCGAACCTGGGCTGTACGAGGTGTACACCTACTGTGTCGCACCGTACGAGGACCGTTACGTGCCGGTCGAGGTGACTGTTCCTGGGGCTCTGACCGAGAACCCGCAGCTTTCCACCGGTCGCATGCCGCCGGACTGGCAGTTCCGACGCGGCATCACGCATGCGCTGCACAGGGTGTGGTGTATAGGCGGGGTGATCGAGGTAGAGGTGCTGGCGCCCTCAAACCCACAGTACTGGCCCCACAGCTGGGTGAATGGACTTCAGCTGAAGAAGCTGAAATGAGAGGCGATTTCCGTCGCCCCGGGCGGCGGAGAAAGGAAACGCACATACAAAGCAGGAGGAAAAATCGAATGACGAAAGCAATCACACTTGGAATCGCCGGCATCGCCGGCGTTGCAATGACAATGCAGACGGCGTCGGCTCAGACCGCGCCGTGGTTGCAGCCCTTCGACTATCAATGAAGCCACCGTTTCGGTCGTACTTCAAAACAACGATGTTGTTCCCCTGGTTCTGGTTGCTCGTGCCGTAGCCCACGACGTACGAGTTGCCGTACACATCCACTGCGACGTCAACCGCCTCGTCGAGCTGCCCCTGATCACCGTGACCCTTCCCTGCGATCCCGCAAAGTACGTCGGCGTTGGCGGCCAGGTGCAGGTGCGCGTCTCCTACTGGAACTTCACCTCAGTTAGCCCTCGGGTTCGATTCGACCTGGGACAGTGGGTCTGGCTGAACTGACGCACTGCGACTGATGGGTGCAGGGCGGCGCGGCTCGCGCCGCCACGCTTCCTTGCAAGCGAATGAGTGCGTCGCCGCGGAGGTAAAACGACTCCATGCTTGCTACCGCCCTCTGCTTCATACTCGCAGCCCCAATGTCTCCGCAAGACGGCATGAAGTACCCAGCCACGCGGAAGGTGGACCTCGTCGAGACGCTTCACGGCGTCGAGGTAGCCGACCCGTACCGCTGGCTTGAGGAGATGGACTCGCCTGAAGTAAAGGACTGGATCGAGCGGCAGAACAAGGTTACGTTTGCCTACCTCAAGGCGATACCCGGGCGCGAGCGCATCCGTAAGCGGCTGACGGAGCTGTGGAACTATGAGCGGTACGGCATCCCGTTCAAAGAGGGCGGGCGATACTTCTTCACGAAGAACGACGGCCTGCAGAATCAAAGCGTGCTCTATTGGGCGCCGTCCTTGACCGCCAAGCCTCGCGTGCTGCTTGACCCAAACCGACTGAGCAAAGACGGCACGATCGCATTGACTTCGACGGCAGTCAGTCCGGACGGCAAGTACCTCGCGTATGGAACGTCGTCGGGTGGCTCGGATTGGCAGGAGTGGCGCGTGCGCGATGTTGCAACCGGCAAAGACCTGAGCGACCATATCCGCTGGGTGAAGTTCTCCTCAGCGTCGTGGACGAAGGACGGCAAAGGGTTCTTCTACAGCCGATACGACGAACCGAAGGAGAGCGCGCTCGCGGAAGCGAACTACTATCACAAACTCTACTATCACCGCCTCGGCGAGCCGCAGAGCAAAGACACGCTGGTGTACCACCGCCCGGACGAAAAGGAGTGGGGATTCGGCGGAGGGGTTACGGACGATGGCCGTTTCCTCATCATCACAGTGTGGAAGGGAACGGAAAGGAACAACGCGGTGTTCGTCAAACGGCTCGACGAACCGAACGCCGAGGTCGTCGAGTTGCTGTCGGACTTCGACGCACAATACGACTTCATCGGAAACGACGGCGAGATGCTGTACTTCCGAACCGACAAGGGCGCGCCGATGGGCAAGGTGTTCCGACTCTCGTTCCGATTCCCCGAACCGGAGAATCACATGCTGGTCATTCCGGAGCGGGATGAGGCGCTTGACTCGGTAACGATGGTGGGCGGCAAGTTGATCGCGCACTATTTGAAGGATGCGCGCTCGTTCGTCCGTGTCTTCTCGCTCGATGGAATGTACGAGAGCACGATCGCGATGCCTGGGCTGGGGAGCGCCTCCGGATTCGGGGGGAAGTTGGGCGACCCCGAGACGTTCTTCGCGTACACGAGTTTCAATGCACCGACCACGATCTATCGCTTCGACGTCGCAAAGGGAAAGCGGAGCGTTTTTCGCAAGCCGACGCTGAAGGGATTTGATGGATCGCAGTTCGAAGTCAAGCAAGTTTTCCATTCGAGCAAGGACGGCACGCGGGTGCCGATGTTCATCGCTCACAAGAAGGGGATTCGGCTGGACGGGAACAATCCCACGCTGCTATACGGCTACGGCGGCTTCAACATACCGCAAACGCCGTGGTACAGCACGGCGTACACCGTCTGGATGGAGATGGGCGGTGTGCTCGCCGTTGCAAACTTGCGCGGAGGAGGCGAGTACGGCTCCGCGTGGCACGACGCAGGGCGCCTCAACAACAAGCAGAACGTGTTCGATGACTTTATCGCCGCCGCCGAGTACCTCATCGCGCAGAAGTACACGGAGCCGGAGCGCCTCGCGATCCAGGGCGGCTCGAACGGCGGCTTGTTGGTCGGCGCGGTGCTGAACCAGCGCCCGGACCTGTTCGGCGCCGCTCTGCCCTCGGTTGGAGTCATGGACATGCTTCGGTTCCACAAGTTCACAATCGGGTGGGCATGGGTGAGCGACTACGGATCGCCGGACGATTCGGAGGACTTTCGCATTCTGCTTTCGTACTCGCCGTATCACAACTTGAAGCCGCAGCGCTATCCCGCCGTGCTCGTGACGACAGCGGACCATGACGACCGCGTGGTTCCTGCACACAGCTTCAAGTACATCGCCCGCTTGCAGGAGGTGCAACAAGGTGATGCTCCTGTGCTAATTCGGATTGAAACCCGCGCCGGGCACGGAGCGGGCAAGCCGATTTCCAAGGTCATCGAGGAGACGACGGACGAATGGGCATTTTTGGTCAAAAACCTAAAAATGACCGTTGAAGGCTTATCGTGAGGCAGGGCCAACGCTCTCGCGAATAAAGAGGATCAAGTCGGTTTCGGGAAAGTCCTTGGAACCGTGGGCCTCCGCTCTCTCTCGCAGCTGCCCCCTATGGTAGGTGCCATGGTTCACGACGTGGGCGGCAATGTCGCCCAAGAAGCTTTCAAATCGTTGGCCAGCCAAGTTGGTATAGTGGATGACCTTCTCGGGCTTCACTTCTCGCAAGGTCTGCATCCAGCGCAGGTGGCACGCCGCGAGGCGCATCTCGAGGGGTGCTTTGCCAGGATCGGCTGGTTCTTCTCGGTGTATGCGTGCAAGCCAGACCTCCGAAGCCTG
>JBBIIO010000054.1:0-10055 GCA_037446435.1 Armatimonadota bacterium
GCCACCCCGCAAGTGATCGTGTGGTGGGTCGGATCATCGAAGTTCTCTCCAGTGAACGGCAGAGCCGCGACGGCCGGGCAGAGCGGATATACTCTCCCATCCGCCTGCGCGTGGCCGGGGGCGCCGCAGACCAGGGCGCTGGGGGCGTGGCGCGGGGCGCCGGAGCAACGCAACAATGAGCAAAACACGAGTCTTAGTGGGCACCCGGAAGGGGGCGTTCATTCTCACATCCGACGACCGAAAGAAGTGGAACGTCGAAGGTCCGCTGTTCGCAGGATGGGAGATCTTTCACATGAAAGGGTCGCCGGCGGACCCGAATCGCATCTACGCATCCCAGCACTCGAGCTGGTTCGGTCAGATCGTCCAGCGATCTGATGACGGCGGAAAGACTTGGGACACGCCGGGCGGAGAGAAACTGCCTGAGACGTTCGACCTCAGCGGCGAAGGCAGCAACAAGTTCCTCTACGACACGTCGCCCGAAACCGGCGCGCCGCTCACCACACACCTGTTCTACGACGGCACGCAGCATCCTTGGGAGTTCAAGCGCGTCTGGCACTTCGAGCCGAGCCTCGATGACCCTGACGTCGTGTACGCGGGCGTGGAGGATGCTGCCATCTTCCGAACGACCGACGGAGGAAAGTCGTGGCACGAACTCGCGGGCCTGCGGGGCCACGGGACGGGCCCGAACTGGCAGCCGGGCGCGGGAGGCATGTGCCTGCACACGATCCTTCTCGACCCGACGAATCCGAAGCGCATGTGGGTTGCCATCTCCGCCGCAGGAGTGTTCCGCACCGACGACGGGGGCAAGACCTGGAAGCCTGTGAACAAGGGGCTTCGATCCGACTTCATGCCCGAGCCCGAAGCCGAAGTCGGCCACTGCGTGCATCGAATTGACGCGCACCCCTCCAAGCCCGGCGTGCTGTTCATGCAGAAGCACTGGGACATCATGCGGAGCGACGACGCAGGCGAATCGTGGTATGAGGTCAGCGGCAACCTGCCGTGCGACTTTGGTTTCCCGATTGCCGTCCATGCGCACGAGCCGGAGACCATCTACGTAATCCCGATCAAGAGCGACTCCGAGCACTACGTTCACGACGCCAAACTTCGCGTGTATCGAAGCCGGACCGGCGGAAACGAGTGGGAGGCGCTGGCGAATGGCTTGCCCCAAGAGCACTGCTACGTGAACGTGCTGCGCGACGCCATGGCGGTGGATCGCCTCGAGCCTTGCGGCATCTACTTCGGTACGACCGGCGGTCAGGTGTACGCCTCGTCGGACTCCGGCGACACGTGGGCGCCCATCGTTCGAGACTTGCCGGCTGTCCTGTCTGTGGAGGTCCAGACCCTTTGATCCGCATCACCTTGCCGTATCACCTTCGCAATCTCGCACGCGTGGACGGCGAGGTAAGCGTCGACGTCGAGGGTGTCGCGACGGTGAATTCGGTCATAGACGCCCTCGAAGGTTCTTTTCCGGCAATTCGAGGCACTCTCCGAGACTACGCGACCGGCAGGCGCCGCCCAATGGTCCGCTTCTTTGCCTGTGGAAAGGACATTTCTCTGGCGGACCCCGACGCCCCGCTTCCGGCGGCTGTGGCGAGCGGGGAAGAGCCGTTTCACGTCATCGGTGCGATCGCGGGAGGCTGAAGCAACCGCCGTCTGTGCGGGCTGTCCCGGAGGAGAGGGCGAGCGCCCGGAACCTGGAACGGCGCAGCGGCACTTCGGCGTTGAATAGAATATCCTTCCTGGGCGGGGTCAGCCGCCCGGGAAACAGGAGGTCGTCCGATGACAAAGGCTCGTTCCTTCCGCCGATCCGCGGTGTTCGCGGCGGCGTTTCTCCTCCTTGCCGTTTTTGCATGGGGGTGTCAAGCGCCGCAGCCCTCTGCAGGGATCGCTCCGGACTACTCCGCCGCGCCAGCCAGCGAAAGTGCCGGCGCAGGCGAGTACCCGTCGAAGTCTGTGGGCTACACCGAAGAGGTTCCCCCGGATAGTCGGCAGGCTGTCTACACCGAGCGTCAGATGATCCAGCGCGCGGAGCTGGCCCTTCGCGTCAGCGACGCGAACGAGGCTTCGAAGAAAGCGCAGTCGCTGCTCGAGAAGGCTGGAGGCTTTGTTGAGAGCAGCAGCATCGAAAATCGCACCGGAGAGCGACCGATCGCGAGAATGACCCTCCGGGTGCCGTCGAGCAAGCTGACGTCCATTCTGGATGCGCTCGAGGAGCTCGGTACTCGGCTGCGGCGCAGCGTGAGTCGGGAGGATGTAACGACCCAGTTGGTGGACATGGAGGTTCGGCTGCGCAATCTTCGCGCACAGGAGGACGCGTTGCGGGAAATCTTTCGACGGGCAACGAAGGTCGCCGATGTCATGGAGGTCCAGCGACGGCTTGCTGAGGTCCGCACGGAGATTGAGGCGCTTGAGGCGCACCGTGCTCAGATGCGGGAATTGGTTGCGCTCTCGACCATCGAGCTGACTCTTGACGAGAGCGCGGCGAGCCTCGCCGGCACTGGCGATCCGGGATGGTTTAAAGAGGGCTGGGCGTCGGCGACGGATGCGTTTCAGAGCTTCCTTCGCGAGATGGCTCTGTTTGGAGTTTGGCTGGCGGTTTTCTCGCCGATTTGGCTTCCGTTTGCGCTTTGGATTGCGTGGCTGTTCGTGCGCAGTGCGCGTCGAGCGCGGAGCAGGGAAGTGGTTTCGGAGCCTCCGGCGCAGGCGTAGTTAGCATAGAGGCCAGCGATGGCTGAGGCATGGGGCTGCGACTCGAAGGCCGGACAGGCGCAGGGGCGAGCTAAGTCCCAGCGCGACAGCGCAGCCTCCAGCGCTTCACGGCGATCCACATGTCGCCTCCGCTCACAACTACGGGGAAGGGCAGGTCTGCTCGCGCCCTAAGCCCACGGTCATCGCCCGCACAGTTCGCCGGCTTTCGGGGCCGGTGTCCGGCTCTTTGACAGTTGTTCAGAAAGCAGTGGGACCACGGTCTGCGTCTGTTGTGAGTGCCCTCGGCCTATTAGTACCGCTCATCTGAACACGTTGCCGTGCTTACAATTGCGGCCTATCAACCCGGTTGTCTTCCGGGGGCCTTACCTGGTTACCCAGTGGGAGACCTCATCTTGAGGTGGGCTTGGCGCTTAGATGCTTTCAGCGCTTATCCCTTCCCGACGTGGCTACCCTGCGTCTGCGCCTGGCGGCACAACAGGTACACCAGAGGTCAGTTCAGCCCGGTCCTCTCGTACTAGGGCCGACTCCTCTCAAGTCTCCTACGCGCGCAGTGGATAGGGACCGAACTGGCTCACGCCGTTCTGAACCCAGCTCGCGTGCCGCTTTAATAGGCGAACAGCCTAACCCTTGGGACCTACTTCAGCCCCAGGATGCGACGAGCCGACATCGAGGTGCCAAACCATGCCGTCGCTGTGAGCGCTCGGGCAAGATCAGCCTGTTATCCCCGGGGTAGCTTTTATCCGGTGAACCCTGGCGTGCCCACGCACTACCAGAGGGTCACTATGTCCGACTTTCGTCCCTGCTCGACCTGTCTGTCTCACAGTCAAGCGCCCTGTATACCATTACGCTCAACGGCTGATTTCCGACCAGCCTGAGGGCACCTTTGAACGCCTCCGTTACCTTTTGGGAGGCGACCGCCCCAGTCAAACTACCCGCCTAAGACGGTCCCGATACCGGATAACGGCACCGGTTAGTGTTCCAGAGTGCCAAGGGTGGTGTTCCATTGATGCCGAAGCTCCCACCTACGCTCTACATGACAATCCGAAACACAATCTTAAGGTGTAGTAAAGCTCCACGGGGTCTTTCCGTCCTACTGCGCGGAACCCGCATCTTCGCGGGTGGTACAATTTCACCGAGCTTCTCGCTGAGACAGTTCCCAAGTCGTTACGCCTTTCATGCGGGTCGGTATTTAGCCGACTAGGAATTTCGCTACCTTAGGACCGTTAGAGTTACGGCCGCCATTCACTCGGGCTTCAGTTCGGTGCTTCGGGATTACTCCCTAACACCTCCCCTTAACCTACGAGCATTGGGCAGGCGTCAGCCCCTATACATCGGCTTTCGCCTTAGCAGAGACCTGTGTTTTTGGTAAACAGTCGCCCGGGATGCTTAGCTGCGGCCTCGGCTCATCACCGAGGCGCCCCTTATTCCGAAGTTACGGGGCCCGTTTGCCTAGTTCCTTAGCGAGAGTTCTCTCGAACGCCTGAGTCTCCTCGACTCACCTACCTGTGTCGGTTTGCGGTACGAGCGGTTGAGAACATAACCGTCAGAGCTTTTCTCGGCCCCCATCAGTTCCAGTTCGTTCACGCCGAAGCGATCCCTTCCCCCTAATCAGCGATTCCGCGCGTTTTCGCCGCGCCACGCCGATTTCGGGCCCACAACAACCAACGGTGTGGGATGGAACCTTTAGAAGCGTCCCTCTTGGTCGAACTCAACCGGGGACGGAATATCAACCGTCTGCCCATCGGCTACGCCTTCCGGCCTCGCCTTAGGACTCGCCTAACCCCATCCTGACGAACATGAGATGGGAAACCTTAGGTTTTCGGCGCATGGGATTCTCACCCATGTGAGCGCTACTCATGCCTGCATTCTCACTCGTGACCGCTCCACCTGTGCTCACGCTCAGGCTTCACTGCAATCACGACGCTCCCCTACCGCGGATTCAACCGAAGTTGAAGCCACCCTGAGCTTCGGGACACGGCTTGAGCCCCCTTACATTGTCCGCGCAAGACCACATTCGGCCAGTAAGCTGTTACGCACTTTTTAAAGGGTGGCTGCCTCCAAGCCAACCTCCTGGCTGTTTACGCGATCTCACATCGTTTCACACTTAGCCGTGATTTAGGGCCCTTAGCTGCAGGTCTGGATTGTTTTCCTTTTGACGACGGATCTTAGCACTCGCCGTCTCACTGCTACGCTTATGCCGCGGCATTCGGAGTTTGGTTGGGTTCAGTAACCTGGTAGGGCCCCTAGCCCATCCAGTGCTCTACCACCGCGGCACAACGCGCAACGCTGCACCTAAATGCATTTCGGGGAGAACCAGCTATCTCTGCGTTCGATTGGCATTTCACCGAACTAACCACAGCTCATCCCGACACTTTTCAACGTGAATGGGTGCGGGCCTCCATGAGGTGTTACCCTCACTTCACCCTGGCCATGGCTAGATCACGCAGTTTCGGGTCTGCTCGCACCGACTTGACGCCCTATTCGGACTCGGTTTCCCTCCGGCTGCGCGGCTGAACCGCTTAACCTTGCCGGTACGAACAACTCGCAGGCTCATTCTGCAAAAGGCACGCCGTCACGCATTTCTCGATTGCTCGAGACATAGCGCTCCGACTGATTGTAGGTACACAGTTTCAGGATCTATTTCACCCCCCTATCCGGGGTACTTTTCACCTTTCCCTCACGGTACTATGCGCTATCGGTGACAAATGGTATTTAGCCTTATCCGGTGGTCCGGACAGATTCACGCGAAATTCCTCGTGCTTCGCGCTACTCGGGATACCGCAGGCTATCGTCCGTTTTCGAGTACGGGGCTGTCACCCTCTACGGCGGAACTTTCCAGTTCCTTCCTCTAACGTATTTTCGCCAGACGCGGTCCCACAACCCCAGAGCCGAAACTCTGGTTTAGGCTTTTCCGCTTTCGCTCGCCGCTACTTACGGAATCTCTTCGATTTCTTTTCCTCGGCTTACTGAGATGTTTCAGTTCAGCCGGTTCCCCCCGCACGACCTATGAATTCAGTCGTGGGTGACGAGGCATGACCCTCGCCGGGTTTCCCCATTCGGGCACCCCCGGATCGAAGCTCTCGTGCAGCTCCCCGGGGCGTTTCGCCGCTTACGCGCCCTTCATCGGCCACTTGTCCCAAGGCATCCACCGTGCACCCTTCGTAGCCTCACAACAGATACTCGCAGATGCGTGGTTCCACTACTTCCTGATACAACTGTCAAAGAACCGTCAACGGCCGCAGCCTCCCTCACGGGACTCGCGGCAAGAGTGTAGGATACCCAATCCGACGCGCCATGTCAAGGGGGCAGGCCGCTTTGACGCCGTTTTTGCGCTGACACGCCCAGCGCTCGGCGCGCCTACCCTCCAGAAACCGGGCGAAACCCCGTGCATTCGCACGTGTTGCCCTTGCCGGCGCACCGGATCGGCGTGTGCATATCTTCGGCATGGCCGCACTCGCACAGCACCTTCCCAGTGGTCGATGGCCCGGCGGAACCGGCATGGTAAGGCTCAAGAAGCACCACCGCCTGCCGCAGTGGAACGTCCTCGTGGGTGCCGTCGTCCTCGGCAAAGACCCAGTCCACCTCGGCCACAACCCACTTCTCGCCGGGCGCGCGTTGAATCACGTCTCCCTTGCGGGGAAGCTCGTCCGACCAGCCATGCTCGAGCATCACTTCGCGTCCCGTCGCTTTCTCAACAAACCGAACGTCCATGCTGCACTCTCCTTTGGCGCCTTCGCGCCGGACCTGCCATTCTATACGTTTGAACAGCCGCAGAGGGTGCTCGCATTACCGAACGTCCGCCGCCCCGGACAACGTCCCAATTCCAGGAGAGGACGCGCATGACACTTTCAATCATCGTGGCTCTTGTCGCGCCGACAACGGCCACCACCGCCGTCGGCTCGGTTGAATGGAACGGGACAGAGTTCCTGCGGATCGAACGCAGGCTCAACGACTCGCCGGAGGGCAGGCAAGAGGGCGCAGCCGTCGCCCCAGCGCCCGGCGGCTCGTTCGTTGCCGCTTGGCAGAGTCGGGACGCGTCCAGCCCCGCAAGCATCCGCTACCGCCTGCTCGACCGGCAAGGCGCTCCGAGCGGCGGAGAGGGCTTGGCTTCCGGCAGTTTCCCCGCGCAGCGGCCCGCAGTCACCTGGAGCGACAGACCGCTCGTCGCGTCCCAGGCTCTCGGCGTGGACGGGCACCGCTTCGGCGTCCTGCTGTCAGGCAGGAGCGTGAACGTGCGGTTCCTGGGCGACCAGTTAGAACCGGCGATGGCGCCCATCACCGATCGGCGCGCTGCGG
This sequence comes from Armatimonadota bacterium, assembly GCA_037446435.1. Lineage (GTDB taxonomy): Bacteria > Armatimonadota > Fimbriimonadia > Fimbriimonadales > ATM1 > J051. Next base: position 7,006 of record JBBIIO010000054.1, read on the forward strand.
TCGCCTGGACAGGCCAGATAGACCGCGACAAGCGCCGCATCTTCCTTCGCTTGCTCGAAGGCGGCGCGCCGACAGGGGAGGAACTGCGCGCTTCGACCGCGAACTCGGGAAGCGAGGTCTTCCCAACCGTCGCAGCGACGCGTGAACGTATCTTCGTGGCATGGCAGCGCGTTCAGCCGGGCGGCGGCGAGGTGTACGTTCGTGCCTTCGACTCCTCCCTCAACCCGCTCGCCGCGGAGCGACGCCTCTGCGAGGGCATCGAGCCTGTGATCGCGGCGCACAACTCGGGCGCGGTCGCCGCCTTCACCCGCACGCTGCCGAACGGCACTCATCGCGTTCACTACCAACTTCTCGACGCGAGCCTGCGTCCCGTGGGCGCAGAGCGCTCTGTGCCGCTTCATGGCCGGTCGCAAAACGGTGTTACGGTGGTGGCTCGCACAGGCGGCTCGTTCGCGCTCGCCTGGACGGAGTGGTCGTCGCTCGCTTCACCGGTGAGAAGAAGTGCGTACGTGGCGCGTTTCAATGCGCGCGGCGTGATGCTGGGTGAACCCCAGCGAGTCAGCGCGCGCACCGCAGGCGACACCCACCTCGGCGCGCCGAGCGGTGCCTCACGCGTCGCCTACACGGAAGACGACCGCCTCGCCGTCGTCTGGGAAGGCGACGGAGGCTTCGGGGATGAGAGCGGCGTTCACATCACACTCTTTGCGCCGCGGTCGCTCGCTCCCCAACTCGAGGTGATGGACCCGCGCACCGGCTCGGCAATCGAGTCGGCGGTCTCTACATCGCTCGGGGAGGTCAAGGTCCAACGAGTTTCGGAAACCGCAGCGCCACACGAACCACCGACCTTCAACCCGAAGGACAGGGAAGACCCGTGGTCGGGCGGCGCAATCACCGGCGGCACAGGCTTCCTCGGCATCGTCCAGACAGGCTGGACGCCTCCCGATCCGCACGCCGCCGTCGGCCCGAACCACATCGTCGCCATGACCAACGGCGCCATCGCGTTCTTCACCAAGGATGGAACGCGAACGTTTCAAGACGAGATCGAGGGCACGCAAGGCTTCTGGGGCGGGCTGAACCCCGGCGGGTTCGTCTTCGACCCCGAAGCGCTCTACGACCCGTTCAGCGGGCGCTTCATGGCAATGGCGTGCGAGAGAACCGGCGGGCGATCCTACTTCCTGTACGCAGTATCGGACGACTCGGACCCGAACGGCACGTGGTTCAAATATCGCTTCGACGTTACCGCCATAGCCGACAGCAGCATTGACTCGCCCAACATGGCGACAGACACGCAGGCGGTGTACCTCACGGCTGACGCGTTCGGCGGGGGGCAGAAGTATCCGATTCTCATCCTTCGCAAGAGCGACGTGCTGGTCGGCAACGCGCCCCTCACGCGCACGTTCCTGCACACCGGCACGCAAAGTTTCGGCTTGCCGCAAAACTGGGACGCGAGCGCCCCGCAGTACATGATCGAGCACTTCGAAGCATCCAGCAACACGACGGTGCGCCTGTGGGCGATTCGCGACCCGCTCGGAACGCCAAGCATCGTCAACTTCACACTCCCTGTGCCGTCGTACAGTCCGCCGGAAAGCGCGCCGTCCGGAGGCACAAGCACCCGTATCACCACCTTCGACTCTCGCTTCTGGAGTTGCATGCTCCGCAACGGCTCGCTGTGGGCGACTCATCACATCAATTCGTCGCGAGTGAGGGCGAGGTGGTATGAAATCCAGATGAACGGCTGGCCGGACTCGGGCCAGAATCCGTCCCTTCGCCAGTCCGGCGATGTGGACGCGGGGGGCACCTTCAGAACCTTCTTCTCGAGCATCGGAGTGGATGGCGAAGGGAACGCGATGCTCGTCTGCGCGCGCAGCAGCCCAACCGACTTCATCTCAATCTTTCGCGCCGTGCGCAAGGCAAGCGACCCGCTGGGGACGATGAACGACCGCGACGTGATTCGCACCAACACCGGCGCGTACGCCGGCAGCCGCTGGGGCGACTACTCGTCCTCCGTTCCCGACCCGGCAGCCGACGGCGTTCTCTGGGGCCACCATGAATGGGCTGAGAATAACTCCTGGCGCACCTGGATCTTCCCGTACGAAGTCCCAGGCGTCCCCCAAACCATCCTCCCGGAGTCGGTGCAGGTAACCCGCGGGCAGTTCCTCAGCGGAGCCCTCGCGGACCTGTTCGCATCCGACGATCGCTACTTCAACGTTGCAGCGCGGAGACCGACCGAGGTCGCTGCGGCTTCCTCCGAGCTACTTCTGACCGGAACATCGCCGACGGAGACGCCGACCGCCCTCGCCTTCCGCGTTGAGGCTGCCGCCGACGCAACTCCCACGCGCCTCCGCGTCGAACTGTTCAACTTCCAAACCGGGATGTGGGAGCAGGTCGGAGAGGTCGCCGGTCCCACAACCGACACTCGCTTCGACCTCGTCGCAACGGGCAACCTGTCGCGGTTCGTTCAGACCGGCACGGGCGAGATGCGCGCTCGGATCGGCTTCCACGACCGCGGCGTAACCGTCGCCGGCTGGAACACGCGCTACGACCAAGGGGTTTGGCTCGTTACCCAGTAAGCCGCTTGCTCAGGGAGGGCGAGCGCCCCGCGAGCCAGAGCGCCCAGCATCCTCGTGTTCTCGAGACGCTCACGCTCCCTGCTCGGCGCCGGTCCCTGAGGGAGGGCGAGCGTCCCGCGAGCCGACCGCCCCGAGGTTCCGCGAGACTACTATGCTCTCTATGGGTAGACATACGAACACCATGCGCGCCATAATCCACCCATGGTCCAACCGCAACTGTTCGACCCTGCCTTCGGGCTTCCGCGCGCCGGGGGCGGCGTCGAAGTCGGAGCGCGAATCGCGAGCAGCATCCTCACCCGTGAGCGCTCGCGCTCCTTCGCCGACGAGCCGTCGAGATAGCGGGGAAGAGCATCCACCACGCGCGGCGAGTTCATGGCAGGCACGCGCCCCCTCGCGCTGATGCTGGCGAAGGACCTCGGCTGGGACGAAGAGGCTTACCACACCACGCTGCGACGCATGCGAACGATCCTGCCGGCGATG
>JBBIIO010000055.1:0-9713 GCA_037446435.1 Armatimonadota bacterium
GCCTGGACTGCCGCGACTACGTCCGCTCCGACGGTCGCATCGAACTGCAAATCAAGACCATCGTCAACACCCCGATCACCGAAGCGACCTTCCGCACGTTCCTCGACCAGGTGGACATCCAGATTCGGGACATCTAAGGCGCCACGCAGAACGGAAGCGCAGGCTACGACTCCAATCAGCGAAGAAGCGAAAGCCCGCCTGCCACCGCGGTGTCGTACGTGGCCGACGCGCCTCGATACCACGCCGTAGCGCGCGCCGCGCCTGGACGGACTCCAAACAGCGTTCCCGCCTGGTTCACCCATGCCGCGCCCGAACTGGTCCATATCACCTGATCGGCAGGCGGCGCTCCTCCACCATCAAAGACTGCGCGCAACTGTACCGAACCGCCGACGCTCACCGTGTGGCCCGTGGACTCGATGCGCAGCGTCGCGCCGTTGTCAATCGGCAACGGCGTGAAGAGCGCGAGGGCGTTCGCAACGGGTCGCTCAACCCCGTCGCTCGGGAGGTTCACCACGCCCGACGCAAGCCACAACGCCGAACTTCCGCCGCCATCGAGGTTCACCGCGTCCGCGCATCCGCGCTCCTTCATCAGCGTCGCCAACTCGGCGAGCGTCACGCCGCGAGAAAAGCGCGAGCGCCCGTCCACCACAACGACGACGATCTCCCCGTCAGCCGTCGTGCCGACAGCCGTGCGTGGATGCCTCCCATTGATCAGGTCAGCTCGAAACCGCTCGCTCACGCCACTCACCGTAACCTGACCTTTCGTGAGCAGGCGGGGCCCGCCGCCCAACGCATGATGAATCGCCGACCAGTTGATCGTGCCGGTGAGCGAGAGGCGCAACCTCCATTCCTCATTCTGCCGCAAATCCTTGAGCACTCTCGGCGCGGCCTTTCCGGCGGCCAGCAACACCACTCGCCCTGGCTCCACCTCCAGTCCACGGGTGTCGGGCACCACGAGCTTGAACACAACCGTGCTCTCGCCGAGACTGGCTGCGGTGGCGTCGGCTTCAAAGATGAGCGCGTTGCCCGGCACGGGAGAGGACGCGCGCCCGCCGTCGGGAAAGTACAGCACGATGTCGCCGTCCCCAGCGGCGCGATTGACTCCGCTGAGCGGAATGATCGCGCCGCTCGGCGAAACCAACTCGCCCTTCCATGTCGGCGCGTCGAACAGCAGCGTGCTGTCCGCCCATGCGATGGCAGAGCGTGTCGGATACGGCTCGCTGATCAGCCTGCCGCCGCGAATCATCAAGCCGAGCGGGTCGCCGTCCGAACCAAAGAAGTCGGCATTCATTACGAGGAACGCGCTCGTCCGTTGCGCCATCGAAGTAACCGTCTCACGGGAGACGACGCCGCTCTTCTCGAAGACCCGCTCCTTCGCCACGACAGCCTCCATGTCAAAGCCGCTCTCCGGAGCGCGGAAGCGCACCGTGTGCACCACGAGCGGCGGGTCGGAAAACACCTCCTGAATGTATTGCAGGCCCGGGATCGGCTCGCGCACCCACTGCAGCTTCAGGGCGCTCGGAGGGTGTGCAGGCAATGAGGCAACGAGCGCGAGCAGTATCCCCGCAAGCGTCATTGAGCGTGGTCCTCCAGCGTCGTCAGCGTACCGGACTGTGCGTCCAGCCGTGCGCGCACGCCGAGGGGTAGCGTCGCCATCGCGGGCGCGTGGCCGAACGGAAAGTGCATCACCACAGGTATGCCTAAGTCACAAAGGCGCTCGCGAACGATCTCGCGCCAGGGAGGGCCACCGATACCCTTGTCAATTCTCTCATCCGTTCTGATCATTTCGCCGACAACAACACCGCTCACCTCATTCAAGACTCCCGCGTTGCGAAGATGTGTCAGCATGGCGTCAACACGATGCGGCGGCTCGTCCACATCCTCCAGTAACAAAAGCGCCCCTTGCCAGTCCGGCGCTTCCGGCGTTCCCAGGGCGTCGCACACCAAGATGAGGCATCCGCCGAGAAGCGTTCCCTCGGCGACCCCGGGCACAACGGTCGTCGCCCTTGGAGCTGCATCGGGCAAGGACCATCGCGCTCCCTCGATCGTTGCGAAGAGATTCTCGACAACCCAATCGGGCCGATCCACCGAGAGCGTGATTCCCATCGGGCCATGAACGGTCACCAGACCCTGTCGGTTGAGCGCGAGGTGAAGCGTCGTTACGTCGCTGAAGCCGATGAGCATCTTCGGTTCCGCTGCCATACGGTCAAGGTCGAGATGCGGAATCAGTCGGGCGCATCCGTATCCGCCCCTGCTGCAATAGATCGCGGCGACCTCGGGGTCGAACCAAGCTTCCATCAGATCCGCGGCGCGATGCTCGTCGCTGCCCGCAAGGTGATGCGCTCGGTCGTAAACGTGCGGCATCGGTCGAACGCGGTACCCCCGACGCTCGAACAGGCTGGCCGCGCGTTGGAGGGACTCCGGCTCGAGCGGGCTCGCCGGTGAGCAAACTGCGATCAGGTCGCCGGGTTGCAGCCTTCGGGGCAGGCGCGGAACCATCAGAACATCTCACCCCGTTCGCGCAGCCTCAGGTTCAAGAGCGTCGCCACCATCATCATGTTGACCACCATCGCCGTCCCGCCGTAACTCACGAACGGCAGCGGAACGCCGGTAACGGGGAACAGCCCCACGACCACCAGGAGGTTGACCAGAGTATGGTAGCTAAAGATAACAAAGATTCCCGCGGCAACGTTCCGCTGATACACGCCGCTTGCGTTGGCAACCACCAGCCACACCCGGTATAAGAAAAATCCGAACGCGCAAACAACCAGAACACTTCCGATGAAGCCGGCCTCCTCGGCGATGACCGCAAAGATGAAGTCGGTCGTAGCAACCGGTACGAAGCGCGCCTCCTTAAGTTCTCCACGCCCGAACCCTTGCCCGACCACCTCGCCGCTGCCAACGCTGATGATCGCGCGCTGGGTGTGGAAACTCAGGTTGCCGCTGACGTAATCCACCCAACGCCGCGCTTGATACGGCTTGATGACCCCTGCGCGGTAGGCGAAGATCGTCAGAGGAATCAGCAACGCCAAGAACAGCGCGATGTACCGAATGCGTTGCCCGCTGATGACCGACACACCCGCCCACACGGCGAAGAACGTCAACGCGCCGCTGAGATTCGGTTGGAGCACGACAAGGGCAGCCAACGGCAAGACGTGAAGCAGGGAGACGGTGAACCCCGCCGGCGTCGCGAAGCCGTCGCGCAATCGCGCGATCAACGCGCCCAGCGTGAAAACCATCAAGAAGAGGGCAACATCGCCCGCCTGCAAGTCGAACGGACCCAAGTCGATGCGACGAACCGCACCCTCTTCCGCCTTGCCCGCGACCAGAACCAACACTAGCAGCGCAAGCGCAACCAAGTAAACGATGCGGCTGTACCACGCGTACACGCGTGGATCAGTCCGCAGGAAAACCAAGAAGAACGGCAGCGACGCAACGAGCGCGATCCACTGGCGCTTAAACTCGGGATGCCCCGCACGAATCGCGCTCGCGCTCCACAGCGCCAGAAACCCAATCAGGAGCAGCAACCCTACCGAGGCGATGAGCCAACCGTCGAGGCGGCGAAGAAGCCCGGGTCGAGCAACGCGAGTCATCCCAATTGCAGCACGGATTCGGTCGTTCGAAAGTGAACCTTCGCAACCTCGTTCAGGCGCTGTTTCCCATGCTTCGCAACGAACGCCCGTCCGGCGCGGATTACCTCCGGCCCAGCGCCCTTAGGCAGCGTCATGCCCCACACTTCCGAAAGCTCTTTCAACTTATACAAGAACGTCGCACGAGCAAGCACGGATGCTGCGGCGACGCACAACTCCGACTCCGCGCGGATGCGCGACTCGAAACGCAACGCTTTCCCCAATTCGAACAGCCTGTCTCCAACCGCTTCCGGCTTGGCAAACTGGTCGCTAATCGCTCTTAGGGGGCCAGGCTCCTGCAAAATCTCCGGGTGCTGTTTAAGCAAGTCCTCGATGGCGCGCGCGTGCGCCCACGCCAACAAACGATTCAAGTTGCGCATCTTTCCATGCAACTCGTTGTATTTTACCGGCGAGATCATCACCACCTCGTTCGGACACGTCGCGCGGATCTTGCCCGCCAAGCGGAGACACTGCGCGTCCGTAACCTTTTTCGACTCCCGCACGTCCTCCAACTCCGCAAGGTGCTCCGACCCAACGTAGCACGCCGCGACGACCAGGGGACCGAAGTAGTCCCCCTTGCCGCTTTCGTCAATGCCGATGCACCGCTCACCCATCGAGGGGCACAGAATACCGCCGGCGCAGTTCAGCGGTAAACTCAACCCATGTCCGGTCGCGACAAACTAATTCTCCTAGTGCTGGCGGGCGGTTTTCTCATGCTTGGTGTTGAGGTTCGATACTTGCATCGTGAGGTGCTGTCTGAGCATTGGCAGGCTGTCATTCCGCTTGTCTTCGCTCCACTGGCGGCGGTTGTGTGTGGCCTTGCCCTGATCGGCTCCCGGCTCGGGAGGTGGGTGTGCTCCGTCGTCATGGCAGTGGGTCTGGGCGTAGGCGCGCTTGGCGCATGGCTTCACTCCGAAGGAGAGGTCGCGCCGTTCACGCGCCTCATGACTGCGTCGATCACAGCGCGGGCTAACGGCGGCGACGATGAATCTCGTGACAAGTCGGAGCCCGATGAAGGCCCGCCGGTGCTCGCCCCCCTCTCCCTCAGTGGGCTTTCGGCGGTCGGTCTGCTCGTCGCGTTCCCAGCTCGCTCCCGAGGCGCATAAGGCGGGCACCCTCGCTCCCGCCCAAGTCATAATGCGGGGCGCGTGGTCGAGTTCCAAGGCGTCAGCCTCGAATACCCCGGCAACGTGGTGGCCCTCCACGAGATCGACCTGACGATCCGTCAGGGCGAGTTCGTCTTCCTGCTCGGGCCAACGGGGTCAGGAAAGTCAACGCTCCTGAAACTCCTGCTCCGCGAACTAAGGGCGACATCCGGCCGAGTCATGGTCCAGGGGCGAGATTTGTCTATGGTTCCAGAGAAATCCGTCCCATTTCTGAGGAGACAGATAGGCTTCGTACCCCAAGATATCGGCCTGCTCCCAAACAAGAAGGTGTGGGAGAACCTCGCCTATGCCATGCGGGCGGCTGGGCACACGAGGTACGAGGTTCGCAAGAGAGTGCCGGAATTCCTCGAAAGGCTGAACCTTTTGCACCGGGCCGGCGCGTTCCCACGGGCGCTATCCGGAGGCGAGCAGCAGCGCGTCGCCATCGCCCGGGCGCTCATCAACAACCCCGTCCTGCTGTTGGCGGACGAGCCGACCGGCCACCTCGACCCGGAGACCAGCCGCGAAATCCTGCAAATCCTCGACGACATCAACACGCGCGGCACAACCGTCGTGATGGCTACGCACGACATGCCCGTGGTTCGGCTCCTCCAGCGGCGCGTGATTCGATTGGAGGGCGGTGAAGTCGCATCCGACTCAGTGGGACTTCCGGAGGATGCGAATGCTTGACCGCCTCGAGTTCATTCTGAGTGAGGCGATCGAAGCCATTCGCCGGAACGGCCTCATGGCGGTCGCCGCCGTGAACACCACCGCGATCGCTCTCCTTGTGTTCGGCGGATTGGGCTACGCGTACTTGGGCATTCAAAACAGGCTTGCCGACCTCGGAACCCAGTTCACGCTCATCGTCTCGATTCGCGACGGAACGAACATGAAGGGCATCCATAAAATGGCGGAGCACGCTCGCTCGCTCGAGGGTGTCAAGCGCGTCGTGCACCTTCCGAAGGAGGAGCACTGGAGGAAGGTGCTCGAAAAGTATCCCGACATCGGGCGCGGCGCAAAGAACCCGTTCCCCGAGCAGCTGCTCATCGAGATCACAAGCGCGGACTTCGTAGACGGCGTGCGCGCCGAGATGGAGAAGCACCCACTCTACTGGCCGGAGAAGGGAATCCAAGACGCAAACCGCGAGCGCTTCCTACTGCGCCGGCTAACTTCTTTCGTGCACTACGCCGGCACGCTGCTCATCCTGGTTACGCTCATGACGGCGGGGACCCTCATCTACAACACCGTGCATCTTGCCGTCATGTCCAGACGTCAGGAGATTCATACGATGCGATTGGTCGGCGCTTCGCACGGCACCATTCGGTGGCCGTTCCTCCTCGAGGGGGGAATCGAGGGCATGCTGGGCGGCCTGCTCGCCGGGTTCGCCCTTTGGGGCCTGACAGCCTGGCTCTCCCGGCTCGTCACGGCGTATTCCCTCATAAAAGTTGGAGGTGAAACTCCCGGCTGGTCCGGTGTCGTACTCCTTGCGGCGCTGGGGGCGGCGTTGGGTATGCTCTGCGCCGGACTCACCGTCCGAAAATATCTGGGGGCAATCAAATGAAGGGGAAGTGGATTGCTGCGGCGATGATCCTGCTCACCGCTGTCGCCGTTGGACAAAAGGCGGACAAGGCCACGCTCGAAAAGCAACGCAAGGCGCTTGCCGGCAAGGAACGCCAACTGCGGACCGAACTCAAAAGCGTCAAGCGAAAGCAAGCAGATGTCCTTGCGGATATCGCGAAGGTGGACGGAGAACTCGAGTCGCTCGAGGCGCGGGTCGCAGAGACTACGCGCCGACTGAGCGAGGCGATCCGAAAGCGCGACCTCGTAGCAAAAGAGCTCGAAGCCGCACAGCAACGCGTTGATGAAACCAGCGAAGAAGCAGGCGAGCGCATCTACGCCTACTACATGCGAGGCGAAACAGGTCCGCTCACAGCGCTACTCGATTCCGAAAGCATCACCGATATGGCGGAGCGCGCGCACGTGATGGAGCTGCTAGCCAAACAGGATGAAGACCTCATCGTTGAACTCGAAGAGCAGAAGAAGGTCGTCGAAGCGAAAAAGGAGGAAGCAGACCTCCTCGTTACGCGCGTCTACGAACTGAAGCAACGACAGACCGAGTATCGCAGCCAACTCACGAGGCACATGGAGCGCAAACAGTCGTTCCTCCGCGAGTACCGCGCACAGGAGAACCAACTGGAGCGGGAACTCGACGAACTCGAGCGCGAGAGCATGGCAATCGCCGCACAACTCGCAAAGTACTACGGGTCCGGCACAAAGGTGATATGGAGAGGCGACTTCCTCCAGCCCGTCTCCGGCCGAATCACGAGCGGCTTCGGAGTGCGCCACCACCCGATTCTCAAAAGGAGCCGAATGCACAACGGCGTAGACATCGCCGCGCCCACCGGCACGCCAATCCGCGCCGCGGGCACAGGTCGGATCATCCGAGCGAGTTACTCCAGCGGCTATGGAAACTGCGTCATCATCGACCACGGCGGCGGAGTCGCCACGCTCTACGCCCACTGCTCCAGCATCCTCGTCAGCGTGGGGCAGATGGTCGAGCGCGGCGATGTCATCGCCAAGGTCGGCTCCACCGGACTTTCGACCGGCCCCCATCTTCACTGGGAGGTCCGGGTTAACGGGCAGCCAGTCAACCCTCTGGGCCGATAACGCGCACCTAATGGGCACTTCTGAGGCCTGAAGTGCGTATACTCCGGGTGATGAGACACCTAACTTTCATCGCGCTCGCGGCGACACTCGCTGTCGGCACCGCCTATGCCCTCCAGCAGAAACTCCATCTCGCTGAAGGTTCGAAGGCTCCGGCCTTCTCCGGCAAGGCAAACACCGGCTCAACAGTGTCGTTAGCCGAGCTAACGAAGGATGGACCTGCCTTCGTCGTCTTCTGGAAGGAGCGCTGCCCACACAACCCTCGCGCGGCCGCTCTCTTCAACAGCATCTACAAGGCGTATGAAGGCAAGGCGAAGATGGTCGGTATCGTGTCCGCACCAGAGGAGCGGCTCGGCGACTGGGTCAACCAGTTCTCAGTCGCGTATCCTCTGCTCTCGGATGCAAGCAAGAAGATCATCAGCGACTACGCCGTCGTCTACTCGATCTGCACTTTCCAGATTGGGAAGGACGGCACCATTGAGAAGGTGTTCCCCGGTTACGGCTCCGAGGCCATGAGCGCGCTCAACGCTGCAATGGCGAAGGCAGCCGGCACGGCACCGAAGAACGTCGACCTGAGCGCCGCTCCTCCGAGACTGACATGGGGGTGTGCGTACTAAGCCACGTTCCCTGGTCAGGGAACTCTCGAAAAAACTGATGGGCGCCTCCTGGCGCCCTTCTCTCTTGCACGTTCGCCGAAGGGGAACACCCCGCACGCAAACCTGGGTATCTTGTTCTCAAGGACCATGCGCACACTGACGACTGGAATCGCTCTTGTTGCCGCGACGGCGCTGACGGCCGTCGCGCAAGTCGACCCAGCGTTGTTCGAAGGGCTCCAGTGGAGGGAGATCGGCCCGTTCCGTGGCGGGCGCTCCTGCGCTGTCGCCGGAACCGTCCAGCGCCCCGACCACTTCTTCATGGGCGCAACCGGGGGCGGCGTCTGGAAAACCGAGGACGCCGGCCAAACCTGGACCAACGTATCCGACGGCTACTTCGCCACCGGCTCCGTCGGCTCCATCGACGTCAGCCGATCCAACCCTGACATCGTGTATGTCGGCATGGGCGAGACCGAACTGCGCGGCAACGTTTCGCACGGCGACGGCGTGTATAAGTCCACGGATGGCGGCAAAACATGGACAAACATCGGCCTCAAAGAGACGCGCCACATCGCACGCGTCCGCATCCACCCGACCAACCCCGACGTTGTCTATGTCGCCGCGCTCGGGCACGTCTACGGCCCCAACCCCGAGCGGGGGCTGTTCAAGACAACGGACGGTGGCCGGACATGGCAGCGAATCCTCTTCGTCAGCGACCGCGCCGGAGCCGTTGATGTCAGTTTCGAGCCGAGCAATCCAGACGTGCTCTACGCCGCCACATGGGAGGCTTGGCGCACGCCGTACTCCCTGAACAGCGGCGGCGCCGGCAGCAAACTGTTCAAGAGCACGAACGGCGGCAGGACCTGGACCGACATATCTCGCAATCCCGGCCTGCCCAAAGGCACCCTCGGCAAGATCGGCGTGTCAGTCTCGCCCGCAGACCCGAATCGCGTGTATGCCATTGTCGAGGCAGAGGACGGCGGCATCTTCCGATCCGATGACGCCGGCGCAACATGGGAACTCGTCAACGACGACCGCAACTATCGTCAACGCGCCTTCTACTACACGCGCATCTATGCCGACCCGAAAGAGAAGGACAAGCTGTATGTTCTCAACGTCGGCTTCTTCCGGTCTACCGACGGCGGGCAGACGTTCCGCTCCCTCCGCGTGCCGCACAGCGACAACCACGACCTCTGGATTCACCCCGAAGACACCAACCGCATGATCAACGCCAATGACGGAGGGGGTAACGTTACAACCGACGGCGGCAACACCTGGTCACACCAGAACTACGCGACCGCTCAGATGTATCACGTCAGCACCGACAACGCCTATCCCTACAACGTCCTCGGCGCGCAACAAGACAACAGCACCGTACGCATCCCAAGCCGCACGCGAGGCCCGGGCATCCGACGCGAAGATTGGACCTCCACCGCAGGCGGTGAGAGCGGCTACGTCGTCGCTAAGCCCGACGACCCCGACATCGTCGTCGGCGGAAGCTACGGCGGCTACCTCGAAGTGACGTTCCACCGTCTCGGCATCTCGCGCAACGGAAGCGCGTGGCCCGACAATCCGATGGGGCACGGCGCGGTAGACCTCAAGCACCGCTTCCAGTGGACATTCCCGATTCAGTTCAGCGCCCACAATCCAAATGTGCTTTACATCAGCTCGCAATATCTGCT
>JBBIIO010000056.1:0-9370 GCA_037446435.1 Armatimonadota bacterium
CCAGCTCGTGCCTCAAAGCGGCGGTGCTTCTCGCCCCGCACCTCAGCGAACTTCAGGATCCAGCCCGCGGCATGGAAAACGCGGCTGTCGCGGTCGCCGAGTGCCGGAAGATAAACTCCGATCAAGCCATCATTCCACCGCTCAAGGTGTTGGTTGGGTGTCGCGTCTACGTCTCCCTGAGTCTCGTGGAGATGGACGAGGTCGAACAGGTCGTACAAAAGGCGATGGAGGCACTGCCTACCTGGTCGAAAGAAGATCTGGAGCGGTCGATCAACCGCCTGAGGGCGTATCCCGCGACGTACAGAATGACTGAGGACGTCCTGGCTGCCCTGCGCGCTTCGATGAACAGGCGCCAGAGCGGCCAAGCCGACAGCCCCGACTGGACTTGCTGCGGGTGCGTCATCGTTGGGGCAGTAACGTATCTGATTTACATCGCACTAACACGGTGACTGTGCAACAACGAGATCCAGCAGCCGGCCGGCTCGTGTTCGTCGGCGACCAGCTGTTTCGCCACCGAGCGCCCAAGGAAGCCGCTGCCGCCCGGGATGACGACTTTCATTGAATCCATGGTTCCCCCGGGGCGGCTTCAACAGTAGGGAACAGCCTCACGCTGAGGCCTGGATTACCTCAAGACGAGATACAGCACCGCGCCGACCGTAAGAAGGAAAGCCAGGGCGGCGCATGCCGTCATGAACCGGCAGCCGCGCTCCGGATTCACGCCACGGTACGGCTGGTAGGGAGGAGCGTCGGGATTCTCGTGCGGGTAGCGGCTGCCGTGCGCTCTCATGGCGGTTTGCTCGTTAGACGGAGACCTCGGCAGAGACGACCTCCACATCCACCTCGGGTACCAGCCCGATCTCCGCGCCCCGTCGCAGCAGCAAGCGGATCGCCTCGACGCCGTCGTCTCCCATGTCCAGCGTTCGCTCGTTGACGTACATGCCGACGAACTCGTCTCCCGTCACCGCGTCGATGCCTCGCCCGAATTGAAGAGCATGCTCGAGCGCCTCTTTTCGGTTCTCCAGGGCTGCGCGGATGCTCTCCCTCATCACTCGGTTCAGTTCCGCAATCGCCTCCGAGCCGAGGTCCTTGCGTACGACGTTCACTCCCAAAGGCAGCGGCAGCCCGGTCTCCGCCTTCCAGCGCTCGCCGAAGTCCATCACCTTCACAAGCCCTTCTTTTTCCCAGGTCAATTGACCCTCGTGGATGAGCAGCCCGGCATCGTATCTTCCTGCCTTCACCCCCTCCATAATCTGGTCGAAGGGGACGACCTCATAGTTCGGGTTGGGCACAAACAGGTTGAGTTGCAGGAAGGCGCTCGTCAGGGTGCCTGGGACGGCGATGACCGTCTCCGCCAGCGCCTCCTGGGAAAGCGGCTTGCGCGCCACGATCATCGGCCCGTAGCCTTCGCCGAAGCTGCCGCCGTGCCGCAGGAGGGCGTACTTGTCGGCGACATAGGCGAACGCGTGCACGCTGACGGCTGTGGTCTCGAGCCGCCCCTCAAGCGCCCACTCGTTGAGGGTCTGGATGTCGCGGAGAATGTGCTCGAACTCGAACCGAGAGTTGACTTTGCCGGTTGCCAAGCCCCAGAACATGAAGGCGTCGTCGCTGTCCGGGCTGTGACCGAGGCGGATTCGGGTGCTCATTCGGGGGAGGAGGTTACCCCAGCCGACGGCGGCGGCTCCTGCGTTCTGATAATCAATATTATGTTGAGAACCGACTTCCAAAGGCGCGCGCCTGCTCGCCCTGCCCTGTGAACCCCCACTTTTGGCTTGACCCCTGTAGACGGTGCTGCCACCGGAGTCGCGAGCCGGCGTACGCGATCGCCCGTTCGCTGTTGCTGCGCCGCCGCAGGTGGACACGCTGATGCCCTGGCGTCACGCGAACAGCTAACGGATGGCTGCAACGTAACAGCCCACGTCGAACCAGTGGAAAGTGACCAGGGGGGAGGCGGCCCCCCGCCATCGGGCGGCGGAGGGCCGCTCAGTCCCCTTTCCCCGCTATCCGCCTGCGACTTGCGGGTCGGAGCGTACGGTCAGCGCCTTTGTGACCACCTTGTCGCCGACCTTGACTCGAACCGCGTAGGTCCCCGGCTCAACGGCGCCGCCGCGACCCTGGACACCTCCTCGGCCCGGGCCTCCGGGACCTCCTGGCCCACCGGGGCCCCCCGGCCCTCCGCTCCTTCTGAAGTTCCAGTACGCGACATTGACGCCCGCGTTGCCCGGCGCGTTCGCGATGGTTGCTATGACCTCGCCGGCAGCGTCGAGGATCTCGACGGTTGCGTCCGCTTCGGCGCTGAGGTAGTACATGACTCTCGCGCCCATCGGCGGGTTGTCGCCGAAGTACCACCCGTCGCCGTCACCATAGCCGCCGCTGCCGTTCGGAATCCACTGATAGGCCTCAACGGTGTCGGCGAGGACGACCGCCTCGCTCAAGTTTTGGGCACTCAGCGCTTGCAAGCCCTCGATCGGAGCGATGAAGATTCCTCGCCCGTGTGTGCCGAGGATGATCTCGCGCTCACGCGGGTGAATCTCGATGTCGTGAACTGCGACGGTGGGCAGGTTTGTGCTCCACCGCGTCCACTTCTGCCCGCGGTCGAACGACACGTACAGCCCGAACTCGGTGCCGACGAACAGCAGGTTCTCGTTGGTCGGGTCCTCCTTGATCACGTACACCGACTCGTCCTGAGGAAGGTTAGCCGAGATGCTCGTCCAGGTCTTGCCCAGGTCTTCCGTAACGAACACGTAGGGCTTGTAGTCGCCCGTGCGGTGCCCGTCGAACGTTACGTAGCAGCGGTTCCGCTCGTGTGCGCTTGCGTGCACGCGACTCACCCATGTGTTGGCTGGAACGCCTTGGAAGTTCGCGGTCACGTTTGTCCACTCGTGGCCGCCGTTCTCGGAAATGTGCACCAGCCCGTCATCGGTGCCCACCCAGACGAGGTCGGCGACGATGGGCGACTCGCTGATCGTGATGATCGTGCAGTGCGTCTCCGCTCCGGTGCGTTCGGGCGTCAGCCCTTCCATGGGCTTCTGCTTTTCGGGGTCGTTTGTCGTGAGGTCGGGGCTTACCTGCTTCCAGTTCCGCCCCTGGTCAATCGTCTTCCACAGCACGTTCCCGCCGAACCAGATGATCTTGGGGTTGTGGGGACTCATGACGATGGGTGACGACCAGTTGTAGCGTATGCCTTGTGCGCGCGGGCGGATGTTCGCGACCTCGCCGGTTCGCTTGTTTCTTCGTCCGATATTCCCGCCCTGGCTCTCGCTGAAGATGGTCACGTTGTCGGTGGGGTCGACTTGGACGTAGAAGCCGTCGCCGCCTCCGACTCGATACCATTCCCAGTTTCCGATGCCGCGGCTCCGCGATATGGAAGGCCCGCCCCAGCTGCCGTTGTCCTGAAGCCCACCGTAGACATGGTATGGCACCGCCATGTCGTACGTTACGTCGTAGAACTGGGACAGGGGGAGATCTTCCATGAACAAGAACGTCCTCGCTCCATCGAAGGAGACCGCCACTCCACCGTCGGATCCGGTGATGATATGCTTCGAGTTATTAGGATTGATCCAGATGGCATGGAAGTCAACGTGAATCCTGAGTTGAAGGCCACGCCATGTCGCGCCTGCGTCTGTGGACTCCATCAAGTTCGTTGAAACGGCGAAGAGGTGCTTGTCGTCATTGGGGTCAACGACGATCTCGTGGTAGTAGAACGGGCGAGTGTTGTATGTGCCCATGCGCTTCCAGGAGGTTCCGCCGTCTTCGCTACGGTACACGCCGTTCTGGTCGTTCTGCGTGCCTCTTCCCTCCGCTTCGATAATCGCGTAGACGATGCGAGGGTTCTTGGGATAGATGGTGAGGCCGATCTTGCCGGTCTGCCCCGTGGGTAGGCCGTTGTGAAGTTGTCTCCATCGCTCGCCGCCGTCGGTGCTCTTGTAGACTCCGCCTTTCGGGCCACCGCTGCGGAAGTTCCACGGATATCGCCGGCGCTCGTACATCCCCGCGTAGAGCACGTTGGGATTGTCCGGGTCAATGATGATGTCGCTCGCTCCGGTGTTCTCGTCCGTGTAGAGGACCTTGCGCCAGGTCTTGCCCCCGTCGGTGGTCTTGTACACCCCGCGGTGCTCGCTCGCGCTCCAGAGGGGCCCGATGGCTGCGACCCAGGCAATGTTCGGGTCGCGGGGATGGGTAACGATGCGCGCGATCTGCTGCGTTTCCTTCAGACCGACATGCTGCCAAGTTTGCCCTGCGTCCTTGGAGAGATACACTCCCCTTCCCCACCCGACGCTGTTGCGGTTGTTCGGTTCGCCGGAGCCGACCCAAACGATATCGGGATTGGCAGCGGAGAGCGTCACGTCGCCCATCGAGGCGGCATCCAACTCATCCGTCATGGGCGACCAGGAAACGCCGCCGTTCGTCGTCTTCCAAATTCCACCGGAGGCGGAGGCGACGTAGATGACCGCGGTGTTTCGCGGGTCTATGTCTATGTCGCTGATGCGCCCGCTCATCACAGCAGGCCCGATGGAGCGGAATCTGACTCCTCTTAGGATCTCCTCGGTGCTCGCCTGAGCCTGAGCAAAAGATGCGAAAACGGCCGCCACTGCGCAAGTGGTAGCCCAAACGGTGAGAACTCTGGTTCCTTGATTCATGTGCATGTCCCCTTCAATGTTAGCGGGCTAGCCCGACCCGGCGCCACGGATTGCGGCTCCCCTCGGTAGCCCTCCTTTCCTTTTACCCAGCCCAGGCCGGTAAAGATTCCCGTCTCGGGTACTATTCGCCCTGCAGGGGGCGGGATGTATGAGCATCGAGGATAGAGGGGCGGCGCTTGCCGTCATCCGAGTGGGACCGGCGCTTCGCCGCCGGCTGGAGCGGCTCGGCACCCACTTTGGACGCGCCACCCTACACGCGTTCGAATCTCTCGACGAGTTCGCCGCCAGCCCCGTTTCGCCTGATGTTGTCATCTTCGATGCTGAGCGGATGGGGGCTGAGGCGTTCACCGTTCCGTGTGGTGGCGTGAATGGGCGCCTTACACCGGTCGTCGCCCTCGTGCCGTCGCTGGAATCCGCAAACGCGCAGGAGTGTGCCGAGGCGGGCGCGCACGAGGTCTTCTCGTATGATCAGGTGGGCGTACCTCTCGCGAGCCGCCTCCGGTCGTTGCTGGATGCGCGAGCGTTGCTTGCTTCGTTTCGGAACGGCGTGGACCCCTCCACCCTGCCGAAGCGCATGCGCGCCCTCGCGACGACGGCTGAATCCGTTGAGGATCGATCCGGTGGGCACACAGCGCGGGTTGCCGCTCTGTCGTCCGACATCGCACTTCGGTTGGGGGCGGACAGCCTTACGATCGAGCGGATCAGGCTCGCTGCGCTGCTGCACGATGTTGGGAAACTCACCATCCCTTCCATGATTCTCAAGAAGCCGGCGCGACTGAACAAATGGGAGTTTGCCGTGGTTCAGAGACACACGACTGACGGCGCAGCGATGCTCGGCGAACCGGTCCACGATGCGCTCATGACGGCGCGTACCATCGCCGCGACGCACCACGAGCGATGGGACGGCGCGGGCTACCCGGATGGCTTGTCGCGAGACTCAATTCCGCTCGAAGGCCGCATCGTCGCCGTCGCCGACGTCTTCGACGCGCTGACTTCGGATCGAGCGTACAAGCCGGCGTGGCAGGTCACCGACGCGCTCGCCGAGATCGAGAGCGGTGCGGGCACTCAGTTTGACCCCGATGCCGTTCACGCGCTGACCACGGTGTCCAAGGAACCGGGCTTCGGCCGCGCTGCCGCGGCTCCCTGAGCGCAGCGCGCTCGCCCTGACGAAGCCCCCAGCCCATGCGGGCTATGGACCGGAGCGCCGCGCGCTAAGCGCGACCCGAGACTGGTATAGCCACAGGTAATACGTCGGCGTTCGACAGCGTCGTCCAACGGCTCCGGTCCAACCGTTCGACGATGGCACGAGACGCAAAAGTTCGGTTTCTCTGCTATCCGGCCGGAACGGGCAGCCCGCCTTCGGCCCCCACGGCGAACTCGTGGTCGTCCTTGTTGATCTTCTCCAACCGGTGCTCGGTGGCTGCGCCGGCAGGAATCGCGCCCTGCCAGACGGGGCTGGTGGTCTCGCGCCAATAGACGACATAGTTCACGCCTTCATCTCCCTCCCAGGTGAGCAGCGTGTCGTGGCTCTGGCGGCGGTCAATGCGCACGTTGCGCGGTTGCGCGCCGGCATTGGCGAGAGCCGCCATCGCCGCGAGGTTCATCCGGGTTACGTTGGCGAGGTACGCGAAGTCCATGAACTCGGGAAGGTCTTCTTCGGTGTGCTGCCGCGTGTACTCTTCATGCACCTCGATGAAGCGCACCGCCGGAAAGCCGGCGTTTGCGAACGGTGTATGGTCTCCACCGCGGCCGAAGCGGTCACGCCTGAAGACAAGCTTGACGCCGAACCAGTCGGACTGCGTGCGGCTTTGCATCGGGCCGAGCCGCACGGCACTGTGGGGGACTTTCTCCCGCGTTACCCACTCGATGAATCGCGCCAGTTCCCTGCTTTGGTGCTCCTCGCTCTCTTCGCTGAACACGCGCACGCGCGTCGGGTCGGATTGGCCGTTCTTGTTCGAAGAGGAGCCGACCGTGTCGTTGTTCAGCATCGCGTCAATCTTCCAGCCTTCCTCCTTCGCGCGTTGCGCAAGCGCGGTAGCGCCGAGCAGTCCCTGCTCCTCGCCGGTGAACCCAACGAACACGAGTGTGTGCTTCCACTTCTTGCGGCTCATGACGCGCGCAAGTTCGAGCGCAAGAGCGACCCCGGAAGCGTCATCGTTCGCTCCTGGCGCTCTCACGGTGAGCGGGTCGCCCTGAAGGTTCAGCGAGTCGAGGTGCCCGCCGACGATGATGACGCGATCGCTCTCGCCCTTGAGGGTCGCGACGACCTGCACCACATCCTTCGTCTCGGGCACGCGCCGGCTCTGCTGAATCGTGTACCGCATCAACTCCACTTCGACGCCCGGAATGGCGCGGAACTGCCCTGCGAGCCACTCTGCCGCCTCGGTCAGTTGCGGCGAGTTGGTGTTCCGAGTGTGGAACGAGGCGAGCCGCTCGACGGTCGCCTTGAGCCGCTCAGGGCTGACCAGCGCAACCAGGTCGGCGTGCTCGTACTGAATCGTTGCAGCCATCAGGAGCGCAAGCATACCGGCACCATACCCGCTCACGCGGCCTACGCCCTGTGGCTCGCGCGGGGCAGCCCTCGGCACTACTTGCCGTTGGGGCCTTGGATCACCTTCGTGTTCGGATGGTAGTCAGCCCAGGCGAACCAGTATGACCGGATTGCAGGCAATGCCTTAAGCCCTTCACCCATAACGGGCAGCGCCTTACCGCTCTTCGTTATGAGTGCTCGATCGCGGTACGCCACGACGGGATCGTCCGCACTTTCCTCCACTGCCCCGAGAAGGCCGATCGAGGCATCGTAGTAGGCAACGACGTCCTTATCTCCCGCGCGGAAGCGAACGATGCCTTTCTCGCGAATTGTGTCGAGCGGCACGGCATACGGCTCGTCGCCGACGAGAATGCCGAGCACGAACGACTTCGCAGGCAAGCGATCGTCCTTGTTCTTCACCGGCCGGATTCCCGTCTGGTTCGGATTCCGGTGGTATTCCGCATAGCCTGAGTACATGCCGTGCGTATTCCCTCGCACCGACAGGACCTTGGTGTTGGGATGCAGCGTTCGCCATTCGTCCCAGCGCGCTTTTGGAACGGCTTGAAGCATCTCCAGGCGCTTCCCTTTCATCTTTCCGCTTAGCGCCTCGCCCGTGAAGTGGCTCCACAGGGAGTCTGTCTCGCGGTCGTACATCACCAGGGCGTTCTTCATCAGCATGCCGCTGACGCCGAAGTGCAACTCTTGTCCATCCACAATTCGGCCATACACGATGGCCGTGCCGCAAAGCGGTCACCAGGTTACGGCGAATTTGACGCCCGCCGACTCGTCGTTGACGATTTCGTGCCCATCCAATAGGTTGATGGAGTACGCCTTGGCTTCACCCTTGATAACAACGCCGATGACTTCGGCGTCGGGGGGCAGGCTTGCCTTATCGGCGGATACGAACTCCGGTTCGAAGATGGCCGGAATCGCGTCTTTCGGCAATACACGTTCGACGCCTGGCGGCAGACCCGATGACTGGTGCTCATTATCAACGCTGCAAGCCGACCCAGAGGCCCCGATTGCAAGGGCAAGGGCAAGCGGAAGGAATCGAATCATGCTGACTCCTACGAAGTAGGCGGCGTGGCGTTCCCTTCGGCGGTCCTTGATGTTTGGCATAATCTCCTCATGCGGGAGCTGCAAGGCGTCCGTGCCGCACCTCAAGGAGCTGTGCGGGCGCTACAAGGACCAAGGCTTGGTCCTAATCGGGGTTCACTCGGATGCGGATGTCGCGAAGATGAAGGCGGTCGTTGCGGAGTTGGGTATCAACTTCCCGATCGCCCAAGACGGGGAACGCAAAACGATGAAGGCGTTCCACGGCGACTCGTATCCAGACTACTACGTGATTGATCGCTCCGGCAAAGTGCGCTTCGCAGATCTGGCTAACGCCGAACTGGATCGCGCCGTCGAGATGCTGATCAAGGAGAGGGTGGTTTCGGCGTCTCGCCGATGATGAGAGGTTGAGGGCGGATTTTCGCTCGGAGCGCATTCTCTTGACGGTTGTCGGCGGCGGGGCAACGCTGCTTGTGCCGCGATCGGATGGAAGGTTCCAGAGGCAAGGCGGGCTTCCCCGCGAGGCGTTATCCGGCGCTACTCGACCCACTCGACCCACTCGACCCACTCGACCCGGTACTGAATCTCGCCCGACGGCGTCTCGACCGCCACGACGTCACCCACGGCCTTGCCCACGAGCGCAGAACCGAGCGGCGACACGATCGAGATGAGGTTGTCGTCCGGTTCCGCCTCGAACGACCCGACCAGCGTTACCGTCAGCTCCTCTTCCCACTTCATGTCGAAGAGCGTAACCTTGCTTCCGAGGTGAGCCACTTCCCCGCCGACGTCGGGTCGCTCGACGATGGTTGCGTTCTCGAGGATCTTCTCGAGGTCGGCGATGCGCCCCTCGATGCGCGCCTGGTTGAGTTTCGCCTCGTGGTAGGCGGCGTTCTCTCGGAGGTCGCCATGCGAGCGAGCCTCGCGGATCGCCTCGACGATTCTGGCCCGGGCGGTGCTCTTCAACACCGCCAGTTCCTCTTCGAGGCGCCGCTTGCCTTCGGGTGTCAACAGGATCTCTTGCATCGTCTCGTTGCTCGCTCTTCAGAGTCGTGCGCCCGCATGCGCGCGACAGCAGGGCGTCTCTTCCCTGCCGTCGAAGCCTCACGTCGCGCTCGGACCGGGCACCCGCCCGCTCCTCTTGGGCGGGATT
>JBBIIO010000057.1:0-8945 GCA_037446435.1 Armatimonadota bacterium
GCTAGCCACGCATCAAGGGTGTTCGCGAGACGCTCACGCTCCCTGGAACTCCCTGGAGCTCCCTGGAGCGTGTTGAGGGAGGGCGAGCGTCCCCGCGAGCCTCCCCAGCGAACCCCGCGGGCCATGCATCAAGGGTGTTCGCGAGACGCTCACGCTCCCTGGAGCTCCCTGGAGCGTGCTGAGGGGGCGATCGCTCGCTTGGTTGGGCGGCAGCCGTTCTATAATCTGCGACATGCCTGTGGAGCCGCAGAGGACAAAGAATCATCGAGAGTTGGGCTTGAGCGATGCCGAGTATGTAGCGATCGAGCGTGGCCTGGGTCGAGAGCCGTCGGCGACCGAGTTGGGCATGTTCGCTGTTCTCTGGAGCGAGCACTGCAGTTACAAATCCAGCCGGAACGTGCTGAAGTTCTTCTCGCCCTACCGCGAGAGCGTCGAGGGCGCCGGACTGGAGAACGCCGGAGTGGTGGATATCGGCGGCGGTTGGGGAGTCGCGTTCAAGATCGAAAGCCACAACCACCCGAGCGCGGTCGAGCCGTATCAAGGTGCGGCAACGGGCGTGGGCGGCATCATCCGCGACATCCTTACGATGGGCGCACGCCCGATCGCATGCCTCGACTCGCTGCGCTTCGGCGACCCAAGTGCGAGCGCGCTCGACCGGCGGCTCTTCGACGGCGTGGTGCGCGGCATCGGCGGGTACGGCAACTGCATCGGCGTGCCGACGGTCGCGGGGGACATCCAGTTTCACGAGCGGTACTCGGGGAATCCGCTGGTCAACGCGATGTGCGTGGGCATCGTGCGGATGGACCGCATTGCGACCGCGTCTGCTGACGCCGTGGGCGCTGTCGTGGTGTATCTCGGCAGCGCGACAGGGCGCGATGGGATTCACGGAGCGTCCTTCGCGAGCGAGGTGCTGGGCGAGGACAGCGAGAGCAAACGCCCCAACGTGCAGATCGGCGACCCGTTCGCGGGCAAGTTGCTGATCGAGGCGACGCTCGAAGCGCTCGAGACGGGGGCGATTCTCGCAATTCAAGACATGGGCGCCGCCGGGCTTACCTGCAGCACGTGCGAGATGAGCGCGAAGGGCGGAAGCGGGATGGAGATTGACCTCGACGCCGTACCGCTCCGCGACGCAACGATGCGAGCCGACGAGATCATGCTGAGCGAGACGCAGGAGAGGATGCTTGCCGTCGTCGAGCCCGGGCGCGAGGGCGAGGTCATGGCTGTTTTTGAGAAGTGGGGCTTGCCCGCTGCGGTCATCGGGCGCGTGACGGACTCCGGGCGTGTGGTCGTGCGGCATAGGGGCGAAGTGGTGGCCGACGTTCCGGCGGGGTTCATCGCGGACGGTTGTCCAGTGGTTGACCTGCCGGTAAGGGAGCCGGAGAGCGTGGCTGAGGCGCGGGCGTTCTGTCCTCAAGATGTTCCGATCCCGCAAGACTTGGGTAGCGCGCTGCTCTCGCTGCTCGGCTCTCCGAACATCGCGAGCCGACGGTGGGTTTATGGGCAGTACGACTATACGGTTCAGACTCGGACTGCTGTGCCACCCGGCGTTGGAGACGCCGCCGTGCTGGCGCTACGCGAGGCGCCGGCGTCGCTGGCGATGAAGACGGACGGCAACGGCCGATGGACGTTTGCCGACCCATACGTCGGTGGCCAGTTGGCACTGCTCGAGGCGGCGCGAAACGTTGCCTGCACCGGTGCGCGGCCGATTGGAGCGACGGACTGCCTGAACTTCGGCGACCCCAACCGCCCGGAGGTGTTCTTCCAGTTCCGCGAGGCGGTGCGCGGGCTTGCGGACGCTGCGGAGGCGCTGGAGATTCCGGTCTTGAGCGGCAACGTGAGCTTCTACAATGAGACGTCGCTCGGCGAGGTGTTGCCGACGCCGGTCGTGGGCGTTGTGGGCGTGCTGGGCGAGGGGGTTAAGCCGCTGGGCATGGGTTTCCCGCAGAGCCGCGGCTACATCTATTTGATTTCCGGTCACTGGACAATGCGGCACGAGTCCATCGGCGCGAGCGAGTACCTCGCGACGGTTCACAGAATCGAGGCAGGCCAGCCCGAAGCGCCGGACCTCACGAGCGAGAAGTCGCTGCTGCGCTTCATGGAGAAAGCGGCGAGCGAAGAACTGACAGACTGCGCGCACGATGTATCAGAGGGTGGCCTCGCCGTGGCGATCGCGGAGATGTGCATCGCGGGCGGCGTCGGCGCGCACGTGCTCCTCGACTCGGAAGAGCACTACCTGAAGCACATCCTCGGGCCTGTGCTGCACAACATGACCGCACAGGGTGCCGCCCCGAGCGAGGCGATTTATCGCTCGCTCCTCGATGAGGAGAGGCAGCACGACCCGTGGGCGTTCAGCGAGCGGGTTGATTCGCACCTGTTTGGCGAGACGCCGTCGCGTATCGTGCTTGGAATCTCAGCCGAGAAGTGTGCAAGTGGCGCCGTCGAGCGAATGATCGCGATTGCGTCCGAGTTGGGTCTGTACCTTAACTGCATCGGCTCCTTTGACATTGCGCATCGGCACCTGCAGTTTCTTCGCCCAGGCGAGAGCCTGTTCCGCGTGACATTGGAGGATGCCACGCAGGCCTACGAGCGGTGTTTGCCGGTGGCCATGGGTGAGGAACGAGGTCGCTTGGACGTATGAAGGGTGGCTATGGCGGTTGTGTTTGAGCAAAGCGTTGACGTGATGGCCGAGCAGGCGGAGGCGCTGAATGCCGTGGGCAACCTAATGGAGCGCGGTCACTACCTGCCTTCGAGCGCCATCGCGATTCGGGAACTCGCGCCAAAGCCCTACAGCGAGTCGGACGCCTTCCTGCCCGGTCAGCGGGTCTCGCTGCTGGTGGATGGAGAGACGCGAGAGCACGAGGTTGTTGCGGTTCAGATGTGGCACGAGGCGGAGGCGGGCGTGCGCGAGGTCGTGCGTAGCAGCACAGCAGGGGAGACGCTCGAATGGCGGCTCTCGGAATTGATTCCTGGCACTGTGCGGGTAACCCTGACGTACCACGCCGAGGTGAACCCATTTGCCCGCATGGCGATGGCGCGAGGCGCGAAGCGGTTTTGGGGCGAGGCGCTCGAACGCTTGCGCGTGCACCTCGAAGACAAGAAGACCTTCTCAGGCCCTCGAACGTGGGCGCCGAGGCCGACCGACCAGCTTTAGTGCTCGGGCTGCTTTTGAGGCTCCGGTCGGAGTGGGCAGGGGGCGTGCGGCAGGCGAGTCTTTCGCGTGGCGAGATAGGTTGCGACAGCCGCGCAACAAAGGGCGAGCAGCCACTTGACTGAAGGCGCCATGCCGGTGAACGCCGAGAGGAGCGCGACCGACAGCGCAATCATCGAGATGGCGAGAATCTTGTGCGGCATGCTGATCCTTCGGTCTTCCCGCCAAGCGATGAGCGGCGGGCCGAGGCGCGGGTGCTCCAGGAGGCGTTGCTCCAGTTTCGGGTTGCTGCGAGCAAAGCACCATGCCGCGAAGATGACGAAGATGGTGGTTGGCAGTCCGGGGATTACGACGCCCACCGCGCCCACGCCCATGAATAGGAAGCCGGCGGTGAGCAGGAGCGGTCGCATGGCTCTATTCTATCCGGTTTGCCGGCCCGCCCGCACGACCGCTTCTTGCCCACCTACGCGGACGGCGTCGCCGGGTCTGAGTTTGCGCCCTCTTCTGTGCTCCACCTCGCCGTTCACGAAGACTACGCCTGAGGCGATGAGCGAGCGGGCGTCTCCGCCCGTGTCGGAGAACCCCGCCCACTTGAGGAATTGACCGAGCGTGATGTACGGCGTTCGGATGGAGACCTCCTTCATGGCCTCCCTGTGGACTGGCGTTCGTAGTTGACGAGCGTCGCGCCGCTGACCCACTGGAAGCCCAGCTGCTGATAGAACAGCACGGAGCGCAGGTCGCACAGCACGTCGAGTTTATAGTAGTCTTTGTAGCGCTCGACAGCGGCGCGCACGAGGGCCTTCCCGATGCCACGACGCTGGAACTCGGGGCGAACTTCGAGCAGTGGGATGTAGGCGATGTAGAAGCCGTCGGTGAACACGGTGATGAATCCCGCCAATTTGCCGTCAACGCGCGCGAGGCAGTACTCGGATGCCTTCATGAACACCTTGTGCGCCACCTCCGGTGGAGGCGGGTTCTCCCAACCCACGAAGAATCCATCGAACTCCTCCGGCTTCAGGGTTTCGTCGTTCCAAACCAACTCAAAGTCCGCCATGGGCTCCATTGAACCCCAAACAGCCACCTCGGAGTTACGCCGGGTTGCCGGCGGAGCCGTCTTGCGGGACAACAGCTTCGAAGCGCGCGTCCGACAGCGCATCGGCGAGCCGAGCAGCAAGAGCCTCCATGCCCGGATGCTCGGTGTGGAAGTGACCTGCGTCTACCAGGACGAAGCCTGCCTCTGCTGCCGCAACCGCTTCATGGTGGCGCACTTCGCCGGTAACGAGCGCGTCGCAGCCTGTCGCCATCGCGCTTGCCCAGTAGTCCCCTCCCGAACCGCCGACGACGGCGACGCGCGCCACGCTCCGCTCCGGTGGCCCGAACAGCCGACTGCGCGAACCGAGGGCGGTGTCAACGAAGGGACGCAGCTTGCGGGCGGGGAGAGGCTCGGGCAGCAGCCCTGCGCGCGCGATCGAGACCGCTGCTCCGTTCGCCAACTCGTAGAGGTCGAAAGCCGGCTCGTCGTAGGGGTGATACAGTCGTAGCGCCTGCAGCGCGCGCTCCTTGGCGCTCTCGGGGACGACCATCTCAACGCGCACCTCCTCGACCGTCTCGCGGCTGCCGACCTCGCCTACAGTCGGCTGCGCGCCGGGCTGAGGCTCGAACGTGCCCGACCCAGGTGACAGGAACGCACAGCGACGATAGAGTCCGATCTGCCCGCACCCCGCGTCGGCGAGCGCGTCCAGGAGCGCGTCAGCGCTGCCGGCGGGGAGGAATGTCACCAGTTTGTAAGACCTTGCGAGGGCGTCCTGTCCGAACGGCGTTACGTCTTGAAGGCTCAGGCGCGCCGCGAGCGTGTCGTTGACACCTCCTTCGGCGGCGTCCCAGTTGGTGTGCGCGGCGACGACCGCGATGCCTCGCTCCACGGCGGCGCGCAACGCCGGGAGCGGATGCTCTTCGCCGGCGAGCGTGCTGAGCGGTCGGTAGATTGGCGGATGGTGCACCACCAGCGCCTCTGCGCCTTCGTCGGCTGCCTGCCTGACCAGCGCGAGCGTGCAGTCGAGCGCGACGAGCGCGCGGGTTAATCGGGCCGAGGGGCTGCCGACCTGCAGCCCGCCCGGGTCGCCGGGCAAGGCGAGGCTCCTCGGCGCGATCTGCTCGAGGGCTGCGACGAGGTCGGCGACGGTGGACACCGCCGGAGTTTACTTGCCTTCGCCGCACAGGAAGCCGCCCTGCTGATTGCGAGGTTGCGGACACCCTCTCCAACGAAAGGCGCGCATCCACCCGTCACAAGGGGAAGGAGAGGACTTATGTTGGCAGCCATACTCATCGTATCCGGCTTCGCGCTCGCGCCAGGCGCAGTGCAAAAGCAAGAGGTTTTCTATCCGATTCATTCGGGCCGCGCCGAGGCTGAGGTGTATGACACCCGCAGGGCGCAGCCGCAGATTCAGCGCTCCTGGCCTTGGGACGGGCCGATCATCGAGGCGCCGTTTCACGCAGGGGCGAACGACTTAGGCATCGGCTCGCGCGGCACTCGCCTGAGCACGCCGCCCCCCACGCCGTTCGATGGAGCCTGGGCGATGAACGGCGCCTGCGGCTTCGCAGGCATCTCGCAGACGCGCTACACGCCACCCGACCCGACCATCGCCGTCGGGCCGGAGCACATCGTGGAAACGGTGAACGCGAGCATCGCGTTCTATCGCAAGGACGGCACGCTCGAGTTCTCGGTGGACCTTGACAACCGCGGCGATCCTGGCTTTTTCGAGCCGGTGGGCGGGGGGTCGTTTGTTGTTGACCCGAAGGTGCTATACGATGCGGACGCGCAGCGGTTCGTTGTCGTTGCCATCGAGGTGTATTCACCGAACAGCGCCTGGATTGACATCGCGGTATCCGACGACAGCAACCCTCACGGCACTTGGTACAAGTACCGAATGTCCGCCGTGATCCCGATCGGCAGCGCGAACTATTGGGTGGACTATCCTTCGTTCGGCTACGACAGCGAGGCTTACTACACGGGCGGGAACCTCTTTCGGTTGAACGGCTCGGGCGGAAGCACCGCGGGCATCCTGTTCCGCGCGTTTGACAAGCGACCGATGCTGGTCGGCGACCCGATTGTGTTCAACGACATGGTGTATGCCGGCAGTTTCTCGGCTCAAGCGGGGTTTCACTTTGGCGCTAACCCCGCCGGGTACTACGCGAGCGTTGGAGCGACCTCCTCGATTCGGCTTTACGCCATTCGCGACCCCGCCGGCAGCCCGAGCCTCGTTACGACAACCGTATCGGTCCCGGCGTTCACGCCGTCCAACCGAAACTCGGTGCCCAACCTGGGTGGAGGCAACGTGGACCCGCTCGATGGTCGCGTTTTCAACGTAGCGTGGCGGGACGGGCGTCTGTACACCGCTCACCCCGTTGTGGTGAACTCCGCGGTGAAGGCGCGTTGGTATCAATTCAACATGGGCAACTGGCCCGACAGCGGCACGCCGTCGCTCGCGCAGGTCGGAACGATTGACCCCGGCAGCGGCATCCACACCTTCTTCCCAGCGTTGATGGAGAACGCACTGGGCGATGTGGGCATCGTGCTTGCGCGAAGCGCGAGCACGGAGTACGTTTCGGTGCAGTTGACGTCGCGCACCGTGCTCGACGCGCCGGGCGTGATGGGGCCGCTGATGCAGGTGAAGGTCGGCAACCGCACCGCGAGCGGACGTTGGGGCGACTATTACGCGATCGGTGTTGACCCGACCGACCACACCACGTTTTGGGCGGTTGGGCAGTACTCCGACCAAGCGGTGAACGGCTGGGCGACATGGATCAACTGCCTCGAAGTCGGGGAGAAGATTCTTGCGACCTCAATGCAGGTTTCGCGCGGTGAGCACGTTGCGGGCGTCGTCGGTGACCTCGCTTCAGCCAACGATGCGTACGTCGAGGTGGCGGCGCGACGCCCGACCGTCGTAGCGGATGCGAGCGCGGAGATTGTGATCAGCGGCACGGCGCTGCAGGACAACCCTCGCGCGCTGCAGTTCGTCCTCGAAGCAGGCACCGACGGCCTGCCCACGGTGGAGCGAATCGAGTTCTGGAACTTCGAGCAGCAGCGGTGGGATGTGGTGGCGGAGCGCGGGGGGACGACGGGCGACACGGTTCAGACGGCGAGCGTTCTGTCCAACGCGGGTCGGTACGTGGACGACGGGACTCTGGAGGTCCGCGCCCGCCTCGGCTTCCACGACCGCGGGGTTACGTTCGTGGCGTGGAACACGCGGTGGGACCTGGCGTACTGGCGGATGCTGCGGTAGGCGCCGACCACGCTGTTATGACCCGTCGCTTGCCTCTCTTGGCCGAGGAGTGACCGGGTCGAGCGCGGCGCGGGCAAGCTCGCGGTTCAGCGCAGCGAGTTCCCGGGTCAGTGCCGCGTTAAGCTTTGCAAGTTCGGCATCCAACAGGCGCGACAGTTCTTCGAACACAGCGACCGACTGATCCGTCGGGCGGAATGGGCTGCCCTGCACGACTCCGATGAGTGCGGCGATGCGGTTGTTCAACTTGATCGGATAGTTCAGCGGATCCTGGCCGCTGCGGTTGCGAACCTGATAGATCTCCCCTTCGACTGCCGAGATCGTCTTGACGAACGCGTCGGCAGCGCGGGCGACGGCGGCGTCGTCGGTCTTCGAGAGGCGATCCTCGACTTGGGACTTCAGGTCTCGGATCAGAACCACGGCGTCGTTTGCCTGGTTGGTCTTCTCGATGACGCGCATGGTGAAGCGGAAGCGCTCGACAAGGTCCTCTTCGGTCGCAGGCGTGCGCGGGTCCTTGAGCAATCGGAAGCGCGTTTCAAGCCGTTGCTCGCCGAGTGTGAGGCGCACGGTGTACTCGCCCGGCGGCGCCTCGACGGGCCGCGGACCCGCCGCCCATAGGATCATCCCTTGGAAGCCTCGGAACGACGGATAACTCAGGCTCGTTACGGCGACGCGGTGCATACCCGCCTTTGTCGCCGCGTCTCGCACTTGACCGACGACGGTCCCTTGTTGGTCGAGCACTTCAATGTGCACCGACGAGGCGTCGCTCGGCAAGTAGTAACTGATGACGATGCCGCTCATCGGGTTTGCGCCGTCCGTTAGGCCGCCGCTACCTCCCCATCGCTCGAGTGGCTGGTCGGCGGGCTTGAACAGGTGGGGGCGCTGCGTGTCGCGCACTTCCATAACCTCGCGCAGCGGCGAGAAGTCGTCGAGAATCCAGAAGGACCGACCGTGCGTGGCGGCGACGAGGTCGTTATCCTTGATGACGAGGTCGTGCACCGGCACGATCGGCAGGTTGAGTTTAAGGGACTGCCAGTTGGCACCGTCATCGAAACTGACAAATACGCCGTGGCTTTCGGTTCCGCAAAAAAGGAGCCCTCTGTGCTTCGGGTCCTCGCGGACCACGCGAACGAACGAATCCGGCGGAAGGCCGTTGACGATTTTCGTCCATGTCTGCCCGAAGTCGTGCGTCTTGAAGATGTACGGCTTGAAGTCGTCGTTTTCGTGATTGTCAACGGCGAGGTATGCAGTGCCTTCGGCGTGTGCGGAGGCGTCTATAATGCTGCACAGGCCCCATTCAGGCATTTCGCGCGGTGTTACATTCGTCCACGTCTTGCCTCCGTCGCGCGTGACATGTACCAATCCGTCGTCGGATCCGCACCAGATAACGCTCGCGTTGCGAGGCGATTCGGCGATGGTGAAGATGGTGGCGTAGTACTCAACGCTCGTGTTGTCCTTCGTGATCGGGCCTCCGCTGGGTTGTAGCGTTCGAGGGTCGTTGCGCGTTAGATCAGGGC
>JBBIIO010000058.1:0-8811 GCA_037446435.1 Armatimonadota bacterium
GCCGTTACCCACCTGGCGCGCATCGGCGCCTCCAGCGGCGAGAACGCGCAGGGAGACCGTGCGCCGATACAGCCGTCTGCCTTTTTCTCCAATCTCGTTGAACCCGTCCATCACCCTCCAGTATACAGGCACCAAGCCAAAAACCGAACGCAAAAATGGGGGGGGCTAAAATCCGGTAATTTTACGTGGACAAATCCCGCACTATTGCCAGGATCCTCATCGCTCCGGAAAACTTGCGTCTCCCGCCGGGCGCGGCTTTCAACCCCCGCCTACGATCGTGTGGCGTTCTCTCCCGCCGAGGCAGCCCGGTTCCACGGCATCAGCGCAAGTATCTTCGCCATGCCGCAGAATCCCGTCAAGCCTGAGAACGTCAGCCCTGCGCCGATGAACCCCGCGAGACCGAACCACCCGGGATGGGCGAGGAAGCCGAGCGTTACGCCGATGAGCACCAGGAGCCCCGCTCCCAGACGAACCTGCCGTTCGAGAGACCAGCGCACCTTGCGGCTTGCGACAACCGGCCCGCCCGCCTGGAGCCAGGCGTCCGTTCCGCCCTCGAGGCGCACTAGTTCGTCGTGCCCTCGGCCGACGAGTTCACAGGCCATCTCCGCTCGCTGCCCGGACTGGCACACCACCAGCACGGAGCCCGACCGCACGAGATCGCCGAGCCGGGTCTCGATTTCGTCTAAGGGAACGTTGACCGCCCCGGGGATGTGCCCTGTCGCGTACTCGTCGGGCGAGCGGACGTCAATCACCTGCGCGAGTTCGCCGCTCTGCAGCGCCCTCATCGCCTCCTGCGCCGTAACCACCCTCGCCGAGGGCGAGGCGGATGGATGTACTTGCGTTGCCATGCCCAGAGTATACACCGAAGTGGGCGCTATTGTGCCCTTCTGGACAGCCGCCGCTCAGGCTCGCGCCGCGCGAGAAGGCAGCTCGGCGCCTGAATACCAAATCCGGTCCAGGCCCAGCCACATCGCGCCTGCCATCACCGCTGCTGCCGTCTTCGCACGCTCGAACTCGGCGTCGGTCAGCGAAGCCAGCTCCCGGTCCAGGTCTTCGACCTCGTGCCACTTGTCGGCGTGCTCTTCGAAGTACTCCTGCGCTTCGACGCCGAGGCGGTAGTGGTCCTTCAAGCCGTCCAGTTTCACGCGGCTGGTAACCGGCTGCTGCACTTCAAAGGCGTAGAGCGCGCCGAGCGCCTCAGGGCGCGCATCGGAGAACAGGCAGCGAGCGGTTACGGAGAGGGGAGTCTCGCCTGCGCTCGTCCACGGTTGCTCCGTTCCGGAGTGGACCTCGCCGGCGAACTTCTCCCAGAGCGAGTGGTGGTATCGCTCCTCGGCAGCGTACTCTTGGTTGTCGAGCGCTTCCCAGGCGGCGGGAATCGTTCCGACGAACTCGCCGTATTCGACGGCGTACCTGCTGAGCATCTCCATCGGAAGCGTGCCCTCACGCCAAGCGGTGTAGAACGGGTGCCGATTCAGGTCGAACCGGTCAATGATGGAGCGAATCTGTTCTGCGCGTGTCGCCATGCCGCGCAGTATATCTTCTGCGCTCGATGGCGGAGCGGGTGGGATTCGAACCCACGACCCGCCTTTCGGCGAGCACGCGATTTCCAGTCGCGCTCCTTCGACCACTCGGACACCGCTCCGTTCGGGGGGAAGCCTCCTGATTATGACATCGGGGGCTAACTGCGCGCCCCCCACAGCAGCCGCGTCCGCAGCTTCAGAAGGAAGTCGGAGCGGTCCACTTGCACCAGGCGGGTTACCCGCTCCGACCGGCTGACGACCACGTGGTCTCCCGTCAGCAGGTTGAGTCGAGACTGCCCGTCCGCCGAGAACACAGCGTCTCCTCGCAGGTCCACGCTCATGTCGACTCGACTCTCCGGCGCGAGCACCAGGGGCCTTGCGCCGAGGGAGTGCGGCGTAATCGGCGTGAGCACCATAGCCTTGACACGCGGATCCACGATCGGCCCGCCCGCGCTCAGGCTGTAGGCGGTGGAGCCGGTCGGCGTCGCGACCAGGATCCCATCGGCTGGATAAGAGGTTACGGGCTCCCAGTCTATGTTCACGTTGAAGATCATCATGCGCGTTGCGATCGAGCGCTGCAACGCGATTTCGTTCAGGGCGTGGAGCGTGGCAACTACCTCGTCGTTTCGTACGAGTTCGCCTTTGAGCATCATGCGCTCGTCTATTTCGCTTTCGCCATCCAGAAACTGCCGCAACGCCCCGCGGACCTCCTGCGGGTCGCACTGGGTAACGAAGCCGAACCTGCCGTAGTAGACACCCAGAATCGGGGTGCCTTTCTCGCTGCACGCTTGCGCCGCTTGAATCAGCGTGCCGTCGCCGCCGAATGTTACGACGAGGTCGGCGTCTCCAAACTCCGGCGGAGCAACCGACGGCTGACGAAGCATCTTTCCTGCCTCGTGGTGAAAGAGCGCCTGCACGCCGAGGCCGCTCAGCCACTTCGCCGTTTCGAGCGCTGCTTCGCAAGCGTCCGCCCGTTGCAAATTGACGAGAAAGTGGAAGACCGGCACGCCTAACCGCCGCCGCGCAGTCTTCGGATGCGGTCGAGGTTACTCTTCGCCTCTTCATATCCTGGGTCGAGTTGGATGGCGCGCTCGAGCAGCCGAATCGCCTCCACCAGTTTATTCGCCCTCTCCAGAACCAGCGCGAGGTTGTTGTGCGCGATGGCGTTCTTCGAGTCGGCGGCTATCGCCTTACGGAACCAGGACTCGGCTTGCGCCATGTCGCCGTCTCGATAGGCGAGCGACCCAAGCCCGGTCATCGCGTCGGAGTGATTGGCGTTTGCAAGCAAGAGTTGATTGTAGTGATAGCGTGCGCCGGCGTAGTCCCCTGTTTGGTACAGCGCATTGGCGAGCGAGAGGCGAATGTCGTTTCTGCGCGGATACTGGTGCAGGATCCTCCGCCAGATCTCGATCGCCTCCGGCAGCCTTCCCATCTTGAGCAACGTGGCAGCGAGATTGACGCGCGCCGAGATGCTGTCGGGAGCCAGGCCCAGAACCTTGCGGAAGGTGGACTCGGCTTCTTCGAAACGCCCGGTCTTATAGTACGCCAGCCCGAGGTTCGTCAACGCGTCCACATCGCCCGGCTCGATGTCCAACGCGCGCTGATACGCCTGGATCGCGGACGCGGGATCGCCTTCACGGTCGTGAAGGACGCCGAGGTTGTACCAAAGAATTGCCTGCCCCGGGTGTGACTGAACCGCTTCTTGGAGCATGGCGAGCGCCTTGGCTCGCTCGCCTTGCGCAAGATAGATCTGAGCCAGGCCGACAACGACGTCAGGCTCTCCTGGCTCGAGGCGGTTCGCAGCCTCGAGAAACGGCAACGCAGCAGCAGGGTTGGTTCCTCGCAAGAGCGCCAAGCCCGCGTTCTTCTGGAAGGTAACGTTGTTCGGCCTCGCCTCGACTGCCTTCCGGAAGTGCGGCACTGCATCGGCGTGCTTCCCCTGCGCGCTCAGCGCCACGCCGAGGTTGTTGTTGCAGTACGGGTCGTCCGGTTGGATCGCAAGCGCCTTTCGGTAAGCCTGGACGGCGCCCCCCATATCCTGTTTCTCGCGGTAAATGTTGCCGATGTTGTACCACGCGTCGAAGAAGTCCACGTTGATGCCGACCGCCGTCTGGTACACCTCAAGCGCCTTGTCCAGCTCGCCTACCGCGAGGTACGCGCTGCCGAGGTTGTTCAGCAGTTCGACGCTCTTTGGCACGATGGAGCGCGCCTTCTCGAAGTGCGGAATCGCCTCGCGGGCGCGGTCGGTCTTCAGGTAGAGGAAGCCCAACCACTGCAACACGTCGGGGTTCTCCGGCGCCTCTTGAACAAGCCTCTCGAACTGGGCGACGGCCTCCGCCACCTGACCCGACCGATACAGGCCGATAGCCTCGTTGATCCTCTGGTGCAGGGGCGCCTGCGCGACGGCACCGACCGCCAGAACCACCGCCAAGACGACCCAGCCGATTCGGCACACGCTCTTCATGCTCATATCTCTCCCGGCTGCATTGTACCGGACGCGCCCGGCTGTGGGCGGGGCCGCCCCTGGCAACCTGCCCGGCGGCGAGGTAGGTGAACTCGAGGGAATCGCCGGTGGAGATGCTGCCTGCCGTGCCGGCCGTGAGCGCGAGCGCAAACGAGTCGTGCTCGGGACGCGCATGCTACGGCGTAACTTCAACGCCCGGCTCGCCCTCGACCACTTCGCCGATGTGCGTCGCTTCGGCAATCGGCTCGCTGCAGAAAAGCGCCAAGCCCCCGCTCGTTTGGGGGTCAACGAGGACCGCCTCCGCCCACGCGGGGACGCCACCGGCGATGCTCAACCGCTCGCCGAGGTAGGTGCGGTTGTTCCAGCCCCCGCCGGTGGTGTGCTTTCGGGCGACGAGGTCCTCCAGATGCGGAAGCAGCGGTATCTTCCCCCAAGAGAGGCGGATGCGGACTCCGGAAGCCCGCGCAACGTTGAAGAGATGGCCCACCAGTCCGAATCCGGTGATGTCGGTTGCGCACCGCACGCCATATCGAATGCCCAATTCTGCGGCCTCGGCATTCAGCGTTGACATCGCTTGGACGGCAAGCGCAAGCGTATCCTCGGGACAATCGAGGTTCCGCGCCGCCGTGGTGGCGATGCCTGTGCCGATCGGCTTCGTGAGATAGATTCCGTCCCCAATCTTTGCCGCGCTGTTCGTGAACGACTTGTCCTCCTCGACGATGCCGGTTACCGCGAGGCCGAACTTCGGTTTCGCGTCTTCCACGGTGTGTCCGCCGACGATGACTGCGCCCGCCTCTTGGCACTTGTCGTGAATCCCCTTGAAGATGCGCGACCAGACGTCCGCCGGCGCGAGCGTCGGGTCGAAGCAAGCGATGGTCATCGCCGTGATGGGCTTGCCGCCCATGGCGTAAACGTCGGAGATGGAGTTCGCCGCCGCGATCGAGCCGTACGCATAGGGGTCGTCAACGATCGGGGTGAAGAAGTCCACCGTCTGCACGACGGCGGTGCCGCCCGGCAGGCGAAAGATCCCGGCATCGTCGCGGGTGTCGAAACCGACGAGCAGGTCCGGGTGCTTCACATCGGGCAAGCCTTGCAGAACCTCTGCAAGTTGGGCGGGGCCCAATTTGCTCGCTCAACCGGCGCAGTCAACGAGTTGCGTTAGGCGAACCACGCCCATAGGGTACTCGAACTCGGCACCGCTTCACGCTGCGCGCCGGTCGCTGACGCGAACCAACTTTGCCGACGCATACAGGGTGCGCCCCGACCGCCCCGACTCGGGATAGTAGGCGACGCCCATCGAGACGGCGATTTGAGAGGCGCCTCCGCTCCGCTCGAGCCAGCCCTTCATTCGCTCCAGGATGCGGTCGTGCGCCACGCGCACCTGCTCGCCCGTTCCGGGAAAGATGATGCCGAAGCCGGTCTCTCCGACTCGGCCCAGGACATCGAGCCGCCGCACGCCGTCACGAAGAAAGTCTGCGGCGTTCCGCAAGAAGTCTTCAACCACGGTCGGTCCATAGAACTTCGCCAACGTGTCGAGGCCGTCGAAGTGCACCCGCACGAAGCCGACAGCGGAGCCGACGCACGACGCGCGGTGAACCTCTTCATCGAGCCGCCGCATGAGATACTCCTCGCGGTAGCAGCCGGTCGCCTCATCCACCACCTCGGTCGGGGCGTTGCCGACTTCGAGTCGAATCTTGCGATCTGCCTCTTCCTGCTCCTCGAGCACCTTGCGCAGTTTGTTCGTTGATTGGCGCAGGATGTGCCCGACATAGTTCGGCGAGATTCCGAGCCGATTGGCAATCTCCGTTTGATTGAGCGTCTCGACGTGAAAGAGAGAGAGAACCTCGCGCTCGAGGTCACGAAGGCCGGACATCACCTCTTCGAGCACGAGGCGTTCCTCCATGCCGAGTTGGGTTCTGCCTTCGTCGCTAAAGCCGGCGGTCTCCGCTTCCTCGTCGTCGTCGTCGTAGGTTGCGTTGATGCTCGCGACCTTGAAGAGGTCTTCCGTCGCTCGAATCTCGGCGAGCGTCTCCGGCTCGATCTCCGCCTTTGCCGCCACTTCGGCGTCGTTAGGCTCGCGGCCCAGGTCCTGCACCAGAGCGGCGTGCGCCTTGCGAACGCGGTGTCGCACCTCTTGCAGCCAAGCCGGCTCGCGAATGATTCGCGAGCGGTCGCGCAGGTGGTGCTTCATCGCCCCGACGACGAGGTGCGTCGCGTAGGTCGAGAACTTCACTCCCTTCTCCGGCTCGAACATCGTCAACGCGTTGAGCAAGCCGATGAAACCGACCTGCACCAGGTCCTCGAACATCTCGAGCCCCACGTAGCGGCGCGCGACACGCTCGACCAGCGGCGTGTGAGCGCGCAAGATCTCGTCGAGCAGATGCTGCTCTCCCGTTTTCAAGTATTTTGCGACGAGAGCTTCCGCTCCGTCCCAATCAGACGTCCTGTCCTTCACGCATCACTCCCTTGATTCGGCGGCGCGGTCCGTGCGCAGCCGGTGTCGTGGGCGGCATTCCTTGCCGACCCGTTGTTCCCTGTTTTTGTGTGGGGAGTGAGCGCAGGTGCGCTGTCCTCCCCACGTTCCCCTTACGAGCGCCCGAGCACGACGGGCATCGCTATCAATCCCTTCTCGTCAATGAATCGAGTTGACGAGTTTGAAGATGGGAGTCATCACCGAGATTGCAATGAATCCCACAATGACGCCCATGAAGATAATCAGCATCGGCTCGATCATCGAGGTCAGGCCCTTCACCGTCTGCTCCACCTCTTGATCGTAAAAGTCGCCGATCTTGACAAGCATCTCGCTCAGCCGACCGCTCTCCTCGCCGATGTCCACCATGTGCGTTACCATCGCCGGGAAGAGGCCGGACTGCTCGAGCGGCAGGCTCAACTTGCTTCCGTCGCGAATCGAAATGCGCGCGTCGTCAATCGCGCTCGCCAACACGCGGTTGCCCGACGTCTCGCCGACGATCTCCAACGCCCGCATCATCGGAACGCCGGAGGCGATGAGCGTGCCGAACGTTCGCGCAAACCGCGCGACCGCCATCTTCAGCGCGATCTCGCCCACGATTGGGATGCGCAACTTCAGGGCGTCCACTTGATACGCCCCTTTCTCGTTGCGCGCCCACATCTTGAACGAGATCAGTCCCGCAAAGACAGCGACGATCATCAGCCACCAATAGTTTTGGAAGAAGTCGCCAATCCCGAACAGGAAGGCGGTAACCGGCGGAATCTCAACGTTCATCCCCTCGAAGATCTCCTTGAACTTCGGCAGGACGAACGTGAACAGCGCGAACAGCATCACGACCGAGAAGATGAGTACCAAGACCGGATACATCATCGCGCTCTTGATCTTCGAGCGAACCTCTAACTCGTACTCGAGGAAGTTCGCCAGACGATCTAAAATCGTGTCGAGCACACCGCCCAACTCGGCTGCTTTCACCATGTTCACGTACAGTTTGTTGAACACCGCGGGGTGCTTCGAAATCGCCTCGTTCAGCGATAAGCCGCTGCTCACGTCCGAACCGACCGACGCCAAGCACTGCTTCAGCACAGGGTCCTTGGTCTGGTTTTGAAGAATCTCCAAGCAACGAAGCATCGGAATGCCCGCGTTGATCATCGTCGCAAACTGCCGGCTGAACACCACGAGGTTCTTCAGTTTCACCCTCGACGGCGCGAACAGCCGACCGGCGCCGGCGCCCTTCGAGCGCGCGGGCGAAATGCTGGTAACGTGCAACTGCTGGTCGTGCAGTTTCTTAAGGACGAGGCCCTCGCTCTCTGCGTCCACCTCGCCGCGGACCGTCCGACCGGATGCATCTACTGCAGTGTACGTGTAAGTAGCCATGAATCTTCCCGTGCGCTCCGCGCCGCAAGGCAGCGGGGCGCCGCTTTAATCTTCGGAGCGCCGAGGGGGCTTTCCACACAGGAACCGGCGCCTACCTGAGAAACATCTCAAGGATTTCGACAAAACCCCGCACAAGCACCGGATTCCCGATGCGGGAGTGCGGAGCCGGAGCCGCCCGTCCTACTATTCCTATGGTGCTATCGCTTCCGCCGCAACTGGGCGCTCTCTTCTGGAGCCAGTCCGCCGAGATGGTCGCCCTCAGCCTGGCTGCCCTGTTCCTGGGGTGGACGGTAGGGCGCTTCTGGGTTAGCGGAGCCGAGCGTCGCCGCATGGATGCGCTGCTCCGCATCGCAAGAGCGCGCCTGCAAGGGCACTCGGAGCAGCGGTTCCCCACCGACGACAGCCAACTCGGCGTCCTGATGCGAACCATCAACGCTGACCTCGACCGCAACATGACGCCCGCGAAGGAGCTCGACATGAGGGTCGGCGAATTCGAGGAGAAACTCCAGGCGCTGCGGCGAATCAACGAGACGCTGATGCAAGGCTCAGGCTCGGCAGCCGAGACCGCCCGGCGCCTCGCGCAACAGAACGACGAACTGGAGAAGGCGGTTCGCCACCTGAGGCACCTCGCCGCCACCGACGGGCTGACCGGCCTCGCCAATCACAGGACCTTGCACGAAGAGTTGCGCAAGGCGATCGCCCATGCCAAGCGCTACAACCAACCGCTCTCGCTGCTCATGCTCGATGTGGATCACTTCAAACGGTTCAACGACGAGCACGGGCATCAGGCAGGCGACGGCGCGCTGCTCGACATCGCATCAACGCTGCGCTCGGTTACGCGCTCGGCAGACCTGTGCGCGCGGTATGGGGGAGAGGAGTTCGCCGTAATCCTGCCCGCGACGCCGCTCGACGGGGCGATGCAGATGGCAGAGCGCATCCGCGCCGCCGTGCACCACCACATCGAGCAGCCGCACGACTTT
>JBBIIO010000059.1:0-8750 GCA_037446435.1 Armatimonadota bacterium
CATATTACCGGGACCGTGTTTCAATCCACGCGCCCCGCGTGGGGCGCGACCTCTCATGTTCATACACATAGCCGTTTTTGTCCGCGAGTTTCAATCCACGCGCCCCGCGTGGGGCGCGACTAGGCGAGGCTAGCGCGTCCGTCTGCCACTCAAAGTTTCAATCCACGCGCCCCGCGTGGGGCGCGACTGCCATGGGCGCGGCGTCGCCACGTATTTCGGTGGTTTCAATCCACGCGCCCCGCGTGGGGCGCGACAGGCGAGGCTAGCGCGTCCGTCTGCCACTCAAAGGTTTCAATCCACGCGCCCCGCGTGGGGCGCGACGACCGGGCGGGTGGACAACCTGATCGCCTACAGCGTTTCAATCCACGCGCCCCGCGTGGGGCGCGACCGGCACGGTGCGCCTGGCCGGCGGCGGATTCATGCGTTTCAATCCACGCGCCCCGCGTGGGGCGCGACGCTCACTGATACCTACTCCTGCCCGGCGGCTGCCGTTTCAATCCACGCGCCCCGCGTGGGGCGCGACGCGCCGGATCGGCTCCGGCGCCTTCCACCTTCCAGTGTTTCAATCCACGCGCCCCGCGTGGGGCGCGACCGCTTGAACGTAAGTTTAGCAGTGCCAAGGGTCGGCAGAGCGTGTTCCGCGAATCTCCCGAGCGCTAAGAGAAGGCCTGGGTGCTCCCATCCTTGGTTTCTCGCTAAGTTACTGGATTCAATCGGCGACTCGGCTCCGCGAACCCCGTTGGAGTTTGCTGAGTGCATGGGGTTCGCGGAGGAACCGGCTTTCAAACGATGAGCGGTCCTTCAGGATCATAAGCGGGTTTTGCCCCGACGTGCTCGATGCGGTGAGACCACTCATTGCCAAGGAAATAGAACCGCAAGCTGTCTTCGTCAGGCTTGATCTCGGCCACCAGCCGAGCCCGCAGTCTTACCCACTGTGACGCGTCCACGAGGCACTCGAATACGGAATTCTGCACACGCTGTCCGTGCCCTTCGCAGATCCTCGCCACCCGGCGCAGGCGGCGCCGACCTTCGTGGTCCAAGGTACTGACGTCGTAGCTGACCACAACCAACATCAACCGCCCCTCTCATGGTCACTTCCAAAGAAGGGCCGGGTATGCGTCCAGGTCGCCGCGCAGAAAACGCGCAAGCAGTAGAGCCTGGGCATATGGGAACAGGCCCAATGCGAAGGATTCTCCCAGGAACGGATGCAGGACTTCCTCCTGCTTCCGCTTTTGCCACGTTTCCAGAAACGTCTTTCTGCTTTTCGCGGTCATCCAGACGCCGCCGTCCTGACGACGCTCGAATTCATCTGGTGCGACCTGCTGGCGATTGATCAAGGTCAGCACCAGCCTGTCGGCAATCACGGCTCTGAATTCCTCCATCAGATCCAAAGCCAGACCCGGACGTCCGGGCCGGTCTGTATGGAGGAAGCCGACATACGGGTCAAGTCCCACGGCTTCCAAGGCAGAGGTGCACTCATGCATCAGGAGGGTGTACGAGAATGACAACAAGGCGTTGACGGGATCGGCGGGTGGCCGGCGCGAACGGCCGGTGAATCGGAAGGCTTCCTTCTGCTGGACGATCAAGTGGTCGAAGGCTGCAAAGTAGTGTTTGGCCGCTTCCCCTTCCAGCGCCCGGACCGTTTCCACCGGCTTCTCACCGTTCAACAATTCCTCGCCGATGCGGCCGAGGCGCAGAATAGCGCCCTCCAGAGTCTCCGGCGGCTGTTCTGTTTGGCGCCGAGCCCGCATCAGGATGGTGCGCGAGTTGGCTATTTTGGCTGCGACGATAGATTGCGCGACCGCGGCCGATCTCGCGGGTTCATCCGCCCAGCGGTACTGGGTTCGGCGGAGCAGGACGTTCCCGCACACAGGGCCTTGCATGCGGCCGAGGAACTCGCCGTGCTCGGTCAAATATGCGATCTGGATCTTGCGCTCGCCGCACATGCCAATGAGCGGCGGGCTGATGCTGACGCGGCCGAAGCAGACGACGCTTTCGAGAGTGTGCGAGGGGACGCGGATCAGGAGCTGATCGCCGTCCCGCACTGCGACGGCCTCACCGT
Organism: Armatimonadota bacterium; assembly: GCA_037446435.1. GTDB lineage: Bacteria > Armatimonadota > Fimbriimonadia > Fimbriimonadales > ATM1 > J051. The sequence continues at coordinate 2,063 of JBBIIO010000059.1, forward strand.
CCCTGTGAAGGTAGGCACCCTGCGTAGTGACGAACAAGGTGTTCAGCAACTTCCTCATTGTCCATCTTCCTGATCCTGGAGCAGGGCCGCCAACCTGGCGCGAAAGTAGCGGGCAGCGCTCTGTCTGGAAGTCAAGGCCTTCGGTTCGCAAAGGGAATAAAGCGAGCAGGAGCCGCACTTGGGGCCGAATTCAGGAGCAGGTGTCTTGCCTGCGCGGTAGAGATGGTGCATTCGTGCCGCCAATGCTTCGACTCTCTGCCGCAAGGCGGGCGTGAAGGCTACAACTGTCCGGCGGGCGCGCTGCCCGTAGTACAGCGCGCCCTGCGGGATGGAGACGCCGAGTTGTTCCTCGAGGCAGAGGGCCTGGGCGCAGAGCTGGACCTGGTCGCAATCGCCGGGCTTGGGCCTGCCGCGCTTGTACTCGACAGGTACGGGCGGGGCGCCATCGAGAGGAAATTCGACGACGTCGGCCCGGCCCGAGAGGCCGAGTCTGAACGAGCGCAGGGCCAGCCCTCGGGTGATGCGGACGCGGGCACGTGTCTCTGGAAGACCGGCATCGACCTTTTCGTGCAGGAGACGGCCTTCGGCGGTGAGGCGGTTCTCCTGCCATTGCTGCTCGATGTGGATCAGGCCCCACTGCCGCTGGCAAAACACCAGATGCTGGAGTCCTGAAAGCGGCAGCAGGTCGTCTTCGGAGAACATTATTCCCAAGTCAGAGCATCTCGTGGATGGTGATTGCCTGCGGGAGACCCTCCCGGTCGATCGAAACGGAGTAGTCGGAATAGCGGCGGGCAGGGCTGCCCGGATCTTTCCGGGCTACTTTGATCCGTTCAAACAACCGGTGAGCGGGGGCGTTGCCCAAAGGCGAGTCGTGTTCGAAGACGATCAGCTTGCGAGTCGCCATTTCGCCGCGCGCTGCAGAGCGATCGTGCTCGAACATCATTTGCAGCGCCTGCCAGAGGAGAGCCAGATCGCCCTCATGAAAGCCCGTGTCTGCCGCAAAGTGGGGAGAGAAGAAGCCGTGGCCGATGTAGAGCGCGTAAGGGACGATCTCCTTGCGGCCGATGGTGCGCTCCTTGTCGATGTCGCGCTCATTGGTGACGGCCATGCGGGTGATTGCCTGTTCGAGAGAGACAATCGGGTCGACCGAGCGAGAGAAGGCGAGCTGGACCGGGCCGCGCACCTGACCACAATTGATTTCCGTGGACATGACTGCGCCGAACGCGCGGATGTCGAAGTACTGCTGGCACATCCAGGCCCGGGCCTTATCGATCTGGCCGGCCTTTTCCGCCCCCTTGGCGTCTGGCTTCAATCCCAAGGCATCGTAAGCTTTCTGATGCTGCTGATTGAGGACTGCTTTTTCCTTGACATAGATGTCGTAGCCGGGCGCAGGCGAGCCATCCGGATTTCTCTTTGCCAGGGTGACGAAGTTCCGGATCTTGCGCTTGAGGCAGACGTCAGAGACGAATCCATGCCCGGTTTCCGGATCAATTCTCGGGGCGTTGCCAGCATCCGGGTCGCCGTTCGGGTTGCCGTTGATGACGTCGAACAGAATCGCGAAATCGTAGCGGCGGGTAATGATCTCAGCAGACATTGTCTTCTTTCTCTCCTTGATTACGAATCGTTAGATTTGGACCACCGGTAAGCGGCAGGCGCTTCCGGGAATTGAGCTTCCCATTCAGAGCGCTCAGCGGCATTCAACCAAAGCCAACGGCGCATCTGGTGGTAACCAAGAACGAACATGCCTTGCTGCTCGATGTCGAGCCTCGCCGGAAAGCCGTTCGCTTTCGGGTCGAAGCGATCAGCGATCTGATCGATCAGCCGCTTCAGAAGAAATGAGGTGGCAGCGGTCTTGGGGTCGTCATCCGCTTTTCGGAGGTGGTGTTGGGAGTTCTTCAACAACCGCACGAAAACAGAGCGCGGCGATGCGGAGGCGCCGCTGAAATAGCGGTCTACGACGGTGGCGTTGGCATTCATGGCAAGCTGCTGGGCGCGTTCGAGGACAGCCATCAACTGGCCCAGCAGATAGCCGGGATCGTGGTTTGAGGGATCGAGCATGGGCAGTATCTCCTGGTACTGAGTGGTATCTGGGTGAAACCGCTTGTGGCGGTTCAAACAGGCTTTGATCAATGCCGCGCGCGCGTCCAGGCGGCGACGGGCTTGATATCCCTTGAGCTTGTCGTCGTTTTCCAGCCCGCCGATTTCGGCGCGGGTCCGCTCAATGGCGCGGAGCAGTATGTTGACCCGGTAGGGTGTTCCCCGGATGGCGGACTCGAACAGTTCAGAAGCGAGCGGCGCCGGGACCTCGCTCTGCTTTCCAGGCGGGCTGACCGATTCGAGCAGAAGGCCCATAGGCAGGGCGGGAGGCAACGATTTCCCCTTTGCCGGCCGGGTGATGGGAGCAACTTGCAGGTCGGCAAAGTGCTGTGAGATGTGGGCTGCCACCTCAACAAGGCTGGCTTCCAGCCAATTGCGCACAACAGCCCGGCCTTGTGCGCCGGAGATCGTGAGTGCGAAGAAGCGGCATTCTCCGGCTAGAAGCGGCGGTTCACCGCGCCACATCGAGCGGTACACTTCCGCGACGTTCTCCGGATTTGCTCCGAGCAAGTCCCCGAACGAATTCAGGAGCGAGTCCGCGGAGTTGTCAGAAGCCCAGAAGCAAACAACCGTATCGGAGGTCAAGCTGAAGTTCCGGCGGGGTAAAGTCTGGCCGGGGTGGGCCGGGTCGGGCGGTGCGGGATGCAGCAACCGGTTCAATGCCGCGGCGCAGGCTTCTGCGGCGGCATTTGAAACGGGGGCGTTTTCATTGGCTTTCCAGCCGTAGGATTCGAACGCGTTCGCGTTGCAGGAGACGATAGCAGTTCCGCTGGGTTGTCCCCCCTGGAGGCCCTTGATTTTGGGGTGTTTGTCGGCGACCGGTTCATACCGGCCAGTGACAAGACATGTTTGTGTCCGAGCGCCAGTGGTGGCGCTCCTTCGCTCGCGCCACCAACGCTCGACGGCAGGGCGGTTTGTCACCAAATCTCCACCGTCCGTTTCGTAGGCGAAGGCGAAGACTTCGTTAGAAGGCAGTTCGCTGATCTCTGCGGGAGTCAGGCCAGTGGGGTGGCTCCCTTGGCGGTAGTTGTCCAGGAAATCTCGGACTGCAGCAACGCCGGGGTCCTGAGTGGCATCAGCGCATTGGGCTACCAAGTCGCGGAAAGAGCGGGCGCGCTCCGCTGCGGCGGCAGGAAGAATGTCCTTCCCTCTTGGTGGAATTCCGAAAACATAGAGCGGATTGTCGCAGAGAAATTCAGGTGGCGGATTCTTGCCGGACCGGCTAGGCAAACGCCGTGGAACCCGGAAGTCCTTCGCCCGCGGCAAGCTTTTTCTCTTGCCTTCCGAAGATGGCACATCGATACGCGTGTCCACGAGCCCAAGGAATCGCCCGCCTGCGGCGAGATGGATCACGTATGAAACCGGTTTCCACTCGAAGTCCGGATCGTCCACCAGCCCCTCGCTCTGAGCGAGTTCGTACAGCGCCTGCAGGATCATGCGGCCTCCTCTTTGCCGGGCAGCGGCGGCACTCGCAATATTCCATTTTCGAGGCGGGCCTCGAAAAACACGGGACGATTTCCATGTGGACCGAATTGGATGTCGTGCAGCATCAGCCCGAAGTTGCGTGTTTCCGGGATGGGTGTGGGCGCACCCTCCGGCGCGAGGATCTCAGCAATGAACTCCCGGCAGCCCAGGTAGGGCTGGTGAAAGTGTTGCCCCTTGGCGACGCGGCGATTGAACATGTCCACGAACTTGGCTATGTTGTCGGCGCCGCCGGCCCTCGCGGTGAGGGAAAAGTGGGCCTCGATCAGGTAGTCCACGTCACGCAAAGCGATCGTGTTGCGCTGTGCTCTGTCCTCGTCGGCGAAATAATGGCCGACGGGGCCGCCATTGTCGAGGACCGCTTGCGCCGGTGCTATCGCCCGGCTATTGACTTCGTTCCGGCGGAATGCCGCGAACACGATGGGCGCGAGAACATGGATGGCGCGGACCCGCCAGAGGATTGCCGGTTTCCAGAGGATAGCCTCCAGCAGGCCGCGAGCTGCCGAAGGCGTCATTACGGGATAGGAGACCCGTTCCACCTTCATCTCGGGCCTTGTGAAACAGGCCAATGGCCCGCGGGCTCGGACCAGCAACGGGGGGGAGACTTCAGCGTGTGCCAATGGACCAGCTCCTTTCTTTTCTTGTCGGCCCGGCAAGCCGGGCAAAATCAGGCGAACAAGAGTGCGAGGCTTGTGTCATCTGTCTGCAAGCCGAACGAATGATCATAGAGGTGTCCGTAGTGGGGTAGCAACGCGTGCAGCCCGGGAGCCAATTGCTCCAGCGCACCCATGTCCTGCAAGTCCTGAAACGCTTTCTGATAGATGCGGACGGTGTAGGGTTGCAGGGGCCTCAGAACATCGCGCGACGGTCCTTCCCGCCGAACATTCTCAATGTGACCTATAGCGCGGTCGTCGTAAGGCACCACGATGGTTTCCGTGGCCTGATCCTCAATCAGGCGGAACTTCGCCGCCACTGTTGCAAAATTCAAAGCGGCGCGCTCAGCCTGGATTCCCAAATGATCTCTGACCGCCGTGCTGTACAGGAGGCGGGAGTAATCCAGGCAGGTGATCGGATCGGACACGTCCAGGTCGTCACCTTTCGCTCCGAGTAGAACTTTCATTGCTGACAAGCCCTGCCGCAGCACCCCTTTCGGGGGGTCCGTGGGGGCGTTGAACACTCGAACCAGGCCCTCGTGCAAACTGCCTTCGCGGTTGCACCGGCCGGCTGCCTGCACGATGGAATCGAGGCCCGCCATCGCGCGAAAGACAACGGGGAAATCGATGTCGACTCCGGCTTCAATCAACTGCGTCGAAGCCAGGCGGCACGCTTCGCCTGCCGCGAGTGCTGCTCGAACTTCCTCAAGGACCTTCGACCGGTGGGCAGGACACATTGCAGCGGAGAGGTGGAAGACGCGAGCTGCCGGACCGCTTTGCTGAAGAAGCTGGGCCAGCAGCCGCGCATCATTCCGCAAGTGAACGACCGCGAGGGCCTGACGGTGTTCGGCAATTCGCCGGGCCAGTTCCTCCCATGGCACTACTTCGTTACCGACTGGCCATTCGAAGCGAACGCGGCGCAGAGCCCGGAAGAGCGCAGAAGCGTCGGGAATGATCTCGGTGACTTCAGGCAGGCCCCAAGGGGCACCGTCCCTTGCGACCAGCGCAGGAGGGGTGGCCGTGGAGAGCAGGATGGAACAGCCGTAATCAGATGCCAGATTCTTCAGGGCGTCCAAGATGGGGATGAGGAGCCCGGGGGGCAGGCTTTGCACCTCATCCAGAATTATCACGCTGCGAGCGATGTTGTGGAGCTTGCGGCATCGCGACGGCCGGTTTGAAAACAGCGACTCGAAAAACTGCACGGAGGTCGTGACAACCAACGGGATGTCCCAATTCTCGGCAGCGAGGCGATGCCGGCTGGTGATTTCTTCGCCGCTTCTTTCGATCTCTGTTTCGGGATCGAGATTGGAATGGTGCTCCAGCACGACCGCGTCACCGAAGACTTGCCGGTAGACGGAGGCGTTCTGCTCAATGATGCTTGTATACGGGAGAACGACGATGACCCGCCGCAAGCCATTCTGTTTTGCGTGATGCAGGGCGAACAGCATTCCGGCCAGCGTCTTTCCCGACCCGGTCGGCGCCGTCAAGCTGAAAAGCCCCGGCGCATGCTCTGCCGCGCGCCGGCAAGCTTCGGCCACATCGCGGCGCGCTTTGTTTAGGGAGTTGAGGGGCGCAGCGGCACTCCGGCGATGGACCTCATTGTCAATCAAATCGACAAGCCCCTCGATTGGGTGCGGAGCCGGGCGGCGCGCCGACCGGGCTGGGTCCATCGCCGCCTCGGTGTCCAAGTAATCGGCATCGGTAAGCGCGGAAAATAGGAATCGCGTCCAAAACTCGACCTTGCGGTTCAAGTCGGCGGGTGATCCGGGTGGAATGTTCAGAAACGACGGAAACGGCGGAATGCCGTCGCCGAGGATCTCGGGCGGAACCAATGGGACCGACTCTTCCAGAAGAGTCTGATTTTCTTGAAGCCTTCTCTCGAACGAACGTGGCGCATTCGCTTCGTCTCTGTAACGGTTGGCCAATCCAGCGTGATGACCTGCGATCACAAATGCCAACGGCACACCGTTCCTGGGAACTCGACGCATGGCGTAAGCCGCCCCGATTCCGCTATGTTCCACAGAAATCGGCTCCCCGGCAAGCCTACGCTGGAACTCGGGCTGAAACTTGCCCAAGTCATGCCAGAGACCCGCCAACTTGCCCCACTCGCCTGACCCGAACGCAGCCGCAAAAATTGCGGCCCTCTCTGAGACTGCCTTCAGGTGTTCTATCAGCAGGTGTCCGGGGTGGGCAAAGAATTGCTGGGGTTGGGCGTGTGGAGGCATTTGGTGAACGATTCTATTGTGCAGAAATGATCGGACAGTTCGCCGGAGTCCTGTAATGGACGAACGCGGAAGACGAGCTTAACTCCCGGGGGTCGCGAGGAATGTGTACCGCCCCCGATTTCTTGGACAGTTTTTTGAATTATCGTCATGCGGCAGGTTCGAGGGCAAGCAAGGCTTGGTGAGCCTGCCGCGGGGTCTGAAAGTGAAGCCTTTCGATCAGCCAGTGCTCGT
>JBBIIO010000060.1:0-8255 GCA_037446435.1 Armatimonadota bacterium
GTCGCCTCCGACAGCGGCGACGCGTTCTCCGAGTTTGAGCACTTCGAGACGCCGAGGCACCAATTGAGCCTGCAGTCCTACCTCGACCTTGGAAGCGGATGGGCGTTGGACGCGTTTCTGGCTTACGTTGACTCCCTCCTTTCGTCCGGAGTGAACGCCTACTGGCGGTTCGACGCGCGCCTCGGCTGTCGCCTGGTGGACGGAACTGAGTTGGAACTCGGAGTTCGCAACGCGTTTCGCCCGGCGGGGATTGAGTTTCCCCTGCAGGTCGGCGGTCCACCCAGTCAGGCCGCGCCAGGCGTCTACTTCGGGGCACGGAGGGGGTTCTAACTTGAGATGAGGGAGCTTGCTAGGCTTGCGGTTCTCGTTTCGCTCTGTGCGCTCTTTGGCGTCGCGCAGGCGGAGTCGGACGAGGACAAGCTAAAGGCTGAGTTCCTGATTCGCTTTGCGGGCTTCACGACTTGGCCCGCGACTGCCTTCGAAGGCAATTCAACTCCGGTCGTTGTCGGCGTCTGGAGCGACAGCAACTTCACGAAGACGCTCTCGGCTGCGATCGGCACGCGGAAGGCCGGCGACAGGAAGATAGTGACTCGTAACATCAGAGGAACGTCGGAGATCCGCTCGGTTCACATCTTGTATATCCCCGCGTCGGGAGCGCGCTCCATAGACCGGATTCTCTTGGAGGCGGAGCGTCTGCCGGTGTTGACCGTGTCCGAGGTTTCCGGATTCTGCAAGCGCGGGGGCGTGATGAATTTCTATCGGGATGGGGAGTACATCCGCTTTGAAGCGAATCCCGATGCCGCCCGATCCGCCGGGCTGCAAGTCAGTTCACAACTTCTGCGCCTTGCGCGCATTGTAAGAGGCTAAGATGCTTGGATTGTTCAGAAAACGCCCGTCGGCAAGCGCCAGGATGCAGCGACCCGGGATGAGGGTTCCTCTGAGCGCGAAGCTTGTGTTTGCCGCGGCTGCGGCTTCTGCCGGTGCGCTCGCGGTGACGCTGCTTGTGATGGCGAGCACGCTTCACAAGGGTGGGGAAGAGGATCTGCAACGGCGGGCGGTGTCTCTGCTCGAGTCTGTCGCGACGGAACTTTCTGCGCCGCTTGCGTTCGGGGACCGAGAAACAGCGGCGAGGGTGGCGGAGCACGCCTCGCAAGTGGGCGAAGTGCGCGCACTGGCAGTGTATGGTCAAGACGGAAAGAAGATTTCGTCGGTCGGCGAGCAGAGCATGCTGCCGCTGAGTTGGAGCGATGTGGCAGGGAAGAGCCTCAACGAGGACGTGTACGCGCGCAGAATCTCCTTCCAGGGCGATCACCTCGGAACCGTCGCGCTGTCACTGAACCGTTCGCGGCTACTCGCGCAGTACCAGCGGCTGGTGTCGGTTGGAACGGCGTCGGGTGTCATCGCCTTTTTCATCTCGATGTTCCTGTCCTCCACGCTAATTCGCAGGGCCACCGCGAACATCCGTCTCCTAAGCGCTGCAACCAGCGTGGTAACGTCCGGCTCCGCTTTGGGCGTCCGGATGCAGAAGTTCTCAAACGACGAGACGGGAGACCTGATAGACCGTTTCAACGAGATGCTCGATGAGATCGCGACCCGCGAGCAGGAGCTGAAGGTAGCGAACGAGAAACTTGAGGAGCGCGTCGCCGAGCGCACCGCGCAACTCGAAGCCGAGATCGCCATCCGCATCGAGGCGCAAGACGCCCTCCGCGAGAGGAACCAGCACCTGGAGCTGCTCAACTTCATTCCGAACGCCGTGCAAAGGGCGGAATCCGAAGAGGAGGCGCTGACGTCCATCGCCGAGATGGCGCGAGGCGCATGCGGCGCGACGATCGTCGCCATCGAGTGCTATGAGGTCCTGGAAGGTAAGTGCGTCTGGAAGGCGGCCTCCGGTTCCACGCTCCCCGAGACAGCCACCTTCGAGGTGTACGAGACTCCAGCCGACGCGATTCGGAGGCTGCGCGCTCCCGCAAAGCTGAGCCGGGAGGAGATGGAAGCCACAGGCTACTCGGAGGTCGTCCAACGATTGGACGGGGAGACGTACGTTGGTGCGCCGTTTATCAACAGCAAGGGCGAGTGCATCGGCGTTCTGTCTCTCTATTTCGACAAGGCCGACTCGTTCGCGGTTGGCGACGGCATCCTCAGCGCCGTGGAGACGGTTGCCAATCAGATCATGTCGGAGGTTGAGCGGCGCAGGCAGGCGAACGAGATCGCGTTCCTCGCGCGCTTCCCTGAAGAGAATCCGAACCCGGTCCTCCGCTGCGACGAACTTGGAACCCTCATCTACGCCAATGCCGCGTCGAGGCCGTTCCTCAATGAATGGCAGACGTCGGTCGGCGAGGGACTACCGGAGGGCCTGCGCGAAGTCTGCTCGTCGTGCTACGCATCCGGCGAGCGCCAGCAGGTCGAGTTGGAGCGAGGGACGCGCACCTACCTCTTCACCTTTGCACCGGTAACCGGCTCCGGCTACGCCCATGTCTATGCATCCGACGTAACAATTCTGAAAGAAGCAGAGATGCAGATCGCAGAGGCGCGAGACCAAGCGGTCGAGATGGCTCGCCTGAAGTCGGAATTCCTCGCGAACATGAGCCACGAGATTCGCACGCCCATGAACGGCGTGCTCGGCATGGCGGAACTCCTGCTCGGGACCGACCTCGGGCAAGAGCAGAAAGAGTACGTGCAGGCGATTTTGAACAGTGGTGAATCCCTGCTCGCGATACTGAATGACATCCTCGACTTCAGCAAGATAGATGCGGGCCACCTGAAGTTGCACTCCGCGCCCGTGCGCGTCTCCGGCATCGTCGAGGAGGTTGCAGGACTGCTTGCGGCGACGGCGCACTCCAAGAAGATCGAACTTCTCGTCGAGGCGCCATCGCGAACGCCGGACATGGTGCTCGCCGACCCCGTTCGACTCCGGCAAGTCGTCACAAACCTCATGGGCAACGCGGTGAAGTTCACCGAAGAGGGCGAGGTCGTCGCCCGCGTCGAGGTCGTCGAAGAGACCGACGAGGCCCTGCGACTGCGGTTCTCCGTCAGCGACACAGGTCCGGGAATCCCCAAGGAACAACAGGAAGTCATCTTCGACCCGTTCCGCCAGGCAGATGGCTCGATGACGCGCCAGCACGGCGGCACGGGCCTCGGGTTGAGCATCAGCAAGCAACTGGTTGAGTTGATGGGAGGCGCCATCGGCTTTGAAAGCAAGGAGGGCGAAGGCAGCACTTTCTGGTTCGACATCACCTTTGAGCGAGCCGCATCTGTTGGCCGCCCGGCAACGCCACCCGAGACGGTAGTGGACGCCCCCGTGCTGGTTGTTGACGACAACAGCACGAACCGCCTCATCCTCTCACGCCTCCTGGAAGCGTGGGGGATGACGCCGACAACCGCTGCTTCCGCGCACGAGGCGCTCCATCTCATGGAGGCGAGCGCTGAGCCGTACAGGGCGTTCATTCTCGACATGCAGATGCCGAAGATGGACGGCGCGGAACTCGCAAGGCGCATTCGAGCCGACTCGGTGCACCGCGATGCCCCAATCGTCCTCCTGACCTCGATCGGCACCTATGTCGCGGAGCGAGACGAGGTTGGCGACCTCTTCGACTACATCCTTGCGAAGCCGGTGCGCAAGTCGCAACTGTACAACGCCTTAGCCGGCATCTTCGGCATCGAGATTGCGGGAGCGTCCTCCGAGGCGACGCACCAATCCTCGCGCAGCGCGAAGGTGCTCGTAGTCGAAGACAACGCGGTCAACCGAAAGGTCGCCGCGCGACTGCTGGAACGGCTCGGCCACGACGTCGACTGCGCCTGCAACGGAAAGGAGGCAGTCGCGATGGCGCAGATGAACTCCTATGACCTCGTCTTTATGGACGTTCAGATGCCCGAGATGGACGGCTACGCCGCTACCGCCGCGATACGCGAGTGGCAACAGCGGCACGGCGTGGCGACACCGATCATCGCGATGACGGCGCACGCAATGGAGGGAGACCGAGAAAGATGCCTCGAAGCAGGTATGGACGACTACCTGAGCAAGCCGGTAACCCTCAACCGACTGTCACAAATGCTGGAAAGGTGGCTCGGCGGTGGCGACTCGAAGGTTGCATGACGGCAAACCCGGTAAGAGTTCCTGCGAGCACCGGGTGTCCGATGCCGAACATAGTAGGAAACAAGCGGAGAGGTTCATCAGTGTACGTTGATTGGGGTTTCCTCCAGGAGATCACCGACGCCGATGCTTCGTTCCAAGTAGAACTCGTGCAGGAGTTCTGTGGGCAAGCGGAGATGTTGGGCGAGAGGATAAAGGACGCAATAGAAGCGAAGGACGCGGACGCATTGCAGAGGGCGGCACACTCGCTCAAAGGCAGCGCTGCGTCCGTAGGCGCAATTTACCTGTGCGAGGCGGCGGCCAACCTGGACGAGTCAGCCAGAAGGGCTGACTTCGACGGCGCGGGCGAGCGAGTGGGCGCGTTGCTCGACAGCCTGAACGCGACGCTAAACGAGATGAGGGCATGGACCAAGCGAGCAGCCTGAGGATTCTTGTCGCGGATGACGACCCAGTCTCGTCGCGAGTCCTCGCAAGGGCGCTGACAAACCACGGCTACGACAGCAAGGTCGTGCAAGACGGGATCGCCGCTTGGGAAGCCGTAAGCACCGGCAGCTACCAGATCCTAATCACCGACTGGATGATGCCCGGCCTCGAGGGCCCGGAGATCTGCCGCCGCATCCGCAACAGCGAACTGCCGTTCTGCTACATCATCGTCCTCACCGCGAAGTCCGCGAAAGAGGACAAGATGAACGCCATTCGCGCCGGCGCAGATGACTTTCTCACGAAGCCGCTCAATGAGGCGGACCTCGTCGTCCGGCTTCTCGCCGGGGGGCGCCTGGTGCGCCTCAACCGCGAACTTCAGCGCATCAACGCGGTACTGGCGGCGCAGCGCGCCGAACTCGCCACGGTCAACAACCGCCTCATCGTCCAACAAGAGGAACTCAACATCACGCTGAAGCGCCTCGAAGAGGCATCGCGCATCGCCGACATCTCCCGCAACCGCTTCTCGCAACTGTTCGAAGGCCTGCCGCTGCCGTGCTTCACGGTCGGCACGGATGGGTTGGTGTACGAATGGAACGAGGAGGCGGCGACGCGCTTCGGCGTTCCGCCACACCTCGCGATCGGCCGAAGACCCGCTGAGCTGCTCGGTAACGACCTTTTGGGCGATGACGCCGTCCGATGCATCGAAGCGGCTGCACAAGGGATGGCGTTCGCGCAGGGAGACTGGAACGACGGCGACCAGTACTTCCTCGCCGGCGGATACCCGCTGTTCGGGAGTTCCGGCCAGGTGACGGGCGCGATTCTCTCTTTGGTTGACGTTACTGCCCAGCGACAAGCGGAAGCGAAACTCGAGGAGCAACTCAGAACGATCAACGAACTGTACGAGAAGTTGCAATCCGCAAACCAGCGCTTGGCGTCCATCGCAAGCCTCGACGGCTTGACCGGCATCCCGAACCACCGCACGTTGCTCGAGCGCCTCACCGCTGTCGCCGAGGTGTTCGAGCAGGGCGGGGAACCGTTCGTGCTCGCCCTCGCCGACGTTGACCACTTCAAGAAGTTTAACGACGAGTTTGGACACCTCGCGGGAGACGAAGTGCTGAAACAGGTCGCCGAAACCCTCAGCAACGCCACGCGCGGCAGCGACTTCGTCGCGCGGTACGGAGGCGAGGAGTTCGCAGTCATCCTCCGCAACGCTACGATGGACAGGGCACATCCTCTTGCGGAGCGGCTCCGAGCCGCTGTCGAGGCGTTGCCTCCCAAGTACCGCCAGGTCACGATAAGCGTCGGCCTCGCCGAGTTCGACTCGGAGACCGGGACCACTACCGAGCTGATCCGAAGGGCGGACGCCGCGCTCTACGCCGCCAAGAACGCCGGGCGGAACTGCGTCCGCGCATGGACGCCCGAACTCGGCACCCAGCAAGGCAAGGCGGCGTAAGGTCGCACATCCGCCTCCGCCCGCAAGGGTAACCTTTCGCCCGTGACGCAACTCAGGGCTGCCATCCTCGGCGCAACCGGCGCGGTCGGGTCTGAACTGCTGCAACTCATGGAGCAGCGCGACTTCCCGGTTGCCTCAGTTCGTCTCCTTGCCAGCCCCCGCTCGCAGGGGAAGGCGATGCGCTTCCGAGGCCAGAACCTGCCCGTGCTCGCCGTTTCCGAACACCTCTTCGACTCTGTGGATGTGGCGTTCTTCAGCGCGGGAGCGGAAGCGGCGCGAACTTGGGCGGGAATCGCGCAAGGCGCGGGAGCGTTCGTTATTGACAACTCGTCCGCCTTCCGCATGGATCCAAAGGTGCCGCTCATCGTGCCTGAGATCAACTGGCACCGCGCGCGACCGGACGTTCGCTACTACCCCGTGGGCAACTGCACGGGCATTCTGCTTGCAATGACGCTCGCGCCCTTGCGGCGCTTTGGCGCAATCAAGCGCGTCGTCGTCAGCACGTATCAAAGCGCGAGCGGGGCAGGTGCGAGGGCGATGAACGAACTCGAGGAGCAAGCGCGAGCGTTCGCGCGAGGCGAGGAACCCAGCGCCAAAGTGCTTCCATATCCAATTCTGTTCAACCTCTTCAGCCACAACTCGCCCATCGACGAGCACGGCTACAACGAGGAGGAGTGGAAGGTCATCAACGAGGTGCGCAAGGTGCTCGAGAACGACGACCTGCCCATCGAGGTCACCTGCGTGCGCGTCCCCGTGCAGAGGGCGCACAGCCTGAGCGTCAACGTCGAGTTTGAGAACCCGGCGCCGTCCATCGGGGCGGTGCGCGAGGCGGTAGCCGCCTTCCCGGGGCTCGAGCTGGTAGACGACCGCGAAGGGAACCGCTTCCCAATGCCGACCCTCGCCGCAGGGCGGGACGAGGTGCTGGTAGGCAGAATACGGCAGGACCTGTCGAGCAAGCACGCCATCAGCCTGTTCGCCTGCGGAGACCAGCTGCGAAAGGGCGCCGCACTGAACGCCATCCAGATCGGCGAAAAACTCATCGAAAGCGGGTATCTTGTCCACAGGAGCTAGCGATGCGCACATACGACTACACCGAACCGTTTGAAGACGAGGAGATGGAGCGCAGAGCGCGTGACCACTACGAGCAGGCGCGCGAGCAGGGGTCCACCCTCTCCGATACGCGCTTGATGGAAGAGAGCCGCCGCTTGGCGCACGAGGAATACCAGCGTCTCGTCGGTACCGACAACGAGCCGGTGCCTACAGACGAAGAGGAGGTATAGAATGGGAGCGTTTCAGTCACCGAAAGAATGGGGCTCGCTCATTACGGCGATGGTGACGCCGATGAACCCCGACGGCTCAGTCAACTATGAAGAAGCCGAAGCGCTGGCGAACTACCTGGTTGACGAGCAGAGAAACACCGGCATCGTCGTCGGAGGAACCACCGGCGAGTCGCCCACGCTCACCGACAAGGAGAAGACGCAGCTGCTCGCCACCGTGCTCGGCGCGGTCGGCGATCGCGCAGCCGTCATCTTCGGCGCAGGCACCTACGACACAAAGCACACCATCTACCTCACGCAGGCGGCGACCGAGATGGGCGCGCACGGCATCATGCTCGTGTCGCCCTACTACAACAAGCCCACGCAAGAGGGGCTTTATCAGCACTTCCGCGCCATCGCCGGGCGTACCGACCGCCCCGTCATGCTGTACAACATCCAGGGACGGACAGGCGTGAACATCGAGACCTCGACGCTCCTGCGCCTCGCCGAAGACGTGCCGAACATCTGTGCCGTCAAGGAGGCGAGCGGCAACCTCGCGCAAGTCGCCGAAGTCGCCGCCGCCGTGCCCGAAGGCTTTCGCATCTACAGCGGAGATGACATCCTCACGCTGCCGGTGCTCAGCGTCGGCGGCATCGGCGTCGTAAGCGTGGCGGGCCACGTGGTGGGCAAGCAGATCATGGAGATGATGGAGACGTTCTTCAAAGTGCCCCACAAAGCGGCAAAGTTGAACCGCAAACTCGTGCCGCTGCTGAAGGCGCTCTTCTGCGCTACGAACCCGATCCCCGTCAAGTACGCCGTTTCGCTGCTCGGCTTCGATATCGCGTACTACCGCCTGCCGATGGTGCCGCTCACCGACGACCAGAAGGCAATGGTGCAGCACGCAATGGAGAAACTCGGCCTGCTCGAAGCGCGCGCCGCCGTCCGCGGCGGGTAAGGCCTGGCCATCAGGGTGCCGGCGATTTGCGCGCGCTTTGCTTGTTGGCTCGCGGGACGCTCGCCCTCCCTCCAACTG
>JBBIIO010000061.1:0-7708 GCA_037446435.1 Armatimonadota bacterium
TGGGCGCAGGGAGCGCGAGCGTCCCCGCGAGCAACGATTTCGGGGTTGATGTGCGGTGGCGATGGCTCGCCGGAGGCTCGCCCTCCCTGGCTCGCCCTCCCTGGCTGGTGCGCGATCGGCACTTTCGCCGAAAGCGGGCCGCGTCCTTTCAGGGTCGGGCTAAGGGTGTTTCGGGTGTGGAAGGAGGCGAGCTTCTGCACGGTGGCCCGGAGGCGGGCGGGGTCGATCTGTCCGGTGAGGTCCATGGCGTTGGGCGCTGCGGCGCACAGGATCGTGGCGAGCATGCCCTAGCATTCCACAACCGCCGGCCCCTGCGGCCGGGCGTCGTCGGGGAATACTGCTCGCCATGGCCGCGATTTCGCCGGCGAGGAGATGGCCTCCAGGTCACGTCTGTCCAGGCGAGGCCATGCTGCGGGGCTTCCGCGGCGACCGGGCGGTCTGGCAGACCGCGACAAAACCCGTCGAAATCCTAACGACCGGCAACCTCGCCGGCGTCGAAGCGCTCATCGCGAAAGTCGAGCGTTTGGCCCTGGACGGCAAGACGCTCATCGGGTTCCTCTCGTACGAAGCGAGCCCCGCGTTCGACAAAGCCCTTCAGGTCTCGACCTCCAGCGGCGGCGTACCCCTGCTCTGGTTTGCGGCCTACGACGCCCTCGAGGAATCGGAGGCGGACATGGCCGACGCCTTGCCGGCCGCCCCAGCGATCGACTGGGTCGACGACCTCGCCGGCGGCGGCTACGAGCGGGCGTACCGGGAGATTCGCGAACGGATCGCCGCGGGCGATGTCTATCAGGTGAACCTCACCAGGCGGTTGCGCGCCAGCGGGCCGATAGGGGCCCATCAGTTGTTTGCAAGCATGCTTTCGGCGCAGCCGAACTCCTATGCCGCGCTCATCAATATTGGCGGCCACACGGTATGCAGCGTATCGCCCGAGCTGTTCCTCGAACTCGAAGACGATAGCGTCGTATCCATGCCCATGAAGGGAACTGCGAAGCGGGGCAGGACGACTCAGGAGGACATTGACCGTTACTGCGAACTCTTGGCTTCCGAGAAGGAGCGCTCCGAGAACCTGATGATCGTGGACATGATGAGAAACGATCTTGGACGGATCGCCCGCCTCGGCACGGTGAACGTGACGGACATGTTCAAAGTGCACAGGCTCCCGACCGTTTTCCAAATGACCTCGACGGTGCGGGCGCGGACCGACGCAAGCCTGCTGCAGATACTGCGGGCGACGTTTCCTTCGGCGTCGATCACGGGGGCGCCGAAGGTGAAGTCCATGCAGATCATTGAAGAGCTCGAGGCGTCTCCCAGAGGGCTTTACACGGGATGCATCGGGATGATCGGGCCAGGGAGGCAGGCAACGCTGAGCGTCGCGATACGTACGGCCGTGGTTGGCCCGGACGGCACCGCGGAGTTCGGCGTGGGCGGGGGAATCACGTGGGACTCTAAGCTCGAAAACGAGCAAGAGGAGTGCAGTACCAAGGCGCTGGTGGTGACCAAGGCCCGCGAGAGCTTCTCCCTCCTCGAGACCATGAGGTGGACTCCAGCGGAGGGCTACTTCCTCCTCGACGAACACCTGTCGCGACTTGCGGACTCGGCAGACTACTTTGGGTTTCCCTTGGACAAGCGCGAGATCATGGCGGCGTTGACGGACGCCGAGAGGACCTTCGGAGCCGCCGAGATGCGCGTGCGGCTGGTCGTCGACGGCCGCGGGCGCGTCATCCTCGAGGCAGAGCCCCTAAAGCTGGTTAGCTGGCCGCTGAATGTCTGCTTTGCCAACGCGCCGGTCGACGTTGAGAGCCCGTTTCTGTTTCACAAGACGACGCGTCGCGAAGTATATGAACGGGCCAGGTCGGATGCGGGCAACGTGGACGACGTATTGCTGTGGAATCGTGATGGCCAAGTCACGGAAGCCACCGTGGCCAATGTCGTTGTTCGGATCGGCGATGAGCTCTTCACCCCGCCGATCAAGTGCGGCCTCCTCGGAGGCATATTCCGAGACCGACTGGTAAAGACGGGCCTGGTGAAGGAACGCATCGTCACCATCGGCGACTGCGAAGCGGCGGACGAGCTGTTCCTGGTCAATTCTGTTCGCGGCTGGATGCGTACGAAGCTGGTTCCACCCCTTTGTCAGCAACCTGACTCGGCGCCGTGAGGAGGCAGCCCAGGCAAGCGGGAACCTCCGCTGCGGGTCCAGTATTTCGTGGACGCGAATACATGATACGATAGGTGTAGCCGGATCGACGGCACCTTGTTTTGGAGGTTCAGATGTCTCAACTGCGTTTTCTTGCCTTGACCTGCCCCCCGAAATGAGGCGCATTTGAACGAGTAGAGTTTCCCCTAGGCGAGGAGACTCGAGATGAAGAAATCGAAGTCCGGCGAGGATCAGATCGTACGGATCCTCCAGGAAGGCCGGTCGGGCCAGGTCAGCCAGGCGGAGCTGTGCCGCAAGCACGGGATCAGCCAAAACACAATGCCGCCATCGAAGAAGGCCGACACTAAGGATCCAGTCCCAGGAATGCAAAGAGTGAACTTGGCGGAGACCGTCCAACCGCTCGACCGGGCGGACGGTCTACATCCTGGACGCGTCCCCCTTCCCCGTCACCGTCGCGCTGACCGTCTCGCTCAATGGAACCTTCTCCCCCCGAGAGTCACGAGGACATTCCTTGGAAAATGAGGAGGGGGTTGGGGGGTGGAGGCTCCGGGCGTCAGCGGCAGCGGTCCCGCCACGTCGGGATTCGGAAAAAAGTCCACCCCCCTTCGAAACTCCGACTCGTGAATCGCAATTCCAAGAGTTAACGAGCGACCACAGAGTAAGTCACAAACCGCGACTT
Source organism: Armatimonadota bacterium (assembly GCA_037446435.1). Taxonomy (GTDB): domain Bacteria; phylum Armatimonadota; class Fimbriimonadia; order Fimbriimonadales; family ATM1; genus J051. The sequence continues at coordinate 2,838 of JBBIIO010000061.1, forward strand.
CACCGGCGGCTCCTGCCCGGCCTCCTTCGCCCTGCGCACGTCCTCGAATCCCCGCTTGTGGCCCTCGACGAATTCCGGCGAGCCGACCCAAGCCTCGAAGTTCGACTTCTCCTTCCAATAGCTGACGATCAGATACGGCTCCTCGCCCCCGTCTGCGCGCAGAACCTGCATTCCAAGGAACCCAGGCATCTTGTCGATCATGCGTGCGCGGGTGCAAAAGAGACACTCGAACCTCTCCGCATAGTCGGGTTTGCACGTGATGTAGTTGATTGCGACGAAGCCAACCTGCCCCAAATCCAATGGCACGCTCGATTGAAGCGGCCCAACCGGGCACTCGACATGCCGCGCGTCTGATTCCATTCAGGAGAGTATACCGTCTGGCGCCGCAAGACGGGATGCTATAGACCAAAGCGTCTTACAAGCGACATGTGTCCCGGTTCCTTCGAGGGTTTCCGGAGATTCTGATGGACCCCTTGACTCTCAACCAAGGTTCACAGTTCATACTAAGTGAACGATGAAGATCGGCGAACTCGCAAGGCGCGCCGGGATCAGCGTCAGCAGCATCCGGTTCTATGAAGCCCAAGGCCTCATGCCCAAGCCGCAGACGCGCGAATCCGGCTACCGCGAATATGAAGGCGCGGACCTTGAAAGGCTGCGCCTCATCGTCGCGGCCAAGCGCAAGCGGTTCCCGCTGAAGCTCATCCGAGTCGTCCTCGACGCGCTCGACAGCGAGCCGCAGCCTTGCGCCGAAGTCGCAAGCCTCGTCAGGGAGCGCCTAAAGACCATCGGCCGCGAAATCCGCGACCTCCAGCGCCTGCAAGCCCATCTTGGGGCCCAACTCGAGGCCTGGGAACGGGGAACCCTCCCGAAAGCCGCATGCCTCTGCGCGATCCTGCAAACGGACGCGCTCAACGATCCCACACAGGAGAAACCACAATGAGAAAAGTCGAAGTGTTCACCGCCGGATGCCCGGTGTGCGACCCCGCCGTCCGGCTCGTCAAGGAGCTGGCCTGCCCCAGCTGCGAGGTCGTCGTCTACGACCTTCGCGAAGGCTGCGCGACCAACGAGTGCCGCGATAAGGCCAAGGCGTACGGGATTCACCGCGTCCCCGCCGTAGCCGTGGACGGCAAGCTCGTCGAATGCTGCCAGGTCGGGGCCGTCAGCCGGGAAGACCTCGCCGCCGCCGGAGTCGGAAGGCCATGAAATCCACCGCCGTGCTCCTCGACGTCCTTCCGGTGCTGAGCGCCGCGCAGACCCAATCCCCCGGCTGACCGCTCTGACCCGCGGGAGCTGCGGCGGCAGGTGCGGCCCCCAAATACAAGTGGAACCTGGACTCGGTTTGGGTTCCGGGCAGCTTGACCGAAGGCGAGTCCTTCCTCTGGTATCGCCCGGAGCCCCGGGTCCAGCTTGGCCTTGCCTACCTCTGGGAGCAAAAGGCGTTTCGGGTCCTTGGAAACTACGTTCTGCTCGAAGAAACGACCACGGCGCCCAATCTCAAGGTCGGCTTCGGCATTCAAAGCATCACGACCGGGAATCCGGGTTACTACGCGACGACGGAGAAGAACCTGCGCTTCAAGGAGGGCAGGCTCAACGTCTACGCAGGCATCGGATTCCAGATCGTCGCCATCAGCCCAGATACGCCAGAGGAACTTAGGAAGACGCTTGACAAGGACCGTCTGACTTTCCATCTCTACTCGGATTCCAACGCTCAAGCTCTCCGCAATTTCGGCGTCGCATTCCGGATTGATGACCAGACGTTCTCCATGTACAAGGACCGCTTTGGCATCGACCTCGAACGCTCATCAGGACAGGAGCATCATATTCTGCCGGTGGCCTCGGTCTTCCTCATCGACAGCGCCGGAAAGATAGCCTTCGTCTACGCAAACCCTGACTATAAGGTCCGACTTAAGGGCGAGGAACTCCTCAGCCAAGCAAAGCGAATTGCGGGCGGCAAAAGGCTGTAGCGGACCATTGGCCGTGACCGTTATCGGGGCCTTTCGAAAGCAAGACTGCCACAGCCCCTAAAGCGCCAAGCTAGGGAATACAGCACTCGTCTTCGCGTGAGTCCACACATCGAAACGCCGCAAACGCTTTGAGCGCCCAAGTCTCCCCAACGCAACCACCCATTGTCGAGGCGACCGCGCATATCTCGCCAAGCTCCTCGTCGGATGCACCAAGCTCCCGAGATTTCATAGCGTAATACTTGACACACGGCTCGCAGCGGGCACTAATGGACCACAGAAGGGCCGCCAGGACCTTGGACTTCGCCGGGAGCGCCCCATCCTTGTAAAGCGCTTTCTCCCGCATGCCCTGGATTGCTCCCGTCGTGCCACGAGTCGCTTTGGCGAAGTCGGATATGTGTTCGTATGCAGGTTCGATTTCGGTCAGTTGCTTATTCATCGTCTTTTACTTCCAATGGGAGAGGCCTTGAACCCCGCTTTCTTTACTGCGCTCAAAATGGCCTCTACGGAAACGTCATGAGAGCCAACTTGCACCACGAGTTCTTTTTTCTCGAACGCGACGCGGGCGGACACCACCCCCGGCGACCTTTCGACTTCCGTCTTGATCGGCGCGGCGCAAGCCTCGCAGTCCATCCCTTCAACATTGAAGGTCAACACGGCAGTCGCGTTCGTTGCCGATGGAGCAGTTCCGCCGTGGTCGATTGAGGCCCTCGCCGCCAGCCAGTGTGGGTACGCGGCCATTGCCAAAGCGAAAGCCGCGACCGTCCACATCACCCCGATGTTCACCTTTCGCCGCCGAGCCCCTGCCTCCGTCTCGCAGCCGCCCGAGTCGCAGCACTCCCCTTTCGGTTTCCGGTAGACCATCCAAAAGCCTCCGACTAGGAAGAGCCCGGTCAGGCCGAGCAGATAGGGCCGCCAGGGCGCGAGCGCCGCAGATATGCCCAGCGAGCCCGCCGCGCCCGCGCCGAGCAGCGCCGGAATCCAGCAGCAGGCAGACGCCGCCAGTGCCGCTAAACCGGTTCCTACGTAAGTCAGGATAGTTTTCATCTGTCCTTACAAACGGGTCCCATCAATCAAAAGTTCCCTTAATCGTGAAACCTGCCGACGGATGCGCAATGGACACTCGCGGCGGCGGGCCCCGAGGGGCGTCTCTATCCTTGGGGCAATGCTTGGGACCCCAAGCGCTGCAATTGGGGCGACGAGGGGAAAGTGGACGGGTATTCGGGGCCGTCTCCGGTGGGGTCCTTCCCAAAAGGCGCGACGGCGACAGGCATCCACGACATGGCGGGCAACATCTGGGAATGGTCCGCGGAGGGCCACCTGCGTGGCGGGCCCTGGTGCATGGACAAGAGCACGGTCATTTGTGCGACAGTTGCGCGAGAGGACATGGATAGGTGCGACGACAAGTTTGGCTTCCGCGTGGCGGTAGGAGGGTGAAGCGCCATTGGCTGCCGCGTCGCTTCCGCCGGCAGTCAAGGGGCGAAGTGACACAGGAATGAGGTCGTGGCGATGTCAGGACGCCGGAGGACGTGGCGGCGGTGGAAGGAAGCTGGACGGGGAGGTATTTGAGAGGGGTGCTTGCCCGAGCAAGGTAATCATCGAACACTTACCCGGTGATCCTTCGTCGGTGCCTTGTCAAATTCGCCCTGGGGCTCGTAGTGCCAAATCCAGAGCTTTGATCCCTTCTTGTGCGTGGCCAGGCGAGACGTGCTTTCCAAGGAAACGCCGAGAGATCGTCGACCGCACTCTTCCCGAATGTGCGCCACCATCTCACGTTTCGCAATCACTCCCCTCGTACCGGACGCGGGTTGCGCAAACTCATCGAAGACAAGACTTTGCTGGCCGCCCCGACTGCGATAAGTCTCGACACAGCCGGGGCCGTCCACGAAGGAGTGGCGCACGGCACCCGCGAGCAAGTCCGCAAGACCGATCAAAGCCACTTCTTTCGAGCACCGCTGCTCCGGCTTTGCGAACCGGATGATGTGCCGTGCGTTCCCGAACAAGTCTGTCGGCATGCCGCTCAGCGCCTTCTATCCGCGAGTGTTGTTTAGGAAGGCTTGGAGTTCGGTTTGGTCAAGCGCCGTGTTCTTGTCGTGATACCATTTCCAGTCCACATCCCCAAACCAGTCAGCGACAGAACGGAGCCCGTGGAAGAGCATGCGATGGAAGTTGGCGTCGTTGTCGCGTCGCTCGACCAGATGGCGAGAATCGCCGAGATCCCAACTCAGAACCATCGCCCTGCAGTGCGGGCAGTCCAGAAGGGCCCGAAGTCCGGCTTTGGCGGCTTGCCGCTTTCGAGCATCGTCGATGTCCTTGAATTTGATCTCGCTCGTACCTGCGTCGGCAAGGGCTTTCTTGCAAGCGGCATTCAGACCCTTGACCGCGCTCCATGGTCCGGCAACGAAGCAAACGGACTGGACGGTCTGGTCGATGCCCGACTCATCCGAGACAATTACGTGAGTTTCTACTTCCTTCCCAATTGACTGGACCTCGATCTTGGACAATTATGACCCTCACCGCACTTATTTTCCTTGCTTGTTGTACTTGGGCTGCTGCTTTTCGATGAGGTTCTGCTCCTTCGCCTTTGCCTCCTCAATTGAGCTTTGTTGCTCTACCTTCACCGTCGACCCCGGAATGTGGTCTTTTCCGCCTGGCAGGTGCTCTCTGAGGCGCTCCTGGACACGCCCCTTCTTTGCTACACCGATGTAGTTCTTCTTGCCGCCCTCGGTTTCAATCTCATAGACCACGGGCTTGTCCTCGGGCAGCTTCTGGATGCCCTGCTTATTGAACGGAACAGTTTTTCGGCTCATGACGTTCGCACTCCTTCGCGCGCCGCTTTCGCCGGCAGGCTATGTTGAGCTCCAGGGGTTTCCCGCCCCGGGCAACGACCATTATGACCGCCCCATGGGA
>JBBIIO010000062.1:0-7602 GCA_037446435.1 Armatimonadota bacterium
TGTTCGCGAGACGCTCACGCTCCCTGTCCCGTTGCGGGGCGCCGCGGTACCCCCCGTGCGACGCGCAGCTGAGGGAGGGCGAGCGTCCCGCGAGCCGAATCGTCCAGGCGGTCCCGGTGTTCGCGAGACGCTCACTGATGCAGGACATTGTGCACCTATAGACCCCAAGCCCGGCTTTCCCCGTACGATTGCCGGGATGGCGTAGCGCGGGAGGCGTGTCAGGCGTCCAATCGGCAAGAAAAACCTCACCGAGGGCGGTATCTTGAGCTGTTTTGCAGTACACTTTGAGGGCAAGGAAACCGTCCGCAAGGAGCCAAAGAAAGATGAAGAGAATTCTTTGCATCGTCTCTGCCGCAATCCTGATCGGCGGCTCGATCGCGATCGCCCAATCCAAGGGGCCTTCGAAACCAGGGAACAACCCGCCGCCGAAGCAGTCTCCGCCTCCGAGCAAGGGACCAAGCACGACTCCTGAGAAGAGTCCGCCTCCGAGCAAGGGCCCGAGTTCGACTCCGGATAAAAACCCGCCTCCGAGCAAGGGACCGAGCACGACGCCTGACAAGAATCCCCCTCCGCAGCGCGGTGGTTCGTCCGGGTCTGACGACTATCTCCGAGGTGGGTCGGACTACCTCAAGGGCAAGCCGACTCCGCGCGAGTATCGTCCCGACGAGCGGCGTCGCGATGACGGCCCGGCCTTCGTGCCTCGCACGACCGGCCCGCGCGACATGCCCTCGAAGGGGCCGCAGGGCGACCAGAGGTTCAACCTCGGCAGGCCCTCCGACTCGCGCAGTCCCGGCGTGGCGACGATCCCTCGCCCCGTGACCGTTGATTCGCGCGGCTCGAGCAACCGTGGCTCGTTGCCGTATCAGGTTCGGCGGTCGGAGGAGTATCGCGTGGGTCTTCGTGTGGGCTATTACCACTACGACCCGTGGTGGCAGCCGTATCACTATGGCTACCCCTATTACGTGTTCGTGCCGACACCGTACGACTGCTTCTTCTCGCCGTACTACTACTACTGGACCTGCCCGCCGTACATTCACGCACGGCGCGTGATCATCGTTGTTCCGCGTGTGTTTATCATCATCTCCGATCCGATCCGCTGGGTGTATTGTGGCTACGACACTCGCTACAGCTACGGCTATGGCTCGAACTACGGCTACGCGTCGTATTCGAGCGTTGACCGCGCGGTGAGTCGGCTGGTGGATGCGTTCCGCCATTCCGACCCGAGGAGCCTCGACGAGTTGGTGCCTCGCGGCACGACCGTTGACATCTATCTCGAGGGCGACTACGCGTACTCGCTCAGCAGCGACGACTACTACGACATGACCTCGGACATGCTGCAGTCGGTCTACACGCGGAACTTCGTCGTCGAGCGCGTTCAGCGCACGGACGACGGCGACATCTGGGTCGTTGCGCGGCACGAGTTCGTTGACGCTTGGAACTCGACCGAGCGCACGTGGCTTGGGTTCCTGCTGGAGCGCAGGGGCGACCGGTACGTCATTCGCCAAGCGGCGACCTATTCGTACCGCCCGTAGCGGCGCGCAAGTCGCACAGTTCCGCAGGGGCGAGTCGGCCGACTCGCCCCTGCGTTCTTCAGGGCTATCTGAAGGCGGGCGCCGCACCTGCCGATACTAAGGGTGAAGGCGGAGGACCGGAACACCTCTTGTCGTTAGACCCTAAACGCGCAGCAAACGCCTACCGCCGACAGGCGGTTGACACGGCCAAGCCGATTGACTTGGTCGTGATGCTCTACGATGGGCTGCTCCAATCGCTCGACAAGGCGAAGGAGGCTATCGAGGCGCGGAACCTCGAGGAGCAGAACCACCAACTGCTCCGCGCCCAGCGCATCCTCTCCGAGCTCTCAGCGGGGATTGACCTCGATAAGGGCGGAGAGATCGGAGGCAACCTGATGAGGATCTATGCCTTCTGCATGGCGCGGCTCATCGAGGCGAACCTGCAAGACAGAGCAGAACCGGTTCTTCACGCCAGGCGCGTGCTCGCCCCCCTCCGCGACGCATGGGCGGAAGCGTCACGCCGCACCGAGGAGGACGCCGTTGCAACATCCTGAGTCCGCAGAACGAATCGCCCAGTCCTTGCTGGCAGTTACGTTGAGCGCCGCGAGCGCCGTCGAGTTCGGAGATTGGGAAACGGCCGGCCAACTGCTTCGCCGGCGAGAGCAGCTGCTGACACAACTGGAGGCTTGCGACGACCTCGACTCGGCAGTCTCGACGCTCGAGGCGGTGCAATCGGCGGAGAGAGACCTCGAAGCTCTCATCGAGCGAACGACGTTCGAGGCGGTCGAGGGGATGCAGTCCGCGCGGGCGTTTCGCGAAGCCCGCCGCGCCTACCGCCCCTCAGCCGGCGGCGGCATCTTCGACCAGGCGGGGTAGGAGGGCTTGGGCTTGAGGCCGGAGCCGTGCATCCGCTCCTTCAGCGGATCCGGTAAAATCCTAAGAGCAGAAGTTCCGCTCCGTGGCGGGGAACGGAGAACCCAACCATGCCTGATTACATTCCGCCTTCCGACGCCGAGTTCGACTCCTGGCAGACCAGCGGCCTGGCGCACCTGAACGCGAACCTGGACGCCGACGTGGTGGCCACGCCGCAATACGTTCTCGTGATCTGGATCTGAAGAGGATAACCATGAATACAATGAAAGCCAACGTTTTTCGCGGACCGCTGGAGTTCGGCATTGAAGAAGTTCAGCGCCCCGTCCCTCGGGCTGGGGAAGCCCTAGTTCGCATCACGCTCACCACCATTTGCGGTACTGACGTTCATATCGTTAAGGGTGAATACCCTGTCCGTCCGGGCCTGATCATCGGCCACGAGCCAGTCGGAGTTATCGAGGAAATCGGGCCCGGCGTGGTGGGCTATCAGCATGGCGACCGCGTACTTATTGGCGCCATCACGCCGTGTGGTCAGTGTCGCGGTTGCCTGTCGGGCCAATGGGCGCAATGCGGGCACGGCCACGGATATGAGAGCCTCGGGGGTTGGAGGTTCGGCAACACCATAAACGGAGCCCAGGCCGAGTATCTGATCGTTCCCGACGCGCAAGCGAACCTAGCCAAGATCCCCGATTCCCTGACTGATGAGCAAGTAGTGCTTCTCGCCGACATTGCGTCCACCGGCTTTAGCGGTGCGGAGTCGGGCAATGTTCGCATCGGTGACAGCGTAGTGGTGTTTGCTCAAGGTCCTATAGGCGTCTGCGCCAGTATAGGGGCACGCCTCATGGGTGCAGCTCTGGTCATCGGCGTCGAGCCCGATCCAGTCCGCGCCGAAGTAGCTCGGCGCATGGGCGTGGACCTCGTGCTCGACCCGAACGCATGCGATGTTGTAGCCGAAGTCAAAAAGGCGACGGGCGGGGGAGCGGATGTGGCGATCGAGGCGCTCGGAATCCAGGAGACCTGGGAGGGCTGCCTTAGGAGCCTTCGCCCAGGGGGAACGCTCTCGAGCCTCGGTGTCTATAGTGGCAAACTCGAGATCCCTTACGACGCCTATGGCGCGGGGATCGCCGACATCAAGATCACCTCCACCCTGTGCCCCGGCGGCAAAGAGCGAATGCGCCGCCTGATGGAATTGGTGCGCGCCCATCGCATAGACCTCACACCTTTGCTAACCCACCGGTACAAGCTGGAACAGATCGAGGAAGCGTACGCGCTATTCATGGAGCGAAGGGATGGAGTGATGAAGGTTTCAATCGAGCCTTGACCCACTCTCGGGCCGGACTCACGCTATGAAGTTCTTCCGTCGGACCAGGAGTTCCGCCCAACTCCAGGCTAGGACGGTGCTGCTAAGGACCGCTCCGATGATGAGTGCGTTCACTTCTGTCAGCCCAAGTGTCGCTCGTGCCACCGGGGTGGCCGCAACGAGCACCTGAAGTCCGAAGGAGAGCAAGACGGCAAGGGCGAGTGCCCAGTTTCTCTCTTGCCTTCTGATGACCCCTCTCGACGGATAAGCGAATGCCAACTGGGCTAGGGCAAGGTAGTGAAACAGCGCGGTGCGGGTCTGCTCGGGTGAAGCATTGAGCCATGGTAGTGTGGCAAGCAGCGCCAAGCCAATTGCTGCCTTGAGCGATCCTGCCCACAGGATAAAGCGCTTCGAGGGAGGATCCAAGAGCGGTTCAGCCGGGCTCCGGGGGCGATCTCTCATGACATCGTGGTTCTCGTCCACTCCCAAGGCGAGTGCTGGCGGCCCATCGGTGACGATGTTGATCCAAAGCAGCTGAACGGCAAGGAGGGGCACCAGCAAGGCGCCGGTATCATCGCGGAGGCCAAGCCCTACGGCCCCGAAGGCGCCGATAACCACGACTCCAACCAGCGACGCGTTGGTCGAGAAAAGGAAACGGATGAACTTCTGGATGTTCGCGTAAATGTTGCGGCCCTGTTCGATCGCCGCGACGATCGTAGCGAAGTTATCGTCGTGCAACACGAGGTCGGCCACCTCACGCGAAGCGTCGCTTCCTCGAATTCCCATTGCGACGCCGACGTCGGCGCTCTTAAGGGCTGGGGCGTCGTTCACCCCGTCCCCGGTCATCGCGACGACTTCACCTTGCCGTTGCAGGGCGTCCACCAACATAAGTTTCTCTTCAGGGAGGACCCGGGCGAAGACGTTGAGGTCGTCCGGTATCTTCTCGCCCGAACGCAACACTTCGCCGAGTGCCACGCCCGACGAGGGCAAGTCAATGGCGGCGGCAATGGCCGATGCCGTTACCGGATGGTCTCCCGTGACCATGACAACTCGGACACCGGCAGCAAGCGCTTCCTTAATAGCACCTGGAACCTCCGACCTCGGAGGATCCCAGATCTTTGCGAACCCGAGGAAGGCGACCTTGTCGTCGCCTCCTTCTGCTATCGCGAACCCCAGGAGACGATAGCCGCTCGCCGCCGCCTCGTCCAACTGCGCCGCCCAGCGCTGTCGTTCCCTTTCTGAGCAATCACTTAGCGAGATAAGCGCTTCTGGAGCGCCTTTAAAGTAGTGAACAGGGCGGCCTTCATGCAACGCCGTGACTCTCATGTATCGCGCCGAACTATCAAATGGAAGCGTATCGAGTCTCAGGTGTGCCCGCCGTACCGCCGTGGGATTGATGCCCTGCGCATGCGCGTAACGATGCAGGGAGAGTTCGAGGGGATCTCCGGCTTCATCGTCTGGGTCGACGTCATTTGCCACAACCATCGTAACGAGGGCCTTCTCGACCTCATCCGAAATGATGTCATGGACCTCCATCTTGTTCTCAGTGAGCGTCCCCGTCTTGTCTGTACAAATCACCGTCACCGATCCAAGCGCCTCGACCGCGCTCATCCGACGAACTATCGCGTTTCTGGCCGCCATTCGCTGGATGCCTCGCGCCAAGGTAAGTGTTAGCACTGCCGGCATGCCCTCTGGAACGGCAGCGACTGCGAGCGCGACAGAAAAGAGGAGGATATGTGTAAACGACGCTATCCCCTCCAGCAGAACCCCGCCCACCAAAAGGGACGCCGCAAGCACCATCACCCACTTTGCGACTTGCTTGCCAAACGCATCGACCTTTCGTTCGAGAGGCGTCCTTTCAGGTTGAATCTGCCCCAGCGATGTCGCCAATCGGCCCAATGTGCTTCCGACTCCGGTTCGGCTGACCACCAGTTCGGCGCGGCCACGCACCAATCGGGTTCCGCTAAATACTTCGTCGCCGTCGAACTTGTCTACAGGCAGCGATTCTCCGGTGAGCATGGACTCGTCGAACAGCGCGTTTGCAGTCAACTCTAGAAACCCGTCGGCAGGCACGAGGTCGCCCGCCTCGATCCGAATCACGTCACCGGGAACCACTTCGTGGCTCGAGATGTCCTGCACCCTGCCATCGCGATAGACTCTTGCACGGGGCGCAGAAAGGTCCATGAGCTTCGCAAGCGCCACTTCGGCTCGCCGTTCCTGGAAAGTTCCGAGAAGCGCATTCAACAACAGAATTGCGGCGATGGCTATGCTCTCCGCGGGAATCCCGACGGCGCCCTCGAAGTACCAAGCAAAACCATTGAGCACGAGCGCAACCAGCAGAAGCCAGATGATGGGACTCTTGAACTGGGACAGAAACCGGCTGACGAGCGAAGTCGGCCTGGCATGTGGCAGCGAATTCGGGCCCACCTGGGCCAGAAGGCTCTTGGCCTTCTCGTTACTCAGACCCCGCTGCATCAGGGGCCACCACCATCGTCCAGGGGAGCCGCACGTGACTCGCGGTTCGAGGAATCTGCTGCGTGCCGTTCGGGGTATCGGCGAATGAGTTCCAGGATATCCATCCCCCTTTCGCTCATCTTGAGACCGGGCAACAACCCAGGTGCAAACCTCTTCTTTCTGATTTCGGCAAGAGCCGCCGCCGACTCCGACGGATTGGCGGCCAAGAGCCGGATCGCACGGCACAAAAGCTCTTGGAAGAACTCACGCCGATACGTGAAATCCACAACCACATCGGCATACTGCTTGGTGGGCTCGACAAAGACCTCGTAGCTGTGGCGAACGAACCTCTGGTAGCGATCGATGACCTCTTCCAGCCCGCTGCCCCTCTCCCGGACGTCCCTCAGGAGTCGTCCGATCAGCCGCTGATCCGAGGCGACGTCCAGAAACACGGTGAAGTCGAACTGTTCCCGTAGCGGATCAGCAAGCAGAAAGAGGCCCTCGACCAGTACCACCGCCTTGGGCTCGACGAGCCTGGCTTCGGAAGTTCCAGTTTGGGTGACAAAGTCGTACTCGGGGACCATTACCGCCTCGCCGGCTTTTAAGGCTTGTAGATGGGCGGAGAGCAACTGCAGATTCACACGGGCGGGGTGGTCGAAGTCGACTTCGGCAATTCGTTCTGCGGCCGCATGATGCGAAGAGTCGAAGTACTGGTCCATGCTCAAGACCGTCGCTTGATCGGCAGCCTCTTCGGCAAGCCTCTTGGCCAGATATGTCTTGCCCGAGCCCGAGCCTCCAGCAATCCCGAGGATCAGCGATTGCACAGCCATCGGGCCTAGTATATTGCAATCCTGGTCGCCCGCCACATTCGATACACGCTAGAGGGGATTGGCGTCACGGCCGAACCACCGTCACGACTTATGGGGGGGCCATCTTTCTGCATGCTCTCGCGTCGCAAATAGGCGACCCAATACACCTCTGCCACAAGAAGGGTTCCGACGACGACATTGCCTGCGGTCACTGCAGCGATGTTTCTGACGGACCCGCCGGCCGACACCGTTCCGTGGGCATCCAGCGCAAGGCCAAAGGGCACCACTCCCTGGAAAGATCCAATCTTTCCAAGGAACCGGCCTATTCCGGCCACATCACCGCGCAAGCCTCCGCCGAATCCGCGCGCGCCGGGAAGGACACCGCGACGGCGACTTTCGAGGTCGCGCTGCGAAGGCTGTACGGCCGCCTGCAGCGCAGGACGGCGGTCGGCGACGTTGTCCCCTAGGAGTGCAGTATGATGAGGATGCGTGCGACTGAATTGTGTGCTCTGTTGGGCTCTCGCGCTCAGCGCTTTGGCGACATGCGGCGAACGGGCGCGCACGGCCCAGTTGCCCGATGCCTTGCCCGACCAACTGGCTTTGGAGATCTCCAGCCTGCCCACGAACCGTGACAACTGCGCCGTGCGGTACCACGTGA
>JBBIIO010000063.1:0-5872 GCA_037446435.1 Armatimonadota bacterium
GCGTGGTGAGGTGCCACTGGGGATGAGGATCCTGGCAATAGTGCGGGATTTGTCCACGTAAAATTACCGGATTTTACCCCCCATTTTTGCGTTCGGTTTTTGGCTTGGTGCGTGTATACACCCGTCGCGGCCATGTCCTATGTGCGGGTAGCCGGCGGCGACCCGGCGAATCAGATCAGGGCACGGTTCCGAGACGGCCCCAGCACGGCGATAGAGGCGCCGGCGACCGGCTTCCACGAGTTCCGTTTAACGCGCAAGAACGGGCTTTATTCCGCGTACTTTGACGGCCAGCTGATCCTTCAGGGGTCAGGTAGCGCGATGCATCCTCGAACCCTTACGCTGTTCTTCACCGGACACCGCCTGCCGGCAACCGTGGATCTCTTTGTCGACCGGGTATCTGTCGTACCGGAGCCAGCCTCGTGGCTCGTCCTCGCGTCCGGGCTGTATGCCTGTGGGTTGCGGTCCCGGAGGAGGTCCCGCTGATGCCGTGGCGACACGTAAACGGGTGGCCGTCTGGGTTGACGGCAATTCATGCGATCCACCTTCACGCTGGCACTGTCGTGATGTGGGGTTTCGGGCACTCGGCTCCGCGCGCGTGTACCTGATGGAGTTGGGGTAGCCGCATGGACTTGGGGTAGCCGCGCGGGCGCCCTTCGACAAACAACGGAACCTCTGCGGGCAGAACGTCTGCTCCCCCCGCCGGAGCCGTCCGCAACTGCGAGTTGACGGTGCAACGCGCCTCGCGCTCGCAGCGCCCCGCCCGCGCGCGAGGGGCGTCCATAATCCGCACATGGCGCTGAAGATCAACGACCCGAACGTTCTCGCCCAGCGGACGCACATCCTCGCACAGGTGGACCCCGAGGTCTCGACCATCATCCGAAAGGAGGAGACGAGGCAGGAGCAGAACCTCGAACTCATCGCAAGCGAGAACATCACCAGCCGAGCCGTGCGCGAAGCCGTCGGCAGCGTGATGACCGACAAGTACGCCGAGGGCTATCCGGGCAAACGGTACTACGGCGGTTGCGAGTACATGGACGAGGTCGAGTCGCTCGCCATCGAGCGCGCCTGCCGCCTATTCGGCGCAGCGTGGGCGAACGTGCAGCCGCACTCGGGCGCGAACGCGAACATGGCGGCGTACTTCGCCTTTCTACAACCTGGGGACCGGATCCTCGCGATGAACCTCTCCGACGGCGGCCACCTCACCCACGGCAGCCCGGTCAACTTCAGCGGCGTACTGTATCAGGTCATCCCCTATGGTGTGCGCCAGAGCGACGAACTGATTGACTACGACGAACTGGAGCGCCTGGCGAGCGAGCACAAGCCGAAGATGATTGTCTGCGGGGCGACCGCCTACGCGCGAGAGATTGACTACGCGCGCTTCCGCCAGATTGCCGACTCGGTCGGCGCGATGCTGCTTGCCGACATCGCGCACCCCGCGGGCCTCATCGCTGCGGGCGAGTATCCCAGCCCGATCCAGCACGCCCACATCGTAACGAGCACGACGCACAAAACGTTGCGCGGCCCGCGTGGCGGACTCGTCCTCAGCAGCGATGAGGAGATCGGCAAGAGGATCAACAAGACCGTGTTCCCGGGCCTGCAGGGCGGCCCGCTGATGCACCAAATCGCGGGCAAGGCGGTGTGCTTCCACGAGGCGATACAGCCCGCGTTCAGGGAGTATCAGAGGCAAGTTAAGGCGAACGCTCGCGAACTTGCTGCCGCAATGACAGTTGAAGGCTTCCGCGTAGTCAGCGGCGGAACGGACAGCCACCTGATGCTGATTGACCTGCGCCCGTTCGGCATCACCGGCAAGACAGCGCAGGCGGTACTCGATTCTGTGGGAATTACAACGAACAAGAACACGATCCCCTACGACCCCGAGTCACCTTTTGTAACGAGCGGCTTGCGCCTCGGCACGCCCGCAGTAACGACGCGCGGCATGAAGGAGCCGGAGATGGCGCTGATCGCCTCGCTCCTCGCCAGGGCGCTGCGGGCGCGGGAGTCCGAGGCGGAATTGAACAAGGTGAGGCACGACGTGCGAGCATTCACCGCGCAGTTCCCCGTGCACGAGGTCGGCTAGCCGGCGTCTGCCCTACACTCGCAGCACCAAGACGTTGTGATCCGTAGCGATCACCTCATAGTAGGACACGCTTCCCAAGCGAACGCGCTCCCAGAAGCCATGGCCCTGCGCGCCGAGGACGAGCAGGTCAGCCTGTTCTTCGCGCATCGCCTGGCTGATTGCCTCTTGCGGAGAGGCGGATGAAACTCTGCTGTTCGTTTCGATTCCTCGTTCTTGCAGGCGTCGGCACAAAGTTTGGTTGCTCTCTTCTGCATTCCGCCGGAGCGTATCCAGGGCGTCCTTGAGGCGGTTCGCGTGCTCCTGCCTTCTCGAGCTCACGCTTGAAAGAACTACTGCGGAACGAATGCCTTGGACGTTCCAGCTAAGGAACTTCTCGAAACACCGGTTGAAGTAGTCCGAGTGGTCGGTAGCTATGACAACCCGTAGCTTCTCTCTTGATTTCGTCGACCGCTTAGCAACCAGAACGGACTGCTCCGCGCCTGCTGCAACTGCCTTAGTAACGCTGCCATAGAAGAGCGATCCCCAGTGACCCTTCCGCGTCGAGCCGATGGCTATGAGGTCCGCGCCCCACGCCTTGCCTTTCTCGATCAGGACTTTCGGTGTGTCACCGTGTAGGGCGTCTGTTGTGATCTGAAAACCAGTTCCTTGAAGGTACTTTCGAGCCTCCTCGAGCTCGCGACGTCCATCCTCCTCAAGCTGCCGTACCCACTCGCGCACTGGCTCGAACTCTATCCTTGGAAGGTCATCCAACGGGGACTCGACCACGTGGACAAGCGCCAATTCCGTTGACGGAATCGCCAGCGACGCTATCAAGTCGAGCACGGAGTGGTACGAGTCGTGATTAACGCCGACAACGACCCTCATTGCTTGCCTCCTTGTTCAGATGCCGGCATTGGTTCCTTTCCATCGACTTGTGGTTTGGCCGGCCTAAGCATTGAGACCACGACCGACCCTGCAAGCACGCCAATGATAACGCCCAACGATACTGCAACCGGGAACTTCTGCCAGTGGTAGATTTCAGCGACGTAACCGTACAACATCTTGACTCCAACGAACGTCAGAATGACCGCCAACCCGTAGTGAAGGAACCGGAACAGTTGCATTAGCCCGGCTACCGCAAAAAACAGAGCGCGCAAGCCGAGAATGGCAAATACGTTGGACGTAAACACTAAGAACGGCTCTCGCGTTATCGCGAAAATGGCGGGAACGGAATCCACCGCAAAGAGGATATCGGTGAACTCTACGACGACCAAAGCCACCATTAATGGTGTAGCGAGCAGCTTGCCGTTCTCGCGCACGAAAAACCTTTGTCCTTGATAGTCCTCCGTCACGGGGAAAACGCGCCTGAACAGCTTCACAACTGGGTTGTTCCCGGGGTCAATCGTCTTGCCGTGCGCTGTCACAAGCTTGACTCCGGTGAAAATCAGAAACAGACCGAAGATCACCATCGTCCACAGAAACTTCTTCAACACAACAGCGCCGATAGCAATGAAGATTGACCTGAAGAACAGCGCGCCAAGGATGCCCCAAAACAGCACTCGATGTTGATACTTGGTTGGAACGTGAAAGTAGGCGAAGACGACGAGGAAGACGAAGATGTTGTCAACGCTCAGCGACCACTCAACGAGATATCCGGCAAGGAACGCCATCGCCGCCTCGGCGTTCGAGTAGTTGCTGCCCATTTGAATGTGATCCCAAAAGAAGTAAAGGCCGACACCAAAAAGAAGCGAAAGCGTTATCCAGACGGCCGTCCAAATCAACGCTTCCCGCATTCTCACTTCATGGGCACTTCGATGAAAGACGCCCAGGTCCAGCGCCAAGAAGCCGAACACGACCCCGAGGAAGCCCGCCCAAAACCAAATCGAAACGCCGCCTAAGGTCATCGGCTAGTCAAAGTCAAAGAAATCTTCGAGGAAGCGCGACATCCCCTTGCGACGCTTGCCACGATCTTCCCTGTAGTCATCCTCGTCGCGATAAGAATCGCGCCGGTTGTGCCTCCGTTCTTCGTATGTTTCGTGCCTGGATGGGCCGCTGTGCGTCGGCGGCAGCGAGGCAGCCTGCTCAATCAACTTGTCGAGTTCTCCTCGATCGAGCCAAACTCCTCTGCAGCCCGGGCAGTAATCAACCTCAACGCCCTGGCGCTCGACCGGCACGAGCACCTGGTCGTGACACTTAGGACAGAGCATCATCGCCCTCTTTCTCTTCCTCGGTCGCACTTGCGCCAGTCTTCTTCCAGCGGAGCTCGAGCTCCAGCTCCAGATCGGAATCCGATTCTTCAAACTCGATTCGGCACTGCGCGTCGGTGGGAATGCGGAGGATCACGTCTTGCAGGCTTATTGTGTAAGCGTCGCCAGCCTCGATTGCGTGCGCCAGTTCTCGCAATCGCCTGACGAACTCTTCGGTCGTCACATCCAGTTCAATCTCTCGTTCCATTCGTTCCGCTCCAGCCTCGGCAAGCGCGACACTTCTCCGCGCTTGGCGGCGAAGGTCTCGCGCTTTCAGCCGGGCCGGCTCGAGCGAGCGAACTGACGACCGAGGCCCACCACAAGGGCGTGCGCTACTCCCCTTCAGCGAGGCGAGCGCAGTATACCACGCTTGACAGGAGCAACGCATGGAGCCTGCGACAGGATTCGTACCCGCCACCCTCTGTTTACAAAACAGCTGCTCTACCACTGAGCTACGCCGGCTGGCGGCTTTGCATGGCACCCTTCGAAGGAGGCGACGGACGACTTCACCCATGCACGAATCCGGTCGGGCACCTCCCGCACAGCCGGCAGCGGACCACCCAAGCCGGCACCGAGCGAGGGTCAGAAAACGCCTGGTGCAAAGTCGCTCCCGAGCGCAAGCGCACAACCAGCGGCGACAGCAGGACGAGGCGAGCATCATTGAAGCCTATGTCGTCGAGATCCAGAACCAATTGCGCTCGATGCGCCGGGCGGACACAATGCCACAAGGCGTCTTCCGGCGGAGGATCACCGGAGAGTGGCTAAACGTACCCTTGAGGGTCGTCAATCCACCACATTCCCACCCCTCTGGTCGCGAGGGAGGAGCCTCTGCCGCCGCGAGGAGGCTCCCTCTCGCGCGTTAGTGTCACGCCTTCGGCGCGAGCACGAACGCGCGCACGTCGTGCGCGTCCAACTGGCTCTGGCGAGACCAGCCGTTCGTCGCCATCGCGTACACGTGCAGGTGCTCGGCGAAGCCCGCCACGGAACAGCCGCCCAGCAGGTCGGTCGCCGTGCCGGATGCGGTGTGCATTCCTGCGCCAACCGCTCCGCTCGTACTCGGTGGCGTGAGTTTGTTCGCGCCGCGATACAGCTCGAACGCGAAAGTTGCGAAGCCGTTCGGATGCGAGGCTTCGTAGTTCATCACGACCGTTTCGAGCGACGCGGGAGTGTATTCAAGCACGCCGCACTCGTCGCTGGCGGGGGTGCCTGCAATGGTCGGCGCGGCGACGCTTGCTGTGCACGGACTGTTGTCCACGTGCAGCGTCATCACGAACGAGTTTCCACTCACGAGGTTGAGCGACGGATGGGCCGCGTCCTCGGTTGTGATCGTGCCGCTGAGGTCTTCAACATTCGGCACGCGGAAGTGGATGCCCAGCGCGCCGATGTTCACGGGATTGCCGGCAGAGTCGAAGAGGTCAATCTTCAACTCATACTTCCCAGCCTCCGCGGGAGGGGCGAAGTCCGCCGTCGGGAAGTAGGCGTTCGCCGTGTCCTCAACCACGTTCGGGAAACTCCACTGGCCGACGGGCGGCATCGCCGGTGGAATCTCGTAGAGATTCGGCGTTCCGCC
>JBBIIO010000064.1:0-5603 GCA_037446435.1 Armatimonadota bacterium
TCGTTGAACCCGTCCATCACCCTCCAGTATACAGGCACCAAGCCAAAAACCGAACGCAAAAATGGGGGGGCTAAAATCCGGTAATTTTACGTGGACAAACGGTGCAGTCACCTCGCAAGAACTCCCAGGTGCGGAGATTGAGAACATAAGCAACCCGAATCAGCCGCCAAGGCGGCTCCATCTGCAGACGAGCCCCAAGGGAGTCTCCTCGGCTTCCCACCCCGGGGGGAGGACCGTCGTCGCATCCGGCTGGTGAAGCAGTGCGGGGCCGCGAATCCGCTCTCCAGGCTCCAGCCCCCTGCGAGCGACGCCTTTCGCCTCGACCCATCCGTCAAACCAAGCCCTAAGCGCCTCCTCGGAGCGCCGCACCTCCCATCTCTTAAGAGGAGAGGGCGGCGGGGCGGCTCGCGACAGCCTCACCCGCGCCGTCACCCACTCCACACGAACCCCCTCCCGCCGAACGCCGAACAGCCGCTCGTGCTCCTGCTCAAACCGCCTTTGAGCGTCCTCATGGCTCCCGCCCGCGTCCACTTCAATGCTGTGGCTCTGCCCCTTGTAGCGCATCTCTGCGAGGCGCTCCGCCGCGTCGCACCGGTTCAATTCAGCGCGCGCCTGCTCTTCGAGGTCGGCGTAGACCGCGTCCCACTCCTCGGCGCCGTGTACGCCCAACACCGTCCGACCCGTCTCCGCCACTTCAGGGCTGACCAATAGGCCCCACGCCGAGAACACGCCGGGCAGCAGCGGCACGAGCACGGTCGCCATGCCCAACTGCTCCGCAACTCCACACGCGTGCATGGGTCCCGCTCCCCCGTAGGCGACGAGATCGCACTCCCCCGGGTCCACTCCGCGCCGGGAGGTTACGCGACGTATCGCCCTCGCCATCTGCGCCTCAGCCAGCTCGACTACAGCCTCCGCCACTCCACCTCGCCCGATCTGTGCCTCTAGGTCTGCAATCGCCTGCAGGCTTCGCTCGGGCACAAGCCGCAAGTCCGACCCGCCCCCGAACTGCCCAAGCGGCAACCGGCCCAGGGCATAGTTCGCGTCGGTTACGGTAGGGATGCTCGAGCCGTAGAGCGCGGGCCCCGGGTCGGCGCCGGCGCTGTGCGGCCCGACGCGGAGCGCACCAGCCGAATCGAGCCACGCCACCGAGCCGCCCCCGCAGCCGATGGTGTGCACCGCGACCTGGTGGAGCCGCGCCTTCAAGCCGGCGACCTCCGCGATGGATGTGAATGCAGGGCCGCCGTGCACCAGAGCGACATCCGTACTCGTCCCGCCCATGTCGAACGCCACGATGGGTCGGTCCCCCATGCCCATCGCCTCGGCGAGATGCGCGGTCGCCATCACACCGGCAGCCGGGCCGCTGAGAATCGTGCGTAGCGGCACCTCGAGGCACACCTCTGGCGTGACCAGCCCACCCCCAGACGACATGATTCGCACCTGCCCAACCCCGTCGATCGCTCCGAGAGCGCGGAGATACCGTCCCACCACCGGACCGACGCGGGCGTTCAGGAGCGTCGCGCAAGCTCGTTCGTACTCACGGATTTCAGGGGAAACCTGGTGCGAGAGCGATAGAAACCGCCCGCCTCTTACGTGCTCTCCCACCGCGAGTTCGTGATCCGGGTTCACATAAGCGAAGAGCAGACAGACCGCCACAGCCTCGTAGTCCGTGAGAGCGGCGGGGTCCAACTCGCTGAGGTCGAGCGGCTCCAGTTCCCTCCCGTCCGACGCCAGACGCCCCGGCACGGTGAAGACGTCCTCGGGCGCGATCGGCGGCTCCTGGATCGGCCAGAGGTCGTAGAGGTCCGGGCGGGTCTGCCTGCCGATGGTCAGGAGGTCTTTGAACCCTCGGTTGAGGACGAGCGCGGTCCTTGCTCCCTTCCCTTCGAGGATCGCGTTCGTCGCCACGGTGGTGCCGTGGAGCAGCAAGGAGCCACTACCTCCCACCGTTCGGACGCCCTCGGCGACGGCTTCGGCTGGTTCGCGCGGGCGACTGGGGACTTTGAATGCCACGACCTCTTTGCCGTCGTCAACCACAAAGTCCGTGAACGTCCCGCCGGTATCGCAGCCGATGCGCATCGGGGGGATTCTAACTCACGTCCGTGTGCGCGACCCGGTGCGCAACCTCGGCGACGGCCTCCCTCAGCGGCTCGAGGTCTGCGCCTTCGAGGCGCGGGTGGCTTTCGAGAAACCTCATGGCGGCTTGGCGCGCCTCTTCGAGCAGTTTGCCGTCTTTGAGGAGGTCGGCGACCTTGAAGTCGAAGTGCCCCGCCTGCTTGGTGCCCAACAGTTCACCGGGCCCGCGGATTCTGAGGTCCGCCTCGGCTATGCGGAAGCCGTCGGTCGTCTCGACGAGGGCGCGGAGCCGCTCCTCCGCCTCGGGCGTGGTCGCCTTGGCGATCAGAACGCAGTAGCTTTGCGCCTCGCCTCTGCCCACTCGGCCGCGAAGCTGGTGGAGTTGCGCCAAGCCGAAACGGTTCGCATCCTCGATGACCATCAAGGTTGCGTTCGGAACGTCCACCCCCACCTCGATGACCGTCGTGCTGACCAGGGCCTGCGTCTCGCCCTTTCGGAACGCCTCCATGGCGGCTTCCTTCTCCGCCGCCTTCATCTGGCCATGGAGCAGGCCGACGCGATAGCCCTTGAGGTGCCGTTCGCTAACCTCTCGGAACAGTTCCGTTGCCGCCTGCGCCTGCATTTTCTCGCTTCCTTCGATGAGCGGGCAGACGATGTAGGCCTGCGCGCCGCGCTCGATGAGCGTTCGCACGCCCTCGTACACCGCGTCCCGGTCGTCGGGTCGCTTCCAGTGCGTCTTGATCGCCTTCCTGCCGGGTGGCATCTGGTCAATCACGCTGAGGTCGAGGTCGCCGTAGAGGGTCAACGTCAGCGTCCTCGGTATCGGCGTTGCGGTCATGACCAGGACGTCGGGGTTGCCGTACCCCTTCGCCCGGAGGCTCGCTCGCTGCAGCACGCCGAAGCGGTGCTGCTCGTCCACGACGACCAAGCCCAGCCGCTTGAACTCGACCCCCTCTTGGATGAGCGCATGCGTGCCCACGGCGATGTTCGCCGCGCCTGAGGCGGTTCGCGCCAGGGCGGCGTCCTTTTGTCGCTTCGTGAGCTTGCCGACAAGGAGTTCCACGTCCAAACCGAGCGGCGCGAGCAGGCGCGTAAGGTTGAAGTAATGCTGTTCGGCGAGGATCTCCGTCGGCACCATCACCGCCGCCTGATAACCGCTTCGGATTGCGGCGAGCATCGCCGCCGCCGCCACGACCGTCTTGCCGCTGCCGACGTCGCCCTGGAGCAGGCGGTTCATCGGATGCGGTTGGCGCATGTCGGCATAGATCTCGCCAATCACTCGCCTCTGGGCGTCGGTGAGCGGCCAGGGCAGGACGCCCTGGAGTTCCTCCAACACGAGGTCGTCCGCCGAAAACGAGATACCGGTCTCTCTGCCCATCTCCTGATGCCGCATGCAAAGGTGCAGTTGAAGCGTGAAGAACTCCTCAAAAACGAGACGCCTCCGCGCACGCTGGGCGGAGTCGAACGACTCGGGGCGGTGAACCTGCTCGAGCGCAGTCGGCAGCGACGGCAGCCGGTACTCCTTGAGCACGCTCGCGGGCAGCGGGTCGGGGAGCACCTCGACCAACTGGAGCGCTGAGGCTGTGATTCGGCGCATGACCTTCTGCGAGATCTTCTCCGTGAGCGGATAGACAGGCACGATGCTCGCAAAGCCGTCCTGGGCGTCGTCCGACTCGATGAGCTCCCACTCGGGCGATTCGATTTGCAGCCCCCAGACGCCCTCCTTCACCTGGCCGTAAACCACAAGTTCCGGCGCACCCGCCCTTGCCAGCGTTTGGTGAACCCACCTCCGGTTGAACCAGACCAGGCGGATCGCCCCGGAGCCGTCGCTGATGGCAGCCTTGATGATGATGAGCCTCCCGCCCCGGTTCTGGGTCTGCAATTCAATGAGCCTGCCGCGCAGCGTTACCGTCTCGCCGGGGCGAACGTCGGCGATCCGCTTGAGGTTGGTGCGGTCTTCGTACCGTCGCGGTAAGAGGTACAGCAGGTCTCGAACCGTCTCGACGCTCATCTTCGCCAGGAGCGCCGCGATCTTGGGGCCGACTCCCTTAACGAACTGCACTTCCGTATCGGGCTTGTAGCGCGCGGTCGCCATAGGTCCGTCAGCCGCTCCGGTTCGAAAAGTAGACGAAGAGCGCGAGGACGACCACCAGAGCTGCGACCGCGACGATGAGTGACGCTCTGCCCCCGCCTGGGCGGGGCTTCCGCCCCGGGTGATGCTGCTTCCCCTTGTGCCGGTGGCGACTCGACGGCATACGGCTTTAACCTCGTGGTGCTGTGGCGATTATGTCTCGCTTGGCGAGTCCCCGCTGCGATAGGCGACGATGTGCGCCTTCTCCACCGTGATCATGCCCTCCTGCACCATCTCGTCGAGGGTCGGCAGGAACGCCTCGATCTTCTCGGTACTGTCAACGACTTCGACGATGATCGGAAGGTCGGTGGACAGGCGAAGGATGTTGGTTGTGTGGATAACGCTGCGCCTTCCGAATCCCTGGATGCCTCGCCAGGCGGTCGCGCCCGCCAGCCCCGCTTCCCGCGCCTTGCGGATGATGGCTTCGTAGAGCGGAACGCCGTGCCACCGGTCGGACTCGCCGATGAAGATTCGCAGCAAACTGCCCTGGCCTTCGATTTTCATTTTCGCTTCCTCATGCCACCGCCTTCGCCAGCATCCACCCAAGCGCCACGGCGAGAAGGCATGCGCCGACGCTCCCCACGATGTTGAGCGCGGCGAGCGCGTGCTCGCCGTTCCGAAGAAGCGCGAGCGTCTCGTGGCTGAACGTGGAGAACGTTGTGAACCCTCCGAGGCTGCCGATGATCAGGAACTGTCGCTGCTCGGGGCTGAAGACGCCGCGGTACTCGACCAGCCCCATGAGGACGCCGATGAGCAGGGACCCCACCACGTTGACGGTGAGCGTGCCGAACGGGAACGAGGCTCCGGCAGCCCTCGTTATCGCGCCCGATAGCGCCCAACGAGCAACCGCGCCAATGAACCCGCCTGCACCAACGTACACCCACGCCGGCATGGGCGCAGGTTACCGGAACTGTGCAGAGGGCGCCCCCATTCTCGGCTCACCGGCTCCACCGAACCGTGCCTTCCAGTACCGAACCGCCCGCGCTGTCATCTCTTCCCAATACCCAGGCTCCCCCCGGCCCACACCGTGTCCACACGAGGAGCATCCGGATCCGGATCGTCCCGGCTGGCCCGACGTACTTCGCTACTACGACCAGGGCCGAGTGCTTCAACCATAGGTTCAAGTCATTCAAAGGGAGATACGTTTGTGCGGACAGAGCCACAAGCGAACACAAGGTTACGTGTGTCATGGTCGTCTTGACCTCCTATTACGATCTGATAGATCTGTGCAAAGAGCGTTCGAAACACCTCGAGTCGCATCGCATCAGGGACCGGTTCGCCGCCGCCTCCTGGCGATTGGTCCGGCTCCTGCGTACCGGTACCGTGATAGTGGACCGCGATCCGGTACTCGCCGACGAGAATCCCGATCCGCGACGTGTTTTTGGCGTCCCGGGTACCC
>JBBIIO010000065.1:0-5205 GCA_037446435.1 Armatimonadota bacterium
ACGGGTTGAGGGGGGCATAGCGGTCGAATGGAGGCTGGGCATTGCAAACCACGCAGAATTGTCCACCCCCGCACCTCCAGCCCGGCCCGGGGTTCCGGCTGTCCGAACGGGCGGGCACGCCCGCCAACTGGATGAGGACCGTCTGTTCCATGCTTTCCGCCGCGTCGCGACCTGCACATTATGCGCGCCCGCCGTCAGGCGGGACATCATGGAGGCGAAGGCAACGTGTTCCATTCAATCGAAGAGCGGCTCAAACAGCGGGCGCGCGAGGTCGGCTTCGACCTTTGCGGCATCGCGCAGGCCGCCCCGACACCGCACTACGATGCGTACCTCGAATGGTTGGAGAACGGCATGCACGCGGCGATGGGCTACCTCGCGAGGCAAGCGGCCTTGCGCCGCTCGGCTGAGGCGTTGCTTCCGGGCGCCCGCTCGGTCATTGCTGTCGCGAAGAACTACAACCAGCCGCTCCCACCCGACGCCGAGGCTCGCGTCGCTCGATACGCTCTCGGGCGTGACTATCACAAGGTGCTTCGGAGAGACCTGCGGCGACTTGCAGCCTCTCTTCTTGAGCTCGCGCCGAAGGCGAGGACGCGCATCTGCGTCGACTCTGCCCCAACTCTCGAACGCGATTACGCGCAGATGGCGGGCATCGGGTGGTTCGGCAAGAACACCTGCCTCATCAACTCAAAGCGCGGCAGTTGGTTCTTCATCGGCTTGCTGCTCACCGACGTCGCCCTGACGCCCGACCAGCCCGCGGTGGGAGGGTGCGGCACCTGCCGAGCGTGCATTGATGCTTGCCCCACAGGCGCCCTCGTGCTGCGCGATGATTCGCCCGTCGCATGGCTGGACTCGCGCCGGTGCATCAGCTATCTGACCATCGAGCACCGCGGCGCGTTCACGGCTGAACAGGAACGGATGCTAAACGGCTGGCTGTTCGGCTGCGACGCGTGCCAGGAGGTCTGCCCGTTTAACCACCCGCGCGCGAGCCAGCCCGAGCGCGCAACGCCGACCGCCGAGCCCGACTTCAACCCCCGCCCCGCCATCGCCCAGCCCGACCTGGCGGCCCTAACCACGCTGTCGGAGCAGGAGTTCCTTGCCCTCTACGCCGGCACCGCGCTGATGCGGGCGGGGGCGGAGGGGATTCGGCGCAACGCCCGCGCCCTGCTCAGGCGAGGGTAGGTCGTCCGTCCCACTTCGCAACCGTATGGAGCCTCCGCCCGTTCTGATATTAGGAGCGCAGGAACAGTCTGCGTCCAAGGAGTAAAGAAGTGAGCGACCTGTTCAAGTTCGGCGTTGGCATTCTGCTGGTCATCGTGGCGATCTCGGTCCTTGTTGCGGTAGTGAAAACCCTGCTGGGGCTTGTGATCCCCTTGGCGATCCTCGCGGGCGTGGTGTACGTTCTCTACCAGGTGTTCGGCAAGAAGGCGCTGGGCGGCGGGCGAAACCGGCTGCCCTGAGCGCCAACCCCAGTCGGAAGGGCCTGTTTCCCGGTTGTTCGCTCCCTGAAGCCCGCTACGGGTCGCTGCCAGGGGAGGGTATAAGGTCGCGTCGTGACACCGATAGCCGTCGCGGTCCTGATGAGTCTCTTTCCAACCCAGCAGGCGGACTTCCAAATCCTCCGAGGCCCCTACGGAGAGCCGCACGTGTTCGCTGAGTCGCTCGAGGCGGCGTTCGAAGGGGCGGGGTATGCGGTTGCTCAAGACCGCCTCTACCAGATGGACCTCAGCCGCCGGTCCGCCCGAGGCCAACTGAGCGAACTCATCGGCAGGCCGGGAATCGCCAGCGACCGGGACGCGCTGCGTTTCGGCTACACCGACGAGGAGTACGACCGAATGTTCGCTGCGCTCCCGCAAGACGCGCGAGCCATCACCGAAGCGTACGCTCGCGGCGTGAACCGCTGGATCGCAGAGGCGGCGGAGTCAGGCAAAGTTCCGAAGCAGTACGGTGGGGAGCGACCGCGTGATTGGACGCCGACCGATTCGCTCGCAATCGGGGTCCAACTCGTCCGCAGGTTCGGGCGCTTCGGCGCAGGAGAGTTGCGCAACCTCGCGCTGTACACCTACCTGCAATCACGCTCGGGTTTAGATCCGCGCAAGGCGATGGACGACCTCGCGTGGCAAAACGACAGAGCGGCGATCTGTACCGTCAACGATGCCGACGACCCGCATCAGGGGCGCTCGCCGTTCGCGCCGCTGCGCCCGGAGACGACCGACGCCCACCTCCAGCTGCTGCCGAAGGTCAACCTGCTGGAACTTCTCCCCGCGATTCGCATCGAGGAGCAGTCCGAGATGCGGGAGATCGCCGCGCAACTCGGTCTCCCCGCGATTCGCATCGAGGAGCAGTCCGAGATGCGGGAGATCGCCGCGCAACTCGGTGTTCCACACAAGTGGGGAAGTTACGCGATCGTCGTGTCGAAGTCGAAGAGCGCCCTCGGCGTGCCGCTGCTGCTCTCCGCCCCGCAAATGGGCTTCAGCACTCCGAGCATCGTGCACCAGATAAGCATCTCTTGCCCGCAGTACGTCGCAGTGGGGATGGATGTGCCGGGGATCCCCGGCGTCCTCATCGGCCACTCGCCGACTGTCGCGTGGGGCTTAACGAGTGGCGTCGCCGACACCGACGATGTGTTCTTTGTGCGCCTGAACCCGGACAACCCGAACGAGTACGCCCACGAAGGCGGTTGGCGAGCGTTTGAGAAGGTGGAGTGGACTCTCGCCGTGAAGGATGGCGAGTCCGTAAGCGCGTCGCGAGAGATGACCCACTTCGGGCCGGTCATCCTAAAGAGCGTCAGCACCGGCGTTGCGTACGTGCGCAAGTCTCCGCTCTGGATGAAGGAGATTGAGGGCCTAGCCGGCATGGCGCGTCTGCCCGCAGCCAAGGACATCGGGGACGTTCGCCGTGTTGCGCTTACGTACAATGCCAACTTCAACCTGTTTGCGGCTACTACTCAGGGAGACATCGGCTGGTTCTTCTGCGGTCGGGTTCCCATCCGTTCCGCGGCCGTTGACCCGCGACTCCCCGCGCCGATGGACGCCGAGCACGATTGGGTCGGCATCGTGCCGCCCGAACGGATGCCTTATGTCATCAACCCCTCGCAGGGCTGGATCGTCAACTGGAACAACAAGCCGGTGTCGTGGTGGCCGAACCTCGACACGCCTGCGTGGGGACGCATCTTCCGGAATGAGACGCTCGTCCGTGCCATCGAGAAGGTGGACAAGGTGACGCCGCAGGACCTCGAGAGTTTCGCGCGCAAGATCGCCACCGAGCGAATGGAGCACGCCTACTTTCTGTCCGACCTGCTCGTTTCGGAAGGGGCGGGAAGTGCAACCGGCGCTGCGGGACGCGCGCTCGACTATCTTCGAGCGTGGAGCGGCGACTACTTCGACGGCTCCGTCGCACCGGTCGTGTACGATGCATGGATCATGGCTCTCCGCGAAGAGTTGTTCCTTTCCAAGGTGGGCAACTTCCTTGCGCCGGATCTGTTCCACACAGTCCTGCAGCCGACGCTACTTTGGAACGCGTTGCGCGGCGTGACCCAAGTGGACTACCTCGACGGCAGGACGCGGAGCGAAGTGGTTTGGGCTTCGTTCGAGAAAGCGGTCGCCCGCCTCGTTGGCAGCCGTGGCGAGGATGTCACGCTTTGGCGGTATTCCGCCCCGAAGATCAACTTCAGCGGCATGAAGCCGGTGTTGTATAACGAGCGGGGGACGTACATTCAGGTCGTTGAACTGTGGGACTCGCCTCGCGGGAGGTTTGTCGCTCCGCCCGGCGTGAGTGAGGACGCGGAGTCGCCTCACTTCTCAGATCAACGAGAACTTGCGGCGACCTGGTCGTTTTACCCGATGCTTTATAAGAGTTCCGACCTCGCTCGCGGTCGCGAGCCATCAAAATGAAGTAAATCCGGTACGCATCTCGCTGTCAAATCGTGTACACTAAAGGATGAACCTCGGCTGCGGCGGAGCAGGAACGTCGCCGTCGGGGCTCATTCTCAAAGGAGGAATGTGATGAACTTACCGATCCGTTTGTTGTTTGTCGCGCCGATTGCCGGCGCGCTCGCGTCGAGCCTGCTTGTCGGTGGCTCGGGGCAAGGGGACTTGGGTGGCAAACTCCGCGGTGACCTTCCGCGGGTGCTGGCTGGGGCGGGACCGTCCGACCACATCCCCGTGACGATTATCATGAGGGACCAGGTCCCCTACGAGCAGATTGCGGAGGCTCAGGCGCAGCCAACGCGCCTCGCCCGCTACCAGGCGGTGAAAGACCTGCTCAAGCCGTTTGCTGAGGAGAACCAGCGCGAGATCCTGTCGTACCTCGAGTCGGAGCAAGCCAGGGGGAACGCATCTCGGATTCGCACGCTGTGGGTTGTGAACGTACTTGCGGTGGATGCGACTCCGGAGGTGATCTCCAACATCGCTCGTCGTGAGGACGTTTCGGAGTTGAACTACAACCCGAAGGTTCCTGTTTTCGATTTGCCGGATACGCTTCCGGCAGAGGCGGGGAACATCATGTCGGCGATCGAGTGCGGCGTGGCGGCGATGCGGGCCCCTCAGGTCTGGAACCAGGGCATTACTGGTCGTGGCGCCGTTATCGCCGTGATTGACACCGGGGCTTGCCTCACGCATCCTGACCTTGTGAACCAGCTGTGGCGCAACCCCGGCGAGGTTCCCGGGAACGGCGTTGATGATGATAACAATGGGTTCGTTGACGACATCAACGGTTGGAACTTTGATGCCAACAACAACAACCCGAACGACACGAACGGTCATGGCAGCCATACCGCTGGTTCTGTTGTGGGTGACGGCACTCAGGGGACTCAGTCCGGCATGGCTCCGGATGCGGCGGCGATGATTTTGAAGGTCGGCGTTACCTTCAGCGATGAGATGGACGTGGATCAGCGGGTGGAGTGCGATGCAGTACGCAGCAAACATGAACGCCCACGCCTACAGCATGAGCCTCGGCTGGCCACATAGCCGAAACCCTGTGCGAACCACGTGGCGGAACATCGCTCGAAACGCGATCGCCATGGGAACACAGGGCGTGATCGCAGCCGGAAACGAGGGTGCGTGCTGCCGCCCGTTTGATGCGGTTCGCACACCCGGCGACGTACCTGAGATCATCACCGTCGGAGCAACCGACTGCAACATGAACATCGCCTCATTCTCAAGCCAAGGGCCGGTGACGTGGCAGACTGTGAGCGGCTACAACGACTGG
>JBBIIO010000066.1:0-4707 GCA_037446435.1 Armatimonadota bacterium
CGCCACTCGCCCTGGCGCAGGGTCTCACCGGAGCGGGCGATGGAGGCGTCCGCGGATGAGGTGGCATGGGCATCTTGCCCATGATCCACGGGCTGGAAGCCCGTGCCACTTTCCAGAATCTCGTCCACCGTTTTCACCGCCGGGGCGGGCACGGCCTCCACGGTGAACGGGCCGCTAACCCGGGTCTTCTTCTTGTCCACGAATGGCTGGTCGTAGAGCGTCTCCTGCGGGGCGTGGCGGGCGATGGCCGCGTCGATCTGCTCGCGCGTCATTCCCTCCTTGATATCCGGGTTGTTGGCGATGGACTTGAGGGTGACGTGAGGGACCGTCTTGTATTTGAACCCGCTGCCGACGCCCTCTTCCGGGTGCGCCAGCTCGTAGTAGTCGAAGACCGCGGTCATCAGCCGCTGCTTGGCGAGCGTCAGCGCCACGCGCGAGGTGTCGCAGGTGATCCAGCGCCGGCCCCATTGCTCGGCCACGTAGGCCGTGGTCCCGCTGCCGCAGGTGGGGTCGAACACCAGGTCGCCGGGATCGGTGGTCATGAGGAGGCAACGCTCAAGGACCCTTGCCAAGGTCTGAACAACATAGACCTTTGGGTCACCAAAACCACTGATGCCCGTGTCCATCCATCGGTTGTTTAGGGGATAGATCGGAAAGTCTTCGTGGTAGCGAATATACCGGGGCGTATTCCCCATTAGGATCACCCGTCCAGCCTTAATGAGGCACTCCATCCCCTCCTTATTCGTTTTCCAGCCACCCTTCTTCGGCGCGGAGATCGTTTTCTCCCCCAACTTGAACGGAAAGATTGTTGTCTCGTTTCCTGTCTGGGAAGTCAGGTCACCATGCGCAAAGACGCGACCCTCGTTCGTAATGCGGGCCGCGTCAAGAATTTCCTCGCGGGTCAGTTCCTGGTAAGTGCCGTCAGGACACATCAGAAATCGGTACTGGGTCGCGCCCTCCTCCCCCAACCGTTTTTCCAGGTACAACTGACGGTACTTCACAAGATTCTTGTCTCGGGCGTACCAGACGAGGTAGTCGGAAACCTCATCGAGGTGCTTGCCCCCGAGTCCGCTCGTCTTCGAAAACGAAACGAGGCCCATGAAGTTCCGCGTTCCAAATACCTCATCCATCAACTCCCGCACGTGGTGGACGTTCTCATCGCTGATCTGCACGAAGATGCTGCCGCTCTCGGTCAGCAGTTCCCGCGCCAGCAGCAGCCGGTCGCGCAGGTAGGTGAGATAGGAGTGGATGCCCAGCTCCCAAGTGTCGCGAAAGGCGCGGATCTGCTCCGGCTCGGCGGTCAGGTCCTCGTCCTTGCCGTCCTTCACATCACGCTTGTTGACGAAGGGCTGGAAGTTGGAGCCGTAGCGGATGCCGTAGGGCGGGTCAATGTAGACCATCTGCACCTTCCCCGCCATGCCCTCCTTTTCCAGCAGCGAGTTCATCACCAGCAGGCTGTCGCCGGCGATCAAACGGTTCGACCAGCCGTGCTTGTGCTGGTAGAACTCGACCGCCTGGCGCAGGGGCGGGTTTTCCTCCGGCGTGGCAAAGAGCGGCAACTGGCCCGTGCCGTTGCCATTGCGCCTGCGCACCGCCTCGATGATCGTGCGCGGGTCAATGCGCTCGTGGACGTGCAGCGAGACGGTGGGCACCTCGAAGGAAGTGTGCTCCGCCTTGCCTGCCCATTGGAGCTGCGGGTCCAAATGCGGGTCGTAGGCGTAGGCCTTCTTCCGCCCGGCGTCCGGGTCGGTGTCCGGAGTCACCAAGCCCACGGGCGGGTTGTTGACGCGCTGTTTGTCCCGATGCTCGTATGAGGCTATCGGGCGTTTCTTCGATTCCGAAGGATTCTTCTTCCTCGGCATAGCTGCGATTCTCTCCTTGCTTGCTGCCGTCAGTCTCTTGGGTGGGCGTCCCGGCGATGCGCCTCGAGCGTCTACCTGCGCTTTTAGTGGGTAGACGTTACCCCGCCTCGCACGCACGGGTCAAGAGCGAGCGGGCTCACCCCAGTCGAATCGTCTCCACCGCCTCCTGAATCGCGCTGCCGACGCTGCGGGTGCGGCGGACGGCGTCGCGCAGGTCGTCCGGCGATGTGGAGTCCTCCACCGAGGAGCCAATGGCGACGGCGAGGCGGGAACGGAGTTCCGCCATTGCCGCCTTCCCCTCTTCCAGCCGCGCATCGAGCGTCCGTCCCAGCTCCTCCAGTCGCTTATAGTTCTCAACCTCGGCGGCGAGCGATTGGCGCACGGCGTCGTTCGCGGTGCCCATCTGGTCCAGCTGTTTGCGGCTTTGGGCTGCGGGGGCGAGGAGGTCGCGCACCTTTCTTCTCGCTTCGGCAAGTTCGTAGCTCCTGAGGAGCAGTTCGTCGGCGGCGGCGAGGATGTCTTGGCCGATGGAGCCGGTGAGCCACGCCTTTCCGCTCTGCTCAATCTGCTTCTGTATCTCTTTGCGCAGGTCTCGGATCGACTTGAGCCTCGTCCTTGTGTAAGGGTGCATGTCGTCCGGTTCGGGCAGGGCGCGGGTTGCGTCCTTGTGGCGCAACTCTTGGGTGAGGATCATAACCCATCCGACGGCGCCCGCCACCGCGCCCAGCCCCGCGCCCATCGCCGCCTCGCCGACCAGCCAGCCGACGAACGCCATCGCCAGCACAACGGGCCCGAACGCCAGCAGCGACCTCCAGATCGAGCGGCGGATCGGCTCCTTCACAGCCTTATCCTCATCGAGAGCGCGGCGCGCCAGCCCTCGGTGCTTATCAGTCGGAGCGAGGGAACGAGGAACAGGTTCTTCTCCACCGGGATCTGCGCCGACCATCGGATGCTCGACCTCGGCTCGACGGAGGCGACGGCGACGTCCATCAGCACGAGCGGCCCATACGGGAACTGATACGTAACCAGAAGCGACGCGACATCCAGTTGCGGGTCGCCCGCCTTGTGCGGTTGGCGCAAGGCGACGTACTCGAGCACGGCCTGCCATCCTCCTCGGCTGAGGGTGAAGTCTGCGCCGAGTGCGCGGCGATAGCCCCGCCCCTCGCCTGGAGCCTCTTCGGGGAAGCGGATCTGCGTGAGCGAAGTGGAGGCGATGCCGAAGTGCTCGCCGACGAAGAACGACACGCCCGGGTTTTCGCCGACCCTGCCCGCCACGCCGCGCTGCTCACCGGGGCCGTTGTCGAACGCTGCGATCTGGAGCGGGAGGTCGGCGATCGGGAGGAACACCCTCGCGCTCCCTCCGATTGCGGGTTCCCGCAACAGGCGGTTGGATCCGAACGGCACATAGCGCTTGCCGAGCGTCCACCGATTGGGGTCTTCGAGATAGAACTCTTCAGTTCCGGAGTCGTCGGGGTCGTTGTCAATGCGGGCGAGTTTCTGGAAGTATCGCATCTGCAGCCCGTTGTCGAAGGTGAGGTTCATGCGGACGCGCGAGAGTTCGCCAGTGTCGTCATACAATCGGAAGCGCGTCTTGCCCTCTCCATCGAACCGCACCTGGGGCGTAACGTCTGCGGAGAAGCTGACGGCAGGCGCCTGGGTCAATGCAGGCAAGCATAAGAGCGTTCCCGCCACAAGCCCCGCAACGCGAATCATCTTGACGCAGTTTACCGACGCTCACACTTTGACCCGCCGCAGGCGCAGCGCGTTCGACACGACGGAAACGCTGGACATCGCCATCGCCGCCGACGCGATGATCGGGCTGAGGAAGCCGAGGGCCGCAAGCGGAATGCCCAGCGTGTTGTAGACGAACGCAAAGAAGAGGTTCTGCTTGATATTGGCAAGCACGGCGCGCCCTAAGAGAATCGAGTCGGGCACGCCGTTCAAGTCGCCCTTCATCAGCGTGACGTCGCCCGCTTCGACTGCGATGTCGGTGCCGGTGCCCATCGCGATGCCGACGTCGGCTTGCGCGAGCGCGGGCGCGTCGTTGATGCCGTCGCCGACCATCGCCACCGGCCGCGCCGCTTGATCCCGTTGCAGTTCCATCACCTTCTTCGCCTTATCTTCCGGCAAGACGCCGGCGAGGACGTTCTCGATCTCGACGGCTCGCGCGATAGATTGCGCGGTGGCTTCGTTGTCGCCCGTGATCATCCACACCTGGCGGACCAGGGACCTGAGGCGCTCAACGGCGTCCTTTGCTTCCGGCTTTAGTGTGTCGGCGAGCGCAAAGATGGCTTGCGCCTCGCCATCCACCGAGAGGACGACCGTCGTCTTTCCATCTTGAGCAAACTGCTGCGCCGGTTCGAGGACACCGTTCATCGAGACGCCCTCTTCCTGCATCATGCGCAGCGTACCAATGAGCACGGCCCGCCCCTCGACGGTCGCGACGACGCCCTTTCCCGAAGTCGCGCGGAAGCCGGTCGTTTCGACGGGTTGGATTCCTCGGTTGGTCGCTGCGCGGACGATCGCCTCGGCGATGGGGTGCTCGCTGTTCTGCTCGACGCTCGCGGCGAGTCGGAGCGCCTGCTCCTCCGAGAGCGAGCGGGTAACGACCTGCACCACCTCGGGCTTTCCGCGCGTAAGCGTTCC
This sequence comes from Armatimonadota bacterium, assembly GCA_037446435.1. Lineage (GTDB taxonomy): Bacteria > Armatimonadota > Fimbriimonadia > Fimbriimonadales > ATM1 > J051. The sequence goes on from JBBIIO010000066.1 coordinate 4,509, forward strand.
GGTCTTGTCGAGGATGACGGTCCGCGTGCGGGCGAGTTGCTCCAGCGCCTCCGCGTCACGAACGAGGATGCCCAGTTCTGCGGCTCGCCCCGTGCCGACCATGATCGCGGTCGGCGTTGCGAGGCCGAGCGCGCAAGGGCAAGCGATGATGAGCACAGCGACGGCATGCACCATCGCTTCGGCGGCTCCGCCGCCTGCG
>JBBIIO010000067.1:0-4416 GCA_037446435.1 Armatimonadota bacterium
CGAGCACTGGCTGATCGAAAGGCTTCACTTTCAGACCCCGCGGCAGGCTCACCAAGCCTTGCTTGCCCTCGAACCTGCCGCATGACGATAATTCAAAAAACTGTCCAAGAAATCGGGGGCGGTACATTGCGTGTTGGGCTGTTGGCGGGCAGCTTCTACCGGTATCTGCGTCGGGAATCTCTGCACAATCGCCGACGGTCCAAATCCCTGGATACCCTGGCACGTCCAAGTACTGGTTGGTAACGATCTGTCCGCGAGAGTTACGGGCGCAGGGTAAGCCGGCAAGCAGAGGATTGGGCGCGACACCCGCTGTCCAGACCAATGTTTTCGTGGCGAGCCGGTCATCGTTGGTGAGATCTACCCAGCCGTCGGAGGCGGCGCGTACCCTTGTGTTTAGCAGAATCTCAATCCCCCTCTCGCTGAGCTTCTTCCGTGCATATTCAGCCAGGCCCTCGCCAATTTCCGGAAGGATTCGGGTCCCGGAATGAACCAGGACGCAGCATCGGTGTGAACAGGAGAAAGTTCTCGTCGCTCAGCAATATGATCTCAATCGCCGGGTCGCCGGCGAAGAGCTTCTCGAGACGTTGCGCCGCATAGACACCGCCAAAGCCGCCGCCGAGGATGAGAATTCGTTGAGCCGTCACACGCGCAAGTGCCCTGCAGCGTGAGTGAGCCGATCGGCGGCATTCTTACAACGCAAGTGGAGGATCTGAATGCTAATGTGGATTAGCCATGGCCTGGATCAAGATGATCGACGAGCAAGAGGGCGGCGAGCCCCTGAAGGCGGCATTCGCTGGCGTGCGAGGTGCGCGCGGAACCGTCGCCAACATATTGAGGATTCACAGCTTGCGACCGGACGTCTTGAGTGCGCATTTGGAGCTCTACCGAAGGCTCATGTTCGGCCGATCCGAGTTGACGAGACGGGAGCGGGAGACGGTTGCCGTTGCTGTTTCGGTGTTCAATCGGTGCCATTATTGAATTGACCACCACGGGGAGGCTCTCCGTAAGACCGGCGAGATGGAGCAAGTCGTCGAGGCACTGATCGCGAGCCCGACCACCACCGTCCTGGATGCACGACGTTCGGCGCTCGTGCGCTATGCTGCGAAGCTGACCCAGACGCCATCAGAGATGTGCGAAGCGGACGTGGCATCACTGCGGGAAGCTGGCTTCTCCGACCAAGCTATCCACGATGCGGCTGGGATTACAGCCTACTTCAATTTCGTGAATCGGGTGGCCTCTGGGCTTGGTGTCGAACTGGAACGCGGTAATGAACCAGCGTCTCCGCGTCACATCGCCAGAACCTCTTGAGCAGATCAACATCCTGGCATCACGAGAGAATAGCCTTTCTTTGCGAATGCTGTAAGAACCTCCAGCCTGCCCTCACTCACCCCTTGGATGCAATTGGCGCCATCTGGCGTCAGTCCGGTTACCACAGCATCGAGGTGCGACATGGCGAAAGAAGCCTAGGTTCCTCGGATCCCCGGGCATTCGTGTAAACGATGTCGACGTGGAGCCAAATGCCCGGTCGAGTCACGACTACGCGCTGGCCTGCCGAACCTGTCGCCGGAAATCGCAGAGAAAGGGCTCCTTCGCTTGAGATGATCCGGGCCGCCGTGCTGGAGGCCCGCGAGGGAGTTCGTCGAGAACTACATCAAAAAAAGAGATCGGATAAGCCAGATGTTGAGGTTTCTCAGAAACAGAATGAGCCTGTTTATGGCCCTAGCTGTCTTCGGTGGCCTTGTGGCCGTCGCGTCGGCGGCGAACTGGAAAGCATTCGATTCTGCGGCGTTTCAGTCGGCATTGAAGTCCGGCGGCACCGTCCTGGTGGACTTCCATGCGACGTGGTGCCCAACCTGCACGCGCCAGAAAGCGTCGCTCGACAAGGTACTGGCAGACAAGGAGTTTCAAGGACTCTCCGCCTTCGTCGCCGATTACGACGCCTCGACCGACCTGAAGCGCGCAATGCAGGTTCGGAGCCAATCCACCCTCATCTTGTTCAAGGGTGGCCGCGAGATTGCCCGGTCCATCGGCACGACCGATCCAGATGAGCTTCGGGCCTTCCTGCGCAAAGGACTCTGAAGATGTGGGCATACGGGTTGAGCTTTGCCGCGGGTGCGGTCACGATCCTCTCTCCGTGTGTCCTGCCGGTGCTTCCTGTCGTGGTGGGAAGCGCCGGCCAACAGCATCGTTATGGCCCTCTCGCGCTGGCGGCAGGACTCATCGTGGCGTTTGCCGCGGTCGGGACAGTTGTTGCTTCCGCCGGAATCGCTTTGGGACTGGACACTTCCCTTATGCGCTCCGTCGCGGCTGCTCTGCTCGTCATCGTCGGGTTGGTGCTCTTGAGCGCTCAACTCCAGCACCACATGGAAAGAATCTCCGCGCCTCTCGCTCGCGGAGCTAGCAGTCTCCTGGAGCGAAACGCGTTTTCGGGGCTCGGAGGTCAGTTCCTGGTTGGCGCGCTGCTGGGTGCCGTCTGGAGCCCGTGTTCCGGCCCGACACTCGGAGCGGCCATCGGGATGGCGTCGCAAAGCGGCACCCTACTCGACGCGGCCGCGATGATGTTGCGCTTCGGCGCCGGCGCGGCGGTTCCCATCCTGGCGATCGGTTACGGAGCGCAATCCCTCCTGAGCCGTAATCGGGGCCGCTTGCTTCGCGCCGGCGTCGCGGCCAAGGCCGGCATGGGACTGTTCTTGATTGCGGCGGGCGGGTTGGTGCTAACTGGCGCCGACAAAGTTCTCGAAACGGCCATACTGAGTCATCTGCCTGCTGGTTGGTTGGATTTGATCACCCGTCTTTGAAGTGGATGGTGCGCGCCGTTCGCAACCATTGCGGTCCGGATTGCGGCGAGGGGGGCCCCGTCATCAAACCTCACTTCACCGTCGCTCATACTCACGCCAAGTTCCTTCCACAGCCTGGCGAGATCGACGGGAGAATATGATGAACCCATCGTCTGATAGAGGTCCGACAGGACCGTGGTGCCGGTCGCGTGGTCGGCAGTCTCCAGGGCGCGCGCGAGCGGCCACTTGGCCGTGATGTTCCCGCCCGCCAGATTGATTCCCTGAAGGGCGTCGCGCAGACCACGGCGATTGGCTGTCGCCTTCCGGATTCCAATGTCTGCGAGCAGACAGAAGAGTGCCCCGCCCCAGTATGTCCGAGCCCATGTATGGGTCTGATCGAGGCCGCGGTCGCCATCCGTCGGAAGACCTTGAGGCATATCGCGGATCATGTCCCGCCAGACCTGCTCGCGATTGATCATGCCCGCGGCCGCGCGGGCGATCGGTTCGGCATATGTTGATATCCCCTCCTCAATCCAACGGTGCTTGTCGGGCACTGAAGGAAACGCGAAGTGAAACATCTCGTGCGTGAGCACCCAGTCTCGATTCAAATCGCTTTCGGTGGTCCGGGCGCCAAGCGAGATACGGCATTCCGCGTCCTCGCTACCCCAGCTCGTTCCGTGTTCGACGCCTCCGTCGCGGCGCGACTGAACCAAGTGAATCCTGGCGCGCCGCACGGGGAACCTGCCCAACCAGTCTCCGACGGCTCGAGCGCATCGGTCGACCCAGCCTAGTATCGCCTGTTGCGGAAGATCGAAATCCCGCACATTCAGGTAGACCTGAAGGTCCGCGCCCGCCGACCTGATCAGCGCCGGTCCGGCCTCCGCCGGGGAGCGAAGCTGGAACCGGGGTCCCAAGGCAGCGGCGGCCAATCCTCGCGCCAGCGTCCTTCGCGTGTGCCCTCTCGCCAAATTCAAGGTCATCTCCGACCGCTCCGCAGACAAGTAGTTGTGAGTGACGGAATCCGGGGAAATCTTACGGTCGGCGGCGGAGTCCGTGCTGACCAAAAAACCGGCGACCCGGCTGTAAGAAACCCGCTGCGTCGCGCACTCACTTCTCGAAGGGGACGCGCTTTCGAAGTCACAACAGAGGGGCGATTGCAGGCCGGTGGAGTCGGCAGGCGTCGCGAGACGATTCACAACAAAGGAGATCTTGACAATGAAGCTTTCAAGCAAGTCGTTGGCACTCGCTGCCGCTTTTGCCGGACTCGTGGGCGGTACCGCCGCTCGCGCGGCACAGCCGATTCTGACCGGATCGACGGAACTCTCGGCCGGGATGCTGGCCGACGATCAGGGCCAGAAGAAGGAGATCGAAAAGCACGCGTGCAAGGGCATGAACTCTTGCAAGGGCCAGGGTGGCGGAGACAAGAAGCACTGGGGCAAGAATTCGTGCAAAGGCAAGGGGGCCTGCGCAACCGACGGCTCCAAGCCGAACAAGATGTAGTCCCGAGAAAGGGGAGACAGGCGCAATGAGTGTACCGCCCCTGATTTCTTGGACAGTTTTTTGAATTATCGTCATGCGGCAGGTTCGAGGGCAAGCAAGGCTTGGTGAGCCTGCCGCGGGGTCTGAAAGTGAAGCCTTT
>JBBIIO010000068.1:0-4413 GCA_037446435.1 Armatimonadota bacterium
CCCTCGGGGTCCGCCAAGAGCCCGCCGACATGCTTTCCGTCTTTGTTGTAGATTGCGAGCTTGCCGCCCTCCGCCCACGCGTCCAGCGCCGCCACCGTTTTCCCGTCCTGCACAACCTCGAACCGCTGCGCTCGGATCACTGTCTCCTGCCCGTTGCGGAAGGCGAGGACAGCGGGGACGGTGAGGGCGATCAGGGCGAGCGCGGCCAGCGCGCCGTTGCGCCGCCGAAGCCGCGCCAGTTCCTCTTCCAGTTGGGCCATTCGATCTTCCAATGTCATCTGTGCTCTTCCTCCTATCGATTTGCCGGCGCTAAGTTGGCGCGATGGCATAAAGACGAAGTCTACCCGGAAACCTTTGCCGTTGGCTCGCGGGACGCTCGCCCTCCCTACAGCGCGTTCCAGGCGGAGACGGGGAGCGTGAGCGTCCTCGCGAACACGACGCTGCCGATTTTGGGCGCGCTGGGCTTGTTGGCTCGCGGGACGCTCGCCCTCCCTCGAACTCGTTCTACAGGGAGACAGGGAGCGTGAGCGTCCTCGCGAACACGACGCCGGCGATTTGCGCGCTTTGCTTGTTGGCTCGCGGGACGCTCGCCCTCCCTCCAACTGCCACCCAGGGAGCGTGAGCGTCCTCGCGAACACGACGCTGCCGATTTGCGTGCGCTGTGCTTGTTGGCTCGCGGGACGCTCGCCCTCCCTACAACCCGTTCCAGGCGGAGACGGAGAGCGTGAGCGTCCTCGCGAACACGACGCTGCCGATTTGCGATGGCAAGCGGAGGCCTGAGGTTTAGCCGTTCGACAACCTCATCCTCGCATCCTCGCGGTACTTAGGAGCGTCTACTTGATGCCGAGCAACTCGCGAAGCCGAGCCTCGTCGAAGCCGATGACCGGTTCGTCGCCGATCAGGGTAACGGGTGTCGTCATCGATCCGATCTCCCGCAGCTTTTCCACCGCGGAGGGATCCTCGGCGATGTTCCGCTCATCGAATTCCACGTTGTAGTTCCGAAGGAACTCCTTCGTCAATTCACAGAAGTGTCAGCCAGGTTGCGTGAAGATAACAGGCTTGCTGCTCATGGAGTCATGCTACCCTCTCCCCAAGCGCCGCAAAACTTCCTGAATAGCTCGCTCCAGTTGCGGGTCCCGGCCCGCGAGGAAGTCCTCGTTCGTCCACGGCACCCGAATGTCGGGCTGCTGGCCGATGTTCTCCATCGGGCTGCCGTCCATCCGATACACCGCGCCCATCGGCATGCGGATGCTCGTGCCGTCCACCAGCCGCGAGCCCCACGTCCAGATGACATAGCCCGGAGTCGGCATGCCGACCAGCGTCGCAAGCCCTCGCTCCTTCATCGCATACGGGAACATCTCGGCGTTCGAGAACGAGTTCTCGTGCATCAAAACCACGATCGGCTTGTCCCACAATCGGTCGCTCGGAGCGTTCTGAACGAACGAGTCGCGATAGCGATAGTAGCCGTGCGGCTTCCGCTCCAGCCAGTCAATCAATGTGTCGCTGATGTTGCCGCCGCCGTTGAAGCGCACGTCAATGATCATCGCGTCGCGGTCGCGGCTGTATTCCCAAAACTCCTCCTCGAACAGGTCGCGGTTCGTGCCGCCCATGCCCGAGATGTGGATGTAACTCACGCGGCCGCCGGTCGCCTCCTCCACGCGAGCGCGATTGCCGCGAACCCATTGCTGAGACCATAGGCCCCTCATGCCGCCTGTGGACTGCGCGGCGTAGCGCACCTCTCTCGCCCCCTCTTTGCTGGGCGTGCTGTTGACAAGGAACACAAGGTCGCGCCCGCCCTGGTTGTGCAGCGTCTCCCAAAGGTTCTCATTCAAGCCGACATCCTTGCCGTTGATGGCGAGAACGTACTCGCCCGGCTTGATCTCCGTCTTGGCGTACCACGCCGGCGCGCGCTCGAACGTCCCCTCGACGCGAATGCCGGGTCCCTTGTGCGAGTAATCGAAGAAGAACCCGGGATGCGACACCGACGGCCCGCCGCTGACACCGCCCGGCGCCGAGCCGACCTCCGTGTGCGAAGCCTCCAACTCGCCGACCATCATGTTCAGCAGTTCGGAGAACTCGATGCGATGCCCGACGCCCTCGAGCAGCGGCTCGTATCGCGCGCGAACCGACGCCCAGTCGCGGCCGTGGAAGTTGCCGTCATAGAACCCTCGGTTGTACATCCGATAGAACTGCGTGAACGCCGCCGCGCGCACCAGGTCCATGTCTTGCACCAACTCGGCGCGGAACGCAACCGTCGAAACAGGGAAGTTGCCGCTCAGCGTTACCTTGAACAGTTCGCCGTTCCGCAGACCGTACGCCGTCTTGCCGTCCTTCGCCAGCCGATAGGACGCCACGCCCTGCACGATCTGTCGCGCATTCGAGCCGTCGTAGTCCGACATCCACAGGTTGCCGCCGGAGAGGAAGTACAGTTTGCCGGTCTCGACGTCCATCTGCAGGGCGCCGTCTACGCTCTGGGAGAAGAAGCGGCGCGCTCGCTCGGAGATGCCGTCGAAGTTAATCTCTACCGTGACCGCGCCCTCCGGCTTCGCGTACTTCAACTTGATCTCGTCGGGGTGCGCGTCTTCGGGTTGCAGCGGCACGATCATGAAGCCGCCACCGACGCCGCTCCGCTGATAGTAGAGGTACTTGCCGTCAGCCGACCAGCCCAGCGCGCCGTAGTCCACATTGCGCCTGCTGATGTTGTGAACCTCACCGCTACGCGTGTCGGCGATCAAGACGTCGGTCACGCTGCCCGGAATCTGCGCCGTGTACGCAATCCACCTGCTGTCGGGCGACCAGGCGATCTCGCCGCCGCCGCTTGTGCCGAAGAAGTGGCTGCCCGGCTGCTCGACCACGCGCCTCGGGGCCTGGAAGCCGTCCGTCTGCCAGAGGTAGATGCCGCCTTGGGCGCCCGCGACCCAGAAGGCGAGCGTCCGACCGTCGGGCGAGAGCGTCGGGCGGAAAGCGTCGTCCGAGCCTGTCCAGATCGGCTTGACCTCCTTGGTCTCCACGTTCAGTTCAAACAGCCTCTCGTTATAGTCTCGGTCACTGATGAAGAAGAGGCGCTTCCCGTCCGCCGACCAGGTGAAGTCTTGGTCCACGCCCGGGTGGTCGGTTAGGCGCGTTGCATCGTCCTTGTTGCGGTGGTCCGGCTTGTCGAGCGGAACCGTCCACACCTCCGAGCCGACGCGAAAGGCGAACGTCTTGCCGTCCGGCGAGATCTCAGCCTCCTCTGCGCCCGAGGTGAACACCTGCCGCGACCAAGTGGTGTGCTTCTGGTCGCCGAACACGCTGATCTTCACTTCCGCCTCGCGCCCGTTGCGGAACGTGTAGATGCGTCCGTCGCGCTCGTAGCACAGCGTGCCGTCTTTGCTGATGCTCGGCCAGCGCACGGCTGCGCCGACCGAGGAGGTAACCCTCTTGCCTCTGCCGTTTCGGTCGAAGCGCCACAGGTTCGGCGTCTTGTCGGCGGAGTCAGTGTAGCGCACGGGGTCCTTGTTGAGCCACGATGCGCTCGGCGTAACCTCGCCGTAGGTTACGGCATACACGCTCGCGTTGTCCTCGGCGAAGGTCGGCCAGAGGTGCTGCCTCTCGTTCGACACGAACTGCGAGACCGCGCCGCTCGCCACATCAAGGACGACGATCTTCGCGGCGGCGGAGCCGGCATAGCGCGCGCGAGTCCAGGGGAAGCCGTGCCGCGTAACGACGATGCGCTTGCCGTCGGGCGAGAAGCGCGGGTTGCTGTAGCCCTGATAGTCCTGCGACAGCATGCGGAACTGCAGGGTGCGCACGTTGAGCACGAACACGCCCGTCCAGGGCGCCTCGCGCCGCGCGGCGAACGTGATCCACTCTCCGTCGGGCGACCAGTCGGTTGCGACTTCGTCGAAGCCGGAGTAGGTGAGTCGTCGCAGTTCGCCACCCGTCGAGGGGATAGCGTATACGTCCATGTTCCCGTTGCGGTCGGTGCTGAACGCGATCCACTTGCCGTCGGGGCTCCAGATCGGGTTGGTGTCCAATTCGACGTGGTTGGTCACCTGGATGGCGGTTCCGCCCTCGGCGGGGGCGACGTAGATGTCGCCGCGATACTGGAAGGCGATTCGCGACCCGTCCGGGCTGATGGCGGGCCGCCTCGCCCCCACCACCCCCCGCCCAACCGGGTCGGTGAGTTGAGCCACAGCGGAGACGCACAACAGGGCGACGGCAGAGGCGAGAAGCGCAGCAGATGTCCTCATGCCGGGCTTTTTACCACGCCGGGCTTGTTGGCTCGCGGGACGCTCGCCCTCCCTCCAACTGCCACCCAGGGAGCGTGAGCGTCCTCGCGAACACGACTACCGGGAGACAGGGAGCGTGAGCGTCCTCGCGAACACGACTACAGGGAGACGGGGAGCGTGAGCGTCCTCGCGAGCACGACTA
>JBBIIO010000069.1:0-4300 GCA_037446435.1 Armatimonadota bacterium
GCTCGCGGCCTCCGCGTCGTCCTGTTCACCGTTTGGATTCTGTGCTTCGACAAGTACGCTTTCACCTTGCTCCGTCGGATAAGGCAGGCGCTCGTGGCTCAGCGCGCCCATCGTTGTAACGAAAGAGTCCACGATCGTCTGCAGGTCCCGGAAGTGCAGCTCTGAGTCGTCCAACTGCCCATCGTCTCGCACATCTTGCACGATCTCCCAGATGAGCGCACGCAGGCGGCCCGGGTTCTGCTTCTTCGAGGTGCGCGCGGCGGCCTCGACGCGGTCGGCGAGCATTAGGATGGCTGTCTCCTTCGTTTTCGGGCGCGGGCCGGCATAACGGTAGTGCTGCTCGACCGCAGGGTCTTTTTCGTTTCCCGCCTGGGTTGCTTTGTGGAAGAAATACGTGATGAGGCTGGTGCCGTGGTGCTGCTCGATGGCGTCGAGAATCGGCTGCGGCATGTTGTGCATCCGAGCCAGTTCGAGCCCGTCGCGCACGTGCGCTTCGATGACGCGCGCGCTCAGCGACGGCGAGAGGCGCTCGTGAGGGTTCTCCCCTCGGTTGTTCTCGATGAAGAAGTCGGGGCGATTCATCTTTCCGACGTCGTGATAGTACGCCATCGTTCGGCACAGGAGCGCGTTTGCCCCGATCGCCGCGGCAGCCTGCTCCGCGAGGTTCCCCACCATCACGCTGTGCGCATAGGTTCCCGGCGCGCGCATCAGCAACTCGCGCAGCAACGGCTGCTCGGGGCTGCAGAGTTCGTGAAGCGTCCAGTCCGAAACGAGGGCGAACGCCCTCTCGAAGAGCGCAATCGTCAGCCAGAACAGACACGTCGCCACGAAGCCCGCAATCGCCGCCCAGCCCGCAGCCAGCGCAATCTGCGCAGGCGCGCCACCGGCGTACCACGCTGACGCGGATGCGACGACCGCGGCGGATACAACCGTGATCTGAGCCGCGCGCAAGACATCGGAGCGCTGGCGAAGCGGAGTAACGGCATGAGCCGCGAAGCCCGCCGTGAGCCACGCCGTCCAAAGAATCAGCGGATCCACCGCGCCCGTAAACCCAAGCGCCAGGGAGGGCAACGCCGTGGAAAAGAGCCCCATCCTCGGGCCAAGCAACGCGCCGATCAACAGACCCATCGCGATCAGCGGCGTGAGCAGCAGGTACGCGGTTGGCGCGAACGTATCGCTCGACAGGCTGAGCGCCTTGGCCACGATCTGCAAGCCGCCAACCGCAAGGATCGAGGTGACCAAGAGGATTCGCAGCACCGTCGCAGGCGTGAGGCTCTCGATTGGGTACTTCTGCACGTGCAGCACGGCGAGCGCAAGGCCCAGAGCCGAAAGCGCCGTAGCCGCGGCAAACGTGGGCGCGTGGAACGGAGGAATCGCGTGCGCAAGAAGCAACAGAGCGATGACGACGGCTGAGCCGAGAATGCCGACCGTCCAGCGGAGCGCTTCAGGCGCCCTCCATCGGGGGAGCGCCCGCCACCAGGAAGTTCGTTCGATTCTGGAGTTGCTCATGAGTTGCCCCCACTCCGGCGGAGGGCGAGCCGCGCGCTGCCTTAGCGCATAGGACGTCGGCTTCGCCGCCGTCGCTGCTCGCTCGGCTTCTCATAGTAGGCCTTTTCCTTCAGGCGTCGGAGAACCCCGGCCTGCTGGACCTTCTGATTGAAGCGCTTCAGCGCGTTGTCAATGCTCTCGTTCGGCTGTACCGTAACTTCGACCAACTCTTGTCTCTCCATCGGCGGGCAGAGCCGCCATCGGCACCCATTCTACCCCATCGGCAGCCTGAGCCGGTTCCCATACCCCCCAAGCCCGCCTCCGCGGGTAGTTTTGGGGAGGAGTGTTCCACTTCCACGGGGCGACGGATTCCGGTGCTGCCGGGGTAAGAAGACGGGCACGGATGGCTGCCAGCAGGCGGGACGCCGAAACTACGTCGCGGGCGAACGCCAATCGGCGGGACGCCGAAACTACCCTGGGTCCAAACGCCAATCGGCGGGACGCCGAAACTACCCTGGGTCCAAACGCCAATCGGCGGGACGCCGAAACTACGTCGCGGGCGAACGCCAATCGGCGGGACGCCGAAACTACCCTGGGTCCAAACGCCAATCGGCGGGACGCCGAAACTACCCTGCCCGGCGCTTGACCAGATCTGCCGCCAGGGCCATCAGGCCGAATCATGTCCACGCCGTGGTCGAGCCTCTGCCCGGCCACGAGCTCTCCAAGATTCTGCACAGTTGGAAGTCTTACACCGCCCACGAAATCAACAGACTGCTAATGCGTTCCGGCGAAGTCTGGATGAAGGAATCGTACGACCACATCATCCGGAGCGAAGCCTCGTACCATCGTACGGTGCAGTACGTGCTCGACAACCCGGTGAGAGCCGGTTTGACCGGATGGAAGTGGGTGGGCTGCGGGCAGGGTGGTTCCGGCGTCCCGCCGGACTGAGATGGCTGCTGCGGAGCATCCTGCGCCTAACCAAAGCCGCCGCCGCGCCATAATCAACCCGGGAGCGACGATGAAGATTCTGCGATTTATGGGATGTCCGCTCAACCAGTTCGCCTCCCTCGAGCGCTTCATCCTCACCCAAGCCGTCGAGATGAACCGCCGCGGGCACGTGATGGAGGTCGCGTGGGACGGCGTGCGGAACCCGGACGCCGCGAGGCAGGCGCAGGAGTTCGCCCCGAGCGTCAAGATTCACTTCGACCTGCCCGACCCAACGCCGCCGCGCGCGCCGCTGCTCCGCATCAAGTACTTCTTCCGCGTGCTCCCGCTCATCCGAGGCGGGGGCTACGACATCGTGCACCTCTACTTCGACCCATCCGCGCGAATCATCAACAATATGCGCAAACTCCTCGGGAAGACGAAGGTCGTTCGCACGATGGGCACGGTGCCCGACCCACGCACCAGCAGGCCGTTCCTGATGAAACTCAAGGCGTGGTACTGGCGCTTCAACCTTCGCAACGTTGACGCCGTCATCTGCGTCTCCACGCCCGTGCTCGAAGCGCTCGCGCAGCGCGGCGTACCGAGGTCGAAGATGGTCGTCGTGCACAACGTAACCGACACGGAGTACTTCCAGCGCACGGTCGAGCGCCCCTGCGGGCGGGAGTGGCTGGGCCTAACCTTCGTTGGCAGGCACAACGAGGTGAAGCGCATCCCCATCCTGCTGGAAGGGATGCGCCTCTTGCGCGACCAGCACGGAATCGGCGACGTGGTGCTGACGCTGGTCGGCGACGGCGAACTGCGGCAGGAGCACGAGCACATGGTGGAGCAGATGGGGCTGCAGGAGAGCGTGCGCATCTTGGGCCAGAGGAAGGACGTCCCCCGCATCCTGAACGAGGAGACCGACGCCTACGTAACCGCCTCGCGCCTCGAGGGACTGCCGTGCGCGGTGCTCGAAGCGATGGCGACCGAGCTGCCCGTCATCGCTTCCGACATCGGCGAGCACAAGGAGGCTGTCGAGGACGGCGAGAACGGCTTCCTCTTCCGCCTGAACGACGCAGCGGACTTCGCGGAGAAGGTGCTCGCCCTCCGCGCGCTGCCCGACCGCGGCAGCGAGATCGGACGGCGGAACCGCGAGAAGATCATCCGCGACTTCAGCGTGCAGTCCTGGATCGAGAAAGAGTTGAAGGTGTACGAGCGCGTTCTCTCCGGCTCACGCCCGGGCATTTGAGTCCGGCGGAACCGCGAAAAACGAGGTATTCTCCGCGTCCCGTCGGGCGAGTGGCGGAACTGGCAGACGCGCTGGATTTAGGTTCCAGTGGGGCAACCCGTGGGGGTTCGACTCCCCCCTCGCCCACCACATCGTGTCATCTCGGTGGAACATTTTCGCCGCCTTGCGACGCTTCCTAACAAGCATCAACTTTCTGCCGCTCCATCAGGCGGCGAACCTGCTTCTCGGTCGCCGGAACGCCTTCCCGCACGAGTTGCGCAGCGACCCTGCGGTAGCCGTAGGCCGAAAACTCCTCCAGCACACGCCGCACGTGCGCCGGCAGAGCAGGCTCCTGCCCCTTCTATCCCTTGGCGGGGGAACATACCCGGACGGGCGCGCCGGAACCGAAGCCTACCCGCAAAAATAAGACTTGACAGCAGCCTCTCTCCCTGGTAGAATGTGAGCAAGCCTCGGTCACGGGGCTGCAACGGAGGAAAATCAGATGAAGCAGTTTCGATACTACAGTTTTTCTTTTGTTGCGTTGGCAACAGCGTGTGGAGTCGGTTGTGGCGGTTCTGGCGGTTCTGGCGGTTCTGGCGGAGGCGGTGGGCCGTCACAGATCGCGTTTGTGACGGATCGCGACGGGAACTTTGAGATCTA
>JBBIIO010000070.1:0-4025 GCA_037446435.1 Armatimonadota bacterium
CTCGCGGCGAGTCGGAGCGCCTGCTCCTCCGAAAGCGAGCGGGTAACGACCTGCACCACCTCGGGCTTTCCGCGCGTAAGCGTTCCGGTCTTGTCGAGGATGACGGTCCGCGTGCGGGCGAGTTGCTCCAGCGCCTCCGCGTCACGAACGAGGATGCCGAGTTCTGCGGCTCGCCCCGTGCCGACCATGATCGCGGTCGGCGTTGCGAGGCCGAGCGCGCAAGGGCAAGCGATGATGAGCACAGCGACGGCATGCACCATCGCTTCGGCGGCTCCGCCGCCTGCGAAGGCGAACCAACCGACGAAGGTCGCGGTGGCGATCATGAGCACAACTGGCACGAAGACCGACGTGATGCGGTCGGCAAGAGCCTGGATGGGCGCGCGCGAGCCTTGCGCCTGCCGGACGAGTTCGACGATGCGCGCTAGCGCGGTTTCCGCTCCGACGCCGGTAGCGCGGAATCGTATCGCGCCGTGAAGGTTTTGCGTTCCGGCGTAGACGCGCGCGCCGATGCCCTTGTCCACGGGCATGCTCTCGCCTGTGAGCATGCTTTCATCGAGGCTGGTTTCCCCGCTCTCTATGATGCCGTCAACGGGGACTCGCTCTCCGGGTCGGACGACGACAAGGTCGTCGCGTTGCACGTGCTCGACGGGAACATCGTGTTCTTCACCATCGCGCACAATCCGCGCGGTCTTGGCTTGCAAGGAGAGCAGCCGCTTGATGGCGTCGCTGGTCCTGCCCTTTGCGCGTGCCTCGAGCCAGCGACCCAACAGAATGAGCGCGATGATGGCGACCGCAACCTCGTAGTACACATCCGTTGAGAGCCCGCGCGACCGCAGGGCTTCTCGAAAGAACGTTGCGATTGCGCTCCACGCGAAGGCAGTGCCCGTCCCAAGCGCGATCAGCACGTTCATGTCCGCGTAGCGCCCTCGGAGCGCTCGATATGCATGCGTGAAGAACGGCCAGCCTGCGCCGAACACTACGACTGCCGAAAGCACGAACTGCACAATCGGCGGCAGCATCGGCACGCCTGGGATGTGCATGGACGTCGGCACGACCACAAGCCCGAGGGCAATCGCGACCGCAAGCCGAACCGTCGAGGAGCGCAGCGCGTCCGCCCGCCTGCGCTCGTCCTCCTCGGGAGCGACTTTACGATGCGGCGCGGCGCCGTAGCCGGCCTTCTCGACTGCGGAAACGAGCGCCTCGACCGGCACATCGCGCTGTGCGCGAACGGTCGCGCCCTCGGTTGCGAGGTTGACCGACGCCTCTTGCACGCCCTCGACACGCCGCAACACCTTCTCGACGCGCGCGACGCAAGCGGCACACGTCATGCCGCTGATATCGAGTTCGACTGAAGTTGCGTCGCCGCGAGGCTCGGTCTCATCCGCTGCGGCCGGCTCGCCTCGCTCGCCTCCGAAGAAGAACCAATAGATGAAGGCGATGACGGCGACGCCGACGAGAAGGATCAGGGCTGTGATTGCGTTACCTCGAAGCCGGCGTCTTCCAACGCGCTTCTAACGGCGTCCCCGGTTGCGGGAGCGTCGTACTCAACCGTAGCGCGCTGCTCGGGGATCTCGACGCTCACGTTCAGCACTCCTGCGACGCCTTCGGCAGCTTTCGTTACCCTTTCGGCGCAACCTTCGCAGTGGATGTCGGGGCTGATCAGTACTATCGTCGGCATAATGTCGCGATTGTACCCGCTGCCGGGGCTAAACGATGAACCCGCCGACGAGGTCGGCAACCTCGTCCAGGTCCTCCATCGCCCACATGAGTTCGAGCACGTGCTCCACTTGCACGTCTCGGAGCATCGGCTCCGCCATGCGGCGGAACTTCGCGACGACCTCGTCGTCGCTCATCGGGTTGAGCGCGTGGCCCCTCGGCGCGACCGCCTCGCGGCTGTAGCTCATCCCGTCGCGAAGCTTGACCGTGATGCGGTTCGGAATCCCCTTCGCCGGATACAACTCATCATACGGGGTGTGCGGCCTTACCTTTGTTCTTGCTACGACTTCGAGCAGCGCCTCGTCGGTGAAGCGCTCTTCATCGAAGGTTTCCATCCACACTTTGCCGTCTACGAGCGCGGCGCAAGTGATGTACTGAATCGAGTGATCGGCGGTCTCGCGGCTCTTCGGGCGATTCTTCTCTGGGTCCTTCGCGATGATCTCCCAACTTGCGGTGAACGTCTCGATTTCGACCGATTCGATCTCGTCGGGCTGCAGCGGCGCGGCGTGCTCCTGCACAATCTCAAGCGCGGCGTCAATCGCGCTTTGGCTGTGGTACTCGGCGGGGTACTTCTTGATGTAGGTGCGGTTGATCATGTACGGCTCCACGCCCTCGCCGCCAAGCTTCGGAAGGTCGAAACGCTCCCCGCCGCAGACCTGGTCGAAGAACGCCATCTCGCCTTCGAAAATAGGCGCCGGTCCCGTCATGCCGAGGTGCGCCAGCAACGCGGCGAAGACGCCGTTGCGCGAGGCGTTGGCGAAAGCGCATCCTTTCCACATGCTGAGCTCTCCCGCGCGCGTGATGCGCATCGCGTTGTTCGGCGTCGCCGCCAAGCCGAACGCGTTGATAAACTGTTGTTCGTCGAACTCTAACAGTAGCCCACAGCCTGCGACAGTGGAGAACGAGCCGTAGGTCACATGGTCCCATCCACGCGCTCGAATAGAGAAGGCATCACACAGTCGGCACTGAATCTCATAGGAAAGCACGATCGCCGCGATGAGATCCCGCCCATCGCACTCGAACGCCTCAGCGACGGCGAGCAGCGCGGCGATGTTGTCGCTCGGGTGCGCAGGCTCTTTGCTCAGGTAGGTGTCGTTGAAGTCGAGGTAGCGGAACATCGTGCCGTTGGCGAAGGCGGCTAACTCCGGGGACGACTGGTGCGCGGTGCCGATGACCGTAGCGCCGATCTCGCTGGTTGTGGTGCGCGCGATTTCGCGCGCGATCTTGGGCGGGTCGGCGAGGTAGGCGCCCATCGCGCAGCCCATCGAGTCAATCACGCGCCGCTTGGCTTCGTGGATCGCCTCCTGGGGAAGTTTGTCGTAAGAAAACGTTACGCAATAGGCGGCCAGTCGCTCTGCAAGGTTCATACGGTGGCGCAGGTTACCCGCCATGGGGTAGGCTTGCCGCCACTATGGTTGGAATCATCATGGGTAGCGACTCCGACCTGCCGGTGATGGAGCAGGCGGAAGAGGTCTTGAAGGAGTTCGGCATTCCGTACGAACTGGACGTCATGAGCGCGCACCGAACACCCGACAAGGTTCGCGAGTGGGTCTCCTCGGCAAGGGAGCGCGGCCTGCGCGTCATCATCGCGGGAGCGGGCATGTCGGCGCACCTCGCAGGCGTGGTCGCGGCGCACACCACGCTGCCGGTCATCGGCGTTCCGCTCGCGAGCGGTGCGCTGCACGGAGTGGACGCCCTCTACAGCACGGTGGACATGCCGCCGGGAGTTCCGGTCGCTACCGTAGCGGTGGACGGCGGTCGCAACGCGGGCATCCTCGCCGTGCAGATTCTCGCCACGAGCGACCCTTCCCTCGCTTCGCGGCTCGAGGAGTTCAAGAGCCAGATGGCGGCGAAGGTCGAGGAGCGGAGCAAGAAGCACCGCCGCTCGACTCTGTAGCGCCTCCCGCCCGCCCGGCATTGGCGCGGGCATTGCGGGCGGGATCGCGAGTGGAGGGATAGATGCAGCCCCATCTCCCTCCGCAGTTTGTTGCGGAGGGCCAAGACGAGGATGGGGTAGACGTGGCAAATCGCCCCCCCCGGCGGCAGCCTCGGCAGCAGCGGCGTCACGAACGAGGTTCGAGTGATTGACGTCAACGCGTCCGACCCACGCTGGCTGGAGGCTCCGGCTATGCAAACGGCTCGTGCGAACTGCAACGCGGTGATTCTGCCGACCGGGGACATCGCAATCGTCGGCGGGTCGTCGGAGCAGCACTTGCTCCAGACGTACCGCTCGCGCATACCCACGGTGGAGATCTACCGCCCCGGCGTCGGTACGGTGGCGATCACGCTCCCCGAGATGGCCCGCAGCC
>JBBIIO010000071.1:0-3915 GCA_037446435.1 Armatimonadota bacterium
TGCCGCAGAGCGTGAAGCCGAACGCCAAGCAGACCTCAACGAGCGGCTCGACCAAGACCGCGACTATCTCCAGAGACAAGGTGAACGTTCGCCAAAAGCCGACGACGTCGAGCAAGTCGCTCGTGCAAGTCGAGAAGGGGCGCACAGCCACCGTGCTCGGCGAAGAGTCGGGTTGGTACAAGTTGAAGTTCCCCGGCGGGACGGTCGGCTACGTTCGCAAGGACATGGTAACGCTGTCGGCTCCTGCGAAGGCGGCGGCGAAGCAGGCGAGCCAAACGGCGAGCGCCGAGCCGGCGGTGGGAACGGGCAGCACCGTGACCATCACGGCGGATGACGTCATCCTGCGCGCGGGCCCATCGACGAGGCAGCCGGTCGTGGCTAAGTTGCGCAAGGGTGTTGAGGCGCAGGTGATCGGTCGGCACGGGCAATGGCTGAAAGTAACTTCCCCGGGCGGAGCAACCGGCTTCGTGCACGGCAGCCTAACCACAGCGAAGCAGAGCATCGCTGCGGCCGCGCCGACTGGAACCGACCGGGGCGAGTTGATCACTACCGCGCGGCGATACCTCGGAGTTCGTTACGTTTACGGCGGAGAAACCTCGCGCGGATTCGATTGCTCAGGCTTTGTGTACTTCCTGTATCGCTCGGTCGAGGGCATCACGTTGCCGCGCACGTCAACGGCGCAGGCTTCTGCGGGCGTTCCGGTGAAGAAGGAAGACCTGCAACCCGGCGACTTGGTGTTCTTCCGAACCGGTCGGAGCGTGCGCATCAACCACTCGGGCATATACATCGGCGACGGCAACTTCATCCACGCGAGCAGCGGCGGGGGCCAGGTGCGGATTGACTCCTTGACGACAGGCTACTACTCTGCGCGGTTCGTCACCGCGCGACGGGTAGACAAGAAGTAGCCGCTTCGGGGTATACTGCGGCTCTTGCCCCGGTCGTCTAGCGGTTAGGACATCGCCCTTTCACGGCGAAGGTCGCGGGTTCGAATCCCGTCCGGGGTACCACCCTGTGCTTCAACCCAACAGCCGCGCAAGCGTCTGCCGGATTTCGACATCCTCGAACTCAAAGCCGCGCTCCTGAGCGCGCTTCGGCACGACGCGCTGACTGGCGAGAAGGCCCTCGTCCGCCATCTCCTTTAGTAGCAGGCGCAACACGGACGCGGGTGCGCGAAGGAACACCGGGCGGCGCAGCGCAGCGCCGAGCGCAAGCGAGAACTCTCGGTTTCGCACTGGGTTTGGCGACGCCACGTTTACCGGTCCAACCCACCGCTCCTCCTCGACGCAAGCGACAGCGACCCGCACCCAGTCGCGAAGGCTAACCCACGGAAAGAACTGCTTCCCCGAGCCGAGCACCGCGCCGAGGCCAAAGCGGAACGGGCGCGCCATCACTTCCAGCGCCCCGCCCTGCTCGGAGAGCACGACCGCCGTACGGAGAAGTGCAACGCGCACGCCGGAGCGCTCGGCTCCGAGCGCGGCGGACTCCCACTCGACGCCTACCTGAGACAGGAAGCCCTCTCCGGGGGGCGACTCCTCGGTGAGCATCTCATCCCCTCGGTCGCCGTAGTAACCCACAGCCGAGGCGCAGACGAACGCTTTGGGTGGGGTAGGGGCACTCGTGATCTGCTCGGCGAGCGCCTTGGTGGAGAGCACGCGGCTGTCGCGGATTCGGCGCTTCTTCTCGTCTGTCCAGCGGCCGGCGACGCTCTCGCCCGCGAGGTGGACGAGCGCATCGAACTCGCGGAAGGCGTCAAGGCTCTCGAAGCCGCCCCGCGGCGACCAGGGCAGGGCGCTCTTCTCGCGCGAGCGAGAGAGGGGCAGGACCTGATGGCCTCTTGCCTCGAGGGCTTCGGCGAGCGCGCGTCCGAGCAAGCCCGTCAGGCCGGTTATCGCGACGCGCATCTACTCACCGATGATGATTCTGTCCTTACCGTCGAACTTCGGCGAGAAGACGGAGACTGCGACCACATCGTCGCCATGAGGGGTGAAAGCGTGGGGTGTGCCCTGGGGAATGAACATCAGGTCTCCTGGGCGCACGGCGTGCTCCTGGTCCCCCAACCGCATCGTTCCCGTGCCGCGAACGATGACGACGGTCTCGTCGTGCTTGGCGTGGTAGTGGGCGGGGACGGGGGAAGACGTGTTGATCAGGTTCACCGTGGCGTTCGCGCCTTCGGCGAAGAGGTGGGCGCCCTTGTCGGGGTGCTCTTTCTTGAGCGCGTCGGCGACGCCGATCGCGGAGTCGAGTCGGGGCGCGGGGTCGTCTCCGCAGAGCGCCACGGCGGCGACCAAGAGGGCGAGGGGCAGGAGAAGCCGCTTCATGCCTGGATTATGCCTCGGCGGGGAAATTGCGGGGAACCGACCGCACGGACTCTTCGTTATACGGATCGGAATGCGGGGCATTCAGGAGACGTTCGGGGCTCAAGGTTTCTACCTTGCCAAGCGAGTTTACGACGGGGACTTGCTCGCCGGGATGGCGACCGACTTCGACCGGATCGTGGCGCAGCTGATCACGTCGGGCGAAGATGTCAACGCTCGGTGGAGTCGCGCCGAGCCGGGCACGACGGTTGTCCATACTCACAACGTGCAACAATACTCCGGTGTGTGGCTGCGCGCCCTGCTGCACGAGCCGTTCCTCGACGTGGCGCGCCAGCTTCTCGGGCCGGACATCGTGCTGCATCACACGAAGCTGTTCCTGAAGTTCGCAGAGGAGGGAGCATCGTTCCCGATGCACCAAGACTGGAGCTACTTCCCGACGGAGAGGGACACGATGATCGCGGCAGTGATTCATTTGACTGAGGCGACCGACGAGATGGGCTGCTTCCGCGTGTACCCGGGTTCCCACAAGCGCGGGCGCATCGCTAACTCCTCCGGTAACACGGACAGCGACGAGATGCGCGAGTTTCCGATGGACGGCGCAACCGTTGTCGAGGCTGAGGTGGGCGACGTGCTGTTCTTCCACTACTGCCTGGTGCACGGATCGCCGCCAAACCGTTCCAGCAAGGCGCGCAAGACCGTGCTGGTTCAGATTCACGCGGGGCACGACCGCTTGGAGGGCGGCAACGCACATCCGTGCGAGGGGCTTGTGCTCTGCGGTTGGAACGCGTTCGCGACGCGCGCGTGGGCGAATCGAAACAAAGCCTGACGGGAACTACTCGCCGTCGAGGGCAACGACCTCGCCGGACGCCATGTCAAGCACCGCCGGCACGCACCGGCACTCACCCGCGCGCGTGGCGGAGCGCAAGGGCGGACACAGCGAGACGAGGCGATCCGCCACGAGCCGTGCGTTCTCGCGCACCAGTTCCTCGATGGTAGGACTACCAGCCGTCTTGCGGCGCGCTGAGTCCAGCGCCGGGCCTATGTGTGTGCTGACCCACGACGGGGAGGACCCCTCCTCAAGCGCCGCCGCGACGGCAAGGCAGCCCGAATGGCCGAGCACGACGACCAACGGCACGTTGAAGTGCCCGACAGCCAAGTCAATCGCCCACTGGACGCTCTCGGCGGCGACGTTGCCAGGGACCCTGGCGACGAAGAGCGCCCCGAGCGGCTGGTCGAAGATGACCTCCGGAGCGACGCGGCTGTCGGAGCAGGCGACCACGGCGGCGATTGGCGCCTGTTTCTCGGCGAGCGCACTCCGTTTTTCGGCGGAGTAGGCGCGCGTTACAGGCTCGCCGGCGACGTACCTTTGGTTTCCCTCGAGCAGTTCGAGTAGCACCTCGCGATGTGTTGGGCGGTCCATCGTTCTGGATTTTGACCGATTCACGACCAAAAAGCAAGCCACGCATCAAGGGTGTTCGCGAGACGCTCACGCTCCCTGGAGCGTGTTGAGGGAGGGCGAGCGTCCCCGCGAGCCTCCCCAGCGAACCCGCTGGCCATGCATCAACCGTGTTCGCGAGACGCTCACGCTCCCTGGAGCGTG
>JBBIIO010000072.1:0-3685 GCA_037446435.1 Armatimonadota bacterium
CGTAGCTGATCGGCTTGCGAAGATACAGCGCGTGCAAGTCGCAGAACGCGACAGCCCGGCCGTCATCCGTCCAAAGGCGGACGCGCCCAAGCCTGTCGCGAGCTACCTCCCGCAGGAGCCAAGACCGCACGTCTGAGGGGGAATCTGTATGCCTGTCCCCGCAGGGGCGTCGCGACCCGCTCCGCCTCGCGCATCGCCCGAAGCACGTTGAGGCCGAGGACCTTCGCGATCTCCTCGTTCGTGTAGCCTCGGCGCATCAACTCGAGCGTCAGCTCGGGGTACTTCGAGACGTCTTCCAGCCCCTCGCATCCGCCTCCGCCGTCGTAGTCGCCTCCGATTCCGATATGGTCAATGCCCGCGACGCGACGGATGTGGTCAATGTGGTCCGCGACCTGCTTCAGGGTTGCGCGGGGGCGCGGGTTCTGCCTGCTCCATTCCTGCATCTTGGCTTGAATCTCCTCGTCGGAGAGGCCCATCCCGTCCAGCGATTCGCGATAGGCGTCTCGCCGCCTGCCGTGCTCGACGATCTCCTGCGAGACGTATCCTTCGAGAATCACGACCATGACGACGCCGCCGTTTTCCGGAAGTTTGCGCAGCACGGAATCGGGAACGTTGCGCGGATGGTCGCACACGCCGCGCGCGCCCGAGTGAGAGAAGATGACGGGCGCCTTCGTCACGCGCAGAGCGTCGTGCATCGTGTCCTCCGAGACGTGCGAGAGGTCAACGAGCATGCCGAGGCGGTTCATCTCGCGAACGACCTCCTCGCCGAATTCCGTCAGTCCTCCGTGCTCGGGCGTGTCGGTTGCCGAGTCAGCCCAGGGCGTGTTGCGGGAGTGGGTGAGCGTCATGTATCGCACGCCAAGTTCATAGAACATCCTGAGCGCCGCGAGGGAGCCGCCGATCGAGTGGCCGCCCTCCATGCCCATCATCGAAGCGATCCTGCCTTCTCGATGGATGCGCAGCACGTCGTCGGCGGTGAGAGCCAACTCGAACGCGTCGGGGTAGCGCTCGACCATGCGTTTGACAAAGTCCACCTGTTCCATCGTGGCGAGCACCGGGTTCTCCGCGCCGACGGGGACATAGACGGACCAGAACTGCCCGCCGACGCCGCCGTCCTTCAGGCGCGGGATGTCGGTTTGCCCCTCCTCGTGCCGCTGCGCGATGTCCCACTTGCTCATGTCGTAGTTCACGCGGCCGCGCATCGCCCAGGGCAGGTCGTTGTGGCCGTCAATGAGGGGGTACAGCTTGTGAAGCGCCTTCGCCTCTGCGAGCGTGGGCTGCTGCGCGCCGAGCGCCGGGCTGAGTATCGCGAGTGCCGACAGCAATGCGAGCATGGGGCGATTATGCCTCGAACGACCCGGATGTGTCTGGGGTACATGCATGGGAGACGGTTGACGAGCGGCCCTCGCCGTTCGCGGACACGACCGTGCGCGTAACTGTCTCGACGAGCGCCGCGCGCTTCGTGCAGCCGGGAACCCGCCTCCTCCGCGCCCGCATCGGCTACCACGACCGCGGGGTTACCTTCATCAGTTGGGGCGGCCGCTTCGACGTCACCAAGTGGGAGGTCGGCGGCTAAGCGCACACGCGCGAAAGGTGATCGGTGATCAGGCTCACCGTGGCATCACGCAATCTGAGTAGAGCTTCGCGCGTGTAAAACGCCATGTGAGGAGTGACGATGACCCGCGGGTGCGACATGAGTGCGAGGCCCGCGGTGAGCATCTGCTCCTCGTGTGGTTGCGGCGCGACATTTCCTCGTAGCGCCGCTTCATGCTCCAAGACGTCCAGCCCCGCGCCCGCAACCACTCCATCATCCAACGCGCGCAACAGCGCGGGTGCGTGAACGACCGCGCCGCGCGCTATGTTGACCAGCAGCGCGCCTCGCTTCAACCTCGCAAAGGCGGAGGAATCTATCCGATACCGCGTCTCTTCGACAAGCGGGCAGCAGAGCACAAGCGCGTCCGCTTGCGGCAACGCGTCCGGGAGCGGAAGATATTCTATTCCGAGTTCCGCGCGCTCAACCGGGTCAACTCCGAGAACCCTCATGCCGATCGCCTGCGCCATCCTGGCGAAGCGCTCTCCGATCATCCCCACGCCGACGACCACCGCCGTCTTGCCCGCGAGGTCGGAACCGAGGAGACCGCGTAGGTCGAACCGCCCGCCTCGCGTGACCGCGATCGCCTCGTGCAACCGCCGCGCAACCGCCAGCAGCAGGAGCAGCGTGTGCTCCGCCACAGTCTGCGCGCCGTAGTCAGGAATGTTGTGCACCTCGATTCCTCGTCGGGCAGCCGCATCGAGGTCAATGTGATCTGTGCCCGTGGAGCGAGTAACAATCAGGCGCAACTTGGGCATTCGCTCCATTTCGGCGCTGCCGACGTCACTATGGACTTGGACGGAGAGCACCTCGACGCCGCCGATATCGGGAACGCGGGCGAGGGTTTCGGCTGTCGTTACCACGTCGCAATCCGGAAAGGCGTGGTGGAAGAACACCGCGTCGTCCTCCTTGCACTCGGTGAACAACAGCCGCATCGGAGTCGAGTGTACCAGCATGCGGAGGCCCTCAACCCGCCTCGCGGAGCGCGCGGCACAGAGCGTCCGCCACGCCGAACTCCTCTATCTGCTCCGCGCAGAACACGACGACGCCGTCTGGCTGCGACTCGCGGATCGCGCCGATGACTTCGCCCACCTTTTCCGCCGGATAGGGACCCGTCGGCTCCTCCTTGAACAGGAAGTTGATCGCAAAGCCGATCCAGAGTTGCTCGAAGCCGGCCGGGTGCCCGCGGGCGCTTCCTCCAGTGTACCGACGAGAGAACAAAAACAGGACTGCCCGGCTGAGCCGGGCAGTCCAAGTCGCCAGGATTTCGGTCGTTGGCTCGAGGCCTTCGCGGAATTACCTCCGGCGGCGGCGAGCAGCGAGCGCAGCGAGGCCGGCGCCGATCGCCAGCATGGTGGCAGGCTCGGGGACGAACTCACCCTCGATGCGAAAGGCATGGTGATAACCGGAACCTTCGGGCATCCAGGTGCTCCCACCGTCGAGGCTGAACCAGCCGGTGCTGGTACCAGAACCGTCAGGACCGCCATTCGACGTCATCCAGTAGTTGGTGCCGGAGCCGCCACCGTTGGCGTTGCGGGCGCCGATCCAGTACATACCCGGCGTCATCACGTGACCGCCCATGTTGATCTCATAGCGGTACTGGGCGCGTCCGAAGTACGAGTAACCGGTGGCGACGCGGTTGAGCGACAGACCGTTCAACGAGGCGTTGAGCCCACCGGGGGCATTACCGCTGTCGTTGTAGATGTAGACGTCAATGTCCCCGCCATGGCTCCAGTTTGCGTCTTCGATGATGCTCATCTTGAGCCAGTCCACGATCCAGCCCGGGCCGGCGACCCGGATATCCTCAACCACGCGGATGTTCGGGAACCCGGGCGGCGAGATTGCGCGGCCGGCGTTGCCGTCCGTGATGACGTTATTATCCCAGAGCACCCTCGCCTGCGCCGAGACTCCCGCACAGGCGAGCGCGAGAGTAGCAAAGATTGGTTTCATTGTTGGTCTCCTGGCCCGCGGCGGGTAGGGAGCCGCGGGCGCTTCCTCCAGTGTACCGACGAGAGAACAAAAACAGGACTGCCCGGCTGAGCCGGGCAGTCCAAGTCGCCAGGATTTCGGTCGTTGGCTCGATGCCAACCGTCG
>JBBIIO010000073.1:0-3072 GCA_037446435.1 Armatimonadota bacterium
CCTAACCCTCCACCGGAGCGATGGTGTGGCTCTCCGCTTCGCCGTCGCGGCACACCCAAGCGACGAAGCCGGGGGCGGAGGCGGCGGCGCCCCATTCGCCTCGATTTGACACGGCAAAGACGACGGAGCACTTCTCTCCCGTCGAAGGGCGGCGGCGAACCATCTCGCGCACGGCTTCCTCGCAAGCCTCTCTGGGCGGGCGCCCCGCGCGCATTCCCTCCACTGCGCGGAAGGACAAGAGAAAGCGCCAAATCTCTTCGCCGACGCCGGTTGCGCCCGCAGCCCCCGCCTCGTCGTCGGCGTAGAATCCGGCGCCCACGATCGGGCTGTCGCCCACGCGACCAGGCAACTTCCACGCGAGGCCTGACGTAGAGCAAGCGGCGACGACGTGCGAGGGCGCTTCCCACGCGCAGATGGTTACCGTGTCGTGCACTAAGTGAGCGACATCGGCGGCGCCCCGGTTGTTGCGCCACTCTTCATACTTTTGCAGGGAGTTCTCGCTGTGCAGGGAGCGCGGCTCGAACCCTCGCGAGATTGCGAAGCGCCGCGCTTGGTCGCCCGCGAGCATCACGTGCGGCGTCTCCTCCATCACCTTGCGGGCGACCGAGACGGCAGGGACGATGCCGCGCAGCGCGCACACAGCGCCGGCTTCGAGCGTCGCGCCGTCCATCAAGCCTGCGTCCAGTTCCTGCTCGCCGTCGCTGTTGGGCAAACCGCCAAGCCCGACAGCTTGCAGGCGCGGGTCGAGTTCGACGGCGACAAGCCCCTGTTCGCATGCGGAGAGCAGGCTTTTCGACCGCAGGTACTCATCCCACGCGGCGCGAACGCACGGCTCGCCCGCGTCCTTCCAGGTCGAGACGAAGAGGGCGGACATTTGAGGCGTGCGTTTTACCTCGCGTTCGGCGCGTCCAGTTAGAACTCGAATACGACCTTGCCGGTGAGGCCTGCCTTCATCCGCTCCATCGCCTCGTTAAACTCGGTGAACGGGTAACGGTGCGTGATGACTGGAGTGATATCGAGGCGGCCCGACGAGAGCAACTCGCCCATCTGCTCCCACGTCTCCCAGAGCCGGCGGCCGACGATGCATTGGATGTCCAGCCCCTTGAAGATCGCCTCATTCAGTAGCGTCGGTGTTTCCGCCGAGTCGAACAGACCGAGGAGCGAGAGCCGCCCGCCAGGGCGAAGCGCCTCGATGCATAGGTTCAGGGCTTGCGGCTTGCCGGACATCTCGAGCGCGCCGTCCACGCCGTCGGGATAGCGGGATTGAAGGGCTTTTGCGGCGTCGTCCTTGATCGGGTTGATCAGCAGGTCGGCTCCCATCTTCTCCGCCAACTCGAGGCGGAACGGGCTGACCTCGGTTACTGCAACGCTTGCCGCGCCCGCCGCTTTGCAGACGCCCACGGCGAACAGACCGATCGGCCCCATTCCAGTGATGAGGAAGTGCTGTCCTTGCACGGGACCCGCAAACACGGTGTGAACCGCATTGCCCAGCGGGTCCTGCACGCAGGCGACGTCGAGCGGGATCTTGCCGTTCGTCGGTCGGGCGTTCTCCCACGGAATCACGGCATGGGTAGCGAAGCCACCGTCCACGTCAACGCCGAGGATGAGCGTGTTGACGCACACGTGTCGCTTGCCCTCGAGGCACTGGCGACACCTGCCGCAGGTGATGTGCGACTCGCTGGCGACCTCGTCGCCGGGTTTCAGGGTGGTTACGTCCGACGCGACCTCTTCGACGATGCCGCTAAACTCGTGGCCGATGATCCGCGGCGTCCTGATGCGCGAAGCAGCCCACTCGTTCCAATCGTAGATGTGCAGGTCGGTGCCGCAGATGCTGCCGAACTTCACGCGCACGCGCACGTGCCCCGGCTGCAGGGGCGGTTCGTTGACGTCGAGGAGTGAGATGCCCGGCGCGGACGCGGCCTTCACAATCGCCTTCATCGGTCGGGCAGCAGATTACCTGCCCAGAGAAGACCGCGCTGCACAAGCGTCCGCACCGGCTCGGCAGCGATCTCTTCCGCTGTATGCCCGATGGCGCAATAGAACACTCTGCCCTTGCCCCAGCGCTTCGTCCAGACGGTCGGCATCGTGACCGGCCCGTTGGCGGCGTGCGGCCCGTCTGCGACGGGAAACTGGGTTGTCGCCAGGACGTGGACGGCGGGGTCAACGTGATGGTAGTACTGCTCGCCCTCGACGATGAAGTCTTCGATTCCGCGCGTAACGGGGTGGTCGCGGTCTTCGATGACCACGGTGTAGCGCACCTCGCCGCCGGGGTGGGCTACGAACTGGCCCCCCGTCAGGAACTGCCACTCCGTACACTCCCGGAACGCGTCGCACATTCCGCCATGACAGCCGGCAAGCCCTACCCCCCGTTCAACTGCGTCGCAGACTCCTCGCACTTGGTCGTTCGTGAGGGCGCCCATCGTCCAGATTGGTACCAACAGCGTGGCATCCTCAGGGACGCGCGCAAGGAGGTCAAGTGAGTCGTGCAGTTCCGTGCGGACTCCCGCCTCGGCGAGGAGCGCGGCGAGCAACTCTGCGGTCTCTCTGGGCGTGTGCCCTTCCCATCCCCCATAGACGATGTGCGCGCTCATAGGGGGCGGATTATGGCGTTGTGGGCGCGCATCAGATGTCCCGAATCTGGATATCCAAAGGGGCGCTGAGCCAAGCGCACAGGGAACGCCCGTCCATACGCGAGCTGTGACCGCTCTGGAATGCGCTCGAGCATCTCGCGGTGCAGATTGGGCTTGAGCCCCAACCACAGGCCGAAGAGAAGAAAGAAGGAGAGCCCTGCTTGTCTCGACTCTTAGCGAACCACCATCGCACCGCACAAGAGTCTGGCGACAATGCGCACCAGTAACGGCATGCGCTTGGCAGGGCTCTCCGGGGACCCGGCCTCGGCGAAGATCACGCCGCGCTCACGAGGATAAACGAGAATCTATGGCCGCCAGACGGGGGAAACGTCAATCGCCGCGTTGTTCGTCAGATTGGTCTGACCGGTGCCATCTGCGTTCATTGCGTAGATCTCAGCGTTCCCGTCGCGACCCGTCAGAAACGCGATCTTCGACCCGTCAG
>JBBIIO010000074.1:0-2614 GCA_037446435.1 Armatimonadota bacterium
CTTGCCTTAGTCCCCAACCCGGACATCTTGGCGACGGTCGCATCCCAGCGGCCCGGGTTGAAGATCGTTGGCTTCGCAGCCGAGGCTGGCATGGATGAGAGATCTGCACGCAACAAGATGGAGGCAAAAGGATTGGCGGCGATCTTCCTCAACGACGTCAGCCGCACAGACGTAGGCTTCGAAACCGAGGAGAACGAAGGGGTTCTGCTTCTTCGAGGAGGGGAGTCGGTACGGTTCGACAAGGCGCCAAAGGCGCGCATCGCCTGGACGCTGCTCGAGGAAGTTCGCCGCCTGCTTTAGCACGGGCCGCTCACCGCACGGCGATCCGGAAGTCGGCGAATACCGGCAGATGGTCCGAAGCGAGGGTGCCTTCGCCCCGGCTGCCCTTCAGCCCCCGCAGCGCGTCCGCCCCTGCATAGATGCGCGCCTCGCCGCCGACGACAACGTCTGCAAGCGCCTTCGATACGAGGATCTGGTCGAACATCGTTTGAACGATGACGAGGTCGTTCGGATAGGTGTAGTCCTTCCCGCGCCAGCGGTCGTTCTCTTTGCGCGCGCCGCGCACGGCAGGCTGGATCGGCGAGCCGCGGTATAGCGCGTACACCTCCATCGTCACCATATCGCGAGCAAAGAGCGGCTCGCAAAGATTCACCAGGAACCGCTCCTCCTCGTTCTCCATCCTGCCAACTGCTAAGAGATCGCCGGTTTCGAGGATGTTCAGGCTTGCGTCGTCCGGCGTGTCGTTGAAGTCTCCGAGCAGGATGACGTTCTGCTCTCCGCGCGCGCGAATCCAACCTGCAAGCAGGCTCGCTCCCGCGACGCGCTGATAGTCGGTCTGTCGCCTGCCTCCCCTTCGGCTCTTCAAGTGGACCACGTACACCGCCAGTTGGGCGCCGGAAGGCGTCGCGACGTAAACGCGAAGCGGATCGCGGCTGTCCGGAAACGCCTCGTCATACGACGCGCCTTCGAACAGCGCGGTCGGTGCAGCCTGAATCTCCAACGGAGCGCGAACCGCAAGCGCGAGGTTCTGCGAGCCGCGCTCGGTCGTCATCGCTACCTCATAGTCCGCCGGAAGGATCGCGCGGAGCGACCCGACGTCTGAGACCTCCTGAAACGCGATGATGTCGGCGTTCAGGTTGCGAATCACGCTCGCGAGGTTGGCGAGGCGCTCGTCCGGAACATCCTCATCGAGGAACATCACGTTCCATGTCGCGACGCGAAGCCCCTCCTTCGGAGGAACGGCGCTCACCTCCGTTCCGCATTGCGACTCGAGGACCAAGAACGTCCCGGCAGAAACGAGAAGGAACGCAACAAGAGGGCACAGTCGCCGCAATCGCCTCATCGCCGCTTTGAGAGTACCTCGGCTATGGCGCGAATGTGCTCGGGCGTCGTGCCGCAGCAACCGCCCACGATCGAGGCGCCCATCTCCGCAACGCGCTCCGCGTGCTCGGCAAAGGCGCTCGGCGGAACCTCTTCATCGAAGCGCCAACCGAACTCCTCATCCGGCACGCCGTTGTTCGCGTAGCACCCGAGCGGAACCTTTGCGCGCTCGACCAGCGGCGCGAGTGCGCGCTCGATGACCTCGATGCCCGCGCAGTTAACGAGGAACGCGCTCGCGCCCTCGTTGTAGGCGATGTTTAGCGCCTCGCCGACAGCCTCGCCGCTCAGCAGCATGGCACTATCCTGGTTGGATGGGTTCACCGACACCCAGAACTCGGCTTCGACGCCCTGCGCCGCACGGATGGCTGAGCGCGTCTCCGTTAGGTTGTTCATCGTCTCGATGAGCAGCAGGTCGCTCCCCGCCTCCATCAGCCAGTCTGCGAGTTCGCGGAACTCCTCGTCCGCTTCGCCGGGCGAGAGGTCGGGGCGATAGCAATCCTCGAGCGGCGCAATCGAGCCGGCCACGCGCACTCGCCTTGCCAGGGAGGGCGAGCGTCCCCGCGAGCCAGCGTCCTCCCCCTCCCCTCTGGAGGGCGAGCGTCCCCGCGAGCCAGCGTCTCGCCTTGCCAGGGAGGGCGAGCGTCCCCGCGAGCCAGCGCCCTCCCCCTCCCCTCTGGAGGGGAGGGGCGGGGTGGGGTCGGCACCCCCCTCCCCTCTCGCGTGGAGGGCGGGGGCGGGGGTTCCCGCCGCCTCGCGTGCGAGCTGCACAGCGCGGGCGGTGAGCCTGCGCGCGGCGGCACGGTCCTTCCCGACCTTCTCGAGCGTCCGCCGCTGCGTCCTAAAGGTGTTCGCGGTAAGCACCTGCGCACCCGCCTCGACGTACTCGAGGTGGATTTGCAAGACGAGGTCGGGGTTGTCGAGCAGCGCCTGCGCCGACCAGAGCGGCAGCTCGACCCTCGCCCCGCGGCGCTGTAACTCCGTCCCCATCGCGCCGTCGAGCACAACCACGCCCTGATTGTAGCCAGCGGGAGGGGAGACACGCCGCTGGAAGGCAAAACGGAAGCGTGATCGAGCACATGTTTCATCCTCGATTCACCCCGCCGGGTACGAATCCCGTTTAGTGGCCTTGGTCACCGTCCATCGGCAGAGGTTCGTTGGGCCACCGCTTCTAGTACCTCGCGCATGGCAACGAAGTATTTTTCGAAGAACTGCTGGTCCGGCACAGTCGGTAGCA
>JBBIIO010000075.1:0-2570 GCA_037446435.1 Armatimonadota bacterium
TGACGAGGAAGCACGGCATCGCGCTCCTGCTATCGGGCCAGGTCGTGAACAAGTACTCGACGGGCGATGCAACCAGGTTGGAGTGGTACTCTGACCCACCGGATTGACGACATTTTCACAACTTCACTCACAAGATACAAAGGAGGAAAAGATCATGAACAGAACATTTGAGAAAATTGATGAAGGCCCGGAACAGTATCGCGACGTGAACAAGGTGTGTTTCGGTGACACCTACTGCCAACACCCGTAGGACCAAGCCATGATCCGCTGGCCTATCGCAATTGCCGGGGTCGTCGTCTTCGTCCTGTTCGCGGCGGTCATGGCGTACCGGCTGCTGTTCCGAGCCGAGACCCTCGAGGAGGCAGCCGCGAAGTGCCTGGACGCCCTTGAGCGAGGTGACCCGGCAACCCTCTTGCGCTACGCGACGGAGCAGGAGAAGCAAGCGACGGGCCTGGATGAGTCGAAGCTCGACGCCTTCCTTCGTCGCTTCTACCAGCCGCGCATGGACGGGTTCGAGGCCCGAGGCGCCGACGAGGTCAACCACCTGGACTCCACCCAGAGGCTCTACCTCGACCGGGCGTACGTCCACCCGGACGGCAGGGAGGTGGTCGTGTCGGTCGCCGTAACGGCAACAGACGACGGGCCAAAGTTGGAGCACTTGACCCAAGATATCCTATTCTCAGGCCTCCAAGCCGACTGGTCAAGGGATCCGAAGCAGCGCCCACCGGCTGTCCTGGGCATTGTCGCGTCGTACGAACCGATGAAGGACGCCCTGACGGTGCTGGAGGCGCTGCCCCTTCAGGGGTATGGCATGTGGGATCGCGAAGCCGGCACGATGCGCTTGCGTCGCTGGCGAGAACTGCTCGGCAGCATGGAGCGCGCGAAAGCGTTGGTTGCCCAAAGCCAAGCCGGCCAGTAGGCGGTTGGACAGCGATCACGCGCCCACTTGGGCTCTAAGTGCTGCCTCGGCTGCCTGGAGCGCATCGCGCGCCCTTGACGGGTCCTTGCCGCCGCCCTGGGCGAACTCGGGCTTGCCGCCCCCTTTGCCGCCTACGGCTTCAGCGGCTGCGCGCACGACCTCGCCCGCGTGCGCTCCCTTTGAAACCGACTCGGGCGTCGCGCGGCAAAGAATGGTCACCCTGTCGTCGGACTGCGCGACTACCACTGCGACGGCGGCGGGCGCCTTCTCCGCGAGTTCATCCACAAGGCGGCGAGCGGAGGCCGCGTCCAAGTCGTTCCTCAGCGCAGGAAAGAGCGTAACGCCATCGAGCGGAACCGGCTGAACGTCAATCGCTCCGGCGGACGCGGCGCGCTCGGCAGCCTTCTTGAGTTGGCGAATCTGCTGCTGCAGGCGCTCGACGGCGGTCGGCACGTCTTGTGCGGGCGTCTTGAGCAGGGCGGCTGTCTCGCGCAAGAGCGCCTCGCGGGACGCGACCCATTCGTATGCCCCGAGGCCCGTCACCGCCTCGATCCTGCGAACGCCGCTCGCCGACGAACCTTCGCTTACAATCTTGAAGAGGCCAATCTCGGAGGTGAACCGGACGTGGCAACCGCCGCACAGTTCAAGGCTGATGCCCGGAATGCCGACGACACGCACGCGCTCGCCGTACTTCTCACCGAACAGCATCATCGCCCCGCGCTCGCGCGCCTGCGCGAGCGGCACGCCCTCCTCGACGACGACGGCGTGCGCGGCAGCAACTTGCTCGTTGATGCTGCGCTCGATTTCGGCGAGGCTCTCCTGCGACACCGCTTCGGCGTGCGTGAAGTCGAAGCGCAAGCGGTCGGGGGCGACCAGCGAGCCGGCCTGCGTGACGTGCTCGCCCAGCGTGGTGCGCAGGGCGGCGTGCAAGAGGTGCGTCGCTGTGTGGTTGCGGGTGATGTGAAGACGACGCTGCGCATCCACTTCGGCGAGCACGGGTTGGAAGAAGACTCCTGTCTCGAGGATGGGGCGAATCTCGTCTTGTGACAGGCCCAGCAGGTGATCGGCGCTTGCAGCATTGTGCTCAGGCGCGCTGACGCTCTCGATGCGGCAATCGTGCCATATCATCGCGCCCTCGCGCCATGTGTCTTCGACGACGAATGCGAACCGCTCGCCTCGAATGGTGCCGGTGTCTCCCACTTGCCCTCCCCCCTCGGGATAGAAGGGCGTCACGGCGAGACAGAGTTGAAGCCGCCCGTCGGTTTGGCCGTCCGAGCCGAACCTCGGGCTGACCTGGACGATTTCCGTCCGGCAGGTGAGTTCCTCATAGCCGACGAACGGCGTCACGCTACTCGCGTGCTTGCTGGCAACGAGCAGAATCTCGTCCTTGTCGCCGAAGACGTTTCCTCCGCCTTGCGCGGCGCGGGAACGCTCCTGTGCCTCTTTCATACACCGGCGAAAGCCCTCGACGTCCACCTCAATGCCGCGCTCCGCGGCAAGCTCTTGGGTCACTTCGAGTGGAAAGCCGAGCGTGTCGTACAAGAAGAACGCGTCCGCGCCCTTGAAGACGCCACTCTGAGGGGCGAGCTCGGCGAACCGCTCCATGCCCTGCCTCAGCGTGCGGCGGAACAGTTCCTCTTCGCCCTGGAGC
>JBBIIO010000076.1:0-2288 GCA_037446435.1 Armatimonadota bacterium
AGATGAAGTCGGTGGTCGCAGCCGGCAGCACGTACTTCGTATGCCCCCGCCCCGGGCCTACGCCGCTCAGACCGCCGACCGCGATCGCCGTCTTCGACGAAAACGTCTGGTACGCGGGCCCTGAGACCATCTCACGGCTGTCGCTCCGGCTAAACGTCGTGAATCGCTCGAGACGGTACGGTTGGGCGAAGACATAGAAGACAGACAGGCCGACGCCGAGGACAGTTAGCCCCCAGACGATGCGACCGCCGTATCGGTCGAAAAGCCTCCGCGCACCCCCGCCGAGCAACATGCCGAACGGAATGAACACCGCGAAGACGGCCGTTCCGAGGTCCGGCTCCCTTTCGATGAGGACGAAGACCAATCCCGCGGCAAGAAGCGGCACCAGACGCGGCAAAATATGATCAAGAAATTGAGGAGTTCCTCTCCACTTCTCGGGCAACTTCGGGAATCGGCGCGAGAGCGTCCAGGCGAAGAACAGGATCATCGCAGGCTTCGCGAACTCCCCGGGCTGAAGTTGGAACGGCCCCAGCGAGATCCAACGCTTGGCGCCGTTCGCCGCCTCGATGCCTGGGAACCAGAGGACGAACGCGCACGCGAGCACCGTC
The DNA here is from genome assembly GCA_037446435.1 of Armatimonadota bacterium. Classification (GTDB taxonomy): domain Bacteria; phylum Armatimonadota; class Fimbriimonadia; order Fimbriimonadales; family ATM1; genus J051. Next base: position 609 of record JBBIIO010000076.1, read on the forward strand.
GCGGCATACGCATACGGCGCCAAGCGATACAGCGTGGGGGGAGACAGCCTTCGGACCGCGAGGAACGCCACGATGCCCGCGGCAACCCAAAGGCACTGCTTGAACCATTGACTCCTGGCGATGCTCGTCGCCTCGGGGATACCCGCGCTGAAGATACACAGCACCCCAACGAGCGCCGAGGCGAGAGAGAGCAAGATGATGCGCTTCTCTTCCGCGCTGAAGATTCGCGGTTTGCTCATCGCGCCGCCTCCATAAGGGATAGGACGCGGGCGCGAAACCGTTCGCCGCGCTCTTCGAAACTTGCGAACTGGTCGAAACTGGCGCAGCCCGGAGATAGCAGCACCGCTTCGCCCGGTTGCGCCTCTCGGTGCGCGGCGTCGAAAGCCGCGTCCATCGTATCGAACAGGTGGCACTTGATGCCGTCCGCCTCGAACTGTTCGGCAAGCGCCTCACCGTCGCGACCGAACAGATAGGCTGCGGTCACACTGGCTCCCAGGACGCCCAGGAAGTCGGAGGCTTGCGGCGCCTTCGAGATACCGCCTGCAAGCAGGCGGACTCCGTTCTGTAGGGCGGCTACCGACGCTCGTAGCGCCTCCGGGTTCGTGCACATCGAGTTGTTGATATACGTCACGCCGCCCACTTCCGCGACCGTTTCCATCCGATTTGCGAGGCCGCGAAACGTCCGTACTCCCTCGACCACCGCCGCCCACGGCGCGCCACAAGCGTGAGCGAGCAGCCCTGCGGCAGCCACGTTCTCGAGGTTGTGCCTACCGAGGAGAGGCACTTCGCTCGCCTCGATCGTCGCTCCACCGGCGAACGCCACTCCGCCCTCGCCGACCGAAGCGTCGTCGCCTTCGCCGCCGACGTACACCGCTCGACACGCTACGCCGGAAGCAGGAATCGTCTCTGGGCGGAGCCGCGACAGCACCGCGATGTCCTCGCCCTTCATCTGCGCGAATATCCGCTGCTTGGTTTGCGCGTACTCTTCGAATGTCGCGTATCGGTCGAGGTGGTCCGGCGAGATGTTCGTTATCGTTGCGGCACGCGGCCTGAACTGGTCAACCCACTCGAGTTGGAAGGAGCTAACTTCGGCGACGAGGAACTCGTCCTCGGCGCTGCTCGCCGCGACCTCGCCGATCGCGCGCTCACCAAGTCCCGCACCGGCTATGTTGCCGCAGAGGTGCGCGCCGATGTTCGCCGTGCGGAGAATGTGCCACGTCAGCGCAGTGACGGTGCTCTTGCCGTTCGTTCCCGTTATAGCGACGATCGGCGAGCGGGTAACGCGAAACGCGACCTCCATCTCGCCCCATACGGGTTTGCCCGCAGCGAGCGCACCGCGCACGGCAGGGTGGTCGCGCGGTATGCCGGGGGAGAGCGCCAGCGCGTCAAGCGTGTCGTAGTTGAGGGAGCCTGTCCAGTCGGTGTGAATCGAGATGTCGAGACCACCCAATCGGTCTCCTGCGCGAATCATCTGCGGCGCGTCGCCTGACTTCTCGTCCACGGCGCGCACCGCCGCCCCTGCTCGCTTCAGCGCGACCGCCATGCCGATGCCGGCTCGACCCAAACCGACAACGCAGACGCGATGGTCCCTCAAGACAGCACCCCCGTGAGCACGAGCGCCGACAGGGCAACTTGCGCGATGAGAAACGTCCACACAACGCGGCTCTCCGGCCAGCCGCG
>JBBIIO010000077.1:0-1983 GCA_037446435.1 Armatimonadota bacterium
TGTTCAAGCCGCTGGCGCTCAGGTCCACCGAGCCGGTGATCGTGGCGCGCGTGGCTGCCGTGGTCACCTGTACGGTGATCGTGCCGCTGGCGTTGACGGTGAATCCGCCGAACGTGCCGCCGATGTTAATCGCGGCGTAGTTCGTTGCGTCAATCACGTGCGAGACGATGCCCGCCGAGCCGTCGAGTAGTTTCTTCTTGCCGAACTGTGTCTGAACTGCAATCCGGTCAATGGACTCGATGATCGAGCGAAGTTGGTTCTGGTTGGCTTGAATCGCCGCGGCGTCGAGCGTTCCCGTGTTGTTCGCCGCGACCGCCAACTTCCGCGCATCCTTCAGAAGGCGGCTTACTTCGTCGAGGGCGCCTTCCGCCGTCTTGGCGTAGTTGATGGCGTCCTGGTTGTTCTGAATGGCCTGGTCGAGACCGGCGATTTGGGCTCGGAAGTTCTCCGAGATGATGAGGCCCGCCGGGTCATCTGCGCCCGTAACGATCCTCAAGCCGGTCGAGAGTCTGGTTACTGTCTTGCCGAATTCGAAGGACACCCGGCCGAGGTTCCTCAGCGCGTTCATCGCTTCGATGTTGTTGTTGATACGAAATGACACTTTTCCGATCCTCCTTGACTGCGGTTAGAGTGGCGCCGGGGCAGGGTCCCAATCACGGTTTTCTTGCCCCGGGCGCCCAATCTGGGCGTCATCCAAGACACCCTCGTCCGGAGACGTCAACCCGGCAGGATTGCTCGCCTCCGAACCGCTTGTTCCAGGTAAACGAAACAGGAAACCCAGTATTCTTGCTGGACTTTGAAGTACCCGCGCCGCTGTCAGCCCGTCAGCGAGAGAGGATGAGGTCCTCGGGCCGCACCCACACGGTTACCCTTGACCCCTTCCGAAGAGCCAGGCGAAGGCACGCCTTGCGCGGCATGTGCACGACCAGGCGGTGCTCCCCCTCCACCTCGACGACGACCTCGCTCAGCAGCCCCTCCGACTCGACGCTGTGTACCACGCCGGCGAAGCGGTTGGACGTCCCAACCTCGGCGGTCGAAATATCGAGGGACGGGAACTCCGCTCCATACACCTCACGGCGCATCGCCTCGATGTCCTGGATGGTGTACTGGCGCCAGCCGCGTTCGTCACGCTTCGCCGGAGGGATGCGTCCCTTCTTCTCCCATGCGAGGAGAGTGCCTTTGGCGACCCCCAGCATCTGGGCGGCGGTCTCGACGCTGAAGGTCTGATCCTTGCTCATTCCTCCACAGGGTTGAAGTGGATGACAGAGACCACGTGGTCCAGCGAAATCGGCTCGCCGTAGATCCGGGAGAGCAGAGCGGCTACCTCCTCCGCGCTGTGGAACGCGGGGTTCTCGCGCTGAATCTCGCGGGGGCTAAGGTCCCGAATCAGTTTCACATCTACCCGGTCAATGATCGCCGAGAACAGTTTCTGCCGCTTGCCAAAGCGCTGGCCGACGGTAACCCAAACGATCTCTCCGGAGCGGTACTTGTCCGTCTTGTCTCCCAGCCTGATGGAGACGGTCTTGCGGTGAGCCTTCAGAACGTCAAGGTAGATATCCGAGTAAAAGTTGAGCGCAAACATCCCTTTTGCACAGCCGTGATGCCCCGTGCAGCCGTCCACGGGACCTGCCCATTATGCCGTATCCGCCGAGCGGGCGCCGAGACCCGGGAAATCACGGTTTTCTCGCCGGAGGCTCGCCCTCCCTGGCTGGTGCGCGATGGGCGCAGGGAGCGCGAGCGTCCCGCGAGCAACTTTCACGGAAAGCGCAGGGAGCGCGAGCGTCCCTGCGAGCAACGATTTCGGGGTTGCTGTGCGGTGGCGATGGCTCGCCAGAGGCTCGCCCTCCCTGGCTGGTGCGCGACGGTTGCAGGGAGCGCGAGCGTCCCGCGAGCAACTTTCAAGGAAGCGCAGGGAGCGCGAGCGTCCCCGCGAGCAACGATTTCGGGGTTGCTGAGCGGTGGCGACGGCTCGCCGGAGGCTCG
>JBBIIO010000078.1:0-5889 GCA_037446435.1 Armatimonadota bacterium
CACCACGCGCGGCGAGTTCATGGCAGGCACGCGCCCCCTCGCGCTGATGCTGGCGAAGGACCTCGGCTGGGACGAAGAGGCTTACCACACCACGCTGCGACGCATGCGAACGATCCTGCCGGCGATGAAGGGGTGAGGGAGGTGTCGGAGACGTCTACTCGATTCGCCCAACTGCGCCCGCTGCCCGTTTCTGGTCGGTATCATCAACCGCATGCACTCCCAGCCCGACCTCGCAACAGTCTCCGCGTTGGCGGAGTTGCTCGCCGACCGGAACGCGATTGATGAGCGCATTAGCAGACTCATCCAGCGCCCGGCGACCACCGGGCACATCGGCGAGTTCATCGCGGCGGCGATCTTCGACATAAAGCTCTGGGCCTCGGCGTCGCACAAGGGGCACGATGGTGTCTTCGCCTCCGGACTCCTGAAAGGCAAGACGGTGAATGTGAAGTTCTATCCCGCCTTTGGGCGACTACTTGACATCCATCCGCTCTCGCCGCCCGATTACTACCTCGTCCTGGCCGGCCCCGAACACTCCGCGAGCAAGGCGCGCGATGCGCTGTCGCTCCTCGTACGCCACGTGTTTCTTTTCGACAGCGCCGCGCTGATGAAGAACCTGCAAGAGGGGAACGTCAAGCTCGGCGTCGCGACCAGCGTCCGCCGCGAGCTGTGGTTGCAGGCGGAACTGTATCCGGAACAGCGAAACCGCACCCTGCCGTTGACTCCGCCGCAGGTGGAAGCGCTAAGGCTCTTGTCGGGCGAGTAGCCCCCCGCCGCGCCTTCCCGAGTAGCATAGCGCCATGACATCCGAACCGATCCACCCCGGCGTCGTCATCGCCCACGTGCACCTGAAGGTCGCGGATCTGAAGCGGGCGCTCGACTTCTACTGTGGCATGTTGGGGTTTCAACTGAAGCAGAGGTACGGCAAGGGCGCGGCTTCCCCATCCAGTATCGCCGCACGGTTACTACCTTGCACCGGCCCGCTAAGAGCGCTCCGCGGGGAAGATGAGTCGGGAAGCGGCCTCGCCGCCGGGAGTTGCCTCCCGGCGGCTGAGTAGCGGCCATACAAGGCTCCCCTTGACGGGGATACCTGCGCCTGGAGTTTCCTCCAAGCTTGTTGGAGGGAACGGGCAGGCGTCTATCGGATAAGGGTATCTTACCCGGTAGGGCCGAAACATGTCAAGGGCTGTCATGCAAAATGATTGAGGTCGGATTAGATCTTGGGACAAACAGCGTCGGGTGGGCGATCGTTGTCCCCACTGGCGGCAAGGAGCATGTATCAGCTGGCTCCTATGTCTTTCCCGAGGCGGGGGAAGAAGAGGGCGGCGAATTCGTCTCGTTTCGAAGAAAGCGTGGCGAGAAGCGTCGCCAGCGAAAGCAGCTTCGTAGGAAGCGCCAGCGCAGACGCTCGGTTGGCACCCTGCTTGCTGGCGCCGGCTTTCTTCCGTCAAGCCGGGAGGAGCAGTTCGCTGTACTGACGAACCTCTGCCCATACGCGGCGCGAGCTGATGCCCTCGATCGAAAGATGGAGCCTCATGAGTTCGGCCGGGCTATCTATCATCTCGCGAAGCGAAGAGGGTATTTGAGCACCGCGGCGTTGAAACTCATCGGCATTCCCAACGTCGGCGAGCTGGACGCACGCCTTGCGCGGAGGGCGGTCGAGCGCAGCGATAAGGAGCAAGCAGACGGAGAAGCCGACAGGGAAGCCATAAAAGAGGCGAAGGCTGTGCTCGACAACATCGAGCGCACTCGCAGTCGCCTCGAGGCGGGAGAGGCCAGAACCCTCGGCGAACTTCTGTATAAGGAGATACGGCAAAACAGGCCAGTGCGAGCAATCACAGGAGCCAGGATCTCGCGGCCAATAGAGAAGGCGGTTAGGGCAACGCTGGGCGCGACAACTTGGGATTCCTTGAAGGCCAAAGATCGTACGGCGATCCTTGACAACCTTAAGAAACTCTCGCTTCTTCTGCAGCAGGGCAGCGACGAGGCCAAAGTTTCGGAAACGCACTCAACTTTGGCGGACCGCGGTCTTGACCGGAATACCGCGATGCACCTTGCTACAAACGCAGTGCGAGAACCTGTGCTCGGGATTCGCGGTGACCGAAGAATGTACGAAGAAGAGTTCGATGCGATCATAGCCGCGCAACGACATTACTACGCTGACGTCCTTACGGACGAGTACGTTGCCAAGCTCCGAGAGGCGGTCTTTCTCCAACGGCCGCTGAAACCTACTTCCGGGCTCGTTGGTTATTGTTCGATCTTGCCTGAGAAGAAGCGCTGCCCCATGGCAACGATGCTTTCCCAGCACAGCGTCATTTTACAGAAGCTAACGTCGCTGAACATATGCCGCAGAGACGGGTCGCAGCGCCGGCTCCGACCTGAGGAGATTCACATCCTTGTCGACGCTTTGGACCAACCTCCGCTACTGGACCTGAGCGGCAAGAAGCTCAGCTGGGACAAGGCTTCGCAGCTGATCAAGCTCGGGGAGGACGAGCACTTCGCTGATAACCCTCCTAGCGAGGGTGGCAAGAAACCCCGCCGTAGGAAGGGCGCCTCAGGCCTTGACGGCTTACCGGGTAATCGCACCGCGATCGTGATGTGTGACGCCATTGGCGACAAGTGGCTTCGCTTGCCGAACTATGGCAACAAGGGCAAGTCGAAAGATGGGTTGCTTCATAGGATCTTGACCTGTCAAAAAGTGAAAGACATCGCGCCAGGCCTTCAGAGAGATTTCGGACTAACAGACGATGACATCTACTACTTAGCAACCGCCAAACTTCCGGATGGATACAACAAGCACTGTGCGCGGATACTGCGCGGAATCGAGCCGTTCCTAAGGAAGGGAATGGTCTACTCGGAAGCCCTAGAGGCAGCCGGCTTCCGGGAACCAAACGTTAGCACCGAGAAGACGCCCGAAAATCCCGCGGATTACGCTGCCAACTTGACCAACATTGCCAATCCGGTAGTGCAGCGGGCCGTAACGAACGCACTGGTCGTGCTGAACGCGATCATCAAGAAGTACGGTAAGCCGAGCATCGTCCGGATCGAACTTCCGCGGGATGTCGCGAGGACAAATAAGCAACGACAGCAAGTTCAACAAGCCCAAAAGAGCAGAGAAAAGTACAACGAAGCGGCAAAGAAGGCCTTGCGCGAAGCTGGCTTGCCCGATGAGGACAGCCGCAACGTCCTCAAAGTGCGCCTGTGGCAAGAGGCCGGTTGCCGGTCGCCCTACATGCCAGAACAAGAGCTAACGATTCACCAGGTCATCAACGAGTGTGATATTGACCACATCATTCCACGGAGTCGCTCTCTCGATGATTCGTACTTGAACCTGACGATTGCGCCAAATCAAATCAACTTGGCTAAAGGGGACAAGACACCTTACGAAGCGTTCGGTCACGACGAGCAGCGGTGGGCCGAGATCAAGGCTTACCTGAACACAATCAAGTCGATGCCGAAATCGAAAAAGCACCGCATCCTGGCGGAGAAATCTGAGAAAACAGACTTCGTCGGTCGAGACTTCTCGGACACCTCGTACATTGCGAAGAAAGTCATGGAAGCCGTCAAGGCAACCGGCATACCCGTTGAGGTGACACGAGGCGCTTTGACCGCCGAGCTGCGCAAGCTTTGGGGCCTAAACGAGGTGCTGCCACTCACGGATCAAGAGAGGGAACGCCTGCAGAGCGCAAACAAGAGGGGTGCGTTTAAGAGTCGGGACGACCACCGGCATCACGCGCTCGATGCGATTGTGACAGCGCTGATGAACCGCAGCACGTATCAACGCCTCACAGGGTATTATAAAACAAGGGAAACACACAGAAACGTACCAAGGACGCTTGCTCAGAAGTTTGAGCTGGAAAAGCCTTGGCCCACGTTCGTGGAAGACGTCGCACGGGTTATCGAAGCCGCACCCGTCGTGTTCCAGCCAACTCGGGACGTCGGTGGGCCGCTACACGAGGAAACCGGCCGGACCCCGCCGAGCAGGGAAGTGGTCGAAAAAGCAATCGCAGCCCTCCCTGAGCACAGAAGAAAGAAGACCCGCCGCGCCGTCGTTGTCGGCAGCCAACTCGTCTACCTTGATGAGAACGGTGAGCCGCTGACGGCGTATGACCTCGGCAGCAATCACCATTGCATCATTTGGCAAAGCACAAAGCCCGATGCCAAAGGCCGAATTCGACGCGAACTAGAAGTGGTCACCATGATCGAAGCGGCCACGCGCGCCAGCTGCGGCGAACCCGTCTTTTCCGCCCGGCACTCGAACCGCGGGCCCGAGTGGAAGCCGTTCCTCTTCCTCTGCAAGAACGACATCGTCGAGTACGACGACCCGAAGCACGGGCGGAGGCTTATGCGTGTCGCCAAATTTAGCATTACTGAACGGTCGAACAACGGCATCATGCTCCGCCCTGTAAGAGACGCCAGGGAAATCAAAGAAAACAACGTAGTTGTCAAGGGCCAAGATGCTTTGGCACGAATCTTGCGTAGGGTGATTCTGAGTCCGCTCGGAGACGAGATCGGCTCGGAACCCCAATATGCAGACGATCAGCCGGGTAGTTGAGGTCGGCACCCCGAGTTTCTTGTCGTACAAGGACCGCGCGCTCCGGATCGAGCGCGACGGGACGGAAATTGCTCGAGTGCCGCTGGAAGATCTGGGCGTCCTCGTGCTGGATGGCCACGGCATCGCGCTGACGAAAACGCTGCTTGCCGCCTGCGCTGAATACAAGGTTGCCGTCGTTCTGTGCGGGGCAGACCACCTGCCCTCGGGGCTCATGCTGCCGATAGCGGGACAGACTCGGCACAACCTCATCCTGAGGAACCAGGTGGCCGCAAAGGAAGAAGTCAAGGCTGCCGCTTGGCAGGCGATCGTCCGCGCCAAGCTGGAAAACCAGTCAAGGGTCCTAAAGGCGCTGATCGGTAAGGATACTAAGGTGGGCCGCCTCAAACCCTTTGTGCGGCCGGGAGATCCCGACAACATTGAGGGAACCGCCGCTTCACGCTACTTCCTCACGCTCTTCGACGACGAGTTCATTCGGGCGCGCCACGAAGAGGGCATCAACGCGATGCTCAACTACGGCTACGCCGTGATGCGCGCAGCCGTCGCTCGGTCCATCTGCATTGCAGGCATGCATCCGACGCTCGGCATTCATCACAAGAATCAGTACAACTCGTACGCACTGGCAGACGACCTGATGGAGCCCCTTCGCCCGTTCGTGGACGCGATCGTTTGGAAGTACGTGAGAGAACACGGCGAACCCGAGGAGCTGACGCCGCAAGTCAAGGAAGTCTTGTTGGGTGTACTGACCCTTAGAGCGATTTGGCAGCGGCGGCGTTACCCGATTCTCACCGCGATCGGCCACTGCGTGACGAGGTTTCGGGAATTTCTACAAGAGAAAAAGGAGGCTTTACCATGCGTAGGCTGGATGCCTTTGGAGGAATGAGAAGCATGTGGTTGCTTGCAATGTACGACCTTCCAGTTGATACGCCAGAGGCGAAGCGTTGCTACCGACAGTTTCGCGACGCGCTCATCGACGACGGCTTCGTCATGCTGCAGTATTCGGTCTATGCCAGGCCCTGTCCGACGATTGAGAACGTGAAGGTCCACGAACAGCGCGTCGAAGAGGCGGTGCCGCCTCTGGGCGAGGTCCGCGTCCTTGCGCTGACAGAGATGCAATTCTCTCGAATGCTCATCTTCCAGGGTCGCCAACGTCGAGACCCAGAGGAGCCGCCTCCCCAGTTGAGCCTGTTCTAAAGCTGGTAAGAATATTGGCCCGCGCGGCCGGAAGGCCGTTGGGAGGGCGGGTTTTCCGGTTCCAGACAGTTTATCCGATAGACGTCTGCCCGCTCCCCCCAACCTGAGTCCGTACATCGAAAGAGAACGCGCGAGTTTATCCGATA